>CAZQLH010000001.1:0-139205 GCA_964594155.1 uncultured Candidatus Saccharibacteria bacterium
GCGCTTATTTACATCATCTTTTTAAAGCCAAAGAAATGCTTGGCGCTCGCTTAGCAACCTTTCATAATCTTTATTTTATGCATCAGTTTATGGAGAAGATTAGAAAAGATATTAGGGGAAATATGGAGATTGGTTAGGATTAAAAAATATGATAAAATATTAATATGGAAATATTTAAAGAGTCAAAGATTATTTGGCGATATTTGAGAAAGTATGAATACAATCAAATTTAATATTAAAATTTCAAAATGCGCGAATTTTTATTTTTTTATTCAGAATTTATCAGAGTGGCATTTTAGTAATCGCAAAGATTATAATCTTTTTTGGAGAAAAGAACTTGGCGCATTTTCAACACAAGAAGAAGATGCCTTGAAAAGATTCAAAAAGATTCGGTTAAGATATTCACAAGGTAAAAGTTGTTTTGAAAAAGTATTCTTTTTATCAGAAGATCATTTTAAAGAATTATCCAAGACCCTGTCAGTAGAAGAATGTCAAATAGTAAAAAATACTTTTTCTTTACTTGAGAGTAAATTTACCTCTTTATACGAAAAAGATTTGCCGTTGCTAAATCGTTGGCAAGAAGCATTAATCAAAGCTGCAAACGATCGAAAGCTTACAGATACAATTATAGCTTCTTTAAGTACTCTTTATAAAACTTCTATTCAAGAAAAAGAGATTCATATATATTTATTATTTTCTACTAAAGAACACACAGGTGGAAGCGCTAATATAGACAATCAAAGTATTGGCGTAGAAATTTCTAGGTATTCATTAGAAAATATTGAACATGCTTTGGGTATTATTTGGCATGAGGTAATTCATGTATTTTTCCAAAATCAATATTTTTATCCGTTATTAATTAATTATTTTTCAGGAAAACAGTCAAAAGTTGATTTTCTAAACGAAGCGGTAACCGCATCATTATTTCCTAAAGGAATGCTTGGGATACGGTTATTAAAAAATAAGCCTGCAGGTAGATTGTTGTCGGATATTAACACTAAAAAAACAATAAAGATATTAAACTTAACAAAAGAATATTTAGATCAGAATAAGCATTTTAATAAAGATTATATAAAAAGATTGTCGTTAATAATAAAATAAAAAGGCATGATTCATACGATTTTATATAAATCATGCCTTTTGTGTTTATTTAGTCGCTAATATCGCCCCAGCCAGGATCATCGCCACCGAGATCGTCCCAGTTATTCCATTGATCCCAGTCAGAAGATTCTTGAGCTGAAAGATTGATATCTGGTCGTTCTTTGGCTCTTTCAAAAGCGCCTTGTAATGCATTTATACCTTTTTCCATTTTCTTCTCACCTCCTTTCTTTTTGTCGTTTTTTATCAAAGTCAAGCTCTGATATTTTTTCTCTAAGGTAAGCGAAAACTGTTTTTCGCGCCTCGCAGAAATAATATTTACCGTCAATATCTTTGACTCGATGCATTGTACAACCGTTATTGCAAGATTTTTGCCATTCACAAGAGAAACATTCAGACGGTAAATTGTTTATTCTTTCTACATAACTTAATCTTTCAGCGCTGTTTAAAACTTCAAGGAGTGGTTGTTTAGAAATATCACCTAGTAATAAATCAGGATAACCAGATGACCTATCGCAAGGATAGATTTTGCCATCGTACTCAAGACAAAAATATCCAGCGCAAGATCCATTAAAAGCGCAACTTGAAGGTTTTTTATTAAACATAGCAGAAATGAAATTTTCAATCTCGCGGATTTTAAGCTTGGAGTCATTTTGGGCAAGCCAAAGGTTGATTTGATCTATTAGGAATGTTGTAAGTTGTTTATTTGTAAGACTTTGGCCTGGCATCATCCGATTTTCATTGTTTTTATCAAGATAGATGTTTGTGCTCCACCCTCTAGCGCCAACAATATTTGTAAAGAAATTGAAATTTTCTTTAGTTTGAGATAAGTTGTCGCTTGTGAGGGTCTGGATAATACCTGGTTTGATGTTGTGGTTACGAAGAATTTTTATTCCTCGCATTATTTGATTAAAACTTCCTTTTCCGTTGTAATTTTTTCGAAATCGATTATTGCTTTTTTCGTTGCCGTCTAAACTTACACCTACTTTGAAATTATATTCTTTAAAGAACTTAGCCCATTCTTCATTAATTAACGTGGCATTGGTCTGGATGAAATTCTGGATTACTTGATTATTTCTAGTGATTTGTGATTGAATTTCAACTATTCTACGAAAGAAAGACAATCCTGCAAGTAACGGTTCTCCGCCATGCCAAATGAACATGAAGCGATCTGTAAAAAGTTGCATATACTCTACTAAAAACTTTCTAAGTAATTCATAATTCATGCGACAATTAGTAGATTGGTCTGTTGTACTATAGAAACAATAACCGCAACGAAGATTACAGGAATTGCCGACTATTTTAATAATCGGAATCATTGTTTTAAACGGCGAAGCTAAGATGATAGGTTTTTTCATATTACACCTCCTTTATGTTTGTATTTAAATTTTAATGTGCAAAATTGCATCCATTAGCTGCCAAAATTATCTTTTAGAATTCTATCTATAGTATGGTAAATCATGTTATAAATGTCAATGTTTGTACAGTTTTTTGACTATATTCAAACAATAGAAGATTTTTATCGCTGTACATGACGAGATATAGGCAATACACATGATGAGATACATAGGTAACACCTCTAAAATCAAGAAATATGTTAAAAAATATGGTAAGATATTAATATGGAAATATTTAAAGATTCAAAAATTATTTGGCGGTATTTGAGAAAGTATAAAAGAAAAGTTTATTTCATAGCTCTAATTGCTTTAATGGGCTCTTTTGTTAGCGCTGTTATTCCATATATTTATGGTCGTTTAGTTGATATTGCTGTTGAAGAATCTTCAAGTTTCCAATTAATTGGAGGAATTCTTTTAGGTTGGTTAATTTTGTCTTTATTAGGCAATTGGCTTGGCCGTATAGCTAGAAATAGAGGAAATCGTGTTTCTATTGACGTTGAAATGGATTTTCGTTTGAAAATAACTAATCATCTTTTGTTTTTGCCTTTAAGCTTTCATAAGAATGAGAAAATGGGAGAAATTATTCAAAGAGCTAATCGCGGGGCTGGTTTTTTAGATACAATTATTAGCCAAGTTGTTTTTCATCTTGGACCAGATTTTTTAACAATTATTGGTTCTTTAATTATTATGGGCTTGGTTGAATGGAGATTAATGATATTTTTATTATTTATTTTATTTTTTTATTTTTTAGCTACTATTTGGAAAGTAAAACCAATTGTTAAAGCGCAAAAAGAATTAAATAAAATTTATGAAAAATCTTTTGGCGATCTTTATGATTCCATTCTTAATATTCAAACAGTTAAATCATTTACCAATGAAGAGTTAGAAAGAAAAAAAACAAATAAGAATTTTAGAGATAAAGCTGGTCAAAAGTTTAAGTCTTTTATGGATCTTTGGCGTATTCTTAATGCTTGGCAGCAAACAATTTTTAGCATAGGATTTGTATTTATTTTTGGCGGAGCTATTTTGTTTTTAAGAAAAGATATTATTACTGCTGGCCAATTAGTTATGTTTGTTGGTTATATTAATTTAACATATCGTCCTTTTGCTTCTTTAGCTTATAATTATCGCCAAGTAAGAACTGGGCTAACTGCCATTCAAAGAGCAGAAAAGCTTCTTAAAGTTAAACCTGAACTTTATCAGAAAGATAAAAAAGAATTAAAGGATATTAAAAGCGAGGTGGAATTTATTAATATTAGCTTTAATTACAAAAAAGGCAATCGGGTATTAAAGAATGTTAGCTTTAAAGCTAAATCTGGAGAAATGATTGCTTTGATTGGCGAAAGCGGGGTTGGTAAAACAACTTTTATTGATTTGATTTCCCGTTACTATATTCCCAAACAAGGGAAAATTTTAATAGATGGACAAGATATTGCTGAAATTAATTTAGAATCATTAAGAGAAAATATTGCTGTTGTTCCTCAAGAAGTAACTTTATTTAATGACACAATTAAGAATAATATTAGATATGGGAGGCCTAAAGCTAGTGAAAAAGAAGTTATTGAAGCGTCTAAAGCGGCTCATGTTCATAATTTTGTTCAAAAGTTTGATAAGAAATATGAGCAATTAGTAGGTGAGCGAGGAATTAAGCTTTCTACTGGACAAAAACAAAGAGTGGCTATTGCCAGGGCTATCTTGAGAAATCCTAAGATTCTTATTCTTGACGAAGCTACTTCAAGCTTAGATTCGGCTACGGAAAAATTAGTTCAAGATGCTTTGAGTTATTTAATTAAAGGAAGAACTACTTTTGTAATTGCTCATCGCTTAAGCACTATTCAAAAAGCTGATCAAATTCTTGTTTTAGAAAAAGGCTGTATTGTTGAACAAGGAGATCATCAAGAATTAATTAATAAAGGCGGAGTTTATAAGAAGCTTTCTAAGTTACAATCAACTATAATAAGATAAGATTTTAAGGAAACAAAAAACCATTGAGTATGGTTTTTTTGTTTTGACGATAAGCTATATTTTTCAAATATATTGGAAGAAAGATTTAATTAGATTGATGATAGTTTTGTTATTGATAAGTATGCCAGATGATTTGTTTGGAAGAATAATGACTTTATCGTAAATAATAGCAATTCCCTGAAAGGAGATAGGAAGTTTTTTTTCTGTGATTTGTATTTTACCCAGGCGTTTTTTAATTTTTTTGTAAATAATCTTTCTTTCTTTTCCGGGCCAGATTTTTTCATTATTGATTAAAACATAGATTTTTCTGCTTTTGGTTGTTAATAAATCATCAAACAGAATTTTTATCCCCTTTTTATCTTTATAACTTTTAATTTCTCTTTGATCGTCTAAAGAATATTTGCTTCGCAAAGTGGCAATAATTCTAATAAATTCCCGTTCTTTTTCTTCTATTTCTTTTTTTTGCCTGCGCAGAATTCCTAAAAGGTTGTCTGGCGATTCAGCAATAAAGTATCTTTTTCGCTTGTCTTTTGATTCAGAAATAAGGCCTTTTTCTTTTAAGGATTTGATAATCTTATAAGTGGTTGGCCTGCTTATTTTAGCTTGTTGGGCAATTTTTTGAACAGAAGTATAGCCCAGCTCTAAAGCGGTTAAATAGACTTTGGCTTCTTTTTCACTTAATCCTAATTTTCTTAATTCTAACGGCAAAGTTTCCATATGATTATCATATAGCAAAAAAAAGACATTGACAAGGTTTATTTATATAAGGTATTATAATAAAAGTAAATTTGAAGGAAATTTACTATAATTTTTTGTTTTTTAAAAACTAGACAATGAAAGGAGGTGAGAAGAATTATGGTTATCAAAGATGAGGCGCTTCGAGTTTTGGCCCGTTATGCTTATTGGAGAAAACATTTAGGGTTGCCTCAGAAAAGTGAACAGGTTTTAAATTCTCTTAGTCTTAGTTGTGACGGAGAATGTAAGGCTTGTTTAGGGCCGTGCTCAGGTGATGATTAAAATTAAACTTTGGGAACGTTTCAATAGAGAGGCGTTCCTATTCTTTTAGGAGAGATTGAAATGAAAGATAGAGATAATAATAACCCTTTTTTTTCTTTGCAATGGCATATAACTTCTAAATGTGATCAACAATGTAAACACTGTTATATGTTTCAGTCTACTGAACTTGCCAAAAATGAAAAAGATTTGAGTTTTGAAGAGATTATTGAAGTGGTAAAAGATTTTTTAGATACCTGTGAAAAATTGAATGCTAACGCATTCATTGCTTTTACTGGAGGTGATCCTCTTTTGAGAGAAGATTTTTTTTCGATTTTGGATTTTATACGCAAAGAAATACATAAACGTGGCATGAAATTTCCTATTATTGATATTATGGGAAATCCATTTCATTTAGATTTAGAAACTGCTAAAAACCTAAAGGAAAAAGGAGTAAGACGGTATCAAATAAGTATAGATGGAGTGAGAGAAAAACATGATGTACTTAGAAAGAAAGGCAGTTTTCAGGATTCTTTAGAAGCTATTGAAGTACTAAAAAAGACAGGAATAACAACAATTGTGATGTTCACGCTAAGTAAGTTTAATGCAGTAGATTTTTTTTCTTTAGTTGAACTTTTAGTGAGAGACTGCGAAATAGATATTTTTGCTTTTGCTCGTTTAGTCAGGCCAGAATTGATGCCAATTAAAGATTATAGAAAAGTTAGCTTTTCTCCTTTTGAATATAGAGATTTTCTTATAAAAGTAGATTCTTTATACAACACCCTGCACAATGCCGGTTACAAGACTAAATTTTCCTTAAAAGATCATTTATGGAAGCTGTTTTTATATGAACGAGGTGAATTTACCTTTAATAGTGTAAATGATGGGATTGTTTATGGTGGATGTGGAATAGGAGTGGCTAATCTTTCTGTTTTATGTGATGGGAAAGTATACGCCTGCAGACGATTTCCAAGCTTGATAGGGAATGTGCCAAAAGATAAACTAATAGATATATTTTTACAGTCGGAGAAGCTAAATTGTTATCGTGAATTGTCTAATTTCATTAAATGTAAAAAATGTGAATTATTGCAATATTGCCGTGGGTGTGGTGCGGTAGCGTATGGTGTTTTTGGTTCATTTTTTGCACCTGATCCTCAATGTTGGAAGAAACTTGATTAAGTCTGTGTTTGTGTTTTATAATAGAGAGTAGAGATATTTCTACTCTCTTTATTTTTATGTTTAAGTTTGCTAAAAAAATAAATAATAAGGTCAAACAATTGGCCTCAAGAATTCCTAAAAATGGAAAGGTTTTAGATTTAGGTTCAGGTATGGGTGCTAATAGTATTTTTTTATCAGATCAAGGTTTTAAAGTTACTTGCGTGGATAAAGATAAAGAGGTGATTAATGAAATAAAAAAAAAGTGTCAAGAAATTAATGTTGTATCAGGAAATATTTTAGATTTTGGTTTTCCTGAAAATGAGTATGATTTAATTTTAATATTGAATGTTTTGCATTTTTTTAGATTTACAGAGGTAAAAATAATAATAGACAAAACAATTAAATCTTTAAGAAAAGGAGGATTAGTTTATCTTGAGGTTTTCTCTACTAAAGATCCTTCGTATGTTAATTTTATAAAAGTTGCTCAGAAAATTAAAGGAGAAGGTTCGTTTTATAGTAAAAAAATGAAAAGTTTTGTACATTATTTTACAAAAGAGGAAATTATAAAGCTTTTTTCTGGGAACAAAATTTTAGAAATAGAAGAAAAGATAACAAGAGATAATCATCCGCCCATTGGCATACACAAACATAGTATTTTTTTTGTAGTGGTCGAAAAAGTTTGAAGGAATGAAAAGTTATTAAAGTAAAATTATCAATATTTTATTGTCAATCATTACTTTACAAATAATCATTTAAAACATCGCTTTAATCAAGCGATTTTTGTTTATTTTCGTTCCTGTGGATAATTTTTGTCGGGAAAAACTTGACAAAGGTTTATAAAATAGCATATAATCATAATATAAAGTTGTCTTTGAAATCATAATTAAGTTTAAAAATATGGACAACAAAATTATTTTAGCCATTATCATAATAGCAGTGCCAGTATCATTAACTTTGATAATCTGGTTAATTGGCAAGTATTACAGTAAAGAATAAAAAGTTATTGAAAGCTAACAAATCAAATCAAAAAGATTAAGATTTAATCTCCTTGATTCGGTTTGTTAAATAGAGAACCGAGTGGTTCTTTGAAAATATAATACTTGGAGAAAAAAGGGGGTGATGATATGTTACTGCATCCTGGAACTGGGATGGAAAGCCTGAATGATTATAAAGTTCGGGTTGGCAATGGCGGAGTTATAATTACAACTCTTGGAGCAAAGGAATTTAACGGAGAATATAATAAAAGGAATTGGTTGTATGTGCTATTTATGCGACTGGTCAGTATCTGGGCAGCATTGACAAACTTCACTCAAGCTCTTTTTATTAAGGTGTTCAAAAAAAGGAAAAGTTCTCTTGGGAAAATTCTCTGGGAGATGGGAAGAGACCCAGAACACATTTCTAGTTTTTTTGGCGATCGATTTAGCAGGATTAACCACCAGGCTGTAGTTGGAGCTGCAAGTTGGAAATCTCTTGATATTGTTTACAATTATCATGAGAAGATTAAGCCACAGCTTAATGGCGGTGTTGAAGGTTGGTTAACAAATCATTGGATCGGAAAACTTGAAAACCGTCAGGCTATTGCTAATCGATTGAAAATTATTATTAATCTTTTAACAAAGGCCTTTGCAGAATTTGCTAATGAGCCGGAAATTAGAATAATTTCACTGGCTTCTGGTTCAGCCCAGGCAGTTATAGAGGCAATGTTAAAGCGTCCTCATTTTAATATTAAAGCAGTTTTAATTGATATTGACAGAACTGCTTTAGCAGCTGCAAAAGCTTACGCTGAAAAAAATGGGTTAGGAGATAGATTTACCTTTATCAAGGGCACAACTAGAGTTTTGGAAAAAGTTTGTCAGGAATTTCAACCTCATATTATTGAGATGGTTGGATTTCTTGATTACAGGCCTGATGATAAGGCAATTAAATTAATCAATAAGATTAAAGACTGCCTGTCTGATAAAGGAATTTTTCTAACCTGCAACATTAACTACAATCGGGAGAAAATCTTTCTTGATTGGGTTATGTTATGGCCCATGATTTATAGAAGCGAGGAACAGTTTACAAAATTGCTTCTCAATGGAGGTTTTTTTCCTCAAAATGTTGACATATTTTATGAACCGTTTCAGATTCATGGAATTGGAGTATGTCAAAAATAAAAACTTGATAGGCCCTTGAGAAAAATGGTAAAATAAAGCCAGATATTCTCAGGGGTCTTTCTTATGAGTTTTTATGCTATCACCGCATTAATAAATGCTATTACTAGTACTATTCTTGGGCTTTTTGTTTATTTTAAAAACAAAAAAGCAAAGATTAATCAAGCTTTTGCTTTGTTTTGTTTAAGCGCGGCTGTTTGGAGTTACGCTTATTATTTTTGGCAGATAGCTGATAATGCCAATAGCGCTCTTTTCTGGGTTCGGGGATTAATGATAGGAGCTATTTTTGGTCCTATTTGTTATTTTTATTTTATTCTTAGACTGCTTAATAAGATTAAAGAAAAGAAAAAATCGCTTATTTTTGGATATTTAGTTTTTTTCTTTTTCTTTTTAGCTAATTTTACTTCTTTGTTTGTAAAAGGAGTAGGGCCAAAATTAGAGTTTGCTTTTTGGCCAGAGCCAGGCATTCTTTATCATCCGTTTCTTTTAGCTTGGCTTTTTTATGCGCTTTATGCGGTTTATTTATTATTCAATAAATATTTTTCTTCTTCAGGAATAACACATGCTAAGATTAAATATATTTTTATAGGAACAATTGTTGGATATTTAGGCGTGGCAACTAATTATTTATTATGGTATGATATTCCTATTCCGCCAATAGGTAATTGGACAGCTACATTTTATTTAGCTGCTGTTGCCTACGCCATTCTCAAATACCGTTTGATGGATATCAGGGTGGCGATTAAGAGAAGCACTATTTTTTCCGGAGTTGTTATTATCATCACAGCTGTCTATGTTATGGCGGCTTTTTTGTTAGGATTGATATTCTTTGGCGGCGTTTATACCCTTAGAACACAAGTTATTACTGGTTTAATCGTAGCTATTCTAACTGCTGTTGGATTTAGGCCGCTGTATGAATGGTTAAAAAGAACAACTGACGCATTTTTATTTAAAGGCGAGTATAAGCCAGAGGAATTAATGTCTGATGTTTCTGATGTTTTATCCCGGACTTTAGATTTAGATAAGGTTATTAATACTTTAGAAGAACAAATTACTCAAGCCTTGAGATTGGAAAATATAGAAGTAGTTGTTTTTGGAAAAGAAGGCAGGGAATTGGATAAATTAGCTAATTGTTTTAAAAAACAAAGAGATGTATTGGTCTTAGAAGAATTAAAGAGAAAACATTCAGAAGGAATTTTATCTGGTGAAAATTTTCTCTATATTAAAGAAATGGAAAAACTAAAGGCAGCTTTAGTTGTTCCTTTAACGCTTAAAGAAAGATTACTCGGACTTTTTCTTTTAAAAGCTAAGAAGTCCGGGGATATGTTTACTAATGAAGATATTAAAACATTGGAAACAATTGCCGCTCAAGCAGCTATTGCAATTGAAAACGCCCGGCTTTATGAAGAGATGAGGGATTTTTCCAAGACGCTTCAAAAAGAAGTTAGATTTCAAACAAAAGAGCTTAGAGGCGCCAATATTAGATTACAGCAATTAGACAAAGCTAAATCAGAATTTATTTCATTGGCTTCTCATCAGCTAAGAACTCCTTTAAGCATTGTTAAGGGATATATTTCAATGATATTAGAAGGTTCTTGGGGTAAGATTAACAAAGAACAGAAAGGTCAATTAGAAAGGGTTTATTTAAGCAATGAGCGGTTAATTAGATTAGTTGACGACTTATTAGCTGTTTCCAGGATTGAGTCAGGCCGTTTAGAGCTTGATTTTAAATCAGTTTCTTTAGAAAAGATGACTAAGAGCGTGATTGAAGAATTTAAGAAAGTTGCTGATGACAAAGGCCTTTATTTAAAATATATTGAGCCAAAAAAGCCAATTCCTTTAATTAAAATTGATGCTTTGAAAATTAGGCAAGTTGTTCAGAATTTAGTTGATAATGCTCTTTTTTATACTAATAAAGGAGGAGCAGTTATTCGGCTTAAAACAGATAAAGACAAAATCATTTTTAGCATTAAAGATACTGGCATTGGCGTTTCTGCCAAAGAGCAAGTAACTTTGTTTGAAAAGTTTTCCCGCGGACATGCAGGAGCTAAAATTCATACTGAAGGAACCGGCTTAGGATTGTATTTAGCTGCTAAGTTAGTTTCAGCTCATCAAGGCAGAATTTGGGTTAAATCCAAAGGCAAAGACAAAGGCAGCGCCTTCTATTTTGAACTGCCGATAAAAAGAAAATAATTAATTAAAGACCCGTCTATGTCTTAAAAGACTACGGTGTGGCAAAGAAGGAGAAAAATATGTCAAAGGTATTTATTACTCGTCAGATTCCTGAAAAAGGGATTAAAATGTTAAAAGATAAGGGCTGGAATGTTTTAATTGGCCCAGAAGGGAAAATATCTCAAGAAGAGCTATTAAAAGGCGTTAAAGGAGTTGACGCTATTCTTTCTGTTTTAACAGAAAAGATTAATGGAGAAGTAATGGAGGCAGCTGGCAAGCAATTAAAAATTATTGCTAATTACGCGGTTGGGTATAATAATATTGATGTTAAAGAGGCAAAAAAGAGAAATATTATAGTGACTAATACCCCTGGCGTTTTAACTGACGCAGTAGCTGATCATGCTGTTGGATTGCTTTTTACTATAGCTCAAAGAGTTGTTGAAGCGGATAAATATACCAGGGCAGGCAAGTACAAAGCTTGGGGTCCTAAGCTTTTTTTAGGCGCTGACATTACTGGAAAAGTTTTAGGGATTGTTGGTTTTGGCCGAATTGGTTTTGCTGTAGCCCAAAGAATGAAACAGGGTTTTAATATGAAAATTATTTATTATGATATTAATCGCAATGAGGAATTAGAAGAAAAAATAGGGGCAGAATATAAAGAGTTGGATGACTTATTAAAAGAGTCGGATTTTGTCAGTTTGCATACTGCTTTAACAAAAGAAACCACGCATTTAATTAATTCAGAAAGATTGGCAATAATGAAGCCAACTGCTTGTTTGATCAATACTTCTCGCGGGCCAGTAATTGACGAAACAGCTTTAATAGAAACCTTAAAAGCTAAAAGGATTGCTGGCGCAGCCTTGGATGTTTTTGAAAAAGAGCCGGAATTAATGCCTGGATTAGCTGATTTGGAAAATGTTGTTTTAACGCCTCATATTGCTTCAGCTACCAAGGAAACACGCGATAAAATGGCTGAAATGGCAGCTAATAATGTGATTGCTGCCTTAGAAGGACAAACACCTAATAACGTCATCCGATGACGTTAATCCAATTAAATTTGCTTTTTAATTAGAAAAGAGTATAATAAATCATATGAATAAGAAAACATATATTTTAGGAGTTATTGCTATAATATTCTTAATAGGAATTGTTTGGTACGCTGATCAAAATAAACAGCCAACAGATAATCAAACAGCTTCAGTTTTAGAAGCATCTGATCAAGAACAATCTACAGAATCAATTAAATTGGAATTATCAGAAGAGCTTTTTATAGGCAATCCAGAAGCTCCAGTAACAATAATAGAGTATGCCAGTCATTTTTGCGGATTCTGCGTTGATTTTCATTTAGATACGCTTCCTTTGCTTGTTGATAGGTACGTTAAAACAAGCAAGGTAAAAGTGGTTTTTCGTTTGCTTTCTCCTCCAGAATTAAGCATAGCTGTTTTGTGCGCTAATGAACAAGGAGATTTTCAAGAATTCAACACCTTTCTTTACGAAAATATCCAGGATATTAAATCACTTGACGATTTGAAAAAAACAGCTAATATTTTAGAGTTAAACCAAGATGATTTTGATCAATGTATTGATTCAGGAAAGTACCAAGAAAAAGCAGTTAATTGGTTTGATCAGGCAACCAGCGCTGGAGTTGAAGGCACGCCAACCTTTTTTATAAACAATCAAGAAGTTGTTGGCAATCAGCCAGTAGCTATATTTGAAGAGATTATTGAGCAAGAGCTTGCTAAATAGTTTTTTTGTTTGATCCCAGTTCTTAAAAAAGTTTATTTTGAAGGACTGGGATTTTTCTATTCTTAATTTTATGTTAATATATATCTATGGCTTTGATTATTGAAAAGAAACAAATAAAAGAGTGGTTAATAGAATTAAAGAAAGATTTTAAAGTTGTTAATGTTAAGAATTCTATTCTGCCGCCCAAGAAATATTTTTTTCCTCCTCAGGAAGATATTTTTGTTTTTGATAAAAAAACAAAAAATCTTGATACTGTAGATTACAAGAAACAGTTAGTGATTTTTGGCTTAAGCTTGAATAAATTAGAAGGCATTAAGCAATTAGATGAAATAATGAGCAAGCCCCAGCCAGATTTTTTTTACTGGCAAAGAAGAGAACAGTCAGTTTTAATTGGCTTAACTGATAATTCAGTTGAAGTAACTCCAGCTGGCGACCTTATTTTAGAAAAAATTAATCAAAAGCAATATCAAGCATTGGTTTTAACTGATAAGGGGAAGAAATTAGCTCAAAACAAGTTTTTTAAAGAAAATAAAAATCCAGAGATTAAAAAATATCCTCAAGAAGAAAATCCAGCTAAAAAAATGCTTTTAGATTCAGAATTATTAGCTGAAGCAGTAGAATGGTCTTGGCAAGTAAATCATAAGATTTGGGATGAGTTGGCTGAAAAATGCTTAGGTTGCGGTATTTGCACATATGTTTGTCCTCTTTGCCATTGTTTTTCCATAAAAGACAGGGTTAGCTTAGATGATAAGAAGTGCGTTCGCTGCCGGCAATGGGATGCTTGCACTTTGCCAAGCTTTGCTAAAATTGCTGGCGGGCATAATTTTCATAAAACCATTAAAGAGCGATATTATAATTGGTTTTATCATAAATTTGTGCGTGCATATAAGGAATATGGCAAGCCGCAATGCATAGCTTGCGGCAATTGCAAAGAATATTGCCCAGCTAAGATTAAAATAGGAGAAGTTTTAAAAGAAATAGTTAAGGATTATAAAAAGAAAAAAGAATAAATTTATTAAACTTATATTCTAAAATTTATGAGCGCTTTACCCTAAAGGGCTTTGACGCGTCTCAGAAATTTCAGAACACTCGTTTTTATTAATATAAATTTTATTATTAGTTATGAAAAATTTATACAAACCATTTAAAGTTAAAATTGATAAAATAGAAAAGCATTCTTCTAATGTTAATCTTTTTAGATTAAAAAAAGAAAAAGGCGATTTTTTAAAAAACGACCAGGGATTATTATTTAATCCAGGCCAGTTTGTTTTGCCTGGCATTTTTGGCTATGGAGAAGCTCCTTTTGGCCCTGCTTCATCGCCTTATCAAGATTCATATATTGACATCTTAGTTAGAAGAGTTGGAGTTTTAACTGAGGCCTTGCATAAATTAAAGAAAGGGGATGAAATATTTATGCGCGGTCCTTATGGAAATGGCTTTCCTTTGGATTTTATAAAAGGCCATGATATTGTTATGGTGACTGGCGGCTGTGGAATTCCTCCGATCGCTTCTTTAATTGAATATGTTATTAAAAACAAAGATGACTTTGGCCGGGTTTATTTAATCTATGGAGCTCGGACTCCGGGTGATTTGTTAATTAAAGACAGAATAAAAATATGGGAAAAAGAAATAAAAGTATTATTAACTGTTGATCAGCCAAGTAAGGATTGGAAGGGTTCAGTAGGCATGGTTTCAGAATTAATTAATGATATTAAGATTGATCCTAAAAATGCTGTTTCAGCTATGTGCGGGCCAGGGCCAATGATGGATGCTTTGGAAAAAATCTTAAGACCCTTGGGGGTTTCTGACAGAAGGATTTTTGTTAATATGGAAAGAAAAATGCAGTGCGGGATAGGCAAGTGCCAGCATTGCACAACTGGAGATAAATATGTATGCCAAGACGGTCCAGTATTTAATTTTGATGAAATTGATAAAAACTGGGATAAATAGGAAATATTCCGGAAATCAAATTTTTAAAATCATTTGTTTTTTTTCGCGCATTGAAATTTCTTCGCGCTTTACCTTAAAGGGCTCCGACGCGTCTCAGAAATTTCAAAGCACTCAATAAAAATAAGTACTATGATTAAACCAAAAGTTGCTATCTATGACTTTACTGATTGTGAAGGATGTGAAGTAGAGATTATTTCTCTTAGAGAAAAGCTTTTAATATTGGAAAGCAGATTAGATATTGTTGATTGGCGATTAGGCCAGGATAGAAAAGAATCTGGCCCTTTTGATATCACTATTATTGAAGGAACTCCAATAACTCAGCATGAAATTGATTTACTTAAGAAATTAAGAAAAGAATCAGAAGTTTTAATTGCTTTGGGCGCTTGCGCTGCTTTGGGCGGTATTCCAGCGATTGTGGATAAAAAAGAGCGGGCTAAATGGTATAAGAAGATTTATCCTTCGACAAGCTCAGGACAAGCGTATAAGCCAAGGGGAATTGACGCTTTGCCTTTATCTGCTTATGTTCAAGTTGATTTTTTAATTCATGGCTGTCCAGTCAATGGCAAAGAAGTAGTTAGAATTATTGAAGACTTGTTAGCTGGCAAAGTTCCAAAGTATCAAGGCTATTCAGTTTGTTTTGAATGCAAACAGGAAAATAATCCTTGTCGGCTATCGGATAGCCGACCTTGCTTGGGTCCGATTACTCAAGGCGGGTGCCAAGCTATTTGTGTTTCTGGCGGTTCTGCTTGTTATGGCTGTTTTGGCTTGCGCGAAGAACCAGAAATTAAAAATTTATTAAAGATTCTTAATAAGATTACAGATAAAAAAGAAATTGAAAGATATTTTACAATGTTTTTGAGTAGAGTAAACAAGAAATAAAACAAATAAAAATTTCATATTCTAAATTTTCTTCGCGCTTTACCCTAAAGGGCTTTGACGCGTCTCAGAAATTTCAGAATATTCATTTTTTTATACAATGAACAATTTTATTACTAAAATAGAAGGGCATGGGAGTTTAACTATTGATTGGAAGAAAAATTCCATTGAATTGAATATTCATGAAGGCGAGCGGCTTTTTGAGGGGATGCTGGTTAATCGGACAGCTGAAGAAATGCATTGGATTACGCCTCGTATTTGCGGGGTTTGTCCCACAGCACATAATTTAGCTTCTTTAACTGCTTTAGAAGATTCTTTGGATATTAAACCTAATCAAACAACTGTTTTATTGCGTGATTTAATGCAGAGCGGGCAAATGATTCAAAGCCATGCTTTGCATCTTTTCTTTTTATCTTTGCCTGATTATTTAGGAATTGACCGGGGAACAGAATTAGCTCAAAAGAACCCAGAAGCGTTTAAGAATGCTTTAGCTCTTAAAGAAGTTTCTGATTTGATTGTTCAGGTTGTTGGGGGCCGGATTGTTCATCCAACCAAAACAACTATTGGCGGTTTTCATAAAATCCCAAGTATTTTAGCTTTAAAGAAATTGCTTAAGAAATTAGAAAAATCAGAATTGGCTGCTAAGAATACAATTGAATTGGCAGCTAATATTGAATTTCCAGAATTAAGTGTTGATTTGCAATTAGTTGCTTTGGATAATGATTCAGTAATAGCTGTTTCTTCAAAGAATATTAAAGGAAGAAAAGAATCATTAATTAAGAATTACAAGCAGGATATTGAAGAAGAAATCAGGGATTATTCAACAGCTAAGTTTGGCAAGTATAAGGGGGAAGAAATGATGGTGGGTTCTTTGGCTCGTTTAGCTGTTTATGGAAATTATGATAAGAAATATCAAGTAGATTTTGCCAATCCTTTTCATAATAATTTGGCCCAGGCAATTGAAATAGGGATTTACCATCAGAAAGCGCAGGAAATTATTAAAAAATTATTAAATATAGAAATAGATAAAAAAGTAATTCAACCAAGCAAAAACCATTCTTTAAGAGGTGTTGGCGCTATTGAAGCTCCAAGAGGCGGGCTTTATCATGAAGTTCATTTAGCCCCTTCGACAAGCTCAGGGTTTAATAATCTTATTACTGAAGCTAATATTATTACTCCTACAGTTCAGAATTTAACTTCTATTGAAAAAAGCAGTCAAGCTTTGCTAGAACAAACAAAAAACCGTTCTAAAGAAGAAATAGAACGATTATTGGTGATGTTAGTTCGGGCTTATGATCCTTGTATTACTTGCTCGGTTCACTAGATTGATGATGATTATTAATCATTTTTAAAATCTTTTTAGCTTCAGCTTTAGGAACTTTATTAATAGCTAATTCATCGTGAATTAGCAAATAGTCGCCAATTTTAACATTTTTAAGCAAGTTTAAGCTAACCCGGTGTTGGTGATCGCCAGATTCTACCGTAGCCCAATCTTTTTCAATTTTAATTACTTTGCTGGGAATTACTAAACACATAAGTTAATTGTATTACAATTATGAATAAAAACAAAGGATTATTATTAGTTTTATCAACCGCTGTTATTTCCGGCATATCTGTTTTTATTAACAAGTTCGGAGTTATTGTTGTTAACCCATATATTTTTACTGGTTTGAAAAATATTATTGTTGCTCTATTAATAGTAACTTGGCTTTTAATGATGAAGGATTGGAAGATTTTGAAAAAGCTTCAGAAAAATCAATGGTTAATGCTTTTAGGAATCGGATTGATTGGCGGCTCTGTCCCATTTTTACTTTTTTTTAAAGGACTTTCTATAACTAGCGGAGTTCAGGCGGCTTTTATTCATAAAACAATGTTTATCTATATCATTGTTTTAGCAGCTGTTTTTTTGAAAGAAAAGATCAGCAGGAATTTTTTAATAGCTGGCCTTGGTTTGTTTTTAGCTAATATTCTTTTATTAAAATCAGTTCAAAGTAATTTTACATGGGGCGATCTTCTTATTTTATCAGCTACTCTTTTTTGGGCTTTGGAAAATGTTTTAAGCAAATATTTGCTTAGAGATTTATCTGCTCGGATAGTTATTTGGGGGAGAATGTTTTTTGGCTCTTTTTTTATTATTCTATTTTGGCTGATTACTGGCCAAGCGCATTTAATTAATTCATTGAATTTAGAGCAGATAGGATGGGTAATGATTACATCTGTTTTCCTTTTTGGCTATGTAGCTGCTTGGTATCATGGATTGAAATATATTAAGGTTTCTGAAGCAGCTGTTGTTTTGTTATTAGCCAGTCCAATAACAACGTTTTTATCTTTAATATTCTTAAATCAAGCTTTGTTAATTAATCAGTTTTTTGGTATAATATTAGCTCTATTGTCAATCCTAATTATTTATTCTTCTTATGCTCAAAACAAATCAATTAGCGCAGTTTGATTCCAAAGGAATCATTAGATGCGCGCGATATGGCTTTATGCCTAATCATTTGAGTTTTTGCGGGCCAGATAAGAATAAAGACCTTTTTCATTATTGCCATAGCCAGAAAACAGATCAGGGATTAAAACAGATTTTAGAAGATTTTCAAACGCTTTATCCTTATTTAAAATTCATTGCTCAATATAATAGGATTAAGGATCCTTTTAGAGAAGAAGTGGTAGAGGCCTATTGGATTGGCAATTCTCTTTTAGAAAATATTACTAAATCGCAGCTATATAGCCATTTAGTAGATAATTTTCAAGTTAAAAGGAAATTAAGCAAGCCATTGGTAAGAAGATTGAATAAAAAGATTGTTTTAGGAGCTAAAGCTCATCATAATTTTCATGTTTTGAGCGTTTGGAAGCAAGCTGATAAAATTGATTCATTGCAAATTTTATCCAGTATGGATCTTTGCCGAATTAGCTGGGGCAAGGTTAAGAAAGTTAATCAGGCAGATTTAAAAGTGGAATATCAGCCATTGGTTTTAAAGAACAATAAATTGAGTTTAGGCAAGCCAATTTTAGAGAAAATAAATTACAGGATTGAAGATAAGGGATTTATTAAAAAACCAAAAAAAGGAAATTGGATTTCAATGCATTGGGGATTTGCCTGTGAAGTGTTAAATGACTGGCAAGTTGCTAATTTGAAAAAATATACTTTGGAAAATATTGATTTAGCTAATTTGAGTTAAAAAAATATGTATGATTTAATAATTATTGGAGGAGGGCCAGCTGCAGTTAGCGCTGGCATTTACGCAGCTAGGAAAAAACTTAAAACTATTTTAATTACTAAAGATTGGGGCGGCCAAGTGGCTTTAGCGCCTGAAATAGAGAATTACCCTGGATTTAATTCAATTACTGGAGCAGAATTGGTCAAGAAATTTGTTGAACATTTAAAAAAGAATGAATTAGAGATAAAAGAAGGAGTTGAAATCAAAGATATTAAAGTAAATAATAATTTAGTTGAAGTAAAAGCTAATAGTGATTCTTATCAAGCTAAGGCCGCTGTTGTAACAACAGGGCGAAATCCTCGCAAGTTAGGATTGCCTAATGAAGCAAAATTTCTTGGCAAGGGAATTAGTTATTGTTCAACTTGCGACGCGCCTCTTTTTAAAGATAAAGAAGTAGCTGTTATTGGCGGAGGAAATATGGGATTAGGCACAGCTTTAGATCTTGTTACTTATGCTTCTAAGATATATATTTTAGAATATGATTCTAAAATAAGGGCTGATCAATATTTTCAAGAAAAAGTTAAAAAAAATGATAAAATAGAAGTTATTACTAGCGCTAGAATTGCTGAAATTAAAGGAGATCAATTTGTCAGCAGCTTATCTTATAGTAATGGAACCGGAGGCAAGAATAAGGAATTGTTAGTTCAAGGCATTTTTGTAGCTATTGGTTCAGATGCTAGTTCATTTTTAGTTAAAAATGTGGTAGAATTAAATAAAGAGGGTGAAATAAAGATTGACTCTAGAAACAGAACTTCTCAGCCAAATATTTTTGCCGCTGGAGATGTAACTGATATTTCTCATAAGCAAATTGTTATTGCCGCTGGAGAGGGAGCTAAAGCAGCTTTAAATGCTTATGATTATTTGCAAAGTTTAAATCAATAAAGATATCAAGGTACGGCCTATAACTAATAATATTCTAAAATTTTTAAGCGCTTTATCCCGCTGAAGCGGGAGCCCTACACGCATTAAAAATTTCAGAATATTATTAATAGGCGCGGTCTTAGATAACAAATATTATGACAGATAAAAAACAGCCAAGTATCCGTGTTTATAGCACGTTAACTTGTCCATATTGCGTTACTCTTAAAGCTTTTTTAGATGAAAAAGGCTTTAAGTACGAAGATATTAATGTGGGTGAAGATCAAAAAGCAGCTGATGAAATGATAAAAAAATCAGGCCAAATGGGGGTTCCAGTAGTGGATATAGACGACCAAATTATTATTGGATTTGACAAAGAAAAAATTAGCCAATTACTTAATATTAAGGAATAAAATATATGATTAAAATAGCTATTAATGGATTTGGCCGGATCGGAAGGTCTGCTTTTCGGCGGATTTTAGAAAGTCATCCTGAATTAGAAGTGGCGGCTATTAATGATTTGGCTGATAAAGAAACTTTAGCTCATCTTTTAAAATATGATTCTGTTTATGGAATATATGATCAGCCAATCAAAGCTAAAATTTTAGCTGAAAAAGATCCAGCCCAGCTTCCTTGGAAAGAATTAGAAGTAGATATTGTTTTAGAATGTACTGGTATTTTTGCTAATCTTGAAGGAGCAGGAAGGCATTTATCAGCTAGGGCAAAAAAAGTTATTATCTCAGCTCCTTGCAAGGGATCTGATGTTTCAACCTATGTTTTGGGCGGCAATGAAGATAAATATGATTCTAATAAGGATGATATTGTTTCTATGGGTTCTTGCACAACTAATTGTTATGCGCCAATAACCAAAATCCTTCACGAAAATTTTGAAGTGGAAAGAGGATTTATGGTGACTGCCCATGCAGCAACTAATAATCAGAAGATTTTAGATTCTCCGCATAAGGATTTAAGGCGAGCTAGGTCTGTTTTTAATAATATTATTCCTACAACAAGCGGGTCTGACAAAGCAACTACTGAAGTAATCCCTGAATTAAAAGGGAAATTGCATACTATGGCTATGCGAATACCAATACAAGTTGGTTCAGTGATTTATGCAATTTACAACCTTAAGAAAAAGCCATCATCAAAAGAAGTTAATAATGTAATAAAAGAAGCATCGCAAAGAGAATACAAAAACATTCTTAAATACGAGACCAATCAAATAGTTTCTTCTGATATTGTTGGTTCTAAATATTCAGCAATCTTTGACTCATTATTAACCGAAAACAGCGATGATTTGGTAAAAATAGTTGCTTGGTATGATAATGAATATGGATATGCTTGCAGATTAGCAGAATTTGCAGAATTTATCGGCAAAAAATTATGATTTACTTAGGCGCTGATCATGCTGGATTTCATTTAAAGGAAGAAATCAAGAAATATCTTGAAGAATTAGGATATAAATATGAGGATTTAGGCAACCAAGAAATGGATCCTCAAGACGACTATCCTGATTTTGCTTTGAAAGTGGCAAATAAAGCGGTTGAAACAAAAGAAAAAGGAATTTTAGTTTGTTCAACTGGATTAGGAATGTGTTTAGCGGCTAATAAGGTGAAAGGAGCTCGAGGGGTTGTTGTTTGGGATGAGTTTACAGCTATTCAGTCAAGAGAGCATAATAATGCTAATATTCTTTGTTTGGCTGGCAAGGTATTGGATTTAGAAACAGCTAAGAAAATTGTTCGCGTTTGGATGGAAACAGAGTTTAGCGAAGAAGAAAGGCACGTGCGAAGGTTAGAGAAGATTAAAGCTATAGAGATCAAGGAACGTCCTTAAGGACGTTCCTTATGATAAATATGATCCAAATTATCCCAGCTATTATTTCTCAAGATTTTGAGGAATTGCAGAAGAAAATTAAAAAGGTAGAATCCTATGTTGATTTGGTTCAATTAGATGTAATGGATGGAAAGTTTGTTGATAACCTAACTTGGAACCAGCCAACTGATTTAAGGAATTTAAAGACCAGTTTAAAATTAGAAGTCCATTTAATGGTTCAAAATCCAGAGAATATTATTGATGATTGGATTAAATCAGGCATTCAAAGAATTATTTTCCATTATGAATCAACTAAAAATCCAGAAGGGATTATTAAAAGAATAAAGCAAGCTGGTTTGCAGGTTGGCTTGGCAATTAATCCAGAAACTTCAGTAAAGTCAATAGATGCTTTTATTAATCAACTTGATTTAGTTTTAATTATGACAGTTCATCCAGGAAAAGGAGGTCAAGAGTTTTTAGAGGAAACCTTGTGGAAAATTAAGGAATTGCGAGAGGAATATAAAGATGTTAATATAGGGGTAGATGGAGGAATAAATTTAGAAACTGCGCCAAAAGTTATTCAAGTTGGCGCCAATATCTTATTCATTGGTTCAGCTATATTCAAAAGCGAAAATATTGAAGAAGCAATTAAAAAGTTAAAAAATGGATATTAAAGAATTAGAAAAAAAAGCTAATACAATCAGAAAAGACATTATTGAAATGTTAATGGAAGCTAAGTCCGGCCACTCAGCCGGTCCTTTAGGTATGGCTGATGTTTTTACTGCTTTGTATTTTGGCAATGTTGTTAAATATGACTATAAGAAACCTGATTGGGAAGGAAGAGATTATGTAATTCTTTCTAATGCCCATATTTGTCCGGTTTTGTATGCAACAATGGCTCATGCTGAATATTTCCCAGTTGATGAATTGAAAACTTTGCGCAAATTAGGCAGTCGCTTACAAGGCCATCCACACCGTTTAGAATTGCCAGGAATTGAAACATCAGGCGGTTCTTTAGGACAGGGTTTGTCAATTGCTTGCGGCATGGCTTATTCTTTTCATAAATTAGACAAAAAAGATAATTGGGTTTGGGCTTTGACCAGCGATGGCGAACATGATGAAGGCCAGATGTGGGAGGCAGCTATGTTTGCCGGCAAAAACAAGCTTTTTAATCTTACTCAGATTATGGATAGGAATAATATCCAAATTGACGGCTATACAGAAGATGTTATGCCCTTAGAGCCGTTAAAAGAAAAATATGAAGCGTTTAACTGGCATGTTTTGGAAGTAGATGGGCATAATATTGAAGAAATTATTAATGCTTGCCATAAATCTAAGAAAATTTTTGAAAAGCCAGTTTTAATTATTGCTCATACTATTCCAGGCAAGGGCGTTGATTTTATGGAATGGAAATATTCTTGGCATGGAAAGGCGCCTTGTAAAGAAGAAGCTGATAAAGCTCTTAATTGCTTAAGAACATTAGATGGAAAGATTAAAGGCGAGCATGAGTAATAAAACGAAAATATGAATTTAGTTAATAATTTATACAAAAAAGAAAAATTAGAACAAAAGCCCACTCGTGATGGATATGGCCAGGGCTTGGTTGAATTAGGCAGGAAAAACCCCAATATTGTTGCTTTGGGCGCTGATTTAACTGGTTCTACTCGCTGTAATTGGTTTAAAGATGAGTTTCCAGACAGGTTTATTCAAGTGGGCATTGCTGAACAAAATATGGTTGGCATTGCCGTTGGCTTGGCTTTGATTGGCAAAGTTCCTTTTGCTTCTACTTATTCTGTTTTTTGTCCTGGACGCAATTGGGATCAAATTCGCATTAGCATTGCCTATAATAAAGCTAATGTTAAACTTACTGGGGCTCATGCTGGAATTTCAGTGGGGCCAGACGGCGCTACTCATCAGGGCTTGGAAGATATTGCCATTACTCGATGTTTGCCTAATATGACTGTTTTAGCGCCTTGCGATATGATTGAAACAGAAAAGGCAACCATGGCGGCTGGCGCAATGATTGGGCCGGTTTATTTAAGATTTGCCCGTGAGTCAACTCCTGTTTTTACTACTGAAAGAACGTCTTTTAGAATTGGCCAAGCTGAGGTTTTTCGCAAAGGCAAAGACGCGTCTATAATTGCCTGCGGCCCCATTGTTTATGAGGCCTTATTAGCAGCTGAAGAATTATCTAAACAAGGAATTGATGTTCGGGTGATTAATAATCATACTATTAAGCCAATTGATGAAGAGGAAATTATTAAAGCAGCTGAGCAGACAGGAGCGATTGTTACTGGCGAAGACCATCAGGTAATGGGCGGCTTAGGCTCTGCTGTGGCAGAGGTTTTAGCTAAGAACCATCCTGTGCCTATAGAAATGATTGGAGTCCAGAATCGTTTTGGGGAATCCGGCCAGCCAGAGGAATTAATGAAAGAATTTGACTTAAAAGCGAAAAATATTAAAGAAGCAGTTAAGAAAGTTATTAAGAGGAAAATATAATAGTTTGTAAAACTTTGTATTCTGAATAATCAGAAAACAAAATTTTTTAAATCGCTTATTCCTGCCCTCGCTTTGCTCGGGCGCGCGCCCACACCTGCGACTTAAAAAATTTGTTTTCTTTATATAAAAATTAGAAATTTCAGAATACTCGTTTTAAAATTTTATATAATATGTACGATGTTATAGTTCTTGGCTCAGCTACTCAGGATGTATTTATGAGCAGTCCTGATTTTAAAGTAGTTGAAGATGAGAAATTAATTACAAAAAAAGGATTATGCGTTCCTTTGGGTTCTAAATTAGGAATGGAAAACGTTACTTTTGCTATGGGCGGCTGCGGCACAAACGCAGCTGTTACTTTTGCAAATCAAGGCTTAAAAACCGCTTATTTAGGATTAGTTGGCAAGGATTGCGCTGGGGATATGGTTAAAAGCGAATTAAAGAAAAACAATGTTTCAACTGATTTAATAATTGATTCAGATAAAGACCAAACAGCTTTTTCAGTTATTCTTTCTGTTCCAAATACTGGGCGAAGCATTTTAAAAAAATTAGGAGCTTGCCATAATATGACTGATTCTGATTTTAATTATGATAAAATTAAAGCAAAATGGATTTACGCTGGTTCATTGTCAGGCAAAGCATATAAAGTTCTTGATAAATTATTTGATTTTGCAGTTGAAAACAAAATTAAAATAGCAGTTAGCCCTGTTGGCCAAAGCCAATTAGGCGAGGGATTGGAAAGAACTAAGGCGTTGCTTCATAAAGTTGATATTTTAATTGTGAATCAGGAAGAAGCAGCTCTTTTAACAGGGGTTGATTATAGCGATGAAGAAGAGATTTTTAATAAATTAGAAAAGTTAGCTCCAAGAATTAAAGTTATGACCAAAGGGCCAAAAGGCGTAAGAGTGACTGACCGGGAATATAGATATTCAGCTGGCATTCCAGAATCTGGATTAGTTGACAGAACTGGAGCTGGCGATGCTTTTGCCTCGGCATTTTTATCTGGATATATTGAAAAACAAGATATTTCTTACGCTATTCAGCTTGCTACGGCAAATTCAACATCAGTATTGCAGAAAATGGGAGCTATAAACGGTCTTTTGAAAAAAGGCGAATGGGGTAAATGGGAAAAAGTAGAAGTTTTAAAGGAAAAGGCATGAGGCCAGAAATTAGCAAGATTGCTAAATTATTAAGAACATCAGAAAAAGTAGTTTTGGATTTGGAAAAGAAAATGGAAAAGATAAGCGGAAAGAAAGGAGTTATTCAAAAGATTGTTCAAGAAAATGATGAGAAAGTGAAGGAAAAATTAAAAGAAATGAACTTAAAGCCAGATCCAGCAGCTGAAGAAGTTTTTAAAGCTTTGATTAATAAGGTAAAAGAAACAGATAAAGTTCTTTTAAGTAAATTCTATAAACCGGATTTTTCAGCTGAATCCGGCTGTAGAAGTTTAATTAATTCAGTTAAAGAGTTAGTTGGCGATTTAGCAGGTTTTTATCTTAAAGAAGAGAAAGCTAAAGAATTATTTAAATTAAACCCGCCTAAGCAGATTATGAATAGTTTGGGTTATGGCAATGATGTTGAAAAAATGCTGGAAAAAGAAGATATTTTTGAATTATTTGCCGCTTTAAGATTTGTTGAAGACAGTCGCTGGATGAACGAAGTTTTTTTTAAATCTTATAAGAATTTAACAAAAGACGATTTTGAGAAAAGAAACCTTAAAGTTCTTGTTTTGCCTGAAAAGTGGTCAGGTATTGGCAAAAAATTCCTTGGCAAAAAGCTTCATCATATGAGTCATTTAAAAGAATTAGGTTTGGTTTTTATTATCCCAATAACTGAACAATTTCCTGGAGAAATTGTTTATCTTTTTTTCATGACTCTACATTATATTCACGAAACTGATTGGTATTCTAATCTTTTTGAGAAATATAGCCAAAAGCATGATTTTGCTAAAAGAATGATAGAAGTTTTAAGAGTAGAAGCCAGCAGTATGCCATTGCCTGATGGTATAAAAGCTAGCTGGCGAATTATTCCTTCATATTTAGCTAAAAAAGACAAAAAAGATCTTAGATTAGCTGAGCCGCATATTAATCCTGAAGCTTTGTTTTTTACTAAAACAGCTCAAGTTATTCAAAAATTTGCTCAAAGATTTCCAGAAACTGGATTAGATTTTTGGGAAAGTTTAGATGTAGTTGGAGATTATTTTTCATCTAATGATTCAGAAACTTTGATTAGTTTTGATTTATTTGATAATGGAATTGCCCTACAGCAGAAGCGAGTTGATTTTGAATTAAAATATTTATATCATCAACAAGAGGCGCTTTGGAACAAGGTTTTTATGGAATATATGGGAGAAGAGATGATGGATAAATTAATGATGGATAATTTAGATAAGGGAATGGTAGTGTTATAAAAACATGTTAGAAATTTTTCAAAAAGCAAAAGAGAATAAATATGCCATAGGCGCTTTTAATGCGTCTAATTTAGAGCAATTAAAAGCCGTAATTCAGGCTGCTCAGAATTTAAAAAGCCCGGTTATTATATCCACTTCCCAGGGTGAAAGCAGATTTATTGGCAAAAAACAGATTAGGGCGTTAATTGATGTTTACAAAAAAGAAACTAATTTGCCAATATTTCTTCATTTAGACCATGGCAAGTCATTTGAAGTTGTTCAAGAAGCAATTGAAGCTGGCTATGATTCAGTTCATTTTGACGGTTCAGAATTAAGTTTTGAAGAAAATGTGGAAATAACTAAAAAAGCGGTTGATTTAGCCAGAGAAAAAGGAATTAAAAATATTGAAGGGGAATTAGGTTATTTAAGGGGAGGTTCAAATATTCATGAAGCAATAGAAATTAAACCAGAAGATTTAACTGATCCTAAACAAGCTTTAGAGTTTGTTGAAAAAACAGGTGTTAATAGTTTAGCTATTGCTATTGGCAATATTCACGGCGTTTTTAAATCGCTTCAAAATCCTTCTTTATTCTTAGATAGATTAGAAGAGATAAATAAAACAATAGGCAGCAAAGCAGGTTTGACGCTTCATGGCGGTTCAGGCACTTCAGAACAAGACATTAAAAAAGCGATTGAATTAGGCATTGTTAAAGTTAATGTTAATACAGAATTAAGAATAGCTTATACAGAAGCTCTTAGAAAATCTCTTCAGGATAACCCAGATCAAACCACGCCTTATAAAATAATGCCATCAGTGGTTGAAGCGGTTCAAAAAGTAGTTGAGGAAAAAATTAAATTGCTTGGGAGTAATACATGAAAATAATTATTGATCAGGAAAAATGCATTAGTTGTGGTTCTTGCGTAGCTGTTTGTTCTAATGTTTTTCATATAAATGAAGAAAATAAGGCAGTTATTAAAGACACTGGGGATAATCAGGGAGAAGCTGATGAAGAATGCATTAAAGAGGCAATTGATATTTGCCCGGTTCAAGCGATTGAAAAACTTTCTTGACCAAGAAGGTTTTTTTAGTTAATATAGGTGTATCATGTTAGAATTATTAGTTAAATTGCGCAAGGAGATTGGCGCTAAGAATAAACAAGTCCGGGAACAAGGTTTTATTCCGGCTGTTTTATATGGCCAAAAGATTAAGAATTTAAATCTTTCAGTAAAGTATCAGGATTTTGAAAGGATATATAAAGAGGCTGGTGAAAGCACTTTGATTAAGTTGAAAATAGCAAAAGATAAAGAGAAAGAAAGAACTGTTTTAATTCATGATATTGCTAAAGATCCAGTTAGCGGAAAATTTATTCATATTGATTTTAATCAGGTTAGGATGGACCAAACAACCACTGTGGAAGTTCCCTTGGTTTTTATTGGAAAATCAGAGGCAATTGAAAGAGATGGCGGCGTGCTGATTAAAAGCATTCAAGCGGTTGAAGCAGAGGCCTTGCCTCAGAATCTTCCTAATGAAATTGAAGTAGATATTTCTGTCTTGAAAACCTTTGATGATAATATTTATATTAAAAATCTAAAAGTTTCAGATAAAGTTAAATTAACAGCTGATTCAGAGGATCTAATTGCTTCGGTTATACCCCCAAGAACCAAAGAAGAATTAGAAGAATTAGAAGAAGCGCCAGAAGAAAAAATAGATGAAGTTGAAGTTGAAGAAAAAGGCAAGGAAAAAGAAGAAGAAAAAGCTGAAACAGATAAAAAAGAAGAGCAAAAAGAAAAGGAGGAATGAGTAAAGCATTTAAAACAAATTTTAGTTTTTACGGGATAGTTATTTTTCTGTTTTTTTTAATTATCCCGTTTTTTATTTGGGCAGCTGGCATTGATGACCTGCGGCAGGATTTAGAAAATCAAATTAAACAAAAACAGCAAGAAATTAATCAACACCAGCAAAACATTAAAGAAACGCAGCAAAAAAGCAAAACACTTAATAATGAAATCCAGATTTTAGAAAGCCAAATTAATAAAATTAGATTAGAAGTAAGGCAAATTGATTTAACTATTCAAAAAAGCAGTTTAAATATTCAGGAAATAGACGATCAAATAAAAGAGTTAGAAGAAAGAGTTGATGAAAAAAAAGATCTTTTAGCTGAATATATCCGAGCAGTGGCCTATTATGACCAAGAAACCATTTTAGAGATTATTTTAAAAAATGATAAGTTTTCTGATTTTTTTAGTCAAATTAGCGCTTTAGAAAGCGTTCAGGAAGAAATTCAAAGTATTTTAGAGGTTATTCATGGATTGAAAGATAAATTAACAGAAGAAAAAAATGAATTAGAAGATGAACAAGAAGAGCAGAATAGATTAAGGTCTCTTCAATTAGTTCAGCAAAGATCTGTTGAAAATGTTCAATGGCAAAAAGAGGATTTATTAGATAGAACCAAAGGAAAAGAACAAAGTTATCAGCAAATGATTCAGGGAGCTGAAAAAGATATTGCCTATATCAAAGAACAGCTTTCTTTATTAGAGAAATATAATTTGACCTTGGAAGAAGCTGTACAGCATGCTATTTTTGCCGCTTCTAAAACCGGTATTAGACCAGCTTATTTATTAGGGGTTTTAGAAGCTGAATCTAGATTAGGCCTTAATGTTGGCACAGGAAATTGGAAAAAAGATATGTACGACTGTTATAGGAGTTTGGGATATATTACAAGAGCAACAAAAGAAAAAAACGCTTTTATCCAAATTTGTCAGGAATTAGGATTAAATCCAGACCTTCAGCCGGTTTCAGCTGAGCCATGGTATGGCTGCGGCGGAGCTATGGGCGTAGCTCAGTTTATGCCCACTACTTGGATGGCTTATAAAGACCAAGTATCTGCTTTAACTGGCAATAATCCGCCTAATCCCTGGACTCACCGCGATGCTTTTATGGCAGCTTCTATTAAATTGTCAAATGGAGGCGCTAACCAGAGAAGCGAGATAGGGGAACGAACCGCTTATGCTAAATATTTGGGCGGCAGTCGTTACAGCCGCTGGATTTATCATAAAGTAACTGATTACGTGATTAGTTTGGCTAATAAATTCCAACAGCAGTATTTTGAATGACTAGCTATTGACAAGGATTTTGGTTTATGATATTATAACGGTAATGGCAGATGGGTTTCTTCATCTTCCACCTCCTTTCTATATAGCGGTGCTGAATCGGGTCAGCGCCGCGACACAAAAAAACGAGCCGCGGATAAAAAAATCCCCGGCTCTTTTTATTAAAACCCTTGACAAATTATAATGTGTATGATATAATACAGGCAGTTAATTAATAAGCGGGAGCGTGAGAATTCTGACCCTTTGGGGTTCCAATGCCCTCCTATTGGAACGGGTTTTATGCCTAAAGGATTCTCACTCTTCTGCTTGTTAGTTGTATTAACAGCAGAGGCATTTCTTTCTATCTTTAATTGGGTCTAACTCAATTAGTAGTTTTAAGAAATGTTGATTATTAAAATTATAATATACATAAAAGCCCCTTTTGGGGCTTTTATGTTTTTAATAATATAATTAATAAATAAAGAACTATGTTACCAGGCAACTAATGCGCTGTATTGTTCAAGATTCTTTAGTTGGCTTGGCGTTAATTGCAGAGAAGCGTCTATAGCTTCTTTAATTAAATCTTCTGAAAAGGAAACCTCTTCGTTAACTTCTAAAGGCCTTGAGCCGATTTTATCTTTAAGATAGTCCTCAATGTAGATTTTATGTTCATTAGTTAATTCTTGAGGATTATCTTTAAGATGGTTTTTAAGAGCCCGTCGAGCCAAATGAGTTACTCCTTCTCCTAAGTTTGCTTTTTCTATAATTGCGCCGCCTTCTTTTCTGGATTCTGGTATGATTTCCTGAATAGTAATTTCTTTACTGTCATCTTGTTGGCTGTCTTCAGTTAATCCAGTTAAGCCTTCAATATCAGCAATTTGTTCTTCTTGGTTTAAATCTTCATCTAGAATAAGCGTTGCTTCTTTTCCTTTTTGATTAGCGTATAGATAAATGCCGCCAGCTAGAATTAGAAGAGCAATAATTGGAAGAATGACAGAACTGCCGTATTTATTGATCCATCCTTTGATTTTTGCGCTCCAATTCTTTTTATTGTCTAATCCGAATTGCGGACCAGAAATTGGTTGAGAAGGTTTTGGGTTTCCTGGATTTTGATTATTCATGATTATTTCTTTTAATCTGATCTTTTTATTTGGTTTCGACCTTTTCCTCCACCCTAATATTCAATTTTTAATTAAACTTTAATTATGACTGATAAAACCATTGGCCGTCTTTGTGTTTTAGTATAAAGGAATTGTCCGATTTTGTCACGTATATTATCCTTAGTGTGATTCCAATTTGTTGTGTATTCAGATGAAGATGCTTGAGAGATGATTTTTTTGACTTTTTCTCTGGTTTGGTTAAGTAGTTCTTTTGATTCTCGCAAATAAACAAAACCGCGGGAAATAATATCTGGCTCGCCTCTGACCTTGCCTGTTTTACTGTCAACTAAGGCAATAATAACAAACATGCCATCTTTGGCCATTTCTTGTCTATCTCTTAGCACAACTTGGCCAACATCGCCAACGCCTAATCCATCTACCATAACATAGCTTGCTGGAACTGTTTCCTTGCTTAATCTGATTGAGTTTTGATTAAGCAAAATTACATTTCCATTGCCAGCTACCATGATATTTTTTAAGGGAATACCAACGCTTTCAGCAATTTCTCCGTGTAATTTCAGCATATAGTAACTGCCGTGGATAGGAATAAAGAATTTGGGGCGGATTAGGTTAATCATTAATTTAAGGTCTTCTTCTTGAGCGTGTCCGCCAGCATGAATATCCATCATTTGGTAGTGATAGACGCGCGCGCCTTGCCTCCAGAGATTATCTTTTAAGCCCTGGACAGATCTTTCATTGCCTGGAACAACTGAAGATGAAAAAGCAATCGCATCGCCTTTTTGTATTTTAATATGGCGGTGTTCTTGATTGGCAACTTTCATTAGAACAGCGTTTCCTTCGCCTTGAGCGCCAGTACAAAGCACTACTGTCTTATTTGGCGGATAATTATCTATTTGATTTATTTTAATCAAAGTTCCTTTTTGTACTTTAAGGTAATTTAGTTTTTTAGTGATTTCAACGTTCATTTTCATGCTATATCCTTCAATAGCTACTTTGCGATTGTATTTTTCAGCTAAATTGATTACTTCCTGAATACGGCTGATTAAAGAGGCAAAGGTAGCTACAATAATACGTCCAGGCACTTCTCTGAAAATAATTTCTAAATTATCTTGAATGTCTTTTTCAGAAACAGAATGGCCGGGTTTTTCCGCGCTAGTGCTGTCAGACATTAAAGCCAGAACATTGCCATTGGCTATTTCAGAAATACGGGAAATATCTGCTGGTTCGTCGCCAATAGGGCTGTGGTCGAATTTAAAGTCGCCTGTATGGACAATTCTGCCCACAGGCGTGTCAATCGCTAAGCCAACTCCATCAGGGATATTATGGTTAACATGGAAGAATTCAATCTTAAAACAGCCTAATTTAATCTTGTCGGTCTTTTTTATTTCATGAATATTTAGTTTAGGCGCTTTGGGAAAGTCATCCTGTCTTCTCATGATAATTCCTCGAGTCAGTGGAGTTGTGTAAATAGGCGGATTGCCTAATCGTCTCATTGAATGAGGAATAGCTCCAATATGGTCATAATGGCCATGGGTGATAATAACACCTTTGATTTTTTCTTTTTTGTCTTTAAGATAGGCAGTATTAGGGATAATATAGTCAATTCCAGGCATATCTTCTTCAGGGAATTGCAGGCCCATATCAATGATAATAATATCCCCGCCTGCCGGCGAGGCAGGATTATCATATTCAAAAATCATCATATTGCGGCCGATTTCACCTAAGCCGCCTAAAGGAATAATTTTTAAGTTTTGCGTTTTTTTCATAAGTTATTTCCAGTCATATTTTCCTGGATTTTTCAAAAAGTCCAGTTTTTTTAAATCATTAACCAGATGATACATTTCTTTATTTTTGTCTATATTAAATTTATCCAGCCAGAGATTTGGCTCTTTGAATCTTAAATCAGGAACTAAATCATAATTTTTATTCTTAACCCAGTTTATTTCCCCGGTATTGCTTTTTAAGGCATAGTAGCAAAAGCCGCGCTTTTGCCTGAATGGCTTGTAAATATTAGATTCAAAATTATTGCAAATCCAATTAGCTGTTTGCAGTTCTTTTCCAGAAGCATTTATTATTAGATGTTCGTAATTAGGCGGAACAATTATTTTGTCTCCTTTTTTAGCTTTAATTGCGTAAACGTCTTTTATGTTATCTCTTTTTGAATCTTGGAGCAGGAAAATAGCTTGGCCGTGTAAAACTTGGTAAATCTCTGGATAGGTTAAATTGCTATTAGGCGCAATAGGATGATCATGGCCAGCTGTTTTATTGAATTCCTGGCCTAAGATAATAAAGGGGATAATAGTGATATCATACCTAAGGCCGTGTTTGTGAATTAAATCCTTTTCCTCTTTATTATCAGCTAAATCGCGATACATGTAGTAAAGTTTTAAATCAGGCGCGGTTTTAACCCATTTTTGGTCAAAAAGCGCTTCTTTTATTTCAGCTAAATAACGAATTTTCGGCTTAAGTTTTTTTATTTGCATTTTAATAAAATTACTGCTTCCAGATCCTATTGATTTTTATAAACCAGTTTTCTACTTGGGAAAATCTTTGGGATGGCTGAGCTAATTTTTCTATGGAAATCCCCCTGATATTCTTTTTAACCGGATAAAGATAAGAAGGACTGTGCAGGAAAATAGCTGGAATGTCTTCAATTAATAATTTTTGAAATTCAATGTATTTCTGTATTCTTTTTTCTTGATCCATTGTTTGCCTAGCTTCTTCTAAAAGCTTATCCACTTTCTTATTTTGATAAAGAGACAGGTTTAAGCCAGGGTCTTTTTTTTGTGAAGAGTGCCAGAAAGCAAAAGGATCAGGATCAGCATTAAGCACTTCTCCAAAAAGCAATGCTTGATATTGCCTGGGCCTGATGTATTCTTGTTGAATAGCTGTTGCGTCAACTATCTTTAAATCAACTTTAAGGCCGATTTTTTGCCATTGTTCTTGAAGCAATCTGGCAGTTTGTTCTAATTCAGGCCAATCAGTGGTTAAAAGGGTGATTTCTAATTTTACTTCTTGATCATTAATTGTTTTTTCTCTGATTCCATCACTGTCTGAATCTTTCCATCCAGCTGCTTCTAAGATATTCTGGGCGTGTTCTAAGGCAAAATCATAAATCTTTGTTTCAGGATCATAACCCAGCCAATCAGGCAAAAGAGGGGAGTTAACTGGAATGCCTTGGTTTTGCAAGACCCGGCTAATAATTTCTTCTTTGTTGGTTGCGTGAGCCAGAGCAGTACGGACAACTTTATCAGACAGGGCTTTGCTTTCTGTTTGGTTAAAAAAGACAGCATAATAGACAGGCAGATTAATTTTATGAATATTAAGATTGCTTTTTAACTTAGATTGATTAGCAGCTGAAAAAAAGCTTAATCCGTCAATTTTTCTTTTTTGATAGGCGCTAATTAAATCTGACTGGGTATTATAGAATTTAAGGATTATTTTCTCAATATATGGGCCTGGCAAATAAAAGTTTTCATTGCGAATTAGCTCCATTGATTCAATTTTTCCATTGTCATTTTTGCTGAATTCCTTGAATTTATAAGGGCCAGAGCCAATTGGCATAAGATTATACTGAGCCAAAGCAAAATTTGAAGCTGAAATGCCAAACCAGAGATGTCTTGGCAGGATGCCAACTGTTAGATTATGCAGAAAAGGAGCGTAAGCATTGTTTAGTTTAAAGCGAACAGTAAATTCATCAATCTTTTCTATTTCTACGCCTTGCCAATTATCTTTTAAAGGGCTCTTGTACTCGTAATCTTGAATGGTTTTAATGGTGAATATAACATCATTAACTGTTAATGGCTCTTTATCATGCCAATAAATATTTCTTTTCAAGGAAATATCATAATTCAGGCCATCTTCGCTAATAAAGTATTTTTCAGCTAAATCAGGAATAAGATTGCTTTGTTCATCGTATTTAAACAAACTAGAATAGATTAATTGGACTAAGTCCCTGTCTGCGTCATTGATTTGGGATAAAATAGGGTTGATAAAGCGCGGCTGGCCTAAAATACCTTCTTTGTACTGTCCTCCTAATTGAGGAATAATTTCTGTTTTATTGGAATAAGCGCCAAAAACAAGAATTGAAACAGAGATAATAATAATTAGAAACAAGCTGCGAACCAGCCAGCGTTCGCGGGAAGGCAGAATTTTAAAAAATTGTTTCCATTGCTGCCAAGTGGGTTTTTTACCTCCAGGGATAGGCAGTTTAGGAAACTTAATCCGTTTAAAACGCGATATCAAGTTTTTTATTTTAGTAAAAATGTTTAGATAATAAGACTAAGAAATGCAGTGATGATAAATAGGACGGCTAAGACAATACTGCTGATAAAAAGGACTTTTTCAAATCCTCTTTTAGTGTAATAGCTTGCTCCGCTGCTGCCGCCGCCAAAAAGACCAGAAGAACCAGCTCCTCTTTGCTGGAGGAGAATAGTAATAATTAAACCTATAGATATAATGATTTGAGAAATAGTTAAAGCAGATTCCATTGTTTTAATCCTTTTTTTTCTTTCCTGTTCCAAAAAACATATTAACTGCGCTGATAATCAATACTCCCCAGAAATATGCCCAAAAGCCAACAATAGTCAGTTCTGGCACAAAGTATTCTAATAACCACAAAAGAATTATATTAATGATTATTAAAAATAGTCCCAGAGTTACAACAATTAAAGGAGTGGAAATTAACCGCAAAACAGGCCTGATAAAAAAGTTAATCAGTCCTAATAATAGTCCAGTGATAAATAATGTCAAGATATCGCCTTCAAAAATAAAGCCTGGCACTAAATAATCAGCTAAAAAAATAGCCAAGGCATTGGTTAAAATTTGAGCAACAAACTTCATATGTGATTATATATTAACATGCAAAAAACACCCAGGTCAAGTTTTTTTATTCAAGAGGACAGTCATAGAAAATGATGTTCTTGGAACAAGGGCGTCATTTTTAGGACTGTCCTCTGTTATTTATCTTTTCTCTTCATTATTTTCTGCAGCTTAAAAACGCTCTTGCCTGAGACCTTCATTTTAGGCTTTCTTTTCTTTGCGCGCGTTTTTGCCTTTTTCTTAGCTTTTTCTTCAATTTGTTCTAAATCATTTTTCATAAGAAATATTATATCATATAAAAATATCTCTAACAATATCCTTGATATAGCATAAATATTATGATATAGTAGTGGAAATAGAATAAATAAAAAATTGACTAAACTGATTAATAAAGGTATGCTTATTTTAGTTCTTTAATGAATTTAACTAAAAGGAGGGATAATATGAATCGAGAAATTGAAGCAGATATTCAGGAAGTGGATTTGACTGAATCAGTAAAATATCTTTATAGGATAACTACTCAATTACTGGATGCGGACAACTTAACTGTTTTACAAAAAGCTAATGTTGAATCAATTAAAACAATCTTTGGGCTTGTTTTAAACACAGTAGTATACCATGCCGCTCTGGAAGAGATTTGCCGTAAGATATTTGCAGACGCAAAAACAGACGAAGAACGTTTGCGCGCAATAGACAAGTTCTTTGCTGATTTAAAAGACCAAATATAGTATTTTCTGCAAAATCTTGAATACAAACCACTGGAAAAACCAGTGGTTTTTAAATTGACCAAAGATGGTTATAAGGGTATGATTAGAAGAGAATATGATAAAAACTTGTTTTGAAAAATTTAATAAAAAATTAGACTCTAGAAATAATGTTATTTACGTTTTTATTGATGCGTCTAACTTATGGGAAGCGCAAAAGGCAAAGGGAAGATTTTTAGATTATGAAAAGACCTTAGAATTAAGGACTGGCGGGGATGGATATTCTGATATATTAAAAATAGATGAGATTTGGGGGAAGGAACTAAGATATAGGAAGGAAAAAAATAAATAAAAACCACCCTCCGCAAGGAAGGTGGCTCTTGGATGTAATACCCTAACGGTTCTATGCCAGAACCGATAGACATTCTAAGTATATATAATTCGGAAACCATTGTCAAGATTTGTTTTTTATCCACAAGCAAAAAGGTATTAAATCAATGAAAAAATATATATTGCCAATTAGACAAACAGACCGCGCTACTTATAATCTAATAAAAAGCGGGGAAAAAAGAGTTGAAACACGAGCGGCTAGTCCCAGATATAAAGATATTAAAGATGGAGATATTGTTGTTTTTAAGTGCGGAAATGATAGTTTTGAGCGTATTGTGAAAAAAGCGCGGAAATTTAATAATGTAGATAAAATACTTGATCATTATGATGTTAAAGATATAAATCCAGGCGTTAATACTGTAGAAGAACTTAAATTAATGTATAATTCTTATCCTAATTATGCTGAAAAACTTAAAAAATACGGGATTATAGCATTTGAGCTTTTAGAGTAGGTTTGGATTTTCCCGCGAATGCGAGAAAGATTCGCAAAATCAATGAAAACCAAAAAAAACATCAAAACCCCGGAATTAAAAGCCCCAGCTGGCAATCTTGAAATGGTTAAAAAAGTCATTAAAGCTGGCGCAGACTCTATTTTTATTGGATTAGAGGACTGCAGCAGAAGAAGATATAATGAATTAACCTTATTAGAAGCAATTTACGCGACTAAATGGGTTAAGCAAAAAAACAAGAAAATATATATTGCCTTAAACGCAGACATTTCAGATGATGAAATTCAAGGAGTTCTTGATTTAAGGGTTAAAGAATTAGTTAATAAAGGCGTAGACGGCTTTATTTTAAGGACGCCTAAATTAATGGAAAGAATAAGCAAAGAATACAGAAGAAAAGGCTATCCAAATTTAGAAGTTGTTGCAAGCGTTGGATGTAATATTCAAACATCAGAACAAATTAAAAAATATGCTGATTATGGAATTTCAACATTGGTTTTAAGCACAGAACTGTCAAAACGGCCTTATGATGACAAGAAGAAAAATCAATTGATAGAATTAAGGAAAACCGCTGATAAATACAATATTAAACTAGAGATTCTCAGCGCTTTAACAGCTTGTATTAAAGGTGTTGGAGGCGGCGACGCTAAAGGATGTGATTTATATAAATATGCGGAAAATCTTACTCGTAAAATTACTCATGAACATACAGACGGATTTAAGCGTTCATATTTTGATTTTTTTCCGCATAAAGGAGGCGGTTGCTTAAGGTGGTGTAATATTATATTTGATCCAGAAATTCAGCAGCATATTCTGAATAATGGCGGAAATCAAGATGATATTGATGTATTAGTAAAACACAGAGAAAACAAAACTGGAAATATCAGCATAATACATGATTATGAAATTCTTGATTTAATAAAAATTGGAATGGATGTTATAAAAATACAGGGCAGGGAAAATACTCCTCAATGGGCCGCAAAAATAACAAAGACAATGAGAAGTATTATTGATAATCCATTGGAATCAGAAGTTGAAAAGCACAAAAAAAGCCTTAAAACACTCAAAAATGATTGGGATAAAAGAAGATTTCAAGGAGATACAAAACTATTGGCAGAATTTTACAAAAGAACAGGAAAACCCTCCAAGACCTAACATTGAAATTTAAATAATCATTTGTTATAATTACCATATGACCAAAGAAGAGTTTTTAAAAATTTACGCCAATATCCCAATTAATCTTCGCAAAGAGATTCTTCTTGTCTTAAAGGATAAAGAACCAATTACTTGGAATGTTGCTTATCTTGAAATAAATCAAGATACTCAATTAGGGAAAGAAATTTTAAAAAAATTAGATTTAATATGGGGAAAAAGAAAAAGAAAATAAAAAAAGAAATTAAGGATTTAGTTATAGCGCGGCTGGGGGTTTTACCACCAGATAAAAAGATTTCTATCGGCTCATCAGGTGAGTTTACTAAAGATGAGCTAATTGAGCATGTAGAGAAAGAGGATGTTATTGGAGAGAAGATAACCGAGATTGAATTGGCCTATCTCAAAGCAATAAAAGAAGGTATTTTTTATGAACAAGATTTTTCTAATTACCAGACCGAAGCACGATGAGACCACTTATTATCTTTTTCATTGGAGTAGAAAGGTGATAGAATTAGCAAAAAGAAAAGGAATTCAGGTTTTAGATTTACAAAAAGAAAGGGCTAATAGAAAAGAGCTGACCAGTATTATAAAAAAGAAACAACCCTTTTTTATTTTTCTGAATGGCCATGGCGGGGCTAATTTTGTTGCCGGAGACGAGGATGAAGTTTTGATAAAAGCCGGCGATAATGAGGGGTTATTGAAATCTAAATTAGTTTATGCTTTATCTTGCCAATCAGCAAAAGGATTAGGACCAAAAAGCGTTAAAAAAGGAGCTATTAGTTATATTGGTTATGATGATGATTTTGTCTTCGTTTTTGACCAGGCAAAAATTTATAGACCATTAGAAGATCTCACAGCAAAATTATTTTTTGATCCCTCAAATCAAATAGTCATTAGTTTATTAAAAGGACATGAAACCGGGGATGCCTATAAAAGATCTCAAGGGGTGTTTATGAAAAATATCCAGAGCTTATTGACTAGCGAATCATCGGTTGATTCAGTTTATCTTAGATATTTATTGTGGGATATGCAGCATCAAGTTTGTTTAGGGGATAAAGAGGCTGTTTTCTAATAAAAAAAGTATAGATAAAGCTTCAAAATCGTCTTTTTAAGACGGTTTTTAAAATTGACCAAACACAAGCAAAAAGGTATTATTAAAGTAGAAACTTATGAAATAAGGAGGATTTAAATGAATAAAAAGTTAAAAATTAAAGATTTGCCGCCAATTGATCGCCCAAGAGAGAAAATGAAAGCTAAAGGCCCGCAAAACCTCAAAGACGCAGAGCTTTTAGCTATTCTTTTAGGAACTGGCTATCAAGGCAAGAATGTTCTTGAATTAGCTAAATCTATTTTATCTAAATATAGGGGCAAAAAACTGATTTCTTTGAATTACGATGAATTAGTGAAAATAAAGGGGATTAGCCAGGCTAAAGCAGCTATAATCCTATCAGCCGTAGAATTAACTAAAAGAGCTTTAAAACATAAAGATGATGATACTTTGCCAATAATCAAGTCAGTTAAAGATGTTGTTGCTCAATCTGTCTATATGAGGGATAAAAAGAGAGAACATTTCCAAGTCATATACCTTAACGCTAGAAATGAGATGATTGATAAAAAACCAATGTTTGTCGGCACTCTTAATGTTAATTTAGTTCATCCAAGAGAAATCTTTGCCAGAGCTGTAGAAAACAATTCTGCATCCATTATTTTAGTTCATAATCATTTATCTAGCGACCCAGAGCCATCACAGGATGATATTGAAGTTACCAAGCGCATTGTTGAAGCTGGCAAGATAATGGGGATTGAGGTCTTAGATCATGTAATTATAGCTAAAAACAAGTTTTTCAGCTTTTCGGAGAAAAAATTACTCTAATTTTTTCGTAGATCCGCCTCTGGAGGAAAAGAAAAGAAATTGATTTAATTTGTAATGTATTTGCGTGAATTTGTGTCACTTTTACTAAAAATTCACGGTATATTGACATTTTATCGTGAATTTACTACAATAGTAGTATGACTATATCAAAAGACATTAAAGAAAAAATTAATACATTAAAACAAGAATATGATTCTTTAAAGAAAGACAAAGAATCGCTTTTGGATATTGTGTTTGAATCAGAGTTGCCAGAATCTGTCTATAACTCAAACGCTATTGAAAATTCAACTCTTACTATTTCTGAAACAGAAAAGATTCTTTTAGATATGGAAGTTTCCCGCAATGTATCAGTGCGTGAAGTTTTTGAAGCAAAAAATTTGGCGCGAGTATTTGAATATATAAGAGGCAAGATAAGCGCGAAAAATGTTGATAAGGAATTTATCTTGCTATTGCATAAGATGTTAATTTCAAATATAGACGAGGGAATTGCCGGCAGATTTCGGAAACAACATGAATATGTCAGAGTTGGGACGCATATTGCGCCTGCTTCAAAGCATATCAATAATATGATTAATGCCATGCTTTTAGAATATTCAAGCCGCCACACAGAATACTTTCTTGAAAAAATTGCCAAATTCCATCTTGAATTTGAACACATTCATCCATTTTGCGATGGTAATGGAAGAATTGGGCGCGTGTTGATCAACTATCAATTAATACAGCTTGGATTTCCGCCAATTATTATTCGTGATAAGGAAAAAGCCGTTTATTACAAATCCTTTGGAGAGTATAGAGATAGTAATAAGAAAAAAACAGCAATTATGAATAAAGTTTTGTTTTTAGCGCTTTTAGAATCTTTTCATAAAAGAATCGCTTATTTAAAAGGAGAGAAAATTGTACGACTTTCAGAATACGCTGAAAAGAAAAATGAATCTGCGTCTATTTTTCTCAATAAAGCCAAGCGGCAAACCATTCCCGCTTTCCGTGAAAAAGGAATATGGAAAATCGGAAATACTAAAAAAGACAAGAACAGTTCTTAAAAGGACGTCTTAAGAGGCCGTGCGTTGAGAGCTACATCCCTTGCGCTAGTAGGCGAAAGGGTGTACTCGTCAAGGCACGGCCTATGACTCTTAGTTTAAAACCAACCAAACTTCAAACACAGATTAAAAGGGGATATAATAAGAGCATGATAAAAAACCAAAACAAAATTCACGGATCTATAAATAGCTCTGGCAAAAAAAGCGGTAAATTGCGATACAATAGACTGAGAATATTAAAAAAACATAAAGGTAAGTTTAAAAAGATTGACAAGATAACTGTTAAGTATCGTGGGGATTCTTTTATAGCACAAATAAACAACAGATTGTTTAGTGTTTATGGAGAGATTGACGATGATAAAATAGAAGAATGGTTTGGAAATAAATATATAAAAATTAATATTGATATAACTCATTTGTATAATTTAAATAATATAGAATTAAAGGAAAAGAAATAAAACAAACTTTGGGTTTGGTTAGAGGAAATACTATTAGAGCCAAGCATATTGGCAAGGATATTTTAGCTGGCTTAAGAAGCATTGTTGGCGGAGAGATTAAGGAATACACAGAAGCGTTGTCTAAAGCAAGAGAAGTGGCAATTAAAAGAATGATTGAGCAGGCAAATGAATTAGGAGCAGATGCGATTATTGGCGTTAGATTTACTACTTCTCAAGTTATGGCTGGCGCAGCTGAATTATTAGTTTATGGAACAGCCGTAAAACTAACTGAATAAGGCGGTTTTTATTAAAATAAATAAAGGATTTGGAGGGGTGAGGAGTTCTTAGAAAGAAAAAATCGCCAAGTCGGCGGTTTTTTGATATAATATGAATATGGATAAGGAACAACTATTTTTGAATAAATTACAGAGATGGATGGGCAGGCCTATTTATTATAATAAATATTTTTATTTGGATAAATGGAGTTTTGTTCATTTTGTTTTTGGGTTAATCTTGGGATTTATTTTTTCCCGTTATTTTCCTGTTAACTACGCTTGGTTGATTGTCTTGAGTATATTAATAGTTTATGAGCTTTTTGAAACGGCGATTTCTGGATATCTTTACAGAAAGGAATTGATACTTAATAAAGTTTGGGACATATTGATTGGCATGGCTGGTTTTTTGATTATTTGGCTCTGGTTTTAAAATATAATCTAAAAATCTAAATATGAGGAATTTTTCAAGGATTGGTAAAATCTTAATAATTTCTGTTTTGGTTGTTGCTGGCGTATTTGTTTTTGTTCGTTTTAAAGATAACAATGAATATATTGTTAAAGTAATTAAGGTTATTGACGGAGATACAATTGTTATTGAAGGAGGGGAAATAGTAAGATATATTGGAATTAATGCGCCGGAAACAAGCCAGGATAAGGATGATTGCTTTGCCCAGGAAGCATTTAACGCAAATAAGGAATTAATTGAAGGAAAAGAGGTTAAATTAAAAAAAGATGTTTCAGAAAAGGATAAATATGGAAGATTGTTAAGATATGTCTGGATTGACGATATTTTTGTTAATGAATATTTAGTTAGGCAGGGATATGCTTTATCAGCTGAATATCCTCCTGATACAAAGTATGCAGAGCAGTTTGATAATTTAGAAAAACAAGCTAAAGAAGAAAATTTAGGATTATGGTCTGCGTGCCAAATTAACGGAATTATCTGTTCTATAAATGCGTATGATTGCTCTGATTTTGAAACACAAAAGGAAGCCCAGGGGATTTATGAGCATTGCGGAGGCGCAAATAATGATATTCATAAGTTAGATAGTGATAATGATAAAATAGCTTGCGAGAGTTTGTTTTAAAAAATTTAATTAAAAAAGGATAAATTTATGTCAAAAGAAAACAAACAAGAAGAAAAAGAAATATTAAATCTTTTAGAGGATTATTCCAAAGCATTATCGCTTTTAGAAAAGTATGATAAGGGCAAGTTAAAAATTGAAAAAGGAATAAAAGATAAGTTTGTTTTAGAATACAAGAATTCTCAGAATGTTATTTCTGAATTAAAAAAGAATTTAATTGCTAAAAAAGAAGCTAAAGATGTTTTTGGCAATGAAGCTGGAAGAAGATTTGAAGGCGTAGTTAAAAATATTTACCAAACATTTGACCAGAAAGAGCTATATGAATCAGTTGGAAATAAGGCGGCTAATCTTTTGTATTTAACTATAAAGGATCATTATTTTACTGATGGCAATAAACGCATTGGTTCTTTCTTGTTTGTCTATTTTTTAGATAAAAATGATTATTTGTATCGTGAAAATGGAGAAAAAAGAATAAGCAATAATACTTTAGCTGTTTTAGCCTTGCTTATTGCTGAAAGCAATCCAGAAGAAAAAGATCAGATGATAGCGCTTGTTACTCAATTATTGAAATAAAGTATGATATAATAAAAAAATGAAGCCATTGAATATTTTAGGATTAATATTTTTTGCTGTTGGGGCTTTTGCCCTAATGGGATTTGGTTTTTATGAATTTTTTAGAGATTCAACTATTCCTGCTGTAGTCAGGTGGGGAATTATCGCTATAATATCAGGAACAATTATTATTTTAATTTCTCTTATTAAAGAGAGATTAAAGGAAAAAGATTTATGATTCTTACAACTTCATATAGAATCAAAGGAAAAAAAATAGAACAAACTTTGGGTTTGGTTAGAGGAAATACTATTAGAGCCAAGCATATTGGCAAGGATATTTTAGCTGGCTTAAGAAGCATTGTTGGCGGAGAGATTAAGGAATACACAGAAGCGTTGTCTAAAGCAAGAGAAGTGGCAATTAAAAGAATGATTGAGCAGGCAAATGAATTAGGAGCAGATGCGATTATTGGCGTTAGATTTACTACTTCTCAAGTTATGGCTGGCGCAGCTGAATTATTAGTTTATGGAACAGCCGTAAAACTAACTGAATAAGGATTTTAAAGAAAACAAAAAAATCGCCAAAGAGGTGGTTTTTTGGTATAATAAAGATATGCATAAAGAACTAATGTTTTTCAATAAATTACAGAGATGGATGGGCAGGCCTATTTATAATAAGAAATATTTTTATTTAGATAAATGGAGTTTTGTTCATTTTGTTTTTGGGTTAATCTTTGGATTTATTTTTTCCCGCTATTTTCCTATTGATTATGCCTGGTTGATTGTACTGGGTATATTAATAGTTTATGAATTTTTTGAAGTGGCAATTTCTAAATATCTTTATGGAAAAGAATTAATACTTAATAAAATTTGGGATATATTAATTGGCATGGCTGGTTTCTTGATTATTTGGTTTTGGTTTTAAAATATAATCTAAATATACATCATTAAATTATTAGATAAACTTTTTTCAAATGTAATTTATGGAGTGTCAACAAGAAAAAAATCTAAAAGATTGTCCATGTACTTATTCTGATTGTGATAAAAAGGGAATTTGCTGTGAATGCATTAAGTATCATTGGCAGCGCAATGAATTGCCAGCTTGTTTCTTTTCTAAGGAAGCAGAAAAGACCTATGACAGGTCAATTAAGAAGTTTATTGAAGATCAGGAAAATAGATAAGAGATTTGAAAGAAAAGCTCTTAATAACCTAAGGACAGTCCTTAAAATGACGTCCTTGTTCCAAGAACATCATTTTGAAAGACTGTCCTTTAGAATAAAAAAGAGGTTAATTGTTTTACAATTAGCCTCTTTATTTTGTGTTTGCGAGATGAGATTTAATCAGTACTGAATGGAATGGAGAAATTCCGGAGTTGCGTCCACGGCTTGTTTTCCTTGATTTGCCCTTTTTCTGCCTCTTGAGAAGCTTCTTCTAAAATTTCTTCTAAGGCAGATCCGATAAATTGGGCAATATGGCGGCAAGGAAGCTTTTTTTCAAGAACGTTGTTTTCTGTGATTTGCACTGGAATAACCTGCCCGTTGATTTTTTGGTTGCAGACCATTTCAGCTTTTATCCGGATATGGTATCTTGCGTCTCTAAAAGTCACGAATCCGTGAAAGCTATCATAGCTTTCATTGTTTTTTCCAGTAAATTTATGCCATTTTCTTATTTCTGCCATTTTTTAACCTCCTTATTTTAATATTTGATTGTTAATATTTTAATTATACCATACCATAGTATAATTTGTCAATTATTAATGGTAATGCGCATATACATTTAAAAGTTTTTTTGATATAATTAAATAAAGGTCGCAGGAATAAAATAAATAAAATATAAAAATATGGATAAGATTATTGAAATAAATGAGAAAATAAATAAGAAAATAAATAAGATGAGAAGCGGCAAGGTTTTTTCTCGGATAGTTATTGGATTAATTGTCTTGATACTTGTCTTGGGCGCTTTTGGAACTGTTGGAGCAGGCGAGCGAGGAGTATTGCTTCAGTTCGGAGCAGTTAAGAATAAAGTTTTTGATGAGGGTCTTTATATCAAAATACCTTTTATTCAGCAAGTCGTTATAATGGATGTAAAAATCCAAAAAGATGAAGTGCCAGCCACAGCTTCTTCCAAGGATTTGCAGATAGTTACTTCAAGAATTGCTTTGAATTATCATTTACTGCCAGAATCAGTTAATAAGATTTGGCAGGAAGTAGGCAAGAACTATAATACTAGAATTATTGCTCCAGCTATTCAGGAGTCAGTTAAGGCGGAAACAGCCAAGTTCACGGCTGAAGAATTGATTACTAAAAGAGAAACAGTAAAGGATCAAATTAAAACAAATCTGGCAAAAAGATTACTGGAAAATTTTATCATAGTTGATGAATTCAATATTATTGACTTTGATTTTTCAGCTGCTTTTAATGAAGCTATTGAAGCTAAAGTTAAAGCAGAACAGTTAAAGCTTAAAGCAGATAGGGATTTAGAAAGGATTAAAATTGAAGCAGAGCAGAGAGTAGCTGACGCGCAGGGAAAAGCAAAGGCAATCCAGATAGAAGCGCAGGCATTGCGCGCTAATGCTCAAGTGGTTGAATTGCGCTGGATAGAAAAATGGGATGGCAAGGTTCCAACTTATTGGGGACAAGCCAGTCCTTTTATTGGGATTAATAGATAAAAAACATGAGGCCAGAAAAATGGGAAAACTTAATAGGAGATATTAAGGATAAGTTTGAAGTTGAAGAACATGATAAAGAACATCTTGATGAACAAGGCGGCACAGATATTGAATATATTATCTTTAAAGGCCCTTTGGGTCGGATGAAATTGGAGTTTATTACCAAACCAGTTATTTTAGATAAAAAGACCAGTTATTCTAGGCGAATTGGCTCTCAAGTAGATATTGAATATATTTACAGCGAGGATGAGAAAACCCATAGATTAACAGCTTATAAATGGGATACAGCGCAGAATGAATGGATTGAGATTAATGCTGATAGTTTTGAATAATTATAGAAAGAATAATTTTATGAAAATTAAAACAGCTGAATTTGTTAAGGGGATTATTGGGACTAATAAGATTTTAGAGGATCAAAAACCGCAGATTGCCTTTATAGGCAGGTCTAATGTTGGCAAGTCAAGCGTGATTAATTCATTAGTTGATAGAAAAAACTTGGTTAAATCCGGATCCAGACCTGGTAAAACCCAGCAGATTAATTTTTTTTTGATTAATAAAAAAATATATTTTGTTGATTTGCCTGGCTATGGTTTTATTAAGGTCTCTCTAAAGCAAAAGGAAAAAATCAGAAGGATGATTCTTTGGTATTTATTTCGCTCAGGAGTAGAATTTAAAAAAGTGGTTTTAATTATTGACGCTAAAATTGGATTAAGCGAGTTTGATAAAGAAATGCTGAATTTATTGAATAAAAATGATTTTCCAGTTGTTATTGCGGCTAATAAAATAGATAAATTAAAAAAGAATGAAATAATTAAGCAAATAAAGGCAATTCAGGATATAGTTGGAGATAATAAAGTTATTCCTTATTCAGCTAAAACCCAAAAAGGCCAAAAAGAGCTTTTAAATGAAATATTTGAGTTATAAAAAGGATTGGCCTGTTGCGGTCAATCCTTTTATAAATACTCGTCAAGCGGGAACTTTTTTGTTCCAGTAACAAAGATTTGGCGAAGTTCTTTTAGAGCTGCTTTTTCAGATAACCTAATTGCTTCTCTAGTGATTTTGAATTCTTCTCCTATTTCTCTTAATGTATGATTTTCTTCAATTCCGATTCCAAAGCGCATTCTTAAGATTCTTTCTCTTCTTGCAGAGACATAACACAGCATTTGGCGAATTTTTAGCTTAAGCTGTTTTGTGTAAAGAATATTTTCAGGATCATGTTTGCTGTCTTTTGTTAAAAATCTTTTTACAGTGAATTTATCAGAATTATTTCGGTTTTTTCTTCCAGATATAGGCGTATTTTCAGAAATGCATCGCGTTTCTTGGATTTTTGCCATTATTTTTTTTGCTTTTTCAATAGGTTTTCCAGTTTTAACTGCTGTTTCTTCAAAAAAAGGCAGTTCATTGTTTTTTTGAATCATTTGATTCTTTGTTTTATTGTAATTGCTAATCCAATTGATTATATTGATTGGCAATTCAATAATCAGGTTTTGCTTATATTGCGTTCTAATAATTTCTGCTTTAATCCAATATTGAGCGTAAAAGGAAAATTTTTTTCTTTTTTTAGGATCAAACTTATCAATTGCTTTTATAAGCCCTATATTTCCTTCTTGGATTAAATCCCATAAATCCAGAATGCCAAAATAATATTTTTTAGCTATTTTAATCACTGATTTTAGATTTGAATTGATTAGCTTGGTTTTGGCTTTCTCGTCTCCATTTTCTTTTATTTTTTTAATCAGTTCAATTTCTTCTTTTTTGCTTAAATAAGGAAAAGAATGAACTTTGCTAATGTATTTTCTTAATTCTTCTCTATGCTCCATTTTTGTTCACCTCCTTTTTTATTTATTTGATTGTTAAATAACTTATTCTTATTTAATTAAAGTATAATATTTTTTGAATGTTTTTACAATAAAACAAGGAGCTTGATTTGAAATAAAGTTTAGATTAATTTTATTTTCTGGATAATTATAATCCAGGAGTATGTTTTTAAAATATTGACTTATTTTTTTTAATATAATATAGTATTATAAAATAAATTTACGCAGTGTTTTTTAACATTTTTTAACTATAAAGGAGGAAAAGATGGCGGAAAAATGTGTGGCTTGCGGGTTTAGACTTGATGGATTGGTTACCTTGGGAGGGACCTTAAGGCTTTATTATGGAAACAAAGGGTCTTCAAAAAAAGAGGTTGTTACCGTTGATTTTTCAGATATGGCATGCAGCAGCCAATGTGTTTTAGAAAGAATCAGAGAAGCTCTAAATAATACTGATTTGCCAAAAGAATCGCCGGTTTTTGCAAAACAGTTATAATACAAATTAACAAGAGAGAAGAGGAGAAAATATTTCCTCTTCTTTTTTTTAAAAAAATTTGGTAGAATTAGATTATTAAGATAAAGATTATGTCTGATTATTATAAGGCGAAAAGAACATACGGGCTTTTTAATCCTAATACAGGAAGATATTTTAAATTGAGCAGATCTAAAATAGATCTTTTTATAAGCTGTCCTCGGTGTTTTTATATAGACCGCAAATTAGGGGTTAATCGGCCGCCTATGTTTCCATATACTCTTAATTCAGCAGTAGATGCTTTGCTTAAGAAAGAATTTGATGTTCATCGTGCTGAAAACAAAGCTCATCCGATGATGGAGCATTATAATATAAATGCTGTTCCTTTTCAGCATGAAAAAATGAATGATTGGCGCAATACGTTTGTTGGCGTTCAATATCTGCACCAGCCAACTAATTTTTTGGTTTTTGGCGCTATTGATGATATTTGGATTAATCCCCAAAAAGAATTAATGATTGTTGACTATAAGTCCACAGCTAAAGCAGGGGAGATAAATTTAGATGCTGATTGGCAGATTGGATATAAGAGGCAGATGGAGATTTATCAATGGCTTTTTAGAAAAAATGACTTTAATGTTTCTAATACAGGCTATTTTGTCTATGCTAACGGCAAAAGAGACAAAGAAGCTTTTGACAAAAAACTAGAATTTGACGTATATGTTCTGCCATATGATGGCAATGATGATTGGGTGGAAAAAGCAATTACCGACGCTTATAAGTGTTTAATGGGCAATAAGATACCTGAAGCAGATAAAGATTGTGATTATTGTAATTATCGCGAAGCAGTTAAAGATGTGGAAAAATAATGTTGATTAAAGTAAAAGTTTTTCCAGATGCTGGAAAACAAGAAATAATTAAAAAAAACCAAGATAGTTTTGAAATTTGGGTTAAAGAAAAACCTATTCAAGGCCAAGCTAATCAAGCTGTAATCAGCGCATTAGCTGGTTATTTAAGAATTCCTCGCGCAAACATCAGATTAATTAAAGGATTTAAGCAAAGGAATAAGATTTTTGAAATAAATGAATCTAATAATTGATCTATCAAAAAAAGAACCTTGTTTGGTTTTAAAGCAGGGAAATAAGGAAATTGTCAGACATTGCTGGGCTGGCCTTTATCAATTAAGCGAGACATTGATTTTAGAAATTGACAAGTTTTTAAAAAAAAGTAAGATTAAATTAGATGATATTAAAAAGATTAAAGTTATTCCTAGCAAGGAATCAATAGTTAGCAATAGGATTGCTAAAGCTATAGCTTTAGGATTGAAAGTTTAGCAAAAAAGGAGGGCCAAGCCATAAGGGTTTGGTCTTATTAGTTTTTTGACAATATATAAAAAAGGAAATGATTATGAAACCGAATGACAGGATTATTACAGATCAAAAAAGCGTAATTGTGTCGGCTGATGTTTCAGAGCTTGGCGGATTAGAATATTTAATCCAAAATATTAAAGGAGTTCTGGGAATCAAAGGAATTAAGATTGGATTTAGAATGGCGTTTCAGGGTATTAAAAAGGCAGTCCATATAATTAATAAATACAATTTTAATATGCCTGTTATTTACGACCATCAAAAAGCTGGAAATGACATTCCGGCAATGGGCAAGGGTTTTGCCGAAGATCTAAAAGGTGCTGGCGTAACCGCGGCAATTCTTTTTCCTTTTGCCGGGCCAGATACCCAGGAAATGTGGACAAGGGCATGTTTTGACGCCGGGCTTCAAGTTTTAACCGGCGGGATAATGACTCATCCCAAGTTTTTATCCAGCGAAGGCGGCTATATTGCCGATGACGTTCCTGAAAGAATATTTCGTTTTGCTTGTCAGCTTGGTGTTAAGCATTTTGTAGTTCCGGGAAATAAGCTGCATTGGGTAAAGTATTTACGGAGTATTCTTGTCCGGGAGCTTGGCGAAGATAATTTTGTTCTTTACGCGCCTGGCTTTATCGATCAAGGCGGCAACATTAACGAATGCGCGGCAATTGCCGGCAAAGAATGGCATGCTATTGTGGGCTCAGCGATTTATAAGGCGAAAAATATCCGGCAAGCCGCTATTACAGTAACTCAACAGATTATCTGATTTTAAGGAGGTGAGATTGTGAGTAAAAAGGATAAATTCATAAAAGAATCAGGCGCTATTGCTGAAGGTCATTTTGTATATAAGGCGGGCTGGGCTCATGGAAACCTTTATATTAATAAGGAAAAATTTCCAAAAATGGGATCAATAAAATTATCAAATCTTATTCGGCAAGCAGGATATAATGCCTTGGTTTTGGGTCTGGAGTTTGGAGAAGCAAAAGAAATAGGGATTATTGGTCCGGCTTATGGAGCTATTCCATTCAGCTTAACATTAGCTGCGTACTTTGAAGAACAAAGGCCTGATATTTTATTTTATCCTGCCCGTACCGAGCTTGTTAAAAATGAAAAAGGCAGGAATGTCCATATTATTCCAGATAAGTTGTTAGAAGATTATCAAAACAGCGCTTTTATCGTATTTGAGGATATTGTTAATAACGGCACCACAATCAGGGAAGTAGCCGAGCTTTTCAGAAAAAAAGCCGATTCAAGAATTATAGCCGCGATTTGTTTTGTGGATAGAACCGGCCACACGCCTAAATCATTGGGAATAGAACAACATCATCCTTATTTTGTGAAAAAGATGGAACAATATGATATTCGGCAAAAACCATGCCCGCAATGCCAGGCAGGAATTCCTATTACTACTGATATTGGCAAAGGCAAAGAATGGGTAGCGATGTTTGGACATCCGCCTTATTCTGATGATGTTGATTTCTCAGCATTCTGGGCATAAAAACGGAGGAAATTATTAATAAAAAGGCATTTGATTCTGGATTAACCGGGATTAAACGCCTTTTTTATTTGTTAGAGATAAGGTATGATAAAATCATGGCTTTGCTAAGCTTAGAAAAATCTATTTTATCTACTTTAGTGTATTATGATGTATTGGATCGGCCTTTGACTGGCTGGGAGGTTTTTAAGTATTTAATTAAAGGAAAATCTAATATTAAAGAAATTAAATTAAATAATGTTTTAGAAGCTTTAGAAAATAATCAAGAATTAGCCAAGTTTATTAATCAAAAAAACGGGTTGTATTTTTTAAAAAACAGGGGAAGTATTACTAAAAAGAGAATTGAACGCCAGAAAATATCTGATCAGAAAAGAAAGAAGGTTAAACAAATAGTTAAATTTATTCAAGTAATTCCTTTTGTTCGTTCAATAATGGTAAGCGGTTCCTTAGCCATGAATAACACTAAGGAAGAATCAGATATTGATTTATTGATTGTTGCTAAAGCAGGCAGAATTTGGACTTGCAGGGGATTAATAACTTTATTCATCCATCTTATTGGCCAGCGTCGCCATAGCAATTTAACAAAAGACAGATTTTGCCTTAATCACTATATTGCTGATAAATCTTTAAAAATTCCTTTTCAAAGCTTATACAATGCCCAGACCTATGTTCATTTAATTCCTTTTTGGCAAGCTGAATCAGGTTTAGATAATAAGTTTCAAAAATCAAACCAATGGATTAAAGATTATCTATTTTTTTATTCGGACAATAAAGGAGGGTATTTAAAAACAGTAAAAGATAATCAATTTTTTAATTCTGTAAGAAAATTCAAGGAATCTATTCTTGACAGAAGAATAGGTAATATTATAGAATTTCTTTTTAAAAGATTTCAAGAAAAAAGAATTAAAAAAGATCCTTTGACATATCAAGCAGGCGGCAGAGTTATTTTTAATGATCAGCAATTAGAATTTCATCCTGATTCGCCGGAAAAATGGATTTTAGAGAAATATAATGATAAGATGAAAAAATTGGGCTTTCCTGAATTAGGACAAGAAGCAGATTCAGGATTGATTTAAGTGTTGACAGTTTTAATATATTTAGTTAAGATATAAAAAAGAAGCAAAAGTATTAAATAATGAACAATATTTTTTTATTGTTTTTTGTTTACTGCTTTCTGTTTATTAAATATTATGAATATTAAACCATTAGCAGACAGGGTTCTAATTGAACCAATTTCAGTTGAAGAAAAAACAAAATCAGGCATTATTATACCTGATACAGTAGATAAAGAGAAATCAGAGCAAGGTAAAATAGTTGCAGTTGGCCCAGGCAAGCCTGATAAGCAAATGACCGTAAAAAAGGGCGATATTGTCTTGTTTACTAAATACGGACCAAATGAAATTAAAATTGATAATAAAGAATATTTAATTGCCAGAGAAGAAGATATTCTGGCTATTTTGGAAAAATAATTAAAGGATAAAAATATGGCAAAACAAATTAAATTTGATGAAAAAGCCAGGCGCCAGCTTAAAAAAGGCGTTGATAAATTAGCTAATGCGGTTAAAGTTACTTTAGGGCCTAAAGGCCGTAATGTGGTTTTAGACAAGGGCTTTGGCTCTCCAGAAATTACCAATGACGGAGTTACTATTGCTAAAGAAGTTGAATTAGAAAATAAGTTTGAAAATATTGGCGCTTCTTTAGTTAAAGAAGCAGCTGAAAAAACTAATGAATTAGCTGGCGATGGAACAACTACAGCTACATTATTAACTCAAGCTATTATTACCCAGGGATTAAAAAATGTTACTGCCGGGGCTAATCCTTTAGCTCTTAAAAAGGGCATTGAAAAAGGAGTTAAAGCAATTGTAATTGGTTTGCAAAAAATGTCTAAGCCAGTAACTGGCAAGGCAGATTATGCGCAAGTAGCCACTATTTCAGCTGAAGATTCTGAAGTAGGCGAATTAATTGCTGAAGCAATTCAAGAAATTGGCAAACAAGGCGTAATTACAGTTGAAGAATCGCAAACTTTTGGATTATCTAAAGAAACAGTTAAAGGAATGCGTTTTGATAAAGGATATATTTCTCCATATATGATTACTGATACTGAAAAAATGCAAGCTGAGTATAAAGATCCATATATCTTAATCACTGATAAAAAGATTTCCAGCATTCAAGAACTTTTGCCTCTTTTAGAAAAAGTTACTCAAAGCGGTAAAAAGGATATTGTGCTTATTGCTGAAGAAGTTGAAGGCGATGCTTTAGCTACTTTGATTGTTAACAGATTAAGAGGAACTTTTAACGCTTTAGCTGTTAAAGCTCCTGGTTTTGGAGATAGAAGAAAAGAAATATTGGAAGATATTGCTGTTTTAACTGGCGGCCAGGTTATTTCTGAAGAACGCGGTTTAAAATTAGAAAATACTGAATTAAATATGTTAGGACAAGCTCGCAAAATTATTTCTGATAAAGAAAATACAACTATTATTGAAGGAAAAGGCAAAAAAGCAGAGATTGAAGCGCGAGTTAATCAAATTAAAACAGAATTAGCTCAAAGCGATTCTGACTTTGATAAAGAAAAACTTCAAGAGCGTTTAGCTAAATTAGCTGGCGGAGTAGCTGTGTTAAAAGTCGGCGCTGCTACAGAAGCAGAACAAAAGTATCGACAGGCTAAAACAGAAGATGCTTTAAATGCTACTCGAGCTGCTATGGCTGAAGGAATTGTGCCGGGCGGCGGAGTTGCTTTAGTCAGAGCTATTAAAGAATTAGATGAAGTTAAAGCAAGAGGCGAGGAAAAAATCGGCTTAGCTATTCTAAAAAGAGGATTAGAAGAGCCATTAAGGCAAATTGCTGATAATGCCGGGCAAGACGGCTCTGTAGTAGTTAATGAAGTTAAAGGAAAAACCGGCGGTTATGGATACAATGCGGCTAAGAATAAATATCAAGATTTATTTGAAGCTGGAATTATTGATCCAGCTAAAGTTACTCGTTCTGCCTTAGAAAACGCTGCTTCAGCCGCTAGTATGCTTTTAACCACAGAATGCGTAGTAACTGACCTTCCTGAAAAGAAAGATGCAATGCCTCCAATGGGCGGCGGAGGAATGCCAATGGGCGGAGGAATGCCAGGAATGATGTAAGAATTGATTATTTAATTAAAACAGCCCTGATATTGCGTTAGGGCTGTTTTTTGTTTATAATTAAAAGTGAAAGGAGAAATAATAATATGATATTTTTATGGATTTTTATAGGTATAGTTGTTGTTATAGCTTTATGGCTAATAGCAGTTTATAATATCCTAATTAAGTTAAAAAACAGGACTGATGAGGCCTGGTCAGATATAGACGTCCAATTAAAAAGGCGCTATGATTTAATTCCTAATTTAATCAGCGCGGTTAAAGGCTATGCCCAGCACGAAAAAGAGCTTTTTGAGAAAGTAACCCAAGCTCGTACTGCAGCTATGGGAGCTCAAGGTCCAGCAGATAAATCTCAAGCAGAAAACATGCTGGCTGGCGCTTTAAAATCCTTATTTGCCGTGGCAGAAAATTATCCTGATCTTAAAGCTAATGAAAACTTCTTAGAGCTGCAAAAAGAATTAAGCGATACAGAGAATAAGATTCAAGCATCTCGAAGATTCTATAATGGCAATGTGCGTGATTTCAACATTAAGATTGAGATATTTCCTAATAATTTAGTTGCTGGAATGCTTAATTTTGCTAAAAGAGATTTCTTTGAAATTGAAGAAGGAGAGAAAGAGCTGGTTAAAGCAAAATTTTAAATTAAATAATGGCCACCTTATATACTCAAAAAGATAAAAATATCCGCAGGACTTGGATGTTAATTACTTTTTTTCTGATATTCATTATTGCTTTAGGCTGGGTTTTTTCTTATCAATTTAACAGTCCAATCATCTTAATTATTGCGGTGGTTTTTAGCACAGTAACAAGCTTTGCTTCTTATTGGTATTCAGATAAGATTGTTTTAGCAATGAGCCATGCAAAAGAAGTTAAGCATGATCAAAATCCAGATCTTTATCATTTAGTAGAAAATCTTTGTATTACTGCTGGCTTGCCATTGCCTAAAATATATATTATTAATGAAAGCGCGCCTAATGCTTTTGCTACTGGCCGTGATCCAGAACATGCAGTTATAGCAATAACTAGGGGATTATTAGAAAAGTTAGATCGTTCTGAATTAGAAGGCGTTTTAGCTCATGAATTAAGCCATATTGGCAACAGAGATATTCTTTTGCAAACAGTAGTAGTTATTTTAGTTGGCTTAGTGGCTTTGCTTTCTGATTGGTTTTTACGTTGGAGTTTCTTTGGACGAAAAAGCAATGATAAAGATACTGGCCAATTAGGAACAATAATGGCTGTAATTGGAATTATTTTAGCAATTTTATCGCCATTGATTGCTGTTTTAATTCAAATGTCTGTTTCTAGAAAAAGAGAGTTTTTAGCTGATGCTAGCGGCGCCTTATTAACCCGTTATCCAGAAGGATTAGCCAAAGCTTTAGAAAAGATTTCTCAAGACCAGACACCATTAAAGGTGGCTAATAAGGCTACGGCGCATATGTATATTACTAATCCTTTTAGAGGCAAGAAAATTAGTAAAATGTTTATGACTCATCCTCCAACTGAAGAACGAATAAAATCTTTACGCGGGATGGATGTATAAATTATAAGTTTATGGAAAAGGGTAATTTTGAAAAAGAACCAAAAATTGAAAAACAGGATTTAGAAAATTTTCATCAGGAAATCAGAGAATTAGAAAACAAGGAAATAAGAGAAAAAGCCGAAAAAGCCGATCCTTATTTTACCAATATGGAAATTAATAAATTAACTGAAGAAGATATGAATATTTGGCATAATTATAAAAAGATGACAATAAAAAATATTACTGATGAGGATATTCAGAAATTTGAAAAATACAGAGAAAAGATTGCGAAGAATGACTTAAGCCGCCAATTATTTGCCGGTTTTTTAGCCAATAAATTGACTAGTCTGTACGACAGAAAATAGTTTGTTGAAATAAAGAAAAATCCTAAGTAGCGTTTAATTAGGTTTTCAAGGAAGGATGGCTGAGTGGCCGAAGGCGCTTGCTTGGAGAGCAAGTGTGTCAGCAATGGCACCGTGGGTTCGAATCCCACTCCTTCCGCCGTCAGGGTGGGGTAGATATTGACACTGTTATCGCGATACGTTAATATTACTATGATTAAAAGTTTTCAATGTAAAGAAACACAAAAATTATTTAAAAGGGAGTATTCTCATAAAATTTCTCATTCAATACAAAAAGTGGCTATGCGCAAACTTTGGATGATAGATGCCGCGACAACGCTTAATGATCTTAGAATACCTCCATCAAATCATCTTGAAAAATTACACGGAAAGAGAAAAAAACAACATAGTATTCGTATTAATAAACAATGGCGAATATGTTTTATATGGCGTCAAGGCGACGCATATAATGTAGAAATAACTGATTATCATTAATTAAATATAATTAATATGGCTAATAAAAAAATACAACCAATTTATCCAGGAGAAATCCTTAAAGAAGAATTTCTAAAGCCGTTTAATATTACGCAATATCGTTTAGCAAAAGACATTAGCGTGTCGCCTCGGCGAATAAATGAAATTGTTCATGGAACACGGGCTATTACTGCTGATACCGCGCTTCGTTTAGGCAGATATTTTGGCGTTTCTCCGCAGTTTTGGCTCAATCTGCAATCGCGCTACGAATTAGAAACACAAGCAGAAAAATTATCCAGCAAACTTCAGAATGAAGTAAAAATTTTACAGCCCGCAGTTTAGAAAGGCAAATTAAACTAAAATGCTTAGAAAAAGCTTAATAATCCTTATTTCTTTAACTATTCTATTAGGGGTTTTTGGCTTTGTTCAAGCTGATTCAGATAAAATCTATTTTTACCAGTTAATTAATGTAGATATTGCTGTTAATCCAGACAGCACTTTTGATGTGATTGAGAAGCAGACATATAATTTATTAGGCAGCTTTGGATATTTTTCGCATAATATTAAATTAAAAGGATTAGACCATATTTCTGATATTGAAGTTTTTAACAGCCAGGGCAGGAAATTAAACAAAGACGAGTACAAACTTTCGCGTAAGATCGGCCAATGGCATGTTCAATGGAATTTTCCCAGGAAGAATTTTGGACATGAAATTATGTCATGGACTATTAAGTACAAGGTTCATGGAGGATTAGGTTTTTTTGATGATTATGACGAGCTTTGCTGGAATGCTATTTTTGCTGACAGAACTGTTCCAGTGGTTGAAGCTAATGTAATGGTTCATTTGCCAGATGGAGCAAAAATCATTAATCAAAGCGGTAATTTTGATGTTATTGATGATAAAACAATCCGTTTTTGGGGATACAATATTGAGCCGGGAGAGTTTTTAACTATTATGACTGCTTGGCCTAAAGGAATAGTTGAAAAGCCGTTTCTTTATCGCAATCAGATAATTAATTTAATCTTTTTATTAATCGTTTTAATTTTGTCAGTATTTATTATTAAAGCTTATAAAACATGGCTAATTCACCAGTAGATGAGATTAAAAATAAGTTAGATATAGTGGATCTAATTGGAGGATATATCAAACTCCAGAAAGCAGGGCGTAATTACAAGGCGTCTTGTCCTTTCCACTCAGAAAAAACGCCTTCTTTTATGGTTTCGCCAGAGAAGCAGCTTTGGCGTTGTTTTGGATGTAATCGAGGAGGAAGTATTTTTGATTTTATTATGGAAATGGAAGGAGTAGAATTTGGCGATGCTTTGAAAACCTTGGCTCAACGAACAGGCGTAGAATTAAAAAAAATAGATCCTAAATTAGCAGCTAAATGGCAAACTGAAAGAACCCAGCTTTATGAAATCTGTGATTTGGCTAACCGTTTTTTTGTTAAGCAATTAGAAGCAGGCAAAACAGGCAAAGATATTCAGAAGTATTTAGCTAATCGCGGATTAAAATCAAAAATAATTAAAGATTGGCATATTGGCTATGCCCCTAACCATTGGCAAGGACTTTTGGATTTTTTAAATAACCAGGGATATTCTGACAATCAGATTCTAAAAACCGGATTAATAGTTAAAAGCGAGACAGGAAAATCTAAAAGGGGATACTATGACAGATTCAGAGACCGCATTATTTTCCCAGTCAGAAATATTAATGGAGTGATAGTTGGTTTTTCTGGTCGGGAAAATCCTGATAACCCAAACACCAAAATGGGAAAATACATTAATACTCCCAATACTTTAATTTACGATAAAAGCCAGATCCTATATGGCTTAGACAAAGCCAAATTAGATATTAGGAAAAAGAACCTCTGTATTTTAGTGGAAGGACAAACTGATGTCATTATGTCGCATCAGGCAGAATTTAATAATGTTGTGGCTAGTTCAGGCACTGCTTTGACAGAACAGCAATTAAAAATTATTAAACGATATACTCAAAATTTAGCCATGGCTTTTGATATGGATTCAGCTGGTGAAATAGCAACCAAAAGAGGTATTGATTTGGCTATTCAATCCGGCCTTAATATTAAAGTAATTAATTTGCCTGATAATCAAGATCCAGCAGATTGTTTGCAAAACAATGCTTTAGTTTGGTCCCAAGCAGTTGATAAGGCCAAAGGATTTATTGAATTTTATCTAGAAAGCGCGCTTGCTAAAAATGATTCTTCTGCAGCTGAGGGAAAAAAAAGAATAAGCCAAGAATTCTTGCCAGTAATAAGGAAGATTCCTAATAAAGTTGAGCAAGCTCATTGGCTGCAAGAATTAGCCCAGCGTTTAAAAGTGTCAGAAAATGTTTTAATGGAAGAAATGAAGAAACTTAAGGGCTCTTTTGTTAGTAAAACACCAGATTATTTAGAAAATAAAGATTATGACAGAATATCAGAAACTAAAACCCCGCTTGAGGAATATACCATAGGGCTTGTTTTGTCTTATCCAAAGATTTTTAGAAAACATAAAAAGAAATCATGTGATTTTTTTACTAATTCAGATTTAGAAAAAATATATAAAGCCTTAGAAGAGAATAGGGATATAAAAGACGCTAAAAAAGCTTTATCTCCTCAATTGGCTAAACAAATAGACCATCTTATTTTTAAAACTGAAACCCAAAAAAGTTTAGTTGATGATTTTAAGCCAAAAAAAGAAATAGAATTCTGTTTTGCTCAATTAGAAAAATGTTGTCTTCAAAGAAAATTAAACAAATTAAACACAGACATTAAAGAAGCTGAGGATAAAAAAGACAAAGTTTCCCTTAAAAAGCTTTCTCAAGATTTTAATAAACTATCAAAACAAGTAACTTTTTAATTATATGCCTAAAAAAACTACAAAAAAAACTAGCCAGCCGCCTAAAAAAAGAACCCGACGCCGCAAAAAATTAATTACTCCGGAAAAAATCCAGGAATTAATCATTCGGGGCAGGGAACGCGGATTTATTACAGAATCAGAAATACTTAAATTAATTCCAAAAATAGAAGAAGATATAACAGGATTAGAGAACGCTTTTGAAGAATTAAGAAAGAATAATATAGAAATAATTGAAACAATTGAATTTTTAGGGAAAAAGAAAGAAGCAGTCAAAAGCAAAGCATCTCTTAAATTAGAAGCGTCTGATAATGTTCAAATGTATCTGCGTGAAATTGGCCGGGTTCCTTTATTAACCGCTCAGGAAGAAGTTAAATTAGCTAAACGCATTGAACAAGACGATGAAGAGGCTAGGCAAAAACTAACTCAAGCTAATTTAAGATTGGTGGTTAGCATTGCCAAAAGATATGCTGGACGGAGTCGCAATTTAAGCTTGCTTGATTTAATTCAAGAAGGAAATATCGGGCTTTTTAAGGCAGTTGAGAAATTTGATTACCATAGAGGGTATAAGTTTTCTACTTATGCTACTTGGTGGATTCGACAAGCCATTACCAGGGCCTTAGCTGATCAGTCAAGAACTATTCGGATTCCTGTTCATATGGTTGAAACAATTAGCAAGTATACCCAAATCAAACGCCAGCTTTTACAGGACTTAGGAAGGGAGCCGCTGCCTGAAGAAGTGGCTGTAGAAATGAATGAACCCATTGAAAAAATTAGACAGATAATGAAGATTTCACAAGAAACGATTTCTTTGGAAACGCCAATAGGAGATGAAGAAGAAGAAAGCAGTTTAGGAGAATTTATTAAAGACGAAAAAAGCATTTCTCCTGATCAAATAGCAGCCAGGAAATTACTCCGAAGCCGGCTTAAAGATATTTTAGTTGATTTATCTCCAAGAGAACAAAAGATTTTAGAAATGCGTTTTGGCCTAAAAGACGGCATTACCCATACTTTAGAAGAAGTAGGACAGGAATTTGGCGTAACCAGAGAAAGAATCAGGCAAATTGAAGCTAAGGCATTGGAAAGAATTCGTGAACATGACAGCTCAAAGAAATTAAAAGGATACTAGTCTCTAAATGAACGACGCAAAAAAGAAAAACTTAATTATTCTTTTAACCGAGATAACGGTTATTTTTTTGATGATTTTTAATGTTTTTCCGCGAGAAGCAGGGCTGTTTATAACTGGCTTGATGATTTTTTATTTTATTTTCAGTCCTATAGAAGATTCTCTTTGGGTTTTTATTGCTTCTATTCCTTTGTTTGTAGCTTTGCCAATTGCGCAAAATTTTGACACTATGGCTAATTGGCGGATTTTATTAATTGTTTTATTCCTGGTTTTGTTTTTCAGACAAGGCATTTCAATTAAAAATTTAAAACATTATCAATGGGAATATTTAATAGGCATATTTTTATTAATTGCTGGTCTTTCTCTTTTTTCAGCTGTTAATGTCTGGATAGGCATAAAAAAGATTCTCTTTTTAATTAATATCTTTCTTCTCTATGTTGTTATTAGAAATCTATCTGCTAAGAATAAAAAAGTTGTTCCTAAGATTATTAACGCAGTCAAAGTGGCTATTGGATTGGTTTTGGGCATTGGTTTTATTCAATTTTTTTCTGTTTTTTTTGTTACGCTTTTTAATTTCTGGCTATTTTGGGCTAAAAATATTATTAGTGTTTTTTATGGTCAGTCCTTAAGCAATCTTTTATCATATAGCAATACTTGGTTTTCTTATTATGCTTCTCTGCCAGCTACTTTAAGAATGTTTTCTGTTTTTCCTGATTCTCATTCTTTTGCCTTTTTTTGCATTCTTTCTCTTCCTTTCTTTTTAACAATAATTTTCCTGCGTTCAGATAAAAACAAAATCAAGACAGTTATTTTTTACGCTCTTTTGATATCCTGCTTATTAGCTATTATTTTTTCTGGTTCCAGAGGAGCATGGGTAAGCGCTTTAGGTTCGTTATTAATATTTTTATCTATTTGTTCTTGGAACTGGAAAAAGCAAATGAGCCTTATAATAGGATGTCTGGTTATTTTCTTTCTTTTATTCCCAATTGCTTCAAGAATTCTTTTGTTTTCTCAGCAAATTCAACTTGACAGACCGCTTGATTTAGAAAATATTTCATTATTTGAAAGAGCAAGAAGCATTATTGATTTTGATGAAATTTCAGTTAAAAGCAGATTGGAGATTTGGAGAAGAACTGTTGATTCAATAATAATTCATCCTGTATTAGGAGTAGGAATAGGGAATTACCCAATAGTTCTTAATGAAAAAATGTCTTTAGCTAAAAAAGGATCTTCAGCTCATAGCTTATATTTAGATATTGCGGCAGAAATGGGTGTTTTTGCTTTAATTGTATTGTTAGTTGTTTTCTGGCAGATATTAAAAAGAAGCTGGCTTGTTTTTAAAGACAAAAATGATGTAAATAATAGGTTTTTGCAAGTTTGGTCTAGTTTTTTTATACTTGCTTTGGTCTGGATTTTAGGTTATAGTTTATTTGATGTGGTCCTTTTTAATGATAAGGTGCTTTTATTTTTTATAATCAATCTTGGTTTATTATATACTGATTAATATGCCTAAAAATCATTCTTTAATTTCTATAAATCTTCTTACTTATAATGCTGAAAAATACATTGAAGATTGTTTAGGTTCAGTTTTTAACCAGACATATCCATATTTTAATATTTTAATTATTGACAACGCTTCAACAGACAAAACAGTGGATTACTTGAAAAGATTTAAGAATAAGTCAAATCTAAAAATAATTTATAACAAGAAGAATCTTGGATTTGCAGCTGGGCATAACCAGGGAATAAGGGAAACCCAAGGAGAGTTTATTTTTTGCCTTAATCAAGACGTGGTTTTAGATAAAGATTTTATTAGAAAAGCAGTTAAAGTGTTAAAAAAAGACAGTCAAGTAGGAGCTGTCCAGGGAAAATTGCTGCGCTGGAACATAGGGGGGGCGGTTCTCAGCAAATCAATTAATTATGATATTTCTCATATTATAGATACAACCGGCTTAGTTATTTTTAAAAACAGAAGGATTATTAACAGAGGACAAGGTGAAATTAATGAAAATCATTATAAAAAAATAGGTCAGGTTTTTGGGGCTGATGGAGCAGCTCCAATTTATCGGCGAAAAGCTTTGGAAGATGTTAAGATTCAAGATGAGTATTTTGATGAGGATTTTTTTTGTTACAAAGAAGATGTTGATTTAGCTTGGCGATTGCGGCTTAATAAATGGAAAACAATATACCAGCCAAAGTCAATTGCTTGGCATGATCGAACATCTGGAGAAAGCGCCGCCACAAATTATATTAACATTATAAAAGAAAGACAAAAGATTAGTCGATTTGGAAAATATTATGCTTTTAAAAACCAGAGGTTAATGCAAATCAAGAATGAACAGATTTGGATTTTACTAAAGCATTTTCCTTGGTTTTTGCCCAAAGAAATAGTTTCTTGGCTTTATATCTTAATTTTTGAGAAATATACCTGGAGAGCTATCAAAGATTTATTCAAGCAAATGCCTAATGCTTGGGAAAAAAGAAAAATAATTATGAGTAATAAAAAAGCAAGAATTAGAGAAATGAATAAATGGTTTAAGTAAAATAAATGGGAAAAGGAACAAAAATTTGGCTTACTTTTTTCATCCTGCTATTGTTAGGATTATTTTCTCTTTTGTTTTTCAAAACCAGTTTTACTATCAGCCAGGTAATTAGCTGGGCAAACACAATTCAAGTTTTACCTTTTAATTTGCCTGATTTACCAGAAAAAGATCCTAACAGAATTGACATTCTTTTGTTAGGGGGAAGGGGATTAGAAGAGTCAGGCGACGGCAAGTTGCTTTCTGACGCCATAATTCTAGCCAGTATTGATAAAAACACCGGCCAAACAGCCCTAATTTCATTGCCTCGTGATCTTTATACTCAAATCTGGTGTTCAAAAGAAAAGAAAAAGATTAATTTTGCTTATGCTTATGGCGGACTGGACTGCGCTAAAAAAACCGTTTCCTATATCACCAACCAATACATTGACTATGCTGTTAGTGTTAATTTTGAAGCTTTAAAGGAAATAATTGACGCCTTAGAAGGAATTACTGTTTATTTAGACCAGCCATTTGAAGAAGATTTTCAATGGGCAAAGGAAGGCTGGGAAGAAAACAAAAATTGGTTTATTAAAGATTTTGACGGGGAAGAAAGATGGGTTTTTTATGTGCCAGAAGGGGAAAATCATTTAGACGGGCAAACAGCCCTTTATTATGTCCGTTCTCGCTATTCAACTGATGATTTTAACCGAATGGCCCGCCAACAGCAAGTTTTAATGGCAATTAAAGAAAAAGTTTTTTCTTTAGGCGTTTTAGTTAATCCAATTAAAATTTACAATCTTTTAGATGTACTGGGCAAGAATATTAGAACAGATATGAGTTTGGCTGATATTAAAGATATGATTAATCTAACTTCAAATTTAGACACAGAAAACATTAAAGCAAAAATATTTGATATTTCTCCGGAAGGATTGCTTTATCATACTTTTATTAATGAAGAATATGTTCTTTTGCCAGTTGGGGATAATTTTGAACAAATTCAGGAGGCTTGTAAAAATATTTTTAATTAAAACACATATGCTTTCTATTATTATTACTCATCATAGAACTCCAATTTTATTAAAACTTTGCCTTAAATCAATTGAAGATAATATTAAGAATATTAAACATGAAATATTTGTGGTTGACAGCCAGCCAGAAATAGAAGTTCAAAATTCAATTAAAAATGATTTCCCTCAAGTAAATTTTATCTCTTTTTCAAAAAACGCTGGTTATGCTAAAATTGTTAATAAGGGCATAAGAAAATCTAAAGGAGAATATATCTTAATTCTTAATGCTGACATTCTTATTCTAAAAGATTCAATTCAGCGAATGATTAAATTTATAAAAAATAATCCGCAAGTTGGCGTTGTTGGACCGCAATTATTAACTTTTAGCAATCAAGCGCAAAGTTCTTGTTTTAAATTTCCAACATTAGGAGCGTTTTTAGCCCGAAGAACATTTTTAGGAAAATTAAAATGGGGTAAGAAAAAAATAGATGATTTTTTAATGCAAGGAAAAGATTTTTCTTCTCCTAAAGAAGTTGACTGGGTGCAAGGATCAGCTATGCTGGTGCGAAAAAAAGCAATTGATGAAATAGGGTTAATGGATGAAAGATTTTTTATGTATTTAGAAGATACTGACTGGTGCCGCCGCTTTTGGAAAAACAATTACAAGGTAATTTATTTGCCATTTGCTCAAATGTCGCATTATTATTATCGGCATAGTAAAAAATGGGGCGGTTTTTTAGATATTTTGTTTAATAAGTACACTCGAATTCATTTAATGAGCGCTCTTAAATACTCTTGGAAATGGCGCAATTAAAAATGAAAAAGAAAACAAGAAAATATATTCTTATTCCAATCTGGATTATTTTATTAGCTGCTATTTTTGGCTTTGGCTTTTTTGTCGGGCAAACCAGCCAACCGTCTATTGAAAAGGTTGAAGGATTGGCCAATAAAGAGCTTGGCCAGCCAAATAATACTGATTTTAGCTTGTTTTGGGACGCTTGGCATTTAATAGAGAAAAAGTATGTTAATCGAAACGATTTAAATCGCCAAAAAATGGTCTATGGAGCTGTTTCTGGATTGCTTAAATCATTAGATGATCCTTATTCTGTCTTTATGGAACCAGAAGAAAGTAAGAAATTTATTGATGATATTAGCGGAAGCTTTGAAGGAATTGGGGCAGAAATAGGTATTCGTAAAGGAGTTTTAACCATTATTTCTCCTTTAGAAGGCAATCCAGCCCAAAAAGCAGGGTTAAAGCCAGGCGATAAAATACTTAAAGTAGGCGATATTTTAACAGCTGATTTATCTCTTGATGAAGCAGTTAATTTAATCAGAGGAGAAAAAGGAACTGAAGTAATCCTGCTTGTTTTTAGAGATGAATGGGAAGAAGCTAAGGAAATAAGCGTTGTTAGAGATACAATTCAAATTCCTATTATCAAATGGGAAATTAAAGATAATAATATTGTTTACATTCAGCTTTATCATTTTACTGAAAACATGGCTAATCAGTTTAGAAAAATAGTTAAAGAAGTTCTTGAGCTTAAACCAAATGGCATTGTTTTAGACGTTCGCAATAATCCAGGAGGTTATTTGGAAGTAGCAGTTGATATGGCTAGCTGGTTCCTGCCTAAAGGGGAATTAATTGTAGCTGAAGATTTTGGCAATGGAGAAAAGAATGAGTTTCGAAGCAAAGGCTATAAAGAACTGGAAGATATGCCAATAGTTGTTTTAATTAATGAAGGTTCAGCTTCAGCTTCAGAGATTTTAGCCGGCGCTTTAAGGGATATTAGAGGCATTAAATTAGTTGGCCAAAAAAGCTTTGGCAAGGGTTCAGTTCAGCAGTTAGAAAAGCTGCGAGGGGGTTCCAGCATTAAAATTACAGTAGCTAAGTGGCTAACGCCCTTAGGAACATCTATTAACGAAGAAGGAATAGCGCCTGATAAAGAAATAGAGATTACTGCAGAAGATATTGATGAAATGCGCGATCCGCAATTAGATAAAGCCCTAGAATTATTAAAGCAATGATTAAAAATTCTAAACAAATAGTTCTTAAAATCTATGGACGAGTGCAAATGGTTATGTTTCGAGATTCAACTCAACGACAGGCCAAGAAATTAAAATTAGTTGGCTGGGTTATTAATGAACCAGATAAAACAGTTAAAATAGTAGCTGAAGGAAAAGAAAAAAACTTGAAGCAACTTATTGATTGGTGCTATAATGGATCTATACTATCTCGAGTAGATAAAATAGATATTAAATGGAAAGAACCTACTGGTCAGTTTAATAGATTTGAGATAAAATATTAATATGAAAATAATCTTATTAGAAGATGTAGAAAATACAGGAAAGAAAGACGAAATTAAAGAGGTAGCTGACGGCTATGCTCGTAATTTTTTATTTCCTAAAAAATTAGCTGTTTTAGCTACTAAACCAGAATTAGCTAAATTAGAAGAGCGAAAAAAGATTGAAGAACAGAAGGCTGAAGAAGAATTAGTCCGTTTTCAGGAAATTGCCAGCAAATTAGACGGTTTTGAATTAGAAATTCCTGCTAAAATTGGCGAAGAAGGCAAACTTTTTGGATCTATTACTTCAGATAAAATCAGTGAAAAATTAAAAGAAAATGGATTTAAAATAGAAAAAGAATGGGTTAAATTAGAAGATTCAATTAAGGAAATAAGGGAATACGAAGTAAATATTGAACTGCCTCATAATTTAGAGGTTAAAATAAAAGTGATTATTACAGAAGAAAAGAAAAAATAGGAAATAAAAAAAAGCGTCGGAAGATGCTTTTTTCTTTTGTTATCTTTGTTATTCTACATTAACAATCTTGGCAATTCTTCTGGAGCCGTCAAACTTCTTTATTTTTTTGGTAACAAATTTAACCACGCCCTTGGTTATAGCATAAAGGGTATCATCTTTTCCTCGACGAACATTCTTGCCTGGAATAAATTTAGTTCCTCTCTGGCGAATAATAATACTGCCTGGCTGGGCCTTTTGTCCGCCAAACAGCTTAACGCCTAAATATTTTGGACGAGAATCTCGTCCTAAGCTTGTTGATCCGGCTGATCTTGTCTTGGCCATAATAAAAGAAAAGGCGTCATTGCGAGAAAAAGATATTTAAAAATTTTGACACCTATCTGACCTCTGGCCGCGACCGCCAAAGTCCTGCCTAATTAAGAAAGAAGCTTTATTTGTTCAATCTTAATATTAATTTCAGGCTTTGTGGACTTTTCTTATCTTTAATCTCGCAATGACGTTATAATAATGTTATCTAATTTAAAAAACTTAGTCAAGAGGAATACTGTTGATATCATTTTAGCTGTTACAGTTGTTTTAGTTGCCCTGATTAGTTTTGGAATTGGTTATTTAGTCGCTTTTCAAACAGATAATCAGCCAATTATTATTCAAAACCCTTCTTTTAATTCTGCTTCAATACAACAATCTTTGCCAAAAGAATCTAAAAATACAACAGAGCAGAAAAAATTTGTAGGCAGTATTAACAGCAATAAATACCACTGGCCTGATTGTCCTTGGGCTAAGAAAATAGCTGAAGAGAATCAAGTCTGGTTTTCTTCAGAACAAGAAGCTCAAAATGCTGGATATATCAGATGTAGGGGATTTGAGAAGTATATAAAGTCAAAGGCCGCGCCTTAATTATTTCCTTTTTATTGTAATCACCTTAAACTCTCTTTCTAATTTTTTAGCTTGGTCAATTTGCTTTTTTATATCATAAGGCAGCGCGTCAACTACCTTTTTAAATTTTGCTTTATCAATGGTTAAAATTTCATTCCATTTATTAATCGGTTCAAGAATTTCTTTAACTTTATTAAAATTATAGCTGAATCTTTGCTGGGGCAGGCGAGTGATATAGCCACTATCTCCAAAAACACGATCTAATTCATTTTCATCGCAAAATTGATTAATTGCTGTTTTTAATTCAATCAATCTTTTATTATCTTGGCTTTGCTTATTTTTTATCTCAAAATATTCTTTTATAACTTTCTTTATTTTTTCTTCATCAAGAGCAGGGGATTGTTCTTTAATATATTTATGCTTGAAAAGGGGACAGTATGGCTGGTATTGGCACCAATCGCAAAGAGGATTGGACATAGGTTCAAAATTGCTTTTTTCAATCTGATTGATTAAAGATAAAATTCTTTCCTTGGTTTCTTTAATTTGCTCCTTATTTTGATTAGTAGAAAGTTTTTCGCCATGTCTTAGATAATATAAGGATAATTTAACCGGCCTGTTTTCTTTTTCTAAATAAGGCCATTGATTAATTACTCCTAAATAATAAATTGAAAGTTGAAAATTTTTATCTATCATTTCTTGAGAAGGCATTTTTTTTGTTGTTTTGTAATCAATTATCTCAAAAGTTCCATCTTTTAGTTTATCGATTCGGTCAATTCGTCCGGTAACCTGGTGAAGCTTATCTTGAATTGGTATTCTAAAAAGAGTTTCTAAATTAACTATATTAAAACTAAGATTCTGATTTTGAAGATAGTACTTTTTAAGCATTTCAATTCCTTGATGAAAAGCAAAAGCTTCTTCTTGTTTATCTTGATAAATATCACTATTCCATTTTTCAGTGAAATATTTAAGCAGTTCTTCTTCAGAAAATGGAGTTGTTTGGGATAGATCGTGGAACATTCTTAAACATTCATGGATTAGAGTGCCAAAAACAGCATCCTTTGATTTGGGAACTTTTATCCGATCAATATATTGATATTTGTATTTAGCTGGACAATTAGAAAATGATTCTAAGCCAGAATAAGATATACGCATTGATTTTTATTTTTTCAAAGGGTGAAATTGACGATGGACTTTTTCTGCAAATTTATCAGATGTATTAACATAGCGAGTTGTTGTATCTAATGATTCGTGACCTAAAAGCGTTTGAATAGCTGCTGGACTAGCGCCTTCTTCAGCTAAATAAGTTGCAAAGCCATGCCGAAGCGAATGAGCAGAAATAGGAATATTTATACCTAATAACTCGCGATATTTTTTTATTTTTTCTTGTAAATAATTGGTTGATATTTTTCTATTTTTATCTTGAATATTTTTACCGCGATAGGGGATAAAAAGATATGGCAAATCATCATTTCTTGTTTTAAGATAATTTATTAAATATTCATGAGCTCTTGGCGTTAAATAAACAAAACGTTCTTTTTTGCCTTTTCCAAGAATAAAGATACGGCCAGTTTTATCAATTTGAGATTTTTTAAGATTAACTAATTCAGAAATTCTCATTCCAGTAGCAAATAATGTTTCTAAAATAGCCCTATTGCGCAAAGCAACTCTTTTGTTTTTTTCAATTTTATCAGGAGATTCAATTAATTTTATTAATTCATTTAATTCTGCTACTTGCGGGTGTTTTCGTTCAGTTTTCATTAATTTAACGCTTTCAGGAGCAACTGGAGCTTCATAGTCCATATCAATAAGATATTTAAGATATGATCTTAAAACTGATAACATTCTATTGATAGAATAACTAGCTAATTTTTTTTCTCCCAGATTTAAATTAGGAGTCTTTCTGTCTATTGAAATTAAATAAGCTTTATAATTTAATAGAGTATTTTTAGTAATTTCTCCAAATTTAATGTTTGCCTCTTGTAAGAAGTAGGCGAGAGCGCTTAAATCTCTTTCATAATTATAAATAGTTTCTTCAGAATAGTTGTTTGTTTTTAAATAAAGAAGAAAGTCATCTATATAAGGCAGGGTTATTTGATTTTTATTTGCTTGTTTGTCTTTCATATATTTTATCGAGTGTAAGGGTTATTATACTCACTTATACTTATTATATTCTGCGGCTGTTTAGCCGTCAATATTTGTTTTTGTGGATAACTAAATTACCCTGCTATATTCCCTATTTTCTAATAATTCTGTTATTTATTCTATTCTTTTTATGGATTAAATAAAAAATTCCTAACTTTATTAACTCCTTGTCTAATCCAGTTACTCCCCTGTTGAATTTTGATTTTTAGGGGAGATAAGAAATCTTCTGTTCGCTCTATTTTCTTTTGAAACCATCCTTGAGCTTCTTTTTTTACTTCTTTTTTGATTTCTTGCTTAACTTCTCTTTGCTTTTGTTTGGTTTCTCTCTGAATTTTTTTAAAAAGATCTTTTGTTATTTCTGGAATTATTTCTGGAATTATTTCAATGCCTCGTTTCACTGGGTTAATAATATCTTTTAAAATTATCTCTTGCGCTAAAACAAAATTAAAAGAAAAAAGAATAAGAATTGATAGAAATAAAATAGTTATTTTTTTAGTCATTCGTTCATTAATGATATATAATCATCTGATCTATGCTGGTAGTTGTTTCATATAGATTAGAAATATATACCCGGGTTGAATCTAAGTAAATATTAGCTCCAAAAAGCGGATCATGAACAACATAACGTCCATCCTGTGTTTTATGGTGAACCACTACATAATGCCCTGCTCCCCATTTATTGGCTTTGACAAATATAATCACTGGATGACCAGCTCCTATTTCCCGATCTAAGCGAAACCAATCAAAAGATGAAGTATGGGGCGGCGGACAATTTATGCATCGAATGCTTTGCCATTTTGTTGGCCAATAAATTAAATCCCAGGCATAGATTGACGCTTTAGCTAATTGCCCAGGCGTAATACTGATTCCTTTATTCTTTAAAACCATGGCCACTGCAGTAATAGCGCATCCATAATCCCCTATTTTAGAATCGCTAATGCCAATAGTTGTATTAGTCCAGCGCGAATCGTCCTGCATATAATACCAATTAGCTGAAGCCCAATATTGTGACGGAGGTTTTTCCTGAAGTTTTTTAAGACGGGCTAATTCCTCTGCTTTTTGCTGTCTTAAGCGATTAATATCTCCTAATAATGATTTTTTCTGCGCCTCTATATTAGCTAACATTTGCTGGTATTTGCTTTCTTCGCCTTTAGTGTATCCCAAAAGATTTTCCTTAGAATTTCTTTGACTAGCTAAAGACCATTTTTGTCCGTCTAATTGTTCTTTTAATCCTTCTAAACGTTCTTTTTTCTCTTCTTTGCTTTCTTTATCCTGGTTTAATTTTTCTTTAAAAGCTTTAAGTTTATCAACTTTTTCCTTAACTCCATTTTGGAGATTATCTAAATAAGCTAATTGGTTGAAAAAATCAGAAAAATTATCACTAGCTAAAATTATTTCCACTTGGCTAACTTGATCTGTTTCAGCAATTACTTGGATAACTTTAGCTAAATTATCTTTTTGTCCTGTAATATTGTTCCCTGTTTCTTCAATACCATATTCTAATTGAATAATTTCTAATTCTGTTTTTTGAATATCATCTTCAGTAATATTTATTTCTACTTGCAACTTATTAATCCGTGCATTGAAAATAGCGATTTGATTACTTAAACTATTAATCTCCCCTTGTTTTTGATTAATGACTTGTTGATATTCTTTTGCTTTTTTTTCTAATTCTATTCTTTTTGATTCCTGATCTTGAATTTGCTTGTTTAAATCATCAATTAATCCTCCTTGACTGATTAAAGGGAAAAGTAAAATTAAAAAGATTATTAAAATTCGTTTAATCATTTTGCTTTTTCTTTTCTTTTTATCTTTTTTATAGACTTAATATAATCTTTTAAATTTCTCTTGGCCTGCCAGCCCAACTCATTCATTTTAGATAAATCTATAGTAGTTAATATTCTGTCTCCTCTTTCTTCAGGCATCATTTTTATTCTTTCTCCAAATAATTCGGCAACTTCCAATATTGAATAGCTTTTTTCTGAACCAATACAATAACCATCCCCAAATCCTTTTTCACCAACCAAAACTAATCCATCAATTATATCATCAATATGAGTAAAAGATCTTCTTTGAGTGCCAGGAGAAACTACTGTTAATGCCTCTTTATTTTTGTATTTCCTAGTAAAAATTCCTATAACGGTTGCATATTTCCCTTGGAAAATTTCCCTGCCGCCATAAACATTATAAAAATAAACAATTACATAGGGTAAATTATACCATTTTCCATAATTACTCACTAATTCAGTATTATTAGCCTTACTCCAAGCATATGGCGATTTGTCTTTACCTCCAATATTATCACCAAATTTTGTACTAGATCCAGCATAAATAAGTTTAATATTGTGCTTCCGACAAAACTCCAAAACAGCCAAAGTACCCACAATATTCAAACGCCAAACAAGCTCAACATCATCAAAACTAGTTAGCACTCGAGAATACTCGCCTAGATGATAAATAATATCTGGAATTTCTTTAATGTATTTTTCTATATCTTTAGTTTCTCCTTCAATATATTCTACACCTTTAATATGATTATCTTTACTACCAGTAAAATAATTATCTAAAGACACAATCTGATCATTATTTTTTATTAAACGTTCTATTAAGTGTGAACCAATAAAACCCGCTCCTCCAGTTACTAATATTTTTTTCATTTTCATATGATATCTTTTTATAATATATAAAATTAAATGACTTTTTTTATAGCTTTTTTTACTCTTTTTAGGGTTTTTTCTTTGCCTAAAACCTCCATTATTTCAAAAGGCCCAGGAGATGCTTTTTGGCCAGTTAAAGCCACTCTCAGAGGCCATAGAAGCTCGCCAACGCCGTATTTTTTAGTTAATAGCATAATTGGCTCTTGAAGCGTTTTTTGGCTAAAATCCCCTATTTCTGACAATTCTTTCTCTAATAATTCCAAATTGTTTTTAACGTCTTTTAAGTTCATTTTTCTTGCCTCGCCGGCAGGCGGGTTCCAAACAAGCAATTCTGGCTCGTATTTTAATTCATCAGTAAAAAAGAATTGAGTTATCTCCCCTATTTCAGACAGCTTCTTTATTCGTTCTTGTTCTAATGCAACTATTTTTTTCGCATATTCAAAATCAATTTTTTTTGGCAAATAATTTAAGCATTTTTTTGTTAATTCATTTAAGTCCATTTTTCTAATATAAAGGGCGTTAAACCAATCAAGCTTTTCAAGATTAAAAATAGCGTTTGATTTATTCATTTTTTCTAAAGAAAATTCTTGTTCCAATTCTTTTAAAGAAAAAATCTCTCTTTCATTTCCTGGATGCCAGCCAAGAAAAACCATAAAATTTATCAATGCCCCTGGAAGATAGCCCATTTCTATATAATCTTTAATAGCAGTGGCTCCATGTCTTTTGCTTAATTTTGCTTTATCTGATCCAAGAGTTAATGGAATGTGGCCATATTGAGGAATTTCTAATTCTAAAGCTTTAAGAATAAAAAGTTGTTTAGGAGTATTAGAAATATGATCTTCTCCTCTGATTACATGGCTAATTTTCATTTCAAAATCATCAATCGCTGCAGCTAAATTGTATAAAGGAGTTTTTTCATCCTTAGCAATCCCTATGTCCCCTAATAACTTTCCGTCAAATTCTAGCTTTCCTTTAATTAAATCGTTAAAAACTATTTTCTTATTTGGGCAGCGAAAACGGATAATCCCCTCTTTTGCTTTTGCCTTTCTATTGCAAATATGCCTGGGCGCTTGTTTTTTCTTAATTTGTTCTTTTTTTTCTTTGGCTAATTCTTCTTTAGTATGATCGCACCAAAAAGCATCTCCTGAATTAAGAAGTTTTTTAATGTATTTTTTATAAATCTCTGTTCGTTCACTTTGCTTGTATTCCTCATCCCATTTTAGATTTAACCATTCCATGCTTTTTTTAATATCTTTTTCATATTTCTTTTCAGATCTTTCTATATCAGTATCTTCTATTCGTAAAACAAATTTACCTTCTTGCTCTGAGTTTATCAAAGAGTTTTTAGCAAATAAATAGTTAAAAAGAGCAGTTCTAGCGCTGCCAATATGAAATAGGCCGGTTGGGCTTGGCGCAATCCTGACTCTTACTTGACTTGCTTTATTATTTATGTTATTGTCTTTGCAGGTCTTTAACATAAATGTAAAGGGGGGAAATATGTTGCCAATAATATCGATAACTATAATATCAATTATAAGTTTAATAGTAGCTTTTTTTCTTATTAAAGGAAATTAGCTCGGCCTGCTTTTGCGGGCCTTTTTACTTTCCCATTTCAATTAATGCTTCGGCAATTCTTTGAGCTGCTTCTGGATGGGAAAAGTTCTTAGCATTAGCAGACATTTTTTGAGATATTTCCAGGTTTTCCAGGATCTTGGAAATTTCATTAAGAAGCATATGCGAGGTTAAATTAGCTTGTTCTAAAACAACGGTTGCGCCAGCTCGGGCATAAGCAAAAGCGTTTTCTCTTTGATGGTCAGAAGCAGCATTAGGTAAAGGGATTAAAATACTTGGTTTGCTGCAAACAGCAATTTCAGAAATACTGCCTGCGCCAGCTCTGGAAATAACGAGGTTAGCTGAAGTATAAGCAGCAGTTATTTGTTGTTCGTCTAAGAAATGATAAAGATGATATCCGTTTAATTGGCCTGTTTTTTCTTTAATTTGTTCAAAGTTTTTAAAACCGCATTGATGAATAATCTCATATTTTTCTAAAAGCCGGGAAAGAGTTGATAAAATAAGTTCGTTGATTTTCTGCGCTCCCTGACTGCCGCCTAAGATAAAAATAATTGGTTTTTGGCTAGTGACGCCAAAAATATTTTTGGCTTTTTCTTTTTCTCCTAAGTTAGTTAAAGCGCAAGTTTGAATGATTTCTGGACGGATTGGATTGCCTATTAAAGCTGTTTTTTTAGCAGGAAAATATTCTCCAGATGAAGCAAAAGAAATAGCAATTCTTTTGGAAAATTTAGCTGCCAAACGATTAGCTAAACCAGGGACTGTATCTGATTCATGGATTAAAATAGGAATTTGATAAAGCCAGCCCATTAAAACAACTGGCACGCTGCCATAACCTCCTTTGCTGAAAATAGCATCTGGCATCCAAATGTATAAATACCAAAGCGCTTGGAGAAATCCAAATGGCATTTTAAATAAATCAAAAATATTCTTAATAGAAAGATACCGCCTTATTTTCCCAGCTAAAATTATTTTAACTCTAATCCCCTCTTTTTCTAAAACACTTTTAGAAAAATCATCTGGCCCTAAAAAAAACATTTCTAAATTTTCCTCATTTTGAGGATAAATGTTTCTCAATTGTCTAGCAACGGCAACTAAAGGAAAAAGATGTCCGCCTGTGCCGCCGCCTGTGAATAATATTCTCATATTTTTGTATATTTTGAAATATTAACTAATATTCCTATGCCAATCAATGAAACAACTAAAGCTGAGCCGCCATAGCTAATAAAAGGCAAAGGCATGCCAGTTAGAGGTATTAAGCCGGTAATAGCCGCTATATTAATAAACGCCTGAAGAAACAACCAGCTAGTGATTCCGCCAGCTAATAAATAGCCAAATTTATCAGGAATGTTTTTAGCAATTTTAAGCCCACGACAAGATAAAGCAATGAAAAGAATTATTAAAATTCCAGCTCCAATTAATCCCAATTCTTCAGCTGTTATAGCAAAAATAGAATCGCCAATTACTTCTGGCAAGTATTTCCATTTTTGAATACTATGACCAAGCCCTAATCCAAAAAGACCGCCTGAGCCAATAGCTAAAAGAGCCTGATTAATCTGATACCCGATTCCTTGCGGATCTGTTTCTGGATGCAAAAAAACAGTTAATCTGCTCATTCGGTAAGAATTTGTTTTTATTAAAACATAAAAGCCAGACATAAGAAGTAATCCTATAAAAGCAAGATGCGATATTCTTATTCCAGCTAAAAAATAAATAGCAATTATAATGAGAATAATAATTCCTAAATCGCTTGTATTGGGCTGAAGAAGAACTAAGAGGCCAATAATGCCCATAATTATCAAACAAGGAATAATGCTTTTCTTGATAACTTTTTGGGTTTCCCCTTTTTTACTTAGCAAAGCAGATAAGTAAATAATACTGGTTAATTTAACAATTTCAAATGGCTGAATGGAAAAAGAACCTATAGCAACCCATCGCTTGGCCCCGCCATGGCTATACCCTATTGCTGGAACAAAAACTAAAGATAAAAGAACTAAGCTGAAAATCATTAAAGGAAAAGCAAATTTCTGCCAAGTTTGGTAATTAACTCTTTGAATAACAAAGAAAAATATTAAACCCAAAGACAATCCGTAAATCAATTGATGCTTTAAGAAATAGTAATTTTCATTAAAAGTGTCTTGGGAAATAACTACTGAAGCGCTGGAAAGAATAACCAATCCCATAAAGATAAGAATAAAAACAATAAAAATAAGGATATAATCAGGTTGATGAGATTTTTTTATTATCATAATATTTTTTCAATAAATATTATAATCAAGCCAATTACAGCCATTACTCCGTTAATCATCCAAAAACGCATGGTAATCTTTGATTCAGGCCATCCTTTTCCTTCAAAATGATGATGAATAGGCGCAGATAAAAAAACTTTTTTATTTCTAATCTTTCTAGAGGTTATCTGGATAATTACTGAAAGAGATTCCATAACCGGAATAAAGAAAATAAAGGGCAAAATTAGAAAAGCATTGGTTAGCATAGCAATAATTCCCAAAGTAATTCCCAAAGACATAGCTCCGGTATCTCCCATAAAAAAACGTGCCGGATAAATATTAAACCATAAAAAAGCCACTAAAGCGCCGATAATCACTCCGCAAAAAGCAGCTAAATCCATTTTTCCTTGAGCAAAGGCAATTACTCCATAAGAAGCAAAAGCAATTAAAAGTATTCCTCCGACTAATCCGTCTAATCCGTCTGTTTCATTTGTTGAAAAAGCAGTTGCTACTAAGACAAAAACAAAAATAAGAATATACCACCAGCCAATGTTAAAATCACCAATAAAAGGAACATGAATCAAATCCCAGTCCAGTTTATAAAAAAACCACCAAGCGCCAAAAACAGCAATAAAAGCATAGATCAAAAGACGGTGTCTAATTTTTAATCCGCCTCCATTAGGCCCTATTTTTAAAATCCCAAGAAGATCATCGCCTAATCCAACCAAAGCTGAAGCTATTAGGGCGCCCAAAGGCAAAAGGGTTTCCTTGCGAGTTAAAAAGTTGAAATTTTCTAAAATACTTCCTTCGCCTATTTGAGCTAAAAACCAAAAAAGCAAAGTTAGGAATAAAACAGTCCCCCAAATCAAGATACCGCCCATAGTTGGCGTGCCTTCTTTTTTCTTGTGAAATTTAGCAAAAACAGGCACTCCTTTGGTTCTAATTTGCTTGCCTAAACGGTACTTATAGAGAAAATGAGTTAAAACTGGCGTCCAGGCCAAAGCAAAAATAAAGGAAATAGCTGCTAAGCCCAAAACGCGGGAAATGTAAAAAATATCAGGCATATTACCAAAGGTATGCTTTTTGAACCCAATTAATTAATCTTTCTGTTTGAAGAAATCTTTCTTGGGCTCCTAAAACAATTGTAATTAAATATTTATTATTAGTTTCAATGACCAAGACCAAACATCCTTGAGCTTCTTCAGTATAGCCGGTTTTTCCGCCGACAATATTAGGCAAACGATTCAATAATTCATCAGTATTAACCCAATGATGATTAATCTTTCCATCAGCTGAAGATAAATCAATGACTGGCGTTTTCATAATCTGCCAAATAATTGGATGGCTAAAACTATATTCAACTAACTGAGCTATATCCTCAACAGTTGAAACATTTCCTGAATCATAGCCGCTTGAATCAATAAAATGAGTATTTTTCAATCTTAGCTTTTCAGCTTTTTGATTCATTAGATCAATAAAATTTTTATCTACTTTCTGCTGTGTAATTTCAGCTAAAGATGCTGCTGCATCATTGCTTGATTCCATTAAAAGAGCATAAAGCAAACTCTTAACTGAAATTTTTTCATCAATCACTAATCCGCCCTTATCCCCATAAGCAGTAATAGCTTCTTTAGAAACAACTGCTATTTCTTCTAAATCTATATTCTCAACAACAATTAAAGCGGTCATTAATTTAGTTAAACTAGCGATTGGCAGAACTTGATTAATGTTTTTTTGATAGAGAATTTTATTCTTATCTGGAATAAAAACTAAAGCTGCTTTTGCTTCAACTTCCGGCTCAGTTATATTCCAATCGCGAATAGGCAAAAAATTAGGATTAGCAAACCACAAGGCTGAAAACAAAGAATGTTCCCATTTATTTAATTGAGTTTTTTCTTCTGTAAAAACATCTGAAGAAATCGGTTGCCCAATCAAAAAAGAAAAAGGATTCAAAAAAAGTAAAATAGTGATTAATGATTTAGCTAACATATAACTTTAAGCAAGTAAGTTGAGGTCCGACCTTATTAATTCGTTATTTAACAATCTTTATGCCCAACTCATTTAATTGCCCTGAATCAACCTTGCTTGGCGCGCCCATCATTAAATCGCGCCCATCGCCTGTTTTAGGAAAAGCTATTACTTCCCTAATATTTTCTTCATTTAAAAACATGGCTAATAAACGATCTAATCCCAAGGCAATACCGCCGTGAGGAGGCGCTCCGTATTCAAAAGCTTCTAATAAATGACCGAACTTTTCTTCTATTTCTTCTTTAGTTAATCCAACTAATTTAAATATTTTTTCTTGAATGTCTTTTTGATGAATTCTAATGCTTCCTCCAGCTACTTCTACGCCGTTTAATACTAAATCATATTGCTGAGAAAGAACCTCTAATGGTTCTGTGTTTAATAAAGGAATATGCTTTTTTTTAGGCGCGGTAAAAATATGATGGCAAGGGTCATGTCTTTTTTCTTCGTCATTCCATTCAAAAAGAGGAAAATTAACAACCCAAACAAATGCCAACTCATCAGGATCTTTTTTATCTTCTCTTAAATCAGGGCTATCAGTGCCATATTTTTCCATTGCCTCTTGATAATCCAATTTTAAAAAGGGTTTAAAAGTAAGTTTTTTAGATAATTTTTCATCAAAAACAACTAATTCTTGAATGGTTTTAATAATAAGCTTTTCAATTAAATTAATAACTTTTTTCTGATTAACAAAAGACATTTCCACATCTAATTGGGTAAACTCTGGCTGTCTATTGCCTCTCAAATCTTCATCTCTAAAACACCTGGCAATTTGAAAGTATTTTTCCAAGCCAGCTACCATTAACAATTGCTTTAGTTGCTGAGGAGCTTGCGGCAAGGCATAGAATTCTCCTTGATGAAAATGAGTTGGCACTAAAAAATCTCTGGCTCCTTCTGGAGTTGATTTAGTTAAAATCGGCGTTTCTACTTCAATAAATCCTTTCTTATCCATAAAATCTCTGATTAATTTAATTACTTTGTGCCTAAGAACTAAATTATTTTTCATTTTATGACGCCTTAAATCTAAATAACGATATTTTAAACGAACTTCCTCTCCAACTTCCTTATACTCAGCAATTTCAAAAGGAGTTGTTTTAGCTTTATTTAATACTTTTAATTCCTTAACTTCTATTTCTACTTGGCCAGTAGAAATTTTATCATTAATCATTCCATTGGGTCTCTTATTAATTTGCCCTATCACTTCAATCACCCATTCATTTCTTAAAGAATTAGCTAATTTATAGCAATCTTTGTTATCTGGAGCAAATACTAACTGGATTAATCCTTTTTTATCGCGAAGGTCAATAAAAATAATCTGGCCATGATCTCTGCGCGCATGAACCCAGCCAGCTAATCTAACCCTGTCCCCTATTTTTTCAATTGTTTTAACAGATAAAATACGCTTCATATACTTAATATATTACCACTTTCCAATACAACAATCAATTGTGAATAAAAAAAAACAGGCGATTTCTCGCGCTGTTTTATATTAGTACCCCGTGAGGGAATCGAACCCACGACACATTGGTTAAAAGCCAACTGCTCTACCGACTGAGCTAACGGGGCATATTAATATTTTACCCGAACTTAAAATAAAAATCAAGTTAAAGCACAAACTAAGGAACGTCCTTAAAATATACGTCCTTATGCACAAGGACGTATATTTTAAGGACGTTCCTTGAGCTTAATAATCTATTTATCTTTATCTAACTTTCTTTTTCTTCGTATTAAAACCATTGTTAAAATCGGCAGAAGAATCCAGACAAACTGAGCTTCAGAACCAGTAAGTATTTTTCTGATTGGAGAAGAAAGAGTATCTATTGCTTCTTGTGGCAAAAAAGAAAGAATAACCATGGCTAATAAACCAACCTGAACAACGCTTAAGGTAAAAAGCTGCAGCCAAGAAGCATACCCTCTTTTCCTAATTCTTAAAGTTGAGCTTAATACTGAACGAGGAATTAAAAAATAGAATAATAAGATAAGACATAAGAAAATCAAAGTTCTTAAAGAAGATGAGGGTTCCTGTCCGATTCCCAGCCACCCATAAGAAGTTATTCTTTGCCAAGGAACAGCTTGAACAATAGCTAAGGAAAAATAACTGCCTAAAAGCAAGATTATCATCCGATTGCGGCCAAGAAAAAAACCATAAACAAGAACCGTAACTAAGAAAATTAAAATAATAAACAAATCCCAGCCTGAAGCTGATCCTATGTGTAAATTAGTTAAAAAATCACGAAAAGCCATTATGTTTTCCCTAGTTCTTTAATAATTTTCTTTTGTTGACGAGATGGTTTCTTAGGAACATTAACTTGAATTTTAACAATTAAACTTCCTTGTCCTTGTCCATACAATCTTGACATGCCTTTATTCTTTAATTCTATCATTTCTCCGGGTTGAATACCAGCTGGAATTTTTAATTTAACTTTTCCATCTAATATTGGTATTTCTATTTTATCGCCTAAAACTGCTTGGGCAAAGTTAATATTCAGATTAAAAACCAAATCATCTCCTTGTCGTTGAAATTGCTTATGAGGCTTAACATGAACATTGATAAATAAATCGCCGGCTGGTCCGCCATAAGGCCCTGCTTCTCCCTGATTAGACATTTTCAATGTCTGTCCATTATTAATGCCAGCTGGAATAGTAATTTTAATCTTGCTGATTTTTTTTATTCTTCCCTGACCGCGACATTCAGGACAAGTTTTCTCTGGCATCTCTCCGCGTCCATGACATTTAGAACATTGTCTTTGCTGAATAAACATTCCGAACAAACTACTGCTTCTTATTTGCTCATAACCGCTTCCTTGGCAATTAGAGCACTTTTTTAAAGATTTACCGCCTTTTCCATCGCATTTTTCACAAACATTCATTTTTTTTAATTCTATCTCTTTTTTAACTCCATGAAAAGCGTCTTCTAAATCTATTTCTGTATCTATAATAATATCTTGGCCATATTGAACAGTTTGTCTGGGTCTGGCCCCAAAGCCGAACATTTGTTCAAAAATCCGTCCAAAACCAAGATCTTCAAAAATATCCTGACCGCCAAAAGCATCGTAAAAAGAACCAAAATCCTGTTGGGAAAATCCCTGGCCAAAAGGCGCTCCTTCAAATACTTGACCATATTGATCATATTGGTCTTTCTTGTTTTTATCAGAAAGAACGCTATAGGCCTTACTAATTTCTTTAAATTTTTTTTCGTATTCTTTTTTCTTACTTTCAGGAGCCCGATCAGGATGGTATTTTAAAGCTAATTTTCGATAAGCTTTTTTGATTTCACTCTCTGAAGCGCTGCGAGGAACCCCTAAAACTTCATAATAATCTTTTGCCATATATTAATTAAACCCTATAACTCTATTACTTCCTTTAAAACTGATCGTTCTTGTATTTTTACCGCTCCTAAAAAAACTAAAATCTTGAAAATCAGCATACTTAATAAAATAACTAACCACATAAAAGGAACACTGATTGTTTTTATTGCAAAAAAAATACCCAAAGACAAGCCAATTGGAAAATATTCTTTATAGGGCTGACTGCGTTTATTAATTTCTTGATTCAAAGTTTGATAAATTGCATCCTCAATGCTTTCTTCGCCTAATAAGGAAGTATACGGCTTAACTGCTATATCAAATAAAGGGCGAGGGATTTCAATTTGGCCTTGTCCTTTAAGAGATAATGGGGAAAAATAATAAGCTGAAGCGATAATTAAAGATAAAGCTGTCAAAATATACGGCAATCCCCGTTTAAGAATTCTAAATACTTGAATTTTAACTCTAATATTTTTTTCTTCAATTGCGCGCAAAGAACCAAAATAGAAAAGAAGGAAAGCAGTAAAAAGAACAGCTAAATATTCCAATTTAAAACTAAAAGAAAGCAAAAAGGAAACCAAAACAACAATTAGGGTAACTAATAATATTGGCTTTGATTCAGCTAACAGCCAAGCTAAACTTAAAAAGACCACTAAAATTAAAAAGCCCAAGCTTGGCCAAATCCAACTTCCATTTTCAAATAAGATGTTTTTTAACCCAGACCAACTAACAGCGGCCACTAAAGTGGCCAAACCTACAATAACTGATTGAGTAACACGATTAGTAGTCATATTCTTATTCTACTACAATTTAAACGTATTTCAAAGTTATTTTTTCCACAACTTCATTCCAGTTATAGTTTTGCTTGCAGTATTTTTGAATTTTTACGCCTCTTTGATAAGAAGAAGAAGAATTATCTAAGATCAATCTAAGCTTGTTTTTTAAATCCTTAACACTTTTATTTTTAAAAAAGAAAGGTAAATTGCCAAACATATCTTGATGCGATTGAATTTTTGAAAGTATAAGCGAATTTCCAAAACTGCCTGCTTCCATTACTGCTAAAGATAAGCCTTCTTGTTCTGAAGGATTAACAAAAACATAAGCATTGCTAAAAAGTTCTTTTAGAATTTTCCCTTGTTGAGCTCCCAAGAAAAGGATTTTTGGATTATCTTTAGCTATTTTTTTTAACTCCTTTTCATAATCCTGAGTGTAAAAAGCAGGGCCAACAATAACCAATTTCTTTTCTGTATCAATTTTTTTATACGCTTTAATCAAATAATGAAGGCCTTTGTGGCGAATTAAACGGCTAACAGCTAAAATATAATTGTTCTTTTTCAATCCCCATCTTTTAATGGATTTTGCTGGTATATTTTTTTCTCTATTAACTCCATGTGGGATAAATTTAACAGACTGATTGTATTTTATCTTAATATATTTTTCCAATTCAACAGATACTGGAATAATTTCATCAGCTAAATAACAGCCAATCATTTCCCCTGCTTTTAAAGACAGTTGGGCAAATTTCCCCCATTTTTGATGAAAATAATCCTGACAATGAAAAGTAAAAATAACTTTAGTTTGAGGACTGAAAAGCTTAGGTATCCAAAGACATAAAGCTGGACCAACTCCATGATAATGAATTACATCAGGTTTAAGCTTAAAAACAGCATGCCAACTAGCTAAAAAAACATGGGTAATGGTGTCTAAATGCTTTGTTCTGATGCTAGGCAAATGTATAACATTTACTTTTTTGTGTTTTTTAACTGTTTTTGGCGTATAATATGATCGAGCATAAACAAAAACCTGATATAAAGAGCCAGTCAAATCCATTTTTTTAACTAAACAACAAGACACCTCCTCAACATGACGCTCTATTCCTCCAAAAAGAGCTGGTATTCCTTTTTGGCCAATCATTGCTATTTTCATTTTTCAAAAGAGATTATCCCCTCCCAGTCATTATTAATAATTTCTTCCTTTGTATATTCCTTTTGATTATTATTCAAAATTATTTTAAAAGATAAACTGTCTATGCCTGATTGTTTTTGGACTAAAATTCTGTAATCTGCTTCTTTAATAATATGGCCAGGTAAAAAATATGTCAATTCAATTATTTTTTCTTGGCCAGTTGGAACTACAATCCAATGCCCAAATGCTGTTTTGCCTAAATCTTCAAAGAATTTTGCTTCGCTATTAACATTATTTGCGCTTATTAATTGAGATCCAGCCGGCGCATAAACTCTTAAATAGGCCTGGTAATCCCGGCTAAACCAATTTTTTTCTTTACCATTATGTAAATATTTTATTTTAAGATTAACTTCTGGTTTTTCTTTATCTAAATTAACAAAATATTCCACCTCTCTTTTAACAAAAGCATTGCTTTTCATAGCGCCAAAGTTGGCTTCATTTACCATTAAATAGTCGTTTGGATATGGTTGATTAACTTGCCCGCTCCAATTAAATTCTGAGATCATTTTCTGATCTTTAATATCTTTGGTAAAAATAAGAATGTTTTTTCTGTCTAATTCTAATAAAACCAAATCTTTTAGCTTATTCTGCTCCCAAAAGCTTTTTTGGGTTAATTGATTTAAAATTTCTTTAACCAATGCCTTAAAAATCGTCTTTCTTTCACCGCGGCTAATTCCTCTTTCAATATATGCTTTTTCTACTTCGTATTCCAATTGATAAAGAGCGTCTTCTGATTTAAATTCTTTATCAAATTTTTCTAAATAAACAGGTCCGATAAATTCCAACAAGCTTGGCAAAATTGCAGCGTTAATTCCAATTATTCCGTCAAATTCTTCATGGCCTGATTGAAGATGGTAAAAATACTCTGCTTGCTGAGCTGATATTGGCCAATCAGGCGACCAATTGCTGTCTCTCATTTGCCAGTTAGCAACGCCTAAATAATCCTTCATTGGCTGAGGCGGCTCTGTTTGAATTTTTCCAAACCCGTCAAAAATATTAGTATCATGAATTTCAAAAGCAATTGGCTGTCCATTTTTCACTTTTATAATGCCAAAACTGCCAAGGAATCCGCCAGTCGGGCGCAATTCTAAATTATTTTGAAAAAGCAAAAGATAGGTCTTTTCTCCGGAAAATCCAGCTAATTTAGAAAATAATTTCAAAAGAGAAATCTGATCAATTTTATCTTGGCTTGTTAACCATCCCTGATTCCAAAACAAAAATCCGCCTGTAATTATTAAGATTAAAGAAAGTATAATTAGAGTTTTAATTGTTTTGGATTCGTTCATATATCTTAATTATCTTTTTATAATGCTTTTCTGAATTATATTTTTCCAAAGCTTGTTTTTGGGCATTCTTACCCATTTGTCTTATTTCTTTTTTATGGTTAATCGCCCAAATAATCTTATCTGTTAAATCTTTTTGATTATTTAGTTTGAATAATATGCCAGTTTTCTTGTCTTTAATTAATTCTGGAATACCGCCAACTTTAGCTGCTAAAACTGGCTTAGCTAAAGATAAGCTTTCTAAAATGCTAAAAGGCAAATTATCCGGCCAAATTGAAGCAAGAACTGTTAAATAAGATTTAGAAATTATTTCTTTTAACTGGCTTCTTTGTTTTCTGCCTAAAAATTCTATATTTTTATTATTTTCAGCTAATCTTTTTAATTCATCTTTTTCTGGGCCATTACCAGCTATCTTTAATTTCCACTTAGGGAATTTATCTGAAACATCTAAAAATGATTTAATTAAAAGCTTAATTCCTTTTTCCCGGCTTAACCGCCCAAAGTATAATAAATATGGATTTTCTTTTGAAGATGAACTTTGTTTTTTATCTTTAGAAACAAAATACGGCAAATGAATAACTTTTTTCACTGGTATGCCTGCTTCTAACGCCTTTTTTTTCATAAACCTGCTTGGCGCTAAGAAAACGTCTATTTTATCTGTTGCTTTTAAAATATCTTTTTGTGATTTTGCTTCTAAATAACCGATTAAACTTTTAATATATGAATCTTTAATGCATTTTTTATACAAACAGGAACGAAAGTTTCTTTTTTCTAAACAATCAAAACATATTTTTCCTTGGGAAAACAACTGATAATTTGGACAAAACAACTTATAATCATGCAAAGTCATTGCTATTGGAATATTATATTTTTTTAATGTAAAAATTATTGACAGAGAAAGATGGCTCATAAAATTATGCAGATGAGCAATATCTGGTTTTTCTCTTTTAATAATCTTTTCTAATTTCTTAGCTGCTTCTTTATTCCAAAAAATTCTTTTTACTTTCTTAAAATCCTTGAAAAATCCTTCGTGTTTGGAAAAATCACTGAATTGAGCAAAATCCTTTAAACCAGGAAAAGAAAAGTTCTTTGGGTGTTGGACGCTCCAAACTATAACCTGATGGCCTTTTTCAGATAAAAGATCTGATAAGTCAAAAAAGTGCCTCTCTGATCCTCCTTTTAAAAAGAAAAATTTATTTATCTGAAGTATTTTCATCTGAAATACAAATTAGTTTGTTTTATTGAGAATTTTTGTCTTGTGATGAATAAGTAAAACTTTTCTTGCAAAATCCATCTGACAACCTTAAACCAATTCTTCTTAATTGCTTGTCTGACGGTGCAAATCATCCAGCTTACTGGAGGATTCTCTGATAAAATCTTTTGCCTGGCCTGATTAGAAAACTTAGACCAATTTTTTATTTTATGAAGCCGGCCTATTTTCAAATTCCAGACATTAGATGGATAAATATAGCCAAAAGGATCAATAAATAATGAATTTAACCCGGAATAATCCGGCAAAATTCTTTGTCTGTTTTTTAAAAAATTGATTGTTCCCCAGATAAAATAAGCTCTTAACCATTTCTTAGGGGAAAAACTTCTTAATTCTTGGCTAATCAGCCAGTTTAATTCTCTTTCTATTTGTCTTAAATTATGAATTCTGTTATCTTGTTTTTTAAAATAATGGGAAGAATTATGATAAACAGACAAGCTAAATTCTGTTTTTAATTCCTTGCTTAGCTGATAAATCCTTTTCAACTGATTAATATTATGACTTCCTAAAGTAAAAGCAATCTTTAAATCTCTTATTCCTAACTCTTTTAACAGCCGAATGGTCTCTAAAGCCAAGCTAAAGCCTCCTGGAAATCTTCTTAATTCCTCATGAGCCCTGCCAAATCCGTCTAATGAAACAGCTATTCCAATATTTTTCCTAAACTTAATAACTCTCTGCATTGTTTCTTTTATCTTACTAGGCAGAAAACCATTGGTGGAAATAACGATTTTAGCTTTTGGGCATTGACGGCTAATATTTTTAATAATTTCTAATAAATCCTGCCTTAAAAATGGTTCTCCTCCACTAATATTGACGTTTTCAAGATTTCGTGGTAGATTTTTATAATCAATCGGTTTACAAGAAAAAAACTCCTGATTTTGCCAAATATTACAAAATCGGCAATGGCTATTACACTGATAAGTTACTGCTAAAACCACGTCCTTAATTGTTGAATTAAATCTATTCATATATAAAATATATCTCTTAAGACCGTTACTTTACCAGAATATATGAAAAAAGTCAATAATAAAAATAGAAAAAAAACTTTTTACTTTTTACTTAGCTTGGTCTTATTAAGGCCATCTTTGGATATTTTTAGCCAAATAGAATTTCAAATTCATCCTAATTTGCCTATTTTTAATATTAATATTATTATTGGCGGATTAGTTTTTTTAATTTGTCTGCTATTTTTTAGTAAAAATATAAAAAATATTTATTCTACGCCGCTTTTTTATCCTATTTTACTATTTTTAGGACTATGTTTTGCCAGTATTTTTTATTCTATTGATCCATTTAACAGTATTAGAGAATTTATTAGAATTATTACGATTTTTCTTCTTTATTTTCTATCTTATCAATTGATTGAGAGTAAAAAAGATTTCTGGCTATTAATAAAAATTATTCTAATAAGCTATATTTTGCCTGGTATTTTTGCCTTAATTCAGCTTATTTTTGGCTTAGGCCTGCCTGATGACTTTGGCGGATTTAAAAGAATTTACGGCACTTTTGCCCATCCTAATCCTTTTGCTTTTTACACTTTTTTCATCTTAGGATTAGCCCTTGCTTTAACTCTGTCAAAAACACGCATTAATGTTACGTCTTGGTTTTTAATTATTATTTTAACCTTTCTTCTTTTCTCTACTCATACTAGAAGCGCAATTGCTTGTTTTTTTATCTTTATTATTATTTTCGGGGTTTTTAAATACAGGCAAATTCTTTTGGCTGGAATCATGATTTTCTTTTTTGCTTATTTCTTTTCTGAAATCTTTCAACAGCGCCTTTGGGAATTAATTGCTTTAGATCCATACAGTTCAGTTGTTTGGCGATTTCGCCTTTGGAAAGATATAATTCCAATTTCTATGTGGCAGCCATGGCTTGGCTATGGAACTGGAACTTTTACAAACTTAGTTGAATTTTACAGGGGTTTTAAATGGGGCAGCTTAGAAGCGCATAATGATTATTTAAAAATATTTGTTGAAAACGGCATTTTGGGCTTAATCGCCTATTTTTGGCTTATTGCCAGCTTATTATTTTATTTGCTTAAAATATTCAAAAAAACTATTAATCAAGATAAAATTCTAACTTTGGGGATTTTAGTTATTTGTATAAGCTTATTTGCCGCTAGTTTTTTTGACAATATTCTACGCGAAACAGCCCTTCAGTGGAATCTTTGGATTCTTTTAGCTGGCTGGTTAAAAATCCAATTAAAAAACCCTGCATCTTTTTAGATACAGGGTCTTTTTGTTTTTTAATCCCTCCTAACTATCATTATTATCTCGGGCGGCAATGCCTATCCCTTGAAAATGACAAAGTCCTTTAGATGATAATATAATAATCTATTCTCTTCCTAAATAGCAATGCTTGTTTAGGAAAGAATTTGCGAATAAATAGCAATGCTTGTTTATTCTGAAAGTTTGTTGAGAGATTTTATTCAGCCAATTCTGGATGCCGGCCTTGTTTTAATTTTCCCAGGCCAAGCGATTTCAGAGGAATCGTGGGCTTATTTGGATACATTACCAAGCCAATGGCTAATGTGTCCATAACAACTGCCCCAAGATCCATTTCATAAATAATCCATTTATTTTTTGGATCAAGAAGGAAAAATCCAACATCATTGTCTGCTGATTCAGCATATCCCCAAATATGCTCCACAACCGGCTCTTTAACGCCTTTGGCATAATTGGGCAAACTGAATTCAGCTCTGCCTTTTTTTACAACAATGTCCGCAAAATAAAAATTTCTTTTGCCAGCCGCATGAAGGATGCCAGAAGCCAGTTTAATTCTGACAGCTGATTTTACCTTTTTTTTCATTGACGCCATTGCCGGATTAAGAATAGTAACATGAACTCTGTCGCCTATATCCTTAACCTTAATTGAAAACTTGGCCATTGGCGCCATATCAGCTGTTGGCGCAGTAAGCTTGCTGTCTTTCATTAAAGCGCGAATCTCATCAGCGGTTTCTGGATGCTTCATCTGTTCTGCGCTGACAAAAACGGGAAATAACCAGAAAATCGCCAACACTATGAATAATGTTCTTTTCACTCTACATCACCTCCTTTTTTTTAATTTCTGTTTTAAAATATTCCAGATTTCCTGTTCTGCTTTTTCTGTGTCAATAACTGAAATCGGGATACTTCTTTTACTCTTGCTAAAAATTTGATGATAAAGATTATACAAGCTAATCTCGCCGTAAAGACCAGTAGAACTTGTATTTCCTTTGCTACTCTTCCAATCTGTATAACCAGCGCCTATTTTAAAAGAACCATTAAAACATGACAGGCCGATTTTGCCTCCGGTTCCCAATTTGCTGTTTTCAGCATAATAGGTTCCGCGGGTCTCGCTCCAAACCTGTAAATCTTTGCCAATGATATCAAAGACATCAGCATAAACCGCCAGATTATAAGCGCCTTTATTGTCTGGTTCTCCATTTAACGGCTGTTGTCCGTTCCATTGATCAGTCCAATAATCGTTTTTCTGATGATTTATGTCTATTTCCACTTCACCAGAAACACGAATCTTGGAAAACCATTTTTCATTAGCCCGTCCATTGTATTCAGCAGAAGAATAGAAATTCATAATATCTGTTTTCTGCTCCACGCTGTACTGGCCAAACTGATTATTCAGATAACCCTGATCCTTGCGCTGGCCTAAGCCAGCCCTGCCAAGAACTTCCCAATTTCTTTTCTGGTCGCGGAAACGCCCGGCTATAGCCCAGATATCCGCATCGCCTTTGTAATGAAACGGATTGCTTTCTCCGGTTTCGCCTGACCAATTTCTGGCCGTGTAATTCAACCCAAATGCCCATTCATTTCCGTCATAATCATCAAAAACAACCGGGTAAAGAGTTGACGACTGCCACCAGCCACTTACATTATTGCCGTCTTTATAGCTTTCGCTATATCCGCCCCAAGTTGAATCCCAGTCCCATTTATGTTTTTTAACTTTTGCTGGAATTTCCAACCTATCTGCTAAAAAGAATGGAAATGGCGGCGGTATTGGGGGTATTGGCGGAGGCAAAAGTAAAGCTATTTTTTTCTTTTGCTTGATTGCCCAATTTCCGCAATAAATCGGATACCAAAGCTCGCGGCCGTTATCAAGCTGATAAACCCGGGCTGCTTGTTTTTTGCCTTTCCAATCAACAACAACATTTCTCCAGATATGAAATTTCTTTCCGAAAAGCATTTTCACAAACTCATCTTTTTCCTTGATAATATCCCAGCGAAATCCTTTTTGGGATTTTTCCAAGGCATCCATATGAATGGAAATGACTTTCTCGGTTTGCTCTATGGTTAATCCAAGAGTTCTTAATCCCTGAATGTCCCGAAGCAGTTGCTTTTCAGAATCAGCTGGAAATCTTTTAAAAGGATTTCTATTGAAATCTTTCCAAATTGATTTAGCATTAATATCCAGAAGATCGCTTAAATGAATCTTCTGATTAGGAAAAATAGAATTCCTTTTTCTTGCCTCTGTCCTGACTTTTGCCCAAGGAATATGAAAAACCTTGATAGCGATTTTATAAATACTATCGCCTTTCTTTACCGTGTAAACCCTGTCATCTGATTGAAAAGCAGAGGCAGAATTTACAATGGCAAAGAATACAATTATTGTTAAGAGTATTCTTTTTATCATAATTCTGCCCCTTTTTTTAATCTTGCTTCATGCGCAATTGCAGCCATTCTTTATAATCGCGTTCGTACTGTTCTTTTTTTTGTTGATAATCCTGCATTTCTTTATTCCACTTATTAAATCCGAGCTTTTCAAGAGTCAAGCCAAGCTGAAATCTATCCACTAAGGCTGTGTCGTAATACGGCAGGTATAAATCAGCTTTTTGGACAATCGCTTGAACAAGCGACCAAATCCTAACGCCGAAAATGCCGAATAAAGAAGAAAAATCAGTTGCCCCGGCCAAAATTATATCATCTGTGGTAATTTTGGCTACCTGGGACATAACCCGGTCAAAAAGGCCTGGAATTTTCTGATTGTCTAAGCCTTTTCCGATATTAATTAAAATAGTTTGTATTTGCTTATCCTGTTCAGAATCTAATTTAATATTTTCCCAAATCTCAATCCCGGTTTCGCCCAATAACTTAATCTTAGACCAATCTAATTTTGGAACTAAATAGCCATTTTTGGAAAAGATATTTTTTCCATCAACAGTATAAAAGTTCCTGCCGCTTCGTGAAGAAATAATGCATTTTTGATTAGAAAGATCTGCTTCAGCTATTATTAATAACCGATTTTTAACCCTGACGCCAGAAAATGATTTCTTGTTATCTAATGGTTGTTCCAAAAATAAATTATGGCGTACCCCTGATCCTTCTGATAAAAAAAGAACAGGATGTATTTCCAACCAATAGACATTATAAGATAGAAAAGCTTGTTCTTCTATCTTATTTATATCTTTTTCCGGCATTATGAATTGCCGATTAGCGCAGGCGCTCAAAGAAAGCGCCAGCATTAACATTATTGTTAATCTTTTCACACTGTCACCTCCTTGAATGATTTTAGCTCTTCGTTTTGTTTATAGTGCAGTTTAAGATGTTTTGCCACCCTATGAGGGTTTTTATTCCTAAATTTACAAATAGGACAGCAAATCATTTCTTTTTCCATAAAGCATTTAACTTCAAATACCCTCTTATTGGCAAAACCCAATCTAATAATTTTCTGGCTTTTCTGAGTTGTTTTTATTCTTTTTCTACGTATATAGAAAAAAACAACAATCAAGAAAAAAATAGACACAATTCCTGACATAATTTCTAAAAAAGAATTATTTGAAATAATATCTTTTTTCTTTTCAAAAACCGGAATCTTAAGGCCCTCGCCAGCAAAAATAGTGTCTTTTATAGTGCGATTATTTATTTTTGCCAGTTCATCCATTGGAATTTTATACTTTACAGCAATAATTCCCCATGTTTCTTTTGGCTGGACTACATGAATCTTGTATTCCTGCGCAAAGCCCAAAGAATAACAAAACAACGCCACAAAACAAATCAATATCTTTTTCATTTCAAACCTCTCTTTCGGACGGCAATGCCTATCCATTATAGTAGCAATGCTTTCTATTTAATTTTCAAGGAACTCCTCCTTAAAAACCTCCTCTTTAGATATAAAAATCATTTCTATCCAAAAAGGAAGTTTCTTTTTTTAAAACCCAGATTATGCCAATTAAAAATCCTGCTAAAGCGCCTAAAATTGAACCTACCCACAGCTGAATAACAACTGGTTTTTGACTGACTAACGGCTCATTTAAAATCTTTAATTCAACATTTTGTCCGCCGCCATGATAAAACCAATGTTCATCTGCTAATGTATTGATAATTGCCCGGCTGATTTGTTCAGCTTTTTCTTTTTGAGGATAAAAAACATCTATCTCTATTATTCCTAAATCGCGGATTATTGTTGTTTTAACTGTTTTTTGCCATTGTTTCCGTCTTTTTTTGATTTGAGGTGAAAAGCCATCTGCTTCCACTTGATAAGACGATTGCGTAACTTTTTCAAAAAAACTATCAGAATAAATTCCTTGTTTTAAAATACGGGAAAGATATTGAGCTGATTTAGAAATACTATAAATATCCTGGCCAGATACTTGTTTTTGAACAACTAATATCTTAGAACTGGATTTATATTGCGGTGTTTGAATAACAGCCAAATCAAAAACTAAAACAGCCCCTAAAACAGTCAGCCAAAAGATTAGCCATTTCTTTTTATAAAGCGTTTTGATTGTTTGTTTAAAAGTCATAAAAAAATTGCCTTATCACAGGCAATAATATTATAACCAAATTCTATCTTGTTTGTCAAATTTTGTCAAGCGAATTCAAGGACCGTCATAGAAAATGATGTTCTTGGAACAAGGACGTCATTTTCAGGACGGTCCTTAAAATTATTCCTTCTTTTCCTCCTCTTTAACTTCCTCATATTCCCCCTTAACAGTATCTTTTCCCTTTATCTCTGGTTCTGACTGTTCGGCTTTCTCCTCCTCAACCTTTTTATATAATTGAGCGCCAATTTTTTGAATTACTTGAGATAATTCATCAATTGCCTTTTTAAGCTCTTCAATCTCATTGCTGTCTTTTAATTTCTTTAATGCTTCTAATTTTTCATCAACTTCTTTTTTATCTTCTGCTTTTACTTTATCTCCAGATTCTTTAAGCGCTTTTTCAGTAGAAAAAATCAATGTATCAGCCTGATTGCGAACTTCAATTAATTCCTTTTTCTTTCTATCCTCAACTGAATGAGTTTCTGCTTCTTTTTTCATTTTTTCAATTTCTTCTTTAGAAAGAGCTGAAGAATCAGTAATAGTAATCTGCTGTTCCTTATTAGTTGCTTTATCTTTTGCCTTAACATTCAAAATACCATTAGCGTCAATATCAAAAGAAACTTCAATTTGAGGCGCGCCTCGCGGAGCTGGCGGAATCCCGTCTAAAATAAATCTGCCTAAAGTCCGATTGTCGGATGCTATTGGCCTTTCTCCTTGTAAAATATGAATATCTACTGCTGGCTGATTATCAGCTGCTGTGGAAAAAATCTGGATTTTGGAAGCTGGAATAGTTGTATTGCGTTCAATCAAAGGCGTCATTACTTGCCCTAATGTTTCAATTCCTAAAGTCAAAGGAGTAACATCCAACAAAAGCACGTCTTTTGTCTCGCCAGTTAAAATACCTCCTTGAATACCTGCGCCCATAGCAACGCATTCCATTGGATCAACTCCTCTTTCTATTTTCTTTCCAGCATAATCTTCAACAAATTTATGAACAATCGGCATCCTGGTTGGTCCGCCAACCAAGATAATTTTAGTAATATCATTTGGAGTTAATTTAGCGTCTTTTAAGGCCTGTTCCATTGGCTGTTGGCACTTATTAATAATCGGCTTAACTAATTCTTCTAATTTAGCCCTGGTAATTTTCATAGTTAAATGCTTTGGACCAGCATCATCAGCGCTAATAAAAGGAAGATTAATATCTGTTTCTAAAGTTGAAGAAAGTTCAATCTTAGCTTTTTCCGCTCCTTCTTTAAGCCGCTGTAAAGAGGTCTTATCTTGCTTTAAGTCAATCTTATTTTCTTTTTTAAACTCTTCAGCTAAATAATCAATCAAAACTTCATCCATATCAGTCCCGCCTAATTGAGTATCTCCAGAAGTTGATTTTACTTCAAAAACTCCTTCGCCAAAATCCATAATTGTTACATCAAGCGTCCCTCCGCCAAGATCAAAAACAAGAATCTTTTCTTCTTGGTCTGCCTTGTCAATTCCATAAGCCAAAGAAGCAGCAGTTGGTTCATTAATAATTCTAACTACTTCTAATCCTGCTATCGCGCCTGCGTCTTTAGTTGCCTGTCTTTGGGCATCGTTAAAATAGGCTGGGGCGGTAATAACTGCTTTTTGTATTGGCTCGCCTAAAAATGCTTCTGCGTCTTTTTTAATTTTTTGCAAAATAAAAGCAGAAAGCTGTTGAGGAGTATATTCCTTGCCATTCAAAGCATACTTCTCTTTGGTCCCCATCTTTCTTTTAAACGCAGATGCAGTATTCTCTGGATTGGTAACTGCTTGGCGGCGAGCTGGCTCGCCAACTAAAAGATTGTTGTCTTTGTCAAAAGACACATATGATGGAAAGGCCTTGCCTCCGCCAACTACTGTTCCTTCAGCTGAAGGAATAATTGTTGGCTTGCCTGCTTCAACAACTGAAGCAGCTGAATTAGATGTTCCTAAGTCAATGCCAATTATTTTACTCATATTTTTATTTATTTAATTTCAATCGGAATCTTTTTTGTTTTGGAAATAGCTTTAGCTACTTTGGGAATAGAGATTACAAGAATGCCGCCTTTGCTTTCAGCAACTGCTTTATTCCCTTTTACTTCCACTGGCAATTCAATTACCCGGCGAAAAGATCCTTTTTTAATTTCTTTTCTTAAATAATCTTTTTTCTTGATTTCCTTCTCTTCTTCGCTTTTTCCTTGGATAACTAAAATATTATCATCAATAGAAATCTCTACATTCTCTGGCTTTATTCCAACTAAAGGTATTTCTACGTAAAGATTATTTTTATCCTGATAAATATCTATAGATGGCTCTTCAGCTCTTTGAGTTGGCAAAAAAGGCATCCAATCTTCTTCAGGAACAGGCATTCTTGGAAGATTTAAAGGCCTTTCTGGTTCTTTAAATGGCTGCCACTTGATAGGCATAATTATATCTCCTTTCTTATTTAGCTACTTTTTTAGCTACTTTAACTTTACTTGTTCTTAATATTTTTCCGTTTAATAGATATCCTTTTTGCGCTTCTTCAATAATTATTCCTTGTTTTTCTTTTGATTCAACTTGTTCAACTGCCTCATGAAATTCTGGATTAAATTCTTCGCCAATTGCTTTAATTTCTTCTATATTACATTCTTTTAAAACGCTTATCATTTGTTCCTTGATTTTCTTAACATCTTTATTTTTTTCGGCTCCAGCTTCTAAGCTGTCTAAAACAGGTAATATTTTATTAATTACGCTAGCCTGACCGATTGCTACTATTCCAGGTATAATCTTTTCTTCTTGTCTTTTTCGATAATTAATTAAATCAGCCCGGACTCGCTGAGCTTGGATTAAGTACTCCTCCTTTTCTTTTTGGCATTCTTTAAGCTTTGCCTTAAATTCTTTTATTTTATCTCTTGGCTCTTTAGATTCTTCAGAAATATATTTAAGTTTTTTTTTCTTAATCATTCTATGTATTAATTTATCATTTTTTTAAAAATTTGTAAACACCAATTTGCTCTTTATATAAAAAATGTGGTAGAATAAAATGGAAAGGAAATAAATCAATGAAAAAAATAACCGCTAATAATATAACTTGGATTGATATTGAAAATCCAACCCAAAAAGATCTTGATGAATTAAATGAAAAATTCAATCTTCACCCTTTTATTGTTAAACAATTTCTTCCGCCTATCCACCGTCCTGAAATAGAAGAATACCCTGATCAGCTTTTTATCGCCCTTCACTTTCCTGTTTATAACTCTAAAAGCAAAGAAACAAAAACAGTAGAAATAGATTTTATTGTTACTCCAGATGCTTTAATTACCAGCCATAAAGATAAAGTTCCTGACTTGGAAACTTTTTTTAATGATTGTGAGCTTCAAGATCACTACCAAAATCAATTCTTTAAAAGCAGCGGGTATTTACTGCTTGGCCTGCTTGACTGGCTAATTGATTCTTGTCTGCCAATGCTTGATCATATTAGTGAAAAAATTGAAAAGATTGAAGACAATGTTTTCAAAGGCAAAGAAAAAGAAATGCTTTTAGAAATTGCTATGGTTAAAAAAGATTTAATCAACTTTCGCAAAGCTGTTAAGCCTCAGCGCTCTGTTTTAGAAATTTTAGGCAAAAAGTCAATCCGTCTTTTTGGCCAGGAATCAAGGCCTTTAGCTCAAGAAGTGGTTGGCTCTATTATCCGCGTCTGGAATGTTTTGGAAAACCACCGTGAATTAATTAATTCAATTGAACAAACTAATAATTCCCTGCTTTCATATAAATTAAGCGATATCATGAAATTTCTGACTGTGGTTTCTTTTATTACTTTCCCTTTAAGCATTATTGTGGGATTTTTTGGAATGAACATCTTTTCTAATATTCCAATAATTCAGCATTCTTTTTCTTGGATGGTTATTCTTATCTTTATGGCCATGACAGCCATTATTATGGTTATTTATTTTAAAAAGAAAAAATGGATTTAAAATTATACAACACCCTAACTCGCAAAAAAGAAACCTTTAAGCCGATTAAAAAAGATTCGGTTTCTTTTTATGCTTGCGGTCCGACCGTTTATGACAGAGTCCATATTGGCAACCTTAGAACTTATATTTTTGAAGATATTCTTAAAAAAACACTTGAATATAATAATTATCAAGTAAAATATGTAATGAATATTACTGATATTGAAGATAAAATTATTAAGAAAATGAAAGATGAAAATAAAACCTTAAAAGAAGCCACCCAGCCTTATACTGATATATTTTTCAAAGATATCAAAGAATTAAACATAGCTGAGGCAAATCACTACCCTAAGGCCACTGAACACATAAAAGAAATGATAAAATTAATAGAAACATTGTTAAAAAAAGATATTGCTTACAAAGGCAATGATGGTTCTATTTATTTTAACATAAAGAAGTTTGAAAATTACGGAGCCTTATCCAGGCTTGAACAAAGAGATTTAAAACATGGCGCCAGAATTGAAACAGATGAATATAATAAAGAAAATGCTGGAGATTTTGTTCTTTGGAAGGCTATTAGCGAAAACGAACCATCATGGGAAGCTCCCTTTGGCAAAGGCCGGCCAGGCTGGCACATTGAATGTTCAGCTATGAGTTCAAAATATCTAGGCAAAACTTTTGACATTCATGCTGGCGCTGTAGATTTAATTTTTCCCCATCATGAAAATGAAATTGCTCAATCTGAAGCAGCTAATGAAGCTAAATTTGTCAATTACTGGATAGAAGGAGAACATCTTTTAGTCAATAATCAAAAAATGGCAAAATCACTTCGGAATTTTTACACTATTGAAGACATTAAAAAGAAAAACTTTTCGCCATTAGTCTTCCGCTATCTAATTCTAGGCGCGCACTATCGTTCAAAATTAAATTTTACCTGGGAATCATTAGAAACAGCCAAAAACTCTTACAAACGATTAAAAAACATTACTTCAAAAATCAAAAATGATAAAAAAATAAACAAAAAATATCTAAAAGAATTTGAAAATAATATAAATGATGATTTAAATGCGCCTCAAGCATTATCTGTATTATGGAATTTAATTAGAGATAAAAAAGCTGACGGAAAATACAAAACAATTGAAAAAATAGATCAAATTTTCAGCTTGGACTTGCTTAAAAAAGAAAAAATAATTATTCCTCAAGAGATTAAAGAGCTTATCCAAAAAAGAGAAAAAGCCAGAAAAAATAAAAAGTGGGAACAAGCTGATCAAATCAGAAAACAAATAAAACAAAAAGGATATCAAGTAGAAGATACTGAACAAGGCCAAAAAGTTTCCCCAAAATATTAACAGGATTTCCTCTTGCCTTGTAGAAGAATTTAAGATTAAAATAATAATATGTCTAAAAAAACAGAAGGCCGCTTGCCGCCGCAAAACATTGAAGCTGAACAATCTGTTCTAGGCTCTTTAATGCTGGACAAAGAAGCAATTATTAGAGTAGCTGATCTTCTTAAGCCAGATGATTTTTATCGCGGCATCCATGGCATTGTTTATCAGATAATGCTTGGTCTTTATGAAAAAAATGAACCAATTGACTTGCTTAGTTTAACTAACAGATTAGAAGAAAAAAACAAATTAGAAGAAATTGGCGGCCATACTTATTTAACCAGCTTAGTTAATATGGTTCCTACAGCTGCTCATGTTACTCATTACGCCAAGATTGTTAGAAATAAAAAAACTCTCCGCGATTTAATTGATACTTCTCATAAAATTACTGAGTTAAGCTATCAAGAACCAGAAGATATAGAAAGCTTGGTTGATGAAGCTGAACAAAAAATATTTGGCGTTTCCCAGCAATCAATCAGCCAGAAATTTATGCCGGTTAAAGAAAGCTTAGAAGGAGCTTTTGAAAGAATTGACAAGCTTCATCGCGGAGACGAGGTTACCAGGGGCATACCAACTGGATTTAGCGATTTAGACAATTACTTGGCTGGTTTTCAAAAATCAGACCTGATTATCTTAGCAGCCCGCCCATCGCTCGGCAAAACCAGCATGGCTTTGGATTTTGTCCGTCACGCAGCTACTAAGAATAAAACGCCAATAGCTTTCTTTAGCATTGAAATGTCTAAAGAACAATTAGTTGACCGGCTTATTTGTTCCCAAGCTGAAGTTGATCTTTGGCGAATGAGAACCGGACGCTTGTCAGGAGAAGGCCCTGACAATGATTTTCAAAGAATTCAACGTTCTTTGGATGAACTATCAGCTGCTCCTATCTTTATTGATGACACCCCTTCTCCAACAGTTATTCAAATGAGAGCTATGGCTCGCCGTTTGCAAGCTGAACACAAATTAGGCCTAATTGTCATTGATTATCTTCAAATGATTCAACCTCGCAATCCCAATGATTCCCCGGTTCAGCAAGTAACAGAAATATCGCGTAACCTCAAGGCCTTAGCGCGTGAAATTAATGTTCCAGTCCTTGCTCTTTCCCAGCTTTCCCGCGCTGTTGAAAACCGATCCCCAGCTATTCCCAAGCTTTCTGACCTTCGCGATTCTGGATCAATAGAACAAGATAGCGATGTAGTGCTTATGATATATAGAGAGGATAAAGATAAGCGCGACTCTGAAAGAAAAAATATTGCTGAACTAATTATTGCCAAACATCGCAACGGGCCAATTGGAAAAATTGAACTCTTCTTTAATGAAAGCCATGTAAGCTTTAAAACCCTTGAAAGACACCTTGGAGAATAAACACATGTTTCCTGAATCAATCCAAAACCTAATTAAACAATTAAGCAAACTGCCTGACATTGGCCCCCGAGCTGCTACTCGGCTGGTTTTTTATTTAATCAGCCAAAACCAGGAAGATTTAGATGATTTATCATTATCAATTAAAGATTTAAAAACAAAAATTAATCTTTGCAATAATTGCTATAATATCACAACTAATGAAAACCAGTTCTGCTCTATTTGCTCAGATCAGAAAAGAAATAAAGATGCTATTTGTATTGTTGAAACAATTTTAAATATTCCACCAATAGAAAAAACAAAACAATTTAACGGACTATATCATGTTTTAGGCGGATTAATTTCTCCAATTGACGACATTGGACCAGAAAAATTAAAGATTGATGAGTTAATTAAAAAAACCAAATCATTAAATATAAAAGAAATAATTTTTGCTTTGAGTCCAACTACTGAAGGCGATACCACCGCCTTATACATTGAACGCTTGCTTAAACCGTTAGAAATAAAAATAAGCCGCTTGGCTCGCGGCTTGTCAACTGGCAGTGATTTAGAATACATAGATGAAAATACTTTAACTAGCGCTTTTCGCGGACGAAGATAGACCTCTTGCAAGATAATTTTTCGTGATAAAAAATTAATAGTTTTGAGCGAAAATTATAAAAACGAGAAGCTTATATGGTGAATATAGGCGACGAGTTTTGAACAATTTGCAGCCAAAAATATTAATTTGTAATAGAAAATATTATTTTATAAGAGGTCTACACTATCTTTAATATTTCCACTTCTGTATAGGGCTGACGATGCCCTTTTTTCTTTTGATATCTTTTCTTTGGCTTATACTTAAAAACAATTATTTTTTTAGCTCTATCTTGTTTAATAACCTTAGCTTTAACTTTAGCGCCTTTTACTAAAGGATCGCCGATTTTTACAGTTTTTTTGCCGCTAACCACTAACAAAACTTCGTCAAAGACGACTTCTTTCTTTTCTTCTACATTTAACTTCTCTACTTTAATTTTGTCACCTGGGGAAACCAAATACTGCTTTCCCCCGGTTCTTATTACTGCAAACATAGATTTAATCTTAAACTATTTAAAAACAAAAATCAATATTAAAGCTTATTTCTTAGATAATCTTATAAACTCCCTTACTGTAATTTCAGAGTCTCTTAACAACTTTCTTAAAAGTCCTTTGCCTAAAGTTTTGTGATTTGGCACAGTTAAAGACTCTTTATTTGGATGATATAAACGAAAATGACTACCTTTTTTTCTAATAACTTGGTAGCCAATTTTACTAAATATTTTAATAGCTTTCTTTCCTGAAATTGAAGGAAGTTTTACCATAATTAAAGAGTAATAGCATGAAGGCTTAATTCTTGCGGCTTATATGACTTTAAAACTTCTTGATTTTCTTTTTCTTCCAAACAAAGCTCAATAACCTCTTTAATATTTTTCAAAGCATCATCTACGCTTTTTCCTTGAGAATAACAACCTCTAAAAAGAGGACACTCAACCACATAAAAACCATCCTCGTCTTTTTCAATAACAACAGGAAACCTGCTTTTTTTAATTTTTGATAAAAGCGTCTTGTTCATATATTTTTATTTTACTAAAGATTAAATTAAGTGTCAAATAAAATATTGATTTTTTGTTAATTATCATCTAAATCTAATAATGGCCTTTCTAAATCTTCAGTTTCTATCTTTGGCTTGCCGCTAATAATCTTAGCTGTATCCTTGTCTATTTTTTTAAGCTCTTGATTGCTTCTATTGTACATATTAACAGTTGTATTAATGCTATTGCCTAATTTCTTATGATATGAACTATAGCCCTTAACATGCCTGTCTAACTTGCCTACTAATTTAATAATTTCCTTGGTTGATTCTTCAATTTGCATCCCTCTTAATCCTTCTAAAATTGTTTGTAAATACGCATAGAAAGATGTAGGCGAAACTATATGAACATGTTTTTCTCTAATTGCATAATCTAACAAGCTTCTAGTATTAGCTTTAATTGCTCCAATTTTATTAACTAATAAGTCATAATATATTGCTTCAGCTGGAATAAACATAAAAGCAAATTCATAAGTTCCTTCTTTGGGCTTAATATATTTAGCTGTTTCATCAATCCTTGTTTTTAAATCCTGCTTAAATGCTTTTTCTAATTTCTCTCTTTTATTTGGATCATTTTCCCCTATAATCCTATTATAATTCTCTAATGAAAATTTAGAATCAATTGGAATTATTTTATCTTTTAGGAATATAACAGCATCAACAATCTGGCCGTCTTTAAAGCTATATTGCATCTGATACTGGCTAGGATTAAAAATATTCTTTAATAATTCCTCTAAATAATATTCGCCTAAAACGCCTCTGCGCTTGGGATTTGTTAAAATATTTTCCAAAGATTGCAGCTGCTCAGCAAAGCTAACTACTTGCTTATTAGTATTTTTTAATTCAGTCAATCCTTGAGTAACATTTTTAATAATCTTAGCGCTCTCGCTAAACTGACTTTGAACAGATTTAGCTGATTCAGAAAGCTTGTTATCTAAAACCTGGCTTAGCTGATTCATCTGCTGTTGAAGCATTAATAATGATTGATTATCTTCTTGTTCTGGTTTTTTCTTTAATAATAAAAAAAATAAGAAACCTAGCCCGACAACTATTAATATTAAGAGAAAAATAATAAAAGTTTCCATAGAAATTATTTTAACACAAATTAGACAAAAGAACAAATAAAAAAACCTGGATTTGTTAAAAAACAGGTTTTTTTTATTTGTTTTTTTTTGCTTTTATGGCCTTCCCATGCAAATATATTCAATTCCTTTATTTCTTATTGTTTTAGGATCAAATATATTTCTTCCATCAATTATCCGGGGAACTTTCATTAATGCTTTTATCTTGCCAAAATCTACTTCTTGAAAGTCTGACCATTCGGTTAAAATAAGGAGAAGATCAGCATTTTTAAGAGCTTCATATTTATCATCGCAAAAAACAGTAGAAGGATGATCTAATTTTACAATTTTTTTAAGTTCTTTTTTAAACTTATAAACAGCCACTGGATCATATACAAATATCTCTGCGCCTTCTTTTAAAAGCGCAGGAACTATATCCAAAGACGGCGCCTCTCTTACATCGTCAGTATTGGGCTTAAAAGAAAGCCCCCAGACTGCTATTTTCTTATTCTTAACGCGCTTCCAAAGAGTTGTTTTTATTTTTTCTACAAATAATTCTCTTTGCTTCTGGTTAATCTCAAGCACGCTTCTAATTATTTCAGCAGGTACTCTGTATTTTTTCTCTGACTTACGCAATAAACTCCTGATATCTTTTGGAAAACAACTTCCGCCAAATCCTAAACCAGCTTTAAGAAAATGGGGTCCAATTCTTTTATCCATGCCTACTCCTGCCATTACCTCTTCAACATCAGCGTTATTTTTTTCACAGATTTGAGCAACAAAATTTGTTGCTGAAATACGAAGGGCTAAGAAAAAATTGCTTATCTCTTTAATCATTTCAGCATTTCTAATGCTAGTCATGATATAAGGCGCAGGATTTGGAGAATCTATAAGAGGAGCGTATATTTTAAGAAAAATATTTTCTACAACTTCTTCGTCAGCACCAAAAATAAGGCGGTCTGGATTATTGAAATCAAAAACAGCGCTTCCTTCTCTTAATGTTTCTGGATTTGAGCCAGTATAAAACTTTATCTCTGGATTAAAAGTAGATAATGCTCTTTTAATTTCATCTCCAGTGCCAGCAGGAACAGTTGACTTGCTAATAACAATTAAGTTATCTTTTTTTACATTTTCAGCAATCTCTCTAGCGCTTTCAAAAACATAAAAAAGATAGTGATTGCCTTTTTCATCTGAAGGAGTTCCCACGCAAATAAATATCACCTCTGGATTTTCCTTAAGACCGTCAATAATATTATTATGAAAACTCCATCTGTTATAATGCTCAACAAGCAAATCCTCAACTCCAGGCTCGTAAATATGGCTCTTTTTTTTATTTAACTTATCTAATTTTTCTTTATCAATATCAACTCCTATTACCTGATGCCCCCATTTAGCAAAGCATACCCCTGTTACCAAACCAACATACCCCAATCCAACAATCATAATCTTCATAACCTAATACCCCCTTTATTTTTTCTATTCTATTTTTAAAAAACCTTTTATCAATAATAACTATTAAAGTATCATAACATTAATTTACAAAAAGTAAATACTAAAAAAACAAAACTTCTGTTAAAACAAAAACAAAATAAATCAATAAAAGAAAAATCGCTTCTTTTTTGGTAATCTTTTTATCAGTTCGCAGAAAGATCAAGAAAAATACTGCTGAAACAATTAAGAAAAATCGCCCGATAGCAAAAGGCGAAAAACTGCTAATTCTAATCGGACAAATTAAAGCCACAATTCCTAAAACCAAAGTAGCTGGGATAATAACTGAACCCATTAAATTGCCAACCACCATCCAATCATTCTCTTTTTTAGCCGCCTGAATACTGAAAAATATCTCTGGCATAGCATTGCCTAAACCAATAATTAAAATTCCAATTAAAGCAACGGGTAAATTCAGAGATGCTGAAAAAAAAGTAGCTGATCTGACAATTCCCTCAGCTGACAAGAAAAGCAAAATTATTACTCCAAGAAGAATGCCTAAATTGCTAAAAATATCCTTAAATCTCATTGGCTTTTTTATATGATCATATATCTTGCTAAATCTTTCTTTTTTGCTAAAAAGCCAAGTAATGTAAATAATAAAAGCAATAATTAAAATCAGGCCGTCTGCCCGGGAAATCACCTTGTCAAATATTAAAAGCAAGGGCAAAATGGCAATAATTAGAGTAAAAATAGCGCTTCCTTGAACAACCCGGCTATGCAAGCTTAATTCTTTCCTTGAAATTAAAACTGCCAAAGCCACAGCTAAAGTCAAATCAATAATATTTCCGCCAACAATTTCACCAAAAGAAAGCTGGGGAATTTTATGCAAAGCAGAACTTATCCCTACAGAAAGATTAGGCACAGCCCCAGCTAAAGCCATAGTAAAAAAAGCCACGACAAATTCTTTCCAGCCTAAAAACTTAGCTATTCTGGTTAATACCACTACCAGCCATTTGCTGGAATAAGCCAAAACAATGAATGAAACTATGAAAATAAAAAAATAAAATAGAGTCATCTGATTAAAGCTTCTTTTTTATAAACGCCCATTTAGTCACTTCAATTAAAAAGATATTTAATAATCCTAATCCTAAAATTAAACTCCAATCAAAAAGATTAAGAGATGTTGTTTTAAGAAGTGTCTGCAAAAACGGAATATAAAGAGCTGACAACAACATTAAAATTCCAAATAACCAAGCTAAAAGTAAAAACTTATTAGACCAAAGATCAATCTCCCATAGATTGCGCCGCAAGCTTTTACAGGAAAAAATATAGAAAAGCGAATCAATAGTCAGTCCGGCAAAAATAACTGATCTAATATGCCCAATCTCATAATTAGAATAATTTAAAAGATAAAAGAAAAGCCCTAATAAGAGAAAATCAGTAATTAGTCCAATTATCAGAATAAGGACCTTCATTTCTTTATTTAAAAGAAAAAGTCCGAAATCATCAGGGCTTCGCTCCATAATGTCTTTTTCTTTTTCTTCAAAAGCCAAACTAATTCCCAAAGGCCCGTCTTCTATTAAATTAACCCATAGAATTTGACCAGCTAAAATTGGCAAAGGCCAACCAAAGAATAAGCTGACACCAACCAAAACAATCTCAGTAAAACTATCTGAAAGCAAATAAGTAATAATTTTTCTGATATTATCAACAATCACCCGCCCTTCTTCAACTGCTGATTCAATAATACTAAAATTATCAGTTAAAAGAACTAAATCAGAAACTTCTTTAGCCACATCAATTCCAGACCCTAAAGCTATGCCAATGTCAGCTTTTTTTAAAGCTGGCGCGTCATTAATTCCATCGCCAGTCATAGCCACAACTTCTCCTTGTTTTTGCCAGGCCTGAACAATTCTTAATTTTTGGCTTGGCTCAACTCTGGCGTAAACCTGAATATGTTTTAATCTTTTTTCAAATTCTTTATCGCTTAATTTATCTATATCTTTACCCTCGCAAATATTTTCTTTTTTAGTTTTAAATCCTAATTTCTCAGCTACTGCTATTGCAGTTAATTTATGATCGCCAGTAACAATAATTGGCCTCATGCCTGCTTTTCGGCAAATATCCATTACCTCTTTTGTTCCTTTTCTAATTGGATCATGCAGGGCAAAAAAACCAACTGAAACCATTTCTTTTATTTCCTCTTCTTGATCTTTATTTATCTTCTCATCTTTAGTTTCTCGATAAGCCGCTGCAATAACCCGGAAACCTTCGCGAGTCAGTTTTTCATATCTTTCTTTTAATCTTTTGAAATCAGATAAAAGCAGCTTTTTTTTCTTTCCATTAATGTCAATATAGGAAGACATTGATAAGATTTTTTCCGGAGAACCAACTGTATATAAAATATTACTGTATGAATTAAGCTTATGCAAACTAGCTGCGTATTTGTAATTTGAATCAAAAAGAAACCTATCAATCAATGGCTGTTTTTTTTCAAGCTCTTTTTTTGAAAAACCTGCTTGAATACCAGCCAAAAACAATGCTCGTTCAGTTGGTCTGCCCCTGATAATCCATCTTTCAGTCGGCTCTTCAATATTTTCAATAAAGGACTCGTTGCAAAGCATAGCAATTTTTAAAGCTAAAGCGCGTGACTGAGAAAAGATCTTAGCTACTTCCATCTTAGCTTCGGTTAAAGTACCGGTTTTGTCAGTAAGAATTATTGAAGTGCTGCCCAGTGTCTCAGCTGAAGCTAATTTGCGAACCAATCCTTTTTTCTTTAAAATCTTTTGCATTCCTAAAGCTAAAATAACTGTCATAGCTACTGGCAGTCCTTCAGGAATAGCTGCTACAATAATAGCAATAGAAGTAGTAAATATTTCAATAAATTTCCCTCCAGTGACCATTCCTTCAATAAAAATAATTGAAGAAATAATTACAATAATTATCCCAACAACCTTGCTAAAACGGAACAGCTTCTTTTGATAAGGAGTTTTTTCTTCTTTTGTTTCTTTTATAATTCTTGCTATTTTCCCAATCTCTGTTTTTAATCCAGTAGCCACAACCATTGCTTTGCCCCAACCGCTTTCAATAATTGTTCCCATATAGGCCATATTGTCTCTGTCAGCCAAAGAAATTCCTTTTGATAAAACATCTGTGTTTTTTTCAGCAGCTAACCATTCGCCAGTCAAGGCTGATTCATTGATTTTTAAATTATGATTATCAATTATTCGAACATCAGCTGGAACCTTATTGCCAGCCCTTAAAAAAACAACATCTCCAGGAACAAGATATTTCTGAAAAACCTCTCTTTCTTGGCCATTGCGAAAAACAATTGCTTTTAACTGAAGGATTTTTTTAAGATTGCCTAATGCTTGGCTGGCTTTATTTTCCTGTAAATAACCTATCCAGGTATTTAGAATAACTGCTCCAAAAATAATAATGCTGTCAGTATATTCTTTCAAAGCCAAAGCAGTAATTCCCGCAATGAGCAGAATATAAACTAAAGGACTCATTATCTGTCCTAAAAGTAATTTTAATCTATGAAATGATTTTTCTTCAGGAAGATTATTTAATCCATATTTACCCAATCTTTTCTTAGCTTCTGTCTCGTTTATTCCTCTTGCCCCTGATTTCAATTCCTGAAAAACTTTTTTAATTGAAAAACTATGCCATGCTTTTTGCATATTATTATTATACCATACTTAAATAAAAAAACTGACAAAACTCAAGTCAGTTATGCTCTTAATACAAATTTTTCATACTCTAATTATTCTGTTATTTTATAAACCTCATCACCTTCTCTGGCTTGCTGATCAACTTTTAACCCGGCTGATTGTCCTTTTTTGGCTTTTTCTACATTTTCATGCTCTATTTGCAATGACTCAATTTTTTGTTCAAAATCGCTAGTAGCTCCTTTAATATGAATCTTATCGCCTATTTTTAATTCTCCATTAGTAACCTCAACCACTGCCACGCCAATATTAGTGAAGTAATGAGTAACTTTGCCAACTAATTTTTCTTCCATAACTTTCACCTCCTTTCATGTAGCCCCACGGGGAATCGAACCCCGGTTACCAGACTGAGAACCTGGCGTCCTAACCACTAGACGATGGGGCCATCGTCTTTAGTGTGCCATAAATAATTAATTCTGTCCAACTAATAATTCATTGGCTCTTTCTGGTTCAGCCATAATTTCTTTAACAATTTTTTCCATTTTTATTGAACGCGATCCTTTTATTAAAATAATATCGCCTTTTTTAATTTCTTGCTGAAGAGGAATACATGCTTCACTTGATTGAGAGAATTCAAAAACCTTATCTTTGGATAATCCTTGTTTTTTAGCTTCGTCAGATATAAAGATAGATCTCTGGCCAACTGTAAAAAGCAGATCAACAACTGAAGCAACCTTTTGTCCAACTTGCCGATGCCCATTTTCTGTTTCTTCTCCTAATTCCATCATATCCCCTAAAACAGCTATTTTTCTACCCTCTTGGCCTGCGCCTGCTGCGTCTAAAATATCCAAAGCTGCTAAAACAGCCAATGGCGAAGCATTATAGCTGTCATCAATAATCCACACACCTTTAACTCCTTTAATAATATTAGTTCGCCCAGGCAAATAATAATGCTCTCTAAAAATTTCTGAAACTTCAACTAAATTAATATTAAAAAACGAACCAACGCTGGCTGCGGCTGCTATTGCGTAAACCTGTTGTTTGCCTAAGGCCTTTAATAATCTTACTGGAACAATACTTCCTTTATAATCCATTTTAAAGTTTATCCCAAAATCTCCTTTGTTAAAATCATTAATTTCCAATTCAAAGTTATCAATTCGCAAATCAGCTCCTTGGCCAAAACCATAGTTAATCTTTTTAATTTTTTCAGGCAATTCATCGCCTGCCATCCTAATAGACAAATCATCATAATTTAAAACAGCTAAACCGTCTTTGGGCAAAGATTTAACTAACAAAGCTTTTTCTTCAACTAACCTGCCTTTTTCTGGAAAAAACTCTATATGAACTGGAAATTCGCCAATAGCTGTAAAAACGCCTACTTTAACCGGTATAAAACTTGTTAAATACTTCATATCGCCTGGCCGGTCAACTCCCATTTCTAAAACTAAAATCTTTGGGTAGTTTCTTTGCCAAATAATTGTTTTTATTGTTTTTAGAAAAATAATCATCCAGGCAAATATTGAAGATCTTCCTGTTTCTAATCCTAAAATAGTTAAAGGCGCTCCTATCTCATTATTATAGCTCCCTATATTTCTCCTTACCTGAAATCTTTTTTTTAAAACAAGGTAGATTGCTTCTTTGGTGCTGGTTTTGCCAACACTGCCAGTCACAGCCACAACAATTGGCTTGTAACGCCAAAGAACAATCTTGGCTAATATTTTAAGAATGTATTCTAAAATTTTTATCATATTATTGAGGCGGTATTTCTAAATAATTAAACAGGTATTCAGCCAATCTCTTAAAAACCGGTCCAACTGAATCAGAAGCAAATCGAATCCCCTGCGGCTTGTCTATTTTGATTAAAATAATAAACTTAGGATTAAAAGCCGGGGCAAATCCAACAAAAGTATGAATGGTTTCTTCTTCAAAATAGCCTCCTTTTTCTAAATCAGGGATTTGAGCAGTGCCGGTTTTCCCAGCTATATTATAGCCGCTTACCCGCGCTGGTCTGCCAAAACCGTTTTCTGTCACGCTAACCATCATTTTGGTCAATTCTTTAGCTGTTTTTGAAGAAATAGGCTCTCCAACAATTTCTGGCTTAGTGATTATTTCTGTTCCATCTGAATAAACTATTTTCTTAACTAAGAAAGGACGCATTATTTTTCCATTATTGGCAATAGATCCAAGCGCAGTAATTAATCCTAAGGGAGTAACAGTAATCCCTTGCCCAAAAGAAATAGTTGCTAAGTTTATTTCCCGCTTGGTAAATAAATTAGAAATATCTCCGCCAACTTCGCCATTTAAATCTATTTTGGTTGGCTTATGAAAATTAAACCTTTGAATATATTCTTTAAAAATATCTTGGCCTATTTTCTGCTGAACAAAAACTGCTCCTGTGTTTAATGACTTTTCTAAAACCTCAGTCATGGTCTGCTGGTTATAGGCCTTGCCGTCAACATTTCTAATAACGCTTCCTTTAATTCTAACCTGTCCTGTATCCTGATAAGCAGTTTGAGGAGTAACTTTACGGCTGTCTATTCCAATAGCCATGGTAATAGGCTTAAAAACCGACCCTGGCTCGTAAACTTTTTGAATTGACGGATTTAAAAAAACATTAATATTTTCCACCATATTATACTCATTTGGATCAAAGGCCGGCCAATTAGCCATAGCTAGAATAGCTCCGCTGTCTGGCTCCATAATAATAATGCTTCCTGATTCAGCTTTTCTCTGTTCAATTGTCTGAATTAATTCTTTTTCTGCCTTAAACTGAATATTTTGATCAATAGTTAAAATCAATTTTGCGCCGTCTTTAGCTGATTCTAATCTTTGATTAAAAGAAGGAATTCCATAGCCAGTTGTGTCTTTTTCTCCTGTTAAAAAACCGATTTGTCCTTTTAATTCATCTTCATAATATCCTTCTAAGCCATACTGGCCGATTTTCTTTTCATTGGCTTCTCCTACAAAACCCATTACATGACTAGCAAGTGTATTGTTAGGATAATAGCGCCAAGTTTCTGGAGCTAATCCTAACCCTTTAAAAGATAATTCCTTAATCTGATTAGCTGTTTCTTGATCAACTTTATGCTTTAATGGCTCATAAGGATCATCTTGCTTGTTTACTCTTTGTAAAATAAGTTCTTTGTCTAAATCAAGCAAATCAGACAACTGATTGGCTAAATCATCTTTTTCCTCTTCAATGGCTTTTTTAGGAATAAGATAGACCTGTTGAAATTCCTTGTTAACAGCTAAAGGATAATAGAATTCATCTTTATTTCTCCGGCTTACTGATAAATCTTGAAGAAATATTTCTCCCCGTTCAGGAAAAAGCGTTTTATAAAGTTGGTGCTGGTCTTGAGCTAAAGCGCTATAATAGTCATACTGTAAAATCTGGAGAGAAAATAAGCGGGCTAAAACCCCGCCACCTACTAAAAAGACAATAATTAACAATAAATAAATGCGCCAATATCTCATAAGCTATTCTTTCATAGCCATTTCTCTTTCTGTTTTTAAATAAATTACCTGTCCTGATTCAATCATTCCCAATGATTTAACTATTTCTTCTAAATTAATAGGTGATTGTGATTTAGCAATTTCCATTTCCATATTTTGATTTTCTGCTTGAAGTTTTTTAAGATGCTCTTTTTGTTGTCTAATTTCATAACTGCAGCTAACCAAACTATTGGTTTGGATTAGGTATAAGAAGCCAAAAATTAAAACAGTGGAAATAATTAAAATATTCAAAATAGCCAAGCCGCGATTACGGCTGAACCTTTGGAATTTTTTAGATTTAATGTAAGTCATATAAGTCATAATTTTTCAACAGCTCTAAGCTTGGCGCTTCGGCTTCGAATATTTAATTGTATTTCTTCTTGATTAGCTCTAATTGGCTTCTTAAATAAAATCTTTACATATCCATCTTTACCTGATTGACGAAAAAAATGTTTAACAATCCTATCTTCTAAAGAATGAAAAGAAATCACCACTAACCTGCCATTTGTTTCTAAAACTTCTAAAGCTTGCGGCAAGGCCTTTTCTAAATTATCCAATTCATTATTAACAGCTATTCGCAAGGCCTGAAATATTCGCGTAGCAAAATGAATCCGTCCATATCTATACCTATTAGGAATCGCTTGTTTAATAATTTCTACTAATTGATCAGTTGTTTTAATTGGCTTAATCTTTCTTTTTTGACAAATCAATTTAGCAATTGAACGAGAATATCTTTCTTCTCCGTATTCTTTAAATACTTCCATTAATTCATTTTCTGTCCATTGATTAACTATTTCTTCAGCTGTTAAATCATTTCCAGAATAATTCATTATTAATGGCTCGTTTTTTTGAAAAGAAAATCCTTTTTTGCTTTTTTCAAAATGCCAGGATGATATTCCTAAATCAAGCAAAATTCCATTAACTAAAGCAAATTCATTCTCCTTTGTTATTTCCTTTAAATCAGCAAAATTTCCATGGGTTAAAATCAATCTCTGATTAGAAGCTTTTTTCTTTAAAATTTCTAAAATCCTTTTATCAGAATCAATTCCTAAAACTTTTCCATCTGGCTTGTTTTTTTCCAAAATTGATAAAGCATGCCCTCCAAATCCAACTGTGCAATCAATAAAATTCTTATTAAAAGACGGATTAAGATATTCTAAAACCTCTTTTAAGAGTACTGGCTGGTGCATAATCAAAACCCTAACTCTCCCAATTTAGCCGCTAAATCGCCAACTTCTTTTTCAGCTTGTTGCTTATATGACTCCCACTTATCTTCAGACCATATTTCTAAACGAGTATAAAGGCCGATAACAACAGCATTTTTTTTTAAGAAAGCATAATTCTTAAGATAGTCTGGGATAAGAATTCTGCCCAATCTGTCAAATTTAACCGACATAGCCCCTGCTAACATTACCCTGGCAAAACTTCGCGCTTCAACTTGACTTGATGGCAATTGTCCCAACTTTTTAGCTGTGTTTTCCCATTCCTTTGATGAGTAAAGAACCAAACAACTATCAATGCCGCGAGTAATAACCGCTCCCTGCTTAAAAGCGCGTCTAAACTTAGCTGGAATAGCTAATCTTTTTTTAGTATCAATTGTATGTTTGTATTCGCCAATTAGCATAGTTTTCCACAGTTTTACCTATTTATCCCCACCTTTATCCACAATTGTTCTTTACACTCCCATTATATGTCACTTTATATCTTGTGTCAAACACTTCAAATTCAAGGATTTTTAAGATTGGATAAAATAAAAAATGGCTTGTTTAAGCCATACTTTTAATTCTAATCTTTTTTCTCTCCACAGATTATCCCCAATAATCAAAAATTTAAAATATTATAAATAAAATAGCTATTGTAGAAACAGTTAGTATTGCTGGAATTCCTTGCGCAAAAGAAAGATGTTTCCAAAAATGAATCTTATGATGAAAATCAGATAAAAATTGTAATTGTTTAACTTTGAAATTTTTATAAATAAACTCTAAGAAATCAGGCAAAAGAGCAGAAACTACCGCAATCGCAATAATCAGCTTATTAGGCAAATTCCAAACTAAAAAAAGAACCATAATGGTTCCAATAATAAAATCCAGAAATATTTTTAAAAAATCTTCTAATTTGTTAATTCTTATTTCTTTTAAATAATCCCAGTGAGGCAAAAAATCAATCAAGTAATGACTAAGAAGTCCAAAACAAAAAGCTGTCCAAGGATTAGACGCTTTAACGCCAATAGCTGCCCCAACTAACATATGCGGAGTAATAAACATTCTAAAGTCTTAATTTGTTAATTAACTTCTCATGTGGTTTTTCCAAAACATCTCGGATAAACCTATCAAACATATCATAGCGATATTTGAAATCATTAGTAGATAAAACAACATAATCAATCTCCTTGCCTGTTTCTGCTTCTAAATCTTTAAAAAAAGAAGAGGTCTTGTTTTTCTTAATGCCATCGCCAACTATTAAAAGATCTACTCTGGCATTATCAGTGTTCATAAAAATACCAGAAAGAATAGCTAAATTAACTCTGCCCAGTCCCCTTATCCGTTTTACTATTTTCTTTTTTGAAGCAGGACTGGATTTTAAAACTAAAGTTCTTAATTCTTTGTAAAAATCAAATTTAGGATCTACAGCATAACCCTTTTTTCCGGACTTTACCCTGGTTTTAAGAAACTTAATGCTTTCCAGTCTATTTATTTGACTGCGACAAGAAGATGAATCGCTTTTAGTTTTTTTAGTTATTTCTGATAAAGTAAAAAACTGATCTGGATTTCTTAAAAACATCTTAAGCAATTTTACTTTGACTGGTGAATCAAAAAGTTTTTCTAAAATTTCTTTAGACATTGTTTTTATTATTTAAGCTCAACAGATGCTCCTGCTTGTTCCAATTTCTTTTTCATTTCTTCTGCTTCTTCTTTTTTAATTCCTTGTTTAATTACCTTAGGCGCGCCATCAACTAAGTCCTTGGCTTCTTTAAGGCCTAAATCAGTAATTTCTTTAACTGCTTTAATAACCGCTATTTTTTGCTCGCCAGCTGTTTTAAGCTCTACGTCAAAAGCGCTTTTTTCAGCAGCTTTTTCTCCTCCTTCATCTGAGGCTCCAGCTGCTGCTGGAGCAGTCCCGCTGTACTGCGGAACGCTAACGCCAAACTTCTCTTCTAAAACTTTAACTAATTCTGCTAAATCTAAAACGCTTAGTTCTTCAATTTGTTTAACTAAGTCCTTAAATTTAGCTGGAACTTTAACTTTTTCTTTTTTTTCTTTTTCTTTCCCGACGTCTTTTGAGTCGGGATCCCGATCTTGCGTCGGGGCTTTTTTTTCTTCCGCCATAAAATTTTTCTTTATAACTTATTACTTGTAGCTTATATTATTTTAACTTAAATTACAAGTTATTAGTTATAAGATTTTAATATAAAAATTAGTTTTCTTAAATTGCCTTGCAAGGCATTATTCAAATTATACATCGGCGCTGAAACGCTATTAATTAATTTAGCTAATAATTCTTTCTTAGTTGGCAGCTTAGCTAAGCTTATCACTGATTCGTTTTCTAAATATTCTTGCTGAATCAAACCAGTCATAATTTTTAAATCTTCATTTTTTTTGGAAAAATCATATAAAATCTTAGCTGGTAACACTTCATCATCGTATCCAAAAACTAAAGCTATTTGGCCTGGCAAATCCCTAATCTTAAGATTCTTAAAAGCAGCTTCTTTTGAAGCAGCTTTTTCTAAAGCTAAATCAATTAAGCTTTTTTTAACTACTACGCAATCAATATTTTCTTCTCTTAATTTCTCGCGCAATTCCTGAAATTGATTAACTTTTAATCCAGTGTAATCAAAGAAAATAACTGACTTCTGGCGAGACAGCTTATCAATTAAATCATTAACTATTTCTTTTTTCTTTTCTTTGGTGATCATGGTTCGATAAACTCACCATAAATTAAAAAATCTATGGATTAACCATAGACAAAAAATACTCTGCCTTAATAGGATTTATCTGTATCAACACCTATTGTCTACGGCTATGTATACTTACATCTTATTTTATCTTAAAAAGATTGTCAACCTTAATTCAAATACTTAGCCTTATTTTCCTTATGCTCTTCAAAAGTTTTGCTGAAAACTGTTTCTCCGTCAGGTTTTGATAAAAAGAAATTGTAATCGCTTTTTTTAGGGTAAATAGCCGCCTTAATTGCTTCCAACCCAGGATTAGAAATCGGACCAGGCGGCAAGCCAATATTCTTATATGTATTATACGGCGAATCAATTTCAGTATCTTCAGTAGAATAAATCCATTTATCTATCTCTAAAATATAGGCAATAGTAGCGCAGGACTGTAAAGGATAATCAATGGCTATTCTTTTCCAAAAAATACCAGCTGCTATTTGACGATCTTCATAAAGCGGAACTTCTTTTTCCAATAAACTGGCCATGATAATTATTTGTTCAATTGTTTTTCCTTGCTTGGCTATTTCCTGTTTTAATTCTTGGTCCAGTTTTGTATTAAAATTTTCTTTCATAATCTCAATAATTTCCTCTAAACTTATATTCTTGCTGAATTCATAAGTATCAGGAAATAAATAACCTTCTAATTCTGATTGCTGGGCTAATTCGCCTAATTCAATCAGCCCTGCTTTGGCTAATCTGGCGTCAATCTGTTTTAAGGTAAAACCCTCTGGAATAGTTATTAATACTTCTGAAGAAATAATTTCTCCTTTGACTATTTTCCGAGATATTTGAAAAACACTCCAAGCAGGATTTAAAGAATACTCGCCAGCTTGCAATTGAGCTGCCCAGCCCTTATAGAAAATATAGGCCATGAACCAAGTCTTGTTTTTAATTAATTCTGCTTCTTCTAAATTAGCAGTAATTTCTTTTAATCCTTGGCCTTGTTTAATAATAAATATTTGTTCAGTTCCTTTAACAGCTAAAGGAGTTGTAATTTGATAATATATAAAAAAACCAATACTCAAACAAAAAATAACTAAAATAATAATTAGGCAAAATAAAATAAATCTTTTTTTATTAACTATTTTCATAGTTTATCGCTAATTAACGGCACAAAAACAAATCCTGGATACTCTTTTTCTTCAAATTGATTTTCTTTCTTCTTTATTAACAGCCAAATACTGTTTTCAACTGGCGTTACTAACCGTCCATTAACCTTTAATTGTTTTTTCCAAGCTTGTGGTATTTCTCTGGCTGAAGCTGCTGCGATAATTTTATCAAAAGGAGCTTGTTCTTCTAATCCTTTTGAGCCGTCTCCGCAAATAAATTCAACATTCTTAAAATTATACTTAGAAACATTATCCTGGCCAAAATCCCTTAATTCTGGAATTATTTCGATAGCGTGAACAAATCCTTGGGGACCAACTATTTGACACAACATTGCTGTTTGCCAGCCAGAACCAGAACCAATATCTAAAATTTTATCTCCTTGTTTTGGCTGAAGCAGTTCCAGTATAAAAGCCACTGTTAATGGCTGTGAAATGGTCTGGCCATAACCAATAGACAAAGGAGCGTTAAATTCATTAACAAATTCTTTTCCTTTTTCCCTTGTTATCTCCTTAGGAACAAAATCAGCCCGTTTGATTTTCTTAAAGGCATTAATAATCAACGGGCTTTTTAAATACTTCTGTTCAATTAATTCATCAATTAGTTTATTCATTTTAATTACTTTCCTTTTCTTCTTTCTCTTTTTTGGTATTCCTTAATTGCTTTAATAAACTCACTACGTCCAAAATCAGGATACATTGTATTAGTGAAATACAATTGACTGTTAGCTGTATGCCACATCATAAAGCCAACGCTGTTATGAGGATCGCTCTTACTGCCAGTCCTGATTACTAAATCAACTGGCGGCAAATCATGAGTCCAAAGATGATTTTCTAATACTTTTTTAGTTATTCTTAAATTCTTATTCTTTCTCGCCTCTTTAACAATGCTTCTAACAGCCGCAATCATTTCATCAGTTCCATTATATCCAATAAAAAAATTAAGCTTGCGATGATTATGATTCTTAGTTTTTTCAATTATTTCTTTTGCTGTTTTAATTCCTGTTTTAGGCAAAAGCTCTTGCCAGCGGCCAATCACATTGACTTTAATTTGATTATCATAAATTTTTTTGTTATTAATCAATTTGCGAATATATTGTTCATATATTTTAAAAAGCGCTTTGATTTCTATTAGAGAACGCTTGGTTAGATTATTCCAGGAACCGCCCCACAAGGAAAGACACTCAATATTTAAATCAAGCGCTGTTTGGAGTATTTCTTTTGTTTTTTCTGCCCCGGCTATATGTCCTTGCCAAGGTAATAAATTTCTTTTTTTTGCCCAGCGCCGATTAGCGTCTGGAATAATAGCTATATGCTTCGGGAAATTTTCTTTATTCATTATTTTAATAATTAATTTTATATAATCTTATCACAAACAATTACGACAAGCAACCTTGTCTCTTGACTTCTTGATCGCAACAATTTATAATCTAAATAATAAACGTAAGTAAGTTTTCTCTTTCCTTATGCAAACTTTATCCTGATGAATATCGGGAAGCGTAGGTCAAGCAGAAACTCTAAAAAAGTCGGCTTACGCTAAAAATTATATAAGGAAAAATATGGCTAAAAAACTATATGTTGGCGGTTTGTCTTATGACACATCTGAAGATTCTTTAAAAGAAGCTTTTGCTAAAGCTGGAACAGTTGAATCAGCAATTATCATTACTGATAAAATGTCTGGTCGTTCAAAAGGATTTGGCTTTGTTGAAATGTCTTCTGAAGAAGAAGCTCAAAAAGCTATAGAAATGTGGAATGGGAAAGAGCTTGACGGCAGAAATCTTACTGTTAACGAAGCTCGTCCTATGGAAGAGCGCCCGCGAAGAGATTTTAATCGCGGCGGAGACAGAAGCTAACCGCATAAACACAGAAATAAAAACACTCTGCAGTACTGCAGAGTGTTTTTAGTTGTTTAATTTAATTGGCAGGCGCGGAGGGACTCGAACCCCCAGGATCGGCTTTGGAGGCCGACCGTTTACCAATTAACGGACGCGCCCATATATTTTACTTTTTCATCTCCTTATGTAATGTATGCTTTCTACACCACTTGCAAAACTTCTTCAGTTCTAATTTATCCTGAATTGTTTTCTTGTTTTTGCGAGAATAATAATTTATTCTTTTGCACTCGCTGCATTGAAATTTAATTAAATTATCTTGTGACATAGTTTTTCAGAGCCGATGCTCGGATTCGAACCGAGGACCTACTCCTTACCATGGAGGCGCTCTACCAACTGAGCTACATCGGCTTTTTTTATTATGTGGGCGGTGCAGGACTCGAACCTGCGAAGTCCGAAGACGCGAGATTTACAGTCTCGAGCAATTGCCGCTATGCGAACCGCCCATGGAGCCAGCGAAGGGAATCGAACCCCCAACCTACTGTTTACAAAACAGTTGCTCTGCCATTGAGCTACGCTGGCAATCTATTTATTAATATCCATTTTTTTAAGTTCTTGTAAAATCTCTTTAACTTTTTTATCCTTGGAGCCGAGCTTAACAGCCATTTCTAATGATGCCTTGGCATCATGATAATTATGCTGTTTCCAGTATAGAATTCCTAAAAATTTATAAGCAGTAATATTATCAGGGTTTTCAATAATTAAATCAATCCATCTTTGTTCTTCCTTGATTGGTTTTTTAAGCTCTTCAATAGGAAGATCATCTTCGTCCAATTCTGGCAAATGATCTGCTGTTTCTTCTTTGTTGATTTTAATAGAAACTTCTTCTTCTGCCTTAACAGAAGCATCTTTTTTGACTTCTCGGCGCTTAGCTTCTTTTTGCCTAATCCATTCCTTTGATTTCTGGGTCATTATTTGAGATCTGTTTCTTAACCAGCTAATCCATTTGGTAAGCAAGTTCTCTATCTTCAAAAATATTATCTTTATCTTTCTTAGAAATTTCTCTAAGAAGATTATAAGGTTGAGCCAGTGCTGCTTGTAATTTACTTCTTTAATTCTATGAATAACTCCTTTTTTTCTGCTTAGAATAGTTATTTCTTCTTCAGATAAATTAGCTAAAGCAGGAATCTTTTGATAAACAATGATTCCCAGCCAAATAAAGCTGAAAAAGATAAATAAGTAAAGAATGATACTCATATTTCTAATCTTACAAACTTGCCTATTTTAATATTCTCCCCTAATTTTCCAACCGCTTCAGCAATTAAGTCCTGAATGGTCTTTTGTTCATCTTTAATAAATGGCTGTGATAAAAGCTCTTTTGTGTCATTAGGATTCATAGCGGTAATATGCATTGCTATATCGCGAGTCAATTGCTTAAATTCCTCGTTCCGAGCCACAAAATCTGTCTCACAGTTTAATTCTAAAATAACGCCTATTTTATTATTACTATGAATATAGGCATCAATTAAACCTTGTTTAACTTCTCTGTCTGATTTCTTAATTGCTTTTTCCGCTCCTTTTTTCTCTAAGATTTTTAAAGCTTCTTTTTCATTGCCTTTGGTCTTTTCCAAGGCTTTTTTACATTCCATGATTGAAAGGTTTGTTTTTTTACGAAGCTGTTTAACTTGATCAATTGAAATCATATTACTTTAATACTTTAGCTACTGCGCCTAAAATCATTCTTAAAGACGAAATAGCGTCATCATTAGATGGAATTGGATAATCAATAATGCTTGGATCTGCATTAGTGTCGCATAAGCCAACTATAGGAATATTTTTCATATTAGCTTCTTTAACAGCTAGTTTTTCTTTGTAGGTATCCACCACAAACAAAACATCAGGCAATTTAATTATTTCCTTAATGCCGCTAAACTGCCGGCTTAATTTCTGTAATTCAATACCAAATTCATGTTGTTCTTTTTTGGTATATTTTTTTAATTCGCCTGTATTCTTTTTTTTCTCTAAATCCCTGAAATGCTCTAAGCGTTTGGAAATAACGCCAAAATTAGTTAAAGTTCCGCCTATCCATTTCTCTGTAACATAAGGCATTTTAACTTCTTGAGCAGTTTTCTGAGTAATCTCTTTAACAGCTATTTTTGTGCCAACAAAAAGAATAATTTCTTTTTTTAATTTAATCTTTTGAAGAAATTCCAATGCTTGTTTTAATTTTTCCTGTGTTTTTTTCAAATCAATAACATGAACATTGTTTCGAACAGTAAAAATATATTGATCCATTTTTGGGTTTTTTCGGGACGTCCGATGCCCAAAATGCACTCCAGCTTTTAGCATTTCTTCCAAATCAGGAATCTCCTTGTCTATTTTAACAGATTTTTTAACAACAGCTGCAGCTGTTTTTGTTTTTTTGATTGTTTTTTTTGTTTTTTTCTCTTTAATCATAAACTACTAAAAAACGCGTCTTAAAACGACACTATTAATTTATCTATTTACTTACATACAAAAATTATATCATATTAGAAAATAAAAGCAATATCTTGATAATTTCTTAATAATCTATTATACTGAAACTAATGAAAAAAGATATACATCCAAAATATTATCCTAAAGCTAAAATCAAGTGCGCTTGCGGCGCTGTTTTTGAAATTGGCTCAACCCAACCTGAAATAGATGTAGAAATTTGTTCTCAATGCCATCCTTTTTACACAGGCAAGGAAAGAATTATTGAAACTGGCCAAGTAGAAAGGTTTAGACAGCGATTAGCTAAAAAACCCGCCTTTGCTAAAGCTTCGGCGAGGCGAAGAAAGAAATGAATAAAGCTATTATTATGGAAATCAGAGCTGGCGCAGGCGGAGAAGAAGCAGCTCTTTTTGCAGCTGATCTTTTTCAAATGTATTCCCGTTTTGCTGAAAAACAAAATTGGCCTACCTTTCTTATTGGAAATAATCCTACTGGCTTAGGCGGTTACCGGGAAATCATTTTTGAAATTAAAGGAAAAGAAGCTTATATTAAACTCAGACAAGAAGCTGGCGTTCATCGGGTCCAGCGCATTCCAACTACTGAAAAATCTGGCCGGGTTCATACTTCTACTGTTTCTGTGGCTGTATTGCCGATAGCTAATGAAACAGAGATTAAAATTAATCCCCAGGATTTAAGAATTGATGTTTTAAGGGCTTCTGGACCAGGCGGCCAGCATGTTAATAAGATTGAATCAGCTGTTAGAATCACTCACTTGCCTACTGGCTTGGTAGTCAATTGCCAAAAAGGAAGATCTCAACAACACAATAAGGAAAAAGCTATGCAGGTTTTAAGAGCTCGTCTTTTATCTAAAAAACAAAAAGAAGAATTAGGACAAAGAAGCGCTAACCGCCGCGAGCAAATTGGCACTGCTGACCGTTCTGAAAAAATCCGCACCTATAACTTTCCTCAAAACAGGATTACTGACCATAGAATTAAAAAATCCTGGCATAATTTAGATAAAATAATTGATGGCGATTTAAAACCAATCATTAAAGTTTTTGAAAAAATTAAAAAAAAGGAGGAATAAAATGAAAAAACGAATCTTTAGCGGTGTTCGACCAAGCGGATCAATTCACATTGGCAATTATTTAGGCGCGATTAAAAACTGGGTTGAAATTCAGAAAAAGCATGATTCTGTTTTTTGCATTGTTGATTTGCATGCCTTAACTACTTCTTATCAACCTAAAGAATTAACAAAAAATACTTTGGGAACAGCTGCTGCTTATTTAGCTCTTGGACTTGATCCTAAAAAAAATATAATCTTTATTCAATCGCATGTTCCAGAACATACTGAAATGACCTGGCTGTTAAACACTATTGTTAAAATCCAAGAACTGCAACGAATGACGCAATTTAAAGATAAATCCAAAGAAAAACCGTTTAATATTAATGCTGGTCTTTTAAATTATCCAGTTTTAATGGCAGCTGATATTTTATTATACAACACAGATGTTGTTCCAGTTGGCCAAGACCAAAAACAGCATGTTGAATTAGCAAGAACCTTAGCGCGCAGATTTAACCGGCTTTATGGAAAAACCTTAACTGTGCCTGACGTTTTAATCAAAAAAGAAGGAGCTAAGATTATGCGCCTTGATAATCCTTTGAAAAAAATGGCTAAAAGCGCTGCTAATCCATACAATGCTATTGCTTTAACTGACTCGCCTGCTTTAATTAAAGACAAAGTTAAAAAAGCTGTAACTGATTCTGGAAAAGAAATAAAATACAATTCCAAAAAACCAGCTATTGCTAATTTAATGGCTATTTATCATTGTTTTTCTGAAATGTCTTTTAATGAAATTGAGAATAAGTATAAAAATAAAAACTATGCTGATTTTAAGAAAGATTTAGCTGATATAATTATCAAAGGATTAGCTTCATTCCAGAAAAAGAAAAAAGATCTGGAAAAGAATCCAGATCAGATTAAGAAAATCTTAGACAATGGAGCTAAACAAGCGCAAACTATTGCTCAGAAAACATTAAAAGATGTTAAAAAGAAAATGGGATTGATTTAATCCCAATTCAAGGACTGTCCTTAAAAAAAGCTATTTTTTATTTACTTTCAAAATACTCCAGTAAAAACCCGACTAACAATTCCCCGCCTAATTCATCTAATTTGGGCTCAATAAAATACTCTGCCTTAACCCTGTCTGATTTTACAGAAACGCCTTTTCCAATCTGTAACATCTCCTCATCATTATAATTATTCCCAGTAGTCATAATTTGTTTTGGTTTAATATTAAGTTTTTCAGCCAAATTACTAATTGCCTTGCCCTTAGACATTTCTTTACTGCCAATATCATAACCTTCATTAGTCCAAAGGCAATACAAACTATCTTTAGATGTTTCTTTAACTAAATTAGGTATTTCTTCCATTTGCTCGCAATGCACAGTTAGAATAAACAGCTTTGGCTCAAATCCCCTAATTCTTGAATCGTTCTTTTTCATTTCTTTAATCTTTTCTTTCAAATCTCTTAATTGATCAAAATACTCATCTGGATATACTGGATGAGTTATTTTATTATTCAGCCAAGTAATATTGCCGTTTTCCGCTTGAAGAACGGTTTGTTTGTCAAAAATCTCATTAACTAAACTTTTAAGATAAAGAATATTCCTGCCTGAAGAAAAATTAATCCGAATATATTTTTCAAGCTTTTTTAAATTTTCTATAAACTCTTGTGAAATCTGTTTTGATTTTATAAACAATTCTGTGCCATCTTGGTTCTCTCTTAATTCAGTGCCTACTGGAATAATCACCCCGTCAATATCAAAAGTAACTACCTTAATATTATCTAATTCTTCTTTTGTAATTTCTTTAATATTTTTCATAAGTATATTATAACATAACTATCCAAACATTAAAATTTCCGGCCTGAAGATTAAAAGCAGGCCAAGAATGAAAATTAGCAAACCGCCGATTAATGTGCTCCATTTGATATATTTATCTGTAAAGCCAATCTGACTTAAAGTTATTACTGCTATTCCAAAAATAATTAAGTCGTCTATCATGAAAATAAAAGTGTATAGTAAAAGATACGAATAATAACTAAGAGAACTTAATTCATTTAATGACAATATTCGGGTATAAATAGCTGGCAAGCCAGCTGAACAGAAAAACTCAATTAAATTAACTCCTAAAGCTAATGCAATAATTCCAAGTAAAGTAGCTGGCAAGGCGCTTGACTGAACTACTTGCTTAGCTTTTTCTGTTAATTTTTCTTGTCTTTTGCCGCCTGCTGGCGCTACTTCGCAAGTTCCAGGCTTGTAAAGGGTAAAATTCCTAATTTGCCAAATACCAGCTCCTAAGGCAATTATGCCAATGATTATTCTAGTTAATCCAACATAACTAATAGCTAAGAATAAATTAAGCCAAGCTGTTAAAAGTAGATAATAAACTACACCTGAGGCAAGAATGAAAGTTCCGCCTACTAACCACATTTTCTTCCGAGATTTAACATTAATTAACAAAGCAATCAAGAAAAGCAAAACCCACATAGCGCAAGGATTAAATCCATCCAAAGCTGCCAATATTACAGTTAAAACCGGTAAAGATAATTTAGAAAGATTAATTTGCCCGATAATAGGATAATTAATAATTTCATCCTTTTTTTCTTTTTTCTCACACTTTAATTTTTCTAAAGGATTAAAACATTCTTTTGTTAAACAATTTAAAACTGCTTCTTCAATAGCTTTACCAGTAGTTTCATCATTTAAATAACCAATAATTGCTTCATCTCCGATAAATATAGCTGGAACTCTAACCACTTCTTCTTCTCCGCAAGATTTAAGAAATTCAAGCAATAATTTAGCATTATCCTTATTACTATAAACTTCATATGTATTTATTTTAATTGAAGGATATCTTTCCTGAAGATCTTTTAAAAAAACTGCTGGTTTTTTGCAATGAGGACAAGTACTGCCATAGAAGAAATGAATTTCTACTTGATTATCTTCTTGAGCAAAAGCAAAATTAGCTAGGCCTAAAAAAACAAACGATATTAAAATTAAAACAATAAATTTTTTCATAGTTAATTCTAAGGAACGTCCTTAAAATATACGTCCTTTTGCATAAGGACGTATATTTTAAGGACGTTCCTTGATTCATTCCTTGATTTCCCCACCACCAAGACAAATATCCCCTTGATAAAAAACCGCCCATTGGCCCGGAGTAATTGCTTTTTGCGGATTATCAAAAACTAATTTCTTGCCTCTTAGATAAAGCTTAGCTGGAGACAATGATTGATTAAAACGCGTCTTAGCTTCAACTTTAATTGCTTTTTTTGGCGCTTGACCAGAAATAAAATGAGGTTTGGAAATAATAATTGTTTTTTTAAAAAGACCTAAGTCATCTTCCTGATTAGTAACAATAAGCTGATTTTTTTTCCTATTAAAACCAATCACCCACCAGGGACCGCCTGGAACTGTAATTCCCCGGCGCTGGCCAATGGTATAAAAATGCAACCCTTGATGCTGGCCTAAAACATTATTTTCCTGATCAATAATTTCTCCTGATTCAAAGCCGATTTCTTCTTCTAAATAAGAAGTTATTGATTGCTTAGCCACAAAACAAAGATCCTGGCTCTGCTTTATCTTGCTGAAAAAATCAAGGCCTTCTTTTTTAGCTATCTTATAAACATGCTCTTTTGTATATCCTCCTAATGGAAAAACTATATTCTTCAACTGTTTCTGAGTTAAAAGACAAAGAAAATAGCTTTGATCTTTTCTTTCATCTTTTCCTCTAAGAAGTTCATATTTCTTTGTTTCTTTATTCTCTCTTACTCGAGCATAATGACCAGTAGCTACATACTTAATCCCCTTTTTCTTAGCAAAATCAAATAGCTTATTAAATTTTACCAAGCGATTGCAAACCAAACAAGGATTAGGAGTTTTCTTTTCTTTAAGAACTCTTAAAAAATATCCAATTACTTTTTCTTTAAAATCAAGTTGCTCATCAATGATATAATATGGGACTTTTAGTTTTTGGCAAATTTCTTTGGCAATACTAAACGATTCTGCTGAACAGCAAACATTTTCTCTAAGAATATTTCTTTTATTCTCCCAAATAGAATATTTTAATGAAACGCCAATTGGCTGATATCCTTGTTTTTTTAACAATAACAAAGAAATCGAGGAATCAACCCCGCCTGACAAGCCAACAACTATTTTTTTTGATTTCTTCATATTATTCCTTTCTCATTGCCTCAACTGGGCTTAATTTGGCTGCTTTGCGAGCTGGATAAATGCCAAAAATTAATCCAATAGCCATAGAAACAAAGAAAGCAAGTATAATAGCCAGCCAAGAAACATCCACTGGCCAACTGCTTAATCCTTGTGATCTAGCTACAAAGCTGCCTATTAGAAAATTACCAATTCCTAAAACAATTCCAATTACTCCGCCTAAAACAGTAATAATTAAACTTTCAATCAAAAACTGCCAAAGAATATTTTTCTTAGTTGCGCCTAATGACTTTCGCAATCCAATTTCATGAGTTCTCTCGCTAACTGAAACCAGCATAATATTCATAATGCCGATTCCGCCGACTAATAAGGAAATAGCCGCTAAAAATCCCAATAAAAGATTTAAAATAATACTTATTTCCTGAACCTTGCTGATAACTTCCTCCATAGTAGTAATCTGGAAATCATCTTTGGTTGGATCTTTAATATTATGATGACGGCGGAGCATTTGAGAAATTTCCTCAATTGCCTGAACAGAATAGCTTTCATCTTTAATGGTTAAAATTATCTCTAATAGATAATCAATTCCTAAAACCTCTTTAAGAGTTGTATTAATAGGAACATACATAAAATCATTCATATCAACTCCGCCAAATGAAAAGCCTCCCATTGGCTCTAAGGCGCCAACAATTTTAAAGCTTTGACCCTTTAGCTTAATTTTCTTGCCTATGGGATCTGCTAACCCAAAAAACTCTTCAGCTAAATTACTGCCTAAAACAGCTACTTTAGCTAATGTCTCATCTTCTGTGTCAGTAAAAAAACGTCCTTTATCTATTTTAGCTGTCTTCATTACCAAGGGAAAATCAGCATTAGCTCCAAAAAGCAAAACTTTTTTTTCTTTATCCCTGTAAACAGCCCATTCTTGGGCAAAAGTTTCTCCAGTTACTGCTTCAATATATGGAAATCTTTCTTTATCTTTAAGCGCTTTAATGTCTTTTATCTTAAGAGTTGTTATCTTGATTCCCTGCATTATGGAAATAGCTGATCCAACTTCGCTTGCTTCCGGCACTTTAACTGCAATATCAAGTATTCCTGGGCCAAATGCTTCAATCTCATTAGTAACAAAACCTTTTAAGCTTTGCCCTAATGAAAGAATAATTACCACAGCTGATACTCCAATAACAATTCCTAAAATAGAAAAGAAACTGCGCAGTTTATTCGCCTTTAGAGCAATAATTGATTGTTTGATAATGGAAAAAAGATTCATGATATCAAGCCGCAATTCGGCTATCGGATAGCCGAATTGCGAATTACTCGTAACGCAACGCCTCAATTGGATTTAATTTAGAAGCGCGATTAGCCGGCCAAAGTCCGAATATTAAGCCAACAATAACAGCAACTGTTGTAGAAAGAATAACAGAAAAAGGCGTCACAATAAATCGCCAGTCATAGTCAAAATAATTAACTCCAATAGATATAACCAAGGCAATCAAAATTCCTAAAACAACACCTATTATTCCTCCGATTAAAGTCATAATAGCGCTTTCTATTAAAAACTGGATTAAAATATCTTTTCTTCTGGCGCCAATTGCCTTGCGCAAGCCAATCTCTCTGGTTCTTTCATTAACTGCTACAAACATAATATTCATAATGCCGATTCCGCCGACTAATAAAGAAATAGCTGCTACAGCTACTAAAAACATTTTAAGCGCTTGAGTAATTGATCCTAAAATATCCAAAGCTTGAGCAGTGCTTTTAACTCCAAAATCATCTTTAGCTGGATCTTTAATATGATGTTGATAACGAATAGTTGATTTAACTTGGCTAATAGTCAAGTTAATATTTTCTGGCTTATCAATTTTGGCTCGAATAAATGTTAAATGATCAACTCCTAAAAGAAGTTTTTGGGCTGTTTTCAAAGGAACAAAAACCTGTTCATCTTGATTTTGAAAAGTAACCACTCCTCTTTCTTTCATAACGCCAACAACTTTAAAACTAACTTGATTTATTTTAATTCTTTTATTTATAGCGCTATCTTGACCAAATAATTTTTCTTTAACACTACTACCTAAAACAACTACCCTGTCCATTCCATTAACTTCTTCTGGTTTTATAAACCGGCCTGATTCAACCGATGTGTCTTCAACTGATGTATATCCCGAAGTAACGCCAGTATAATCAAAATTCTTTGATTTGTTAAAATAACTTATTGTGCCTTGTCCTTTAATATATGAACAAACTGCCACAATGTGTGACAGTTCTTCTATTGCCAAAGCATCTTCATGTTTAAGAGTGGTTATTTCAATGCCAAAAGCAGAAGCTGGCGGACCAGCTTCATCAGCAGCTCCTGGCAAAACACCTATTAGATTGCTTCCCATTGCGCTAACTTGGGATAAAAGCAAATCCTGAGCGCTTGCTCCCACTGCCATAATTGAAATTACTGCGGCTACGCCAATAACAATTCCCAGCATTGTCAAAAAAGAACGGCTCTTTTGTAATAATAAATTATCAAAAGTTAATTTTAAAACATTAAATAGATACATAATTATTTCTCCAAACCATCTTTAGCTGCATGCTGATTAGCTACTCTTTGATCAGAAATAATTTGACCGTCTTTTAAGATTATAATCCGTCGGGCGCATTCAGCCACATATTTTTCATGAGTAACCATTAAAATAGTATGGCCTTCTTCATTTAAATCCTGTAAAACTTCCATTACTTCCTGGCCTGATTTGCTGTCTAAATTACCAGTTGGCTCATCAGCTAAAATTAAGCGCGGTTGATTAATTAAAGCCCTTACAATTGCCACTCTTTGCTGTTCTCCTCCAGAAAGCTGATTAGGATGATGATTAACCCTATGAGACAAACCTACTTTATCTAAAAGCTGCCTAGCTTTTTCTTCAACTTCTTTTTTGTCTATATCTGGAGTATAAATGGTTGGCAAAAGAACATTATCTAAAACAGAAGTTCTAGCCAAAAGATTATATGATTGAAAGATAAAACCAACTCTTTGATTTCTAATTTGAGCTAATTTATCATCATCAAACTCATTTATATCCTCATTATCAAAAAAATACTCGCCAGATGTTGCCCTGTCTAAAAATCCAATTATATGCATTAAGGTTGATTTTCCTGAACCAGAAGAACCCATTACCGCGATAAACCCTCCTTGCTTAATATCAAAAGAAACCCCGCGTAAAGCCGGGGTAACTAATTCTTCATTAACATAATCCTTGGTAATATTTTCTAATTTTATAAGCATCTAATTTAATATATATCCCTAAACGAATATTCTGAAATTTTTGAGACGCGTCGGAGCCCTTTAGGGTAAAGCGCGAATAAATTTTAGAATATGAGTTTAATAAATTTATTCTATCTCTCTATAATCACTTCTTCGTTCTCTCCTAATCCGCTAAGAATTTCTACTCTTGTTTCTCCTTCTAATCCAGTGGCTATTGTTTTTTCTTTTCTCTTTCCATTTTCAATAACTACAACATATTTCCGCCCATTTGTTTCTTTAATGCTGTAATAAGGCAGATATAAAATATTTTCTTTTTTATCTGTTTCAATATCTAAATTAACTGTCATGCCTGATTTAATCCTTTCATCTTCTGCGTCAAAAATAGAAGTTGCTTTATAGTAAATTACCCCAGAAACAATTGTTTCAGCTGGATTAATTTTAATAATCTTGCCAGTAAATTTTTCATCCGGACCTAAAGCATCTAAGGTCATATCTATTTTATCCCCTAAATTAACTTTAGCAATTTCTGTTTCTGAAATATTAGCTTCAATTTGGAAATTGCTTGTGCTAATCATTGAAACAATTATTGAATTAGCTTGGGCTGTTTCTCCTTCTTCCTTTTCTATAACAGTAATAATTCCGTTAGTTGGAGCTTTTAAAATAGTTTTATTTATTTTTTCATAAATCTGAAGCACATTTGCCTGAGCTTGATTAACTTCAGCTTGAGCTAAATCAATATCAGTTTGCCTAGGGCCGGCTTTTTTCAAAACTAATTCATCTTGAGCTTTTTTTAGATTGGTTTTAGTTGTATCTAAATTAGCTTCAGCTGTATTAATATTTGTCTGATTAGTTATTTTAGTTGAGCTAATTGATTGTTCAGCTGAAGTTAAATTAACCAATTGATTATCAATACTAGCTCTTTCTGTATCAATATTTGTTTCATCAGCTGAAGAAACTGAATTGCTGACGCTTGGATCATCTAAAGCTGCCCTTAAATAAGCCAAAGCATTTCTAGCGCTAATAACAGCTGTTTTCATCGCGTCTAAAGCTGAATCAATATTGCTATGCGTAGGATTGTTATCAGCTACATCTAAATAATCTTCAGCTATAGATAAATCGTTTTGAGCTACGCTTTCTTTGCTTTTAACAGCAATAGATAATTGGCTGCTGCCATTAAAATAGTTTTTTCTAACTCCAGCAAAAATTATTAATAAGGCCTGATCAGTTACTGTATAAGCTGTCTTAACAGTATCTAAAGCGTCTTCATAAGAAGCATCCAAATCATTATCTGCGTCAGCTTGCGCGTCAATCAATGCCTGCTCTTTATTAGATACTTCTATTTGAGCATTATCAACTGCTGTTTGATAAACTTGAATATCTTCTGGCCTGCTGCCAGCTAAAGTTTGAGCTAATTTTGCTTGAGCAATATCTAAAGCTGCTTGATTAGATTTAAGCTGAGCGTTTAATTCACCTGTATTTAATCTAATTAAAACCTGATTAGTTGAAACTCTATCGCCAACTTTTGTTTCAATCCTGCTTATTTTCCCCTGATTCTCAAATTGTAAATCTATTTGCTTGGCTGGAATAACTGTGCCAGTAACTGAAACATTCTGAATAACATCTCCTTTAGAAACAACTTCTGTGGTATATGGCAGTTCTTTTTCTCCAAAAATTCCCTGATAGGCAAAATAAAGGCCGATGAAAACAATAATAATACTGATAATAATAATTATTTTCTTTTTCATAAGGTTATCTAATCGCTCTTAAAAATGGCTGAATTATTTTATCAACAAATTCCAAACAGCTTTCTCTGTCTATGTAAAACCAGCCAATAAAACCCAGAATTAAAACAAGAATTAATATTCCTAAAAATGAACGGCTGATAAAAAGGCGGAATATTTTGCTAATCCAAAGTTTTCTTTCTGATTTTTCCATTTTATCTAATTTTCTTTCCAAGCTGAAATCATAATACTTATAAAATTCAACTTTGTCAATTAAAAATTTCTTTAGATTGTTTTGATAAAACCTGCTATCAGGATTTTGCTCTAACAACAATAAAAGACCAGCAAATTTAATTGCTTCTGTATTATCAATATTCTCTAAAATTATTTTAATTTCAGAAGACCATTGAAACCATTTGGTCTTATCTTCTTTTAATGAATCTAAAAGCTCTTTTCTGCTTTCTATTTCAAGAAACTTTTTAGAAAGCTTTTCTAATTTTTTAACTAATTTTTTCTTAGAAAACATAATGCTATTATTTTACCATAATTATAAATTAATTGAAAGATTAAAAGGCCTTACACATTGCCAAATTAATTTGACAAATATAATTATATTTAATATAATAATATTAGTTTTTATAATAATTAATAAAAAAGGAGGGGGAAATTGACAACAAGAAAAGAATTAGAAAAAAAGATAGTTGACTTAGAAGCCGAACTTGCGCAGATTAAACAAATATTAAGTATTTGCGCAAGCTGCCACAAAATTCGCGAAGAAAAAGAATGGTATCCAGTCGCAGATTTTCTTACAAAAAAATTCGGAATAATATTCAGCCACAGCATCTGTCCTGAATGCGTAAAAAAAACTCTACCGTTTGTGTCTTACAAAAAATAAATTGAACCAATCACCAACAGCCCAAAAATCAACACAAAATAGCCAAAGTTAATTCTTTTGGCTATTTTTAATAGCATATCAATGGTTAATAAGCCGAAAATAAAAGAGAAAATTAATCCCAAAATTAATTCAGCTGAAAAGATTAAATTATTAAAATTAAGAATAATATTGCCTGCTAAAACAATTGGCAAGCTCATTAAAAAACTCAACCTTAAAGCGTCTTGATCATCAAACTTTCTTAAAAGCAAAGCTGAAACAGTTAATCCAGAACGGGATAATCCTGGCAAAACAGCCAACCCCTGCATTAAGCCTAATAAAATACTATCTGTATTTTTCAAATCATTTGGCTTCTTATACCCCTGCTTAGACGATTTAATTTGCAGATAAGCAGTAATAAGAAGAAGCAAGCCAATCACTAAAGTAATTGCTTTAGCTGATAAAGATAATTGCTCTTCCAAGTTAATAAAGATTTTAAGCAGAGCAAATCCTAAAAATCCGCTGATTAAAAAACTTATAAAAAGAAACTTAAAGATTTTCTGTGTTTCAGTATTAGCTGATTTGTAATTAAACATCGTTTTAATCAAAGATAAAACATCTTTGCGAAAATATACTAAAGCAGCTAAAAATGTTCCTAAATGAAGAAACAGCGCTTGTTTAACTGCTATTTCTATAGTTATTCCGTCTTTTAAAAAATTCTCTGTAATCAGAACTATTACTCCTTCAGAGCTAACTGGAAGCCATTCAGTAATTCCTTGAACAATGCCTAAAATTATTTGTTCTAACATAACAACTTATCTAATATTTTCTTAACTATTTTTACCAAAAGATGCCTTGGATCTTCTTGTTGCATAATTAATTTTATCGCTATCTAAGCTTTTACCTAAACGCCATAACAAAGAAGCAATTTCAATTTTCCTATCAGCTGACATTTTTTTAAAAATCTCATCTTGAATTTCTTGAGCTGTTTTGTTTTTAGGATATTTCTTTTTCATACCTGTATTTTAACATCAAAAGACCGCCCTGAACAATGCTTAAATTGCTAAAATAATTATTATAATCGCAATAATGCCTAAACAATAAAGCAAAGTATAGGCAAAAATAGATATTCCATCTTTAATTTTTCCATTAAGAGCTAAATAAGCTGGATAGCCAAAAACTATGGCCCCGGTTACTGCAGCTGAAAAAACAAGAATAGTCAGCATTAAAGCCGCTATTAAAAAATTAGGCGGGGTTATAGCAATCTTTTCCATGGCCCAGAAAAAACCGCTGATTAAAAAACAATAAGCAGTTACTCCCAAGGCCTGCAAAAGCCCGATTAAAGATTGTCTTGTTTTATCCATAATATTATTCTCCTTTCTATCTATATTATATCAGAAAGTTGATATTAATAAAATAAAAAAGCCATGCTGTCTTCATAACAACATAGCTTTTTTTTGAAAATTCTTTATTCTGGAACAGAATTCCGATAAAGCGCGCGAAAAACATTGCGAGCGTCTTCAAGAGAATGATTTCTACAGCTCCAAATCATGACTCCATTCTCAAATTGACAACCATGAAAAAGAGAAAACTCAACATCAGTCATTAAATTAATATAAGATATCAAAGCAGGAATTTCTTGTTTGCCAAAAAAATAGATGTCTATAAATCCCCATACAGGACTATAAACTACTACTGTATTGACATATTTTCCCATCTCTGATTTTTGAAATTCAATTCTATTAAAATTTTCTTCCCAAAATCCAACCTGAGGAAGAGTTCCCCTTACCTCCATATATCTATACTTATCCATAGTCCCCCCTTAATATTTAAAATTAAAATAACTAAAAAACATAATAACAAATCCTGCTGTTCTGTCAATTATATTCAATAACTTCTATTTCTCTAATAGCTTTTGAAATTAATTTATCTAAATCTAATTCTTTTTCTAATTCCTTGATTATTTCTAATTTAGCTGCAGCGGTCTGTCGCTTGGGGACAAATAAAGTGCAGCAATCTTCCTGGGGTTTAATAGAAATATTAAAAGTTTTAATTTGTTCAGCTAAAGAAATTATTTCTTCTTTATCCATCCCAATTAATGGCTGGAAAATAGGGATCATTATATTCTCCTGGGTTATCTGGAAATTAGGCAAGGTTTGAGAACTAACCTGACCTAAGCTTTCTCCAGTAACCAAAGCCTGATAATTTTCCTTTTGAGCAATGTCTTGGGCAATTTCTAACATTAATTTCCTGTAGAAAATAACTCGGTACTTAGCTAAGATTTTTATTTTTATTTCCTTTTGAATTTCTGAAAAAGGAATAAGATAAAGTTTTAATTTTGACTGGTAATTTAAAAATACTTTAGCTAATTCTTTTGTCTTTTCAATGCTTGCCTTGGAAACCAAAGGAAAACTATGAAAATGAAGCCAAATATTTTCTGCGCCTCTTTTAGCTATTAAATAAGCAGCCACTGGAGAATCTATTCCCCCGGAAATTAAAGTTAATACTTTTCCTTGACTGCCTACTGGCAAACCGCCAGATCCTTTTTGTTTTTTAAAATAAATAAACCAGCCATGTTTTCTTCCTTCAATAAAAATTTCTTTTTTAGGATTATCAAGATTAACCTTTCTCTCTATATTCTCGGCAATCTCTTTTATTGCTTGCTCTGTTCTTTTTTTAACCAAAGGCCCCTTTTTAATCCTTAAAGCAAAACTTTCGTCTTTTTTAATCCAATCTTGGTAATTCTCTTTGACAAAATTATTCATTTGTTCAAAGCTTGCTTCTTCTAAAAAGCAAGCTTGAGCAAACCAAACAAGACCAAAAACCTTCTCTAAAACAGATGAAGTTTTTTTAAAATCTTTTGTTTTAACAAAGATTCTTTCACGCCAAGGATAAATCTCAAACTCAATCTTTTGTTTTTTTAATAAAGAAGAAAGATTATTATTTAATCTCTTCTTTAATATCTTTTGAACTCCTTCTGACTTTAAAAAAAGCTCTCCAAAAGCCAAAATAAACCCTTGTTTTATTTTATTATCTTTATTATCCATAATCTTATTTTATATTAAATTTATTTTTATAAACTTCTTCTAATATTTCTAAGGACGCTTGAACTGATGGGTTGTCAGTATTCTTTAATACCAACCTATCTTTGTATTTATTGTACAAAAAACCCAAAAACTCATCACCCCAAGATGGTGTAAAAGTTATAACGCCCTCAAAGTCAACAATAATTTTTTCATCTTTTTTAACTTCTCTTAGAGAAGACTTAAAAGCAGTAATTGATTCCCTGCCAAATTGCCGACTATTTAAAGTTGTGCCGAATTTTTTAAGATATATAGTCATTTTTTTAAAATTTAATTAATGCTAAACAACCTTGTAAATAAATATTTGATTTTTCGATATTTAAATTAACCCTACTTTTATTAATTTTAAGCTTTGCATCACCAGTTTGAAAAATCAAATTTATTTCATTGTCAGCAACAACATTTCTAACAAACTTTAATCCATTACCGCGATGCTCTGGAGCGCGTCCAGAGATTACTTCGTTAAAGGCAACATCTAACGCCTTCTGATGAGTTGATAATTTTGGTCTAACTTTTTTCAACGTTGCCAATATTCCCTGGCCTCTATCTGCTAAAACTATCTTTTTTCCATGTAAATCATAGGCAAAAAATACACCTGGAATATCTGGCCATTTACCTAAATTATGATCAAAAGAATTATTACCGATTTCGCCTGTAATAGCCGAAATCAAAGGGAATATTTTACCTAATTCTCTTATTTCCCCTAATTTACCTTCTAATTTTACTAATCGTGCTTGGAATACCGAACTATCAAGGCAATAAAAATCAGGATAGAATTCTGTCTTTAAATCACTTACAACCCAACTTCTTGCTAATTTAACAAGTAAACTTCTTGTATTATTTTTTATATAATTATCAACATCACTTCTTCTATAATATCTATGTCCAGTTATTCCTTTGCGAACTGAAGATAACTTATCAATATCATCCCACCGCCGTAAAGTTTGAATAGAAACGCCAAATATTTTAGACACTTGACCAATTGTTAGTAATTTTGAATTCATAATCTATACATTATTATATATATCTATAGTATATTACATATAAATCTTTGTCAAATCTATACATCTATAGTTATCCACAGAATCAAAATAAAATTAAAGTTATTCTTAATACCCTGTATTTTCTATTAATTTCTCTAATAAGCTTCTTGGAAAAATTGGCGGATTTTCTGTTAAGGCCTGATGATACAAAACAGTAGAAGGAGTTAAAGCAGGCAATGTATTCATTTCAATAATCAATAAATCCCCTGTTTTAATATTAGTAAAAGTATCAATTCGCGAATAGCCTTTTAATTTCATCTTATTAACCATTTTCCCTATTAAGGACTTAGTTCTATTTAACGCTTTTTTATTCATAATAGTTTCTGGCGGCGGGGTGATATTTACCCCGGTTCCTCCTTGAAACTTTTCCTCAACTGTTAAAACCTCGCCTTCAGCCACAGTAATGCTTGGATTAAAAACCCTTAATTTGCCTTTGTCCTCAGCTACCCCTATGGTTGTTTCCAGCCAACCGCTTCTCTGACGATGTTTTAACTTATTCCCTTTAACCCTTAAAACATCTGTTTCTATGAATTTCTCAAAAAGCAGTTCCTTCATTGGCTCTAATGGCATTTCTAAAATATCATTCTGGTTTTTAAAAGTGTTCTTAGATACAGAAGTTGCCCTTGATTTAATCACTTCAATGTATTTCCTTAATTCATTAACTGAAAAAAGATGAACTACTCCGGAAGAACAGCCATCAGCGCGCGGTTTAACCACTATTGTATCAGCGTCTAATTCTTGACGCAGTTTTTTCCAAAAATCTTTTAATCTATTGTTTCTCAGGTTAAATAAATACTTGGTTTGAACAAGTTTTTTAGGAATAGGATTTAATCCCTTGATTTTTAAGCTTTTAATAAATTCAGCTGTTTTCCATTTATCCATTCCTAATCTAGAAACTCTTTCATCAGGCCCATTAAACTTAACTTTTTGTTCAGCCAATGTTTTCTGTAAATTTCCGTTTTCTCCATCTCCGCCATGCAAAGCAATGAAAATAAAATCTGAATCTTTAATAAATTTATCCAAAGCCATGCCGGTTGGCTCAAAAAAATCCTGTTCATCTTTATCTTCTGATAAATCTAATCTATTTCTGGCTCTTCTTTCAAACATTCCTAATCTTTCTTTAGCTGTCTGGTAATTCCTGCAATTATCAATAATCTCTTCAACAGTATGGTTTAAAGTTAAATGATAAGGCAAGTGCCAGACCCGTCCGTCAATATCCCATAAATACGGCTGTGGATCATATTTTTTTGAATTGCGAAGTTTTAACCAGGTATTGGTTCCGCTCATTAAAGAAACCTGTCTTTCTGAAGTATCTCCGCCAAAAAGAATATTGATTGGTTTTCTTTTTCTTTTGATTTTTAAATAATTCTTGTTTTTCTCTTCTGGAAAACTAATATTATGGCGAAAACAGGCCTGTTTAACAATATATCTTAAAATATCTCTATGACTCATCCCCACTCTTGATGCTTGCTGGAATAAAAAGCTGTTTTGTTCCATTCCGCTAATCGGATTAAAATCAGAAAACCATATTTTGTTATCAGGCAGAACCCAGCCGTCAAATCTGCCAAAATCTTCCATTTCTAAAAGAGAAAATAACTGTTCTGCTTGTGTTTGAATTGTTTCTATTGTTTCATTGTTGAACCGAGGCGGACAATGATAAGTTACTTGTCGAGTAGGCAAATATTTTTTTCTGTAATCAAAAATCTGATGCTTAGTATAATCTGCCTCTATTTCTGTTGGAACTAAAGCCACGGGCAAGCCAAAGCGATTCTTTAGGATAATCACTGTAAATTCTATGCCTTGAACAAATGGCTCTATCACCACCCGCTTATCCATTCGTTTAGAAAAAAGCAATTTTGCTTTTTCCAACGCTTCTTCAGGAGTAGACACGGAAAAAACACCAATACTGGAACCGCCAGCAGCCGGCTTAACCACAGCTCGCTTAATATTATGTTTTTCAAAAAAACTCTTTATAACTTGCTTATGATTATTATAATGTATTTTCAAAACATCTGAAGGAAAACCAAAAAAACCATGCTGCTTGATAAACTCATTGGCAATATATTTATCAAAAGCTCTTTTACATGTTTTAGAATCAGAACCAATAAAAGGAATATTATTCTTTTCAAAAAAGCTTTGGATTCCGCCATCTTCGCCAAAAGCGCCATGTATCACTGGAAAAGCAATATCTGCTTTTTTAAGCAAGCGAATTAAAGATTGATCAGCCAAAGGCGAAGCAGTCTGTTTTAATTTAAAATCAAAATCTGAAGGAGTATTAGAATAAAGCTGGGAAATAGAAATCTGATAAGGGTTCTTTTTGGAATCAAAATAAAAAGGGATGATTTCAATTTTATCAGAACTCAAATGATCTAAAACAGACCGAGCTGAATTCAATGAAATTCCCCTTTCCAATGAAGGCCCTCCGCAAACCAACGCTACTTTCATATTTTTGCAAAAAATTTAACTTTTTCTTTTAGCTCTATAAATCAGGAGCAAAGCCGCAGCAGCCAAAACTAAAACAATTATCATCCAGGCATTGCCGTTAGCTTCTTTAATAAAAGCTAATAATATTCCTTGGTCAAGCTGGGCAAGATCTGAAAAAGCAAGTTTGGCAAAATATATTTCATTTCCATTTTCTCCTCTTGTATCCTGCCAGACAAAAGCATATTGAGAAGTCCCTAAGGCAATTATTGGCTTGATAGCTTCTTGATTTGTTTGAGAAATTTGAACTAATTCATTTTTCCAATGTCCTTTTTCATCAAGATTGACAAAATATATTTGGTTATTTTCTGCTTGCCAAACTGCTCCATATTCAGAATCATTGTCATTCCAAATAATTGACGGGTAAATTGAATAATCTTGATTTTCATTAAAAGTAATTGCTTTTTCAATTTCTTTATCTCCATTTTCATTTAATTGCGCAAAATATATTTGTCTTTGCTCTTTATTGTCATAACCTTGCCAAATAAGGCCGTATCCAGAACTATTCCAAACAATTTCAGGATTAGTTGAATTATTGCTAATCTCGCTTATCTTAATATCATCTCCTTGTCTGTTTCCATTGGCATTTAATCGATTAAAATAGATATCTCCATTGGCTTGCCATGTTAAGCCATATTCAGAGCCATTCCAAACTAAAGAAGGATTTTCTGAATTTAATGTTCTGCTCACCTGGATTTCCTGAGTTTGTCTTTCTAATAAGGAATTGTATTTAACAAAAAAGATTTGAGAGTCCTGATTTGCCTGCCAAACAAATCCATAGTTAATTCCTGTCCAAGCCAAAGATGGCTTATCAGGACAATCATCATAATCAGCATAAATAATTCGAGTAATACCGCCATATTTTTTAGCATCCTTGTCTAATTTATTAAAATACAATTTACAATTCTCAGACCAAACAACAGAATAAGAATTATTAGTCCAAATAATAGCTGGTTGACCTGAAATTTTATCTGAACTGTCACTAACCTTGACTTCACTTCCCACTTCTTCGCCAAATCCATTTAATCTTGTAAAATAGATTTCTGATTCTCCATCTTTGCGCGAATCCTCCCAAGTTAAACCATAATTTGAACCAGTCCAAACCATATCAGGATTATTTGCCGTGCCAAATGAATCACTTATTTGAAAATTATCTAATGAAATAAAAAGCCCAGCAGCGGCAGCAAAAAAAGGCACTGCTAAAATGCCTATTGCTATTAAAATCAATTTTAATTGTCTTTTATTGTTTTTCATAAAATTACTTATTATTATATTATTATAACATTTTTAACAATAAATACAAAAGCTGACATACTATAAATATGTTTTTTCTAACCTAATTCTATATGTAAGATTACT
>CAZQLH010000002.1:0-40921 GCA_964594155.1 uncultured Candidatus Saccharibacteria bacterium
GCCACCTCGCTATCAGGATTAATTTCTAATATTTTCTGATAATATTCTATAGCTTCTTCTTTTCTATCTAAATTCTTGTAATAATGAGCTAAAATAGCCATTAAATTAGTTTCTTCTGGATATCTCTCTATTCCTTGTTTTAAAATATCTTCAGCTAAAGTTGTATCTGTTTTATGAAAATATCGATAAATTTCATGCAGATCATAATAATAAACAACAACCCTTGGATCATTTGGCTCTATGGCTTTAAGATAGTGCTCTTCTGCTTTAGCAAAGTCATGATAATGCCGAAAATACAAATTAGCTAAATTAGCATGGGCTAAATGACTTCCTGGCTGTAGTTCTACTGCTTTAATCAAAGCTTGCTTAGCTCCGTCATAATCGCCAGCTAATTGCTTAACTCGTCCAATTTCAATTAAAGGCCAAAAAGCTTCAGCTGTTTCAGGATTATCAATAAATTCCTCTGCAGCTTCTTCAAAAGTTTCCTGATATTCATCTTTTTTTTCTTCGTCTAAATCTTCTTTAATAAATTTTAAAATAGTAATTTCCTTAATTGTTTCTGTTTTTGGATCTTTTTGAATTGTAGTTTTTAAATAATCAGAATAAAAATAATAGCCTAGAGCGCTAGCTAGTAAAATTACTATTACAACTTGAAGAGTTATTTTAACTTTCTTGTTCATATAAACTGGATTATAGCAAAATTTATAAAATTAGCAAGTCCAAATTCAAAAGCGCCCCGACTTTACGTCGGGACGCTTTTTTTCCGTTTCAATAAATCAGAATTTAGTCAGTAATTGTCTGAGGAGTAGAAGAGGTAGTATCTAAGCCAGAAACACGATAACCATTAAAGTACATAGCCGTAACAGTAGCTGTAGAACTAGTGTACTGATCAGCATTTAGATCAGACCAAATAAAGTCATTTTGGTCTAACGCATCAATACCATCTGCGTTCTTAACACCTGTAGCTGCGAAAGTAGAATCACCGGCAAAAACCGTAGAAATACTTTCGTTATCAGCTGTACCATCGTGTCCAGCGCTAATTGTACCTCTTAAGGTGAAGTACTTAGTATCGCCAGCATTAACGATTATCTGTTCAGAAGATGTACCGGTTGCATCATTATTGACGTCAAACCAGGTTTCAACCAAAGCTTGATTTAGCGTACTACCAGCTACATTAACAACAATATCATCTTGTTGGTCATGTCCAGGATTGTCATTATCATCACCTTGAGAAACAATACTTCCTAAGCTGCTTTCTGAATCAGACATGTATAGATAATAACCAGCTGCATCACGCATATCAGTTACATCTTCACAGAGATTAACTGTAGTTGTAGAAATACCAAAGGTAAACTTGTACAAACCGATTGGGCCGGCGCTGTCAGCTGTTACGCTGAACTTATACAAGCTAACTACTGAATTACCAGTAATTACATTTGATCCGTCAAATGCAAGCTTGGTTACAGTTGGAATACTCTTGAATGCGCTAAAGCTGCTAAAGTTAGTGTCAGTACCATTAACGGTGACACTACTTGAACCAGCTGATACGCCAGTTGAATCAACATTACTAATTTTGACCCTAACACCAGAACCAGAAGTAGCTGGAGTGGTATCATCTATAGTTGCAAAATTAGCTTTCAATGTGTAATTCTTGGTTGTGCCTGCTGGAATGGTCAAAGTTGAGGAAGGTGTAATAGTTGCAGTAGTAGCAACTACATTAACAGTTCCTAATGCGTCAGCTACTCCATCTTCATATAGAGAAATTGAAGTTATTTCATCATCATCGCCATCAATACCAGTACCATCAGCTGCAGCTGCAGTTAAGCCAAGATAATTAACATTAATATCTTCATACTTAGCCTGTAGAGTAAACTGACCAATTGATACTCCTTCGCTGCCGCCAGTTACTAATCCAGAAGCTGGATCAGTCAAGACAGATAGGTTAAGAGTACCGCCAGCTGACAAACTCATTGCCTGGCCTACATTAGGAGTACATGTTTCTGTAACTGTGCTTCCGCCTTCATCAACAGCTGAAACACCATCAGCTTGAATACCAACACTTACCGTACCACTAGTTACTCCAGTACCAAGATCACCAACTACACTAATTAATTTAGTAGTGCCAGCTGGAATAATCAAAGCGTCATTAGCTAAAGTTAAAGTAGTTGTAGCGCTTTGACTGGCTGTTGAATCCCAATTGCTACCCTCTGAATAGGTGTCTACTGAAATTTCAGTAGTACCATCAAACAATTGCAGACCGCTAATCATAGCTGGATAAGCAGTACTTGTTTCAACAGGAACTTTAACCCATCTTATCTCAACATCGCTGCCAGAATCGGTAGCGTCAAAGAGATAATTAGCTAAAGTGAAATCTTGCATACCAGCTACTACTGTTTGAGCTGCTGGTTCACTGGAAACTGTAACTGTTAGAGCTGCTGCTTTAACAGTTAATTGAGTTGAAGCAACTCTTGTAGCTGGAGTTGGAGTAATACTATTGTCAGTAGTCATACCTCGAGCAGTAATAGTGCCTGGGGTAATGCTTGTCTGAACAATATCATTAGATGCAAAGTCAGCGCTTAAATCACCTTTAACTGTATAAATAGTTTCACCTACTGGCACAATAATTGTATCTGTGCTTGTAGCTGCGCCATTATCTCGATTATTAGCTTGATCTATTGCATCAGATGTTGGATCCATTGGACCAGCTACTGCTGTTCCACTTTCGTCATAGACAGTTAAGTTAGTAATATCAGTCATTAGAGCTCCATCAGTAGAAGTAGTAATTCTTACTTCCCAACCAATTGAGGTGATTTTTACTTCTTCACCTTTAGCTACAAACTTAAACTTACCTAAGAGAACATCACTTGCATCTTCAGCAATATTTGTTGGAGATACAGACATTGATTCAACTCTCAAACTTCCATCACCAACTGTGGTATCAGGAGCATTATACTCTGGACGACTACCATTTCCAGTTGTTGAATAAGTTGGAGTGATATAGTAGCCATAGGTTTCGCCCTTGACTAAAATATCAGTTGTTTCGTCAATATCCCAAGAAATAGTTCTACCTGAACCATCAGTAATGTCTAAACGTAAGTCAAAACTAACATTCTTACCCTTAGCAATACTTAATTCTGGATTAAAGCTTAATGTCTTGCCATCTGGATTTTCAACAGTTGATAGAACTTCTCCAGTAGTAGCATTAACCACATCAATATTAGCTATATCATCATTTCCAGCTGAACCATCTTGAGTCCAAACAATTTTCTTAACAGTAACTGCTTCAGCTGAACCAGCTGTAATCTTAATTGCGCTAACAACATAGTCAGTTACACCCACATTTTGGGTGCTAGCTGCTGGCTGATTAGCGCCATCAGTGATAGTTGCTGTTCCAATAGAAATTGTACCATTAAGAGTCATTCCATTACCTGTAACTGGAAGAGTGGCATTTAAGCTAGCATCACCTTTAAGAGTTAAAGATGTTAATGTTAGTGAAGGAACTTCACCAGCATAGGTAGTACCAACAGTGCCCATATTACCAGATAAATAGATAGTCTTGGTTGTGCCATTAGCAACAGTCAAATCATCGTTCAAAGTTGTTTGATGAGCTGAATTTAGAGTTTTGTTATTCCCTAATTGATCGCCATCTGTATTGTCTAGAATAACAGCGACTGAAGAAAAGGCTCCGTCTTGACCAAAGCCAGTTCTTTCAAGAACCATTGAGTCAACAATAACGTCACCGCCACTAGCAGTTAAATTAATTTTGGTGAAAGGATAACGAGCTGCGTTGGTTACTGCAATAGCGCTTGCTGGAGTATCAGCAGCTAAAGCAACTGTTAAAGTTCCTTCGCTGACTGTTACTTCATCATCGTCATCATCAGTAGTAACATCATCACCAGCATTATAATTCCCAATATCAGTACTATTAACCGTATAAATGGAATCCCAATCATAAGTTTCGCCGAATTCTGCGGCAGTCATGTTCATCCATTCCTTGGTTCCAGTATCGCCATCAGGCACCAACTTATATACCTTGGTGTCGCCATCAGTTCGTACTAATTGAGAGGTAGTATAACCATCAACAGTATCTGCTGAAATGGTTTGAATATTTCCCCATTCCAAGTGTCCATAACTTTCAAATACTTCAGGATTTAGAACTAATCTCTTAAAGGTCTTATCGCCCATAATTTTAACGATAAAAACATCATAAGGATAATAAGTTATATCTCCTTCGGTAAATTCAGCGTCTGGACTTACAATATCACCATCTACAATGGCTGCCATAGAGGCCATTGGAACTAACAAAGCAGCTCCAGAAAGCCAAAGAGTAGTGGTAACAGTAGTCAAAACTGAAATTGACTTTTGTAATTTTTTATTATTCATTTTAATGTATTTTTTATATCTCTGAGATTGGCTAATTCACATGATATTAGACAACCTCATTCGACTTTTATCATCTCGCCATAGCCCATAGGGCGACGGCGGATTTTGTTTTTCAGCCGTACCGACCTTTATAATTTAAAACGACTGACTTATTTTACTTATCATAATCCTGTCCAAATGTCAAGAAATTCCCGTTATTAACAGGAAACTCGACCGATTTCTTGATTATTCGGACATTCCCTATATTTAAACATATAAATGGTTTTAAAACAACTTATTTTACCCCATTAACCACCTCTTCTGTAGTAGTTATTGTTCCATCTTCCATTTCTTCCAAGAAAATAAGGATTTCCTGGTCAATTTCCAATATGTCTGCGCCTGAAACATCTTTATCTTTAATTAAAACAGTTAAAACCTGATCGCTGATTTGTTCAATTGCTTTTTCCGCTTCAGCTAATTCATCTTTGACTTCAGCTGGCATTTTATCTAAGTCATCCTTTATTTTCTTTGTTTTTATTGCAATTTCAATGGCTTGTTTTTTGGAAGCATTGCCTACATATTGGCTAATTCCAGCCAAATTATTGCTAAAATCATTAACTACTTGCTTTGTTTTTTCAGCTTTTTCATCTGGAGAAAAAGAATCTTCTGTTATTTTAGTCAATTCTTCTAAACGCCTATGCGCAAACTCAGCTTGAAGCTTGGTCTTATTCTCTTCTGAAGCAACTGTTGTTTGAACGCTTTCACTGGCTTTTTTAACTGAATAAAGCAATTCACCTGGCAAACTTGGCTGAGAGGCCTTAATAGCCAGCCAAGGCCCTGCAATAAAAATAATGAGCAAGCTCATAACCAAAGCAAGCGCTTGCGGTTCTTTAAGCCAAGATAAAAAGCTTGGCTTATTATCAAATCTTGTATCAAAATCAATCCGAGTTATTAAATTATGACGCGTCAAATTCATCCATTCCTGCGATGGCTTAATTCCTTTTAATTTATTGATTTTTCTGAATAAGTCCTTTTCAGTCATACCTATTAATTATGACGTATAAAACCCCTTTTTATTACATACCAAGGAACGTCCTTAGAATATACGTCCTTGTGCATAAGGACGTATATTCTAAGGACGTTCCTTAGAAAGCTTACTTTTCAACGATTTTAATGCCCTATGTACCTGAACCCTTACTGTTCCTTCTGGTTTTTCTGTAATTTGAGCGATTTCTTTAACTGAAAAATCGTCTAAATAACGCCAAATAATTATATCCTGATGTTCATTTTTAAGCTTTTTAAGCGCTTTTCTGATTTGAACCATATCTGCGTCTAAATTTGCTTTTTTACTCAAATTAGCTTTAGCTTCAATTTTGGCTAAAACACTATCTTCTGGATCTAATGACACTTCTGTTCTTGATTTTTTTCTATAAAAATCAATCACTAAATTATTAGCTATTTTATAAAGTAAAGCCCTTGGATTATCAATTTTATCCTTATTTTCATTAATATTTCCCCAAAATTTAAAAAAGGCCTCTGAAACTAAATCTTCAGAATCTTGACTTGAATTAACCTTTAATCTGACAAAGCGATAAATACGAGAAACATATTTATCATAAAATTTTACAAACTCCCGTTTCTTCATATAATTCCAAGGAACGTCCTTAAAAAGTACGTCCTTAAGGACGTATGTTTTAAGGAACGTCCTTAAAAAGTACGTCCTTGATTAATTCATCTTTTAATCTCTCTTCAATATTCTTTCTGTAATCTTTTGAAGTGCCGCCCATAAGAATCAATTCTTTGTCACAAAGCGTTCCATCACGCAAACCAATATAATCAGAATAACTTGACCATTTATAATCTTCTAATTTCTTCACTAAACCATCTTTAACAGGATTAAAGTGAATATAAAAAGAAACCTGTAAAAGATAATCATCTTTATTAACTTCTTTTTGCTTAAATCTGCCTTGAAACACATGTCCAACCTTGTTATGCTTCCAGTTGAAATTCATTGAATAACTAGTATGAAGAGAAGCCATAAACTTACTAATAGGTGTTTTTGAATTCTGACAAAGCAATAAATGAATATGATTAGGCATTAAACAATAACAAATAATAGAAATATTATGCTTTTCTTTATATTCTCTTAATTTTTCTAAATATTTAAGATAATCAGCATCTTCCAAAAAAATGTTTTGCTTATTATTTCCCCGGCTATAAATATGGAAATATCCTCCTTGATAAGAAACCTTATATTTTTCAAATTTAGTAAATCTCATAATATTAATTTTAAGGACGTATGTTTTAAGGACGTTCCTTAGATTAAGTATAAAATATTTTGGATGTTTGGGCAATAAAAAAACGATTCTTTTTAGAATCGTCTTTTTCATCTTTAATTTTATTATCTATTCTTAATCTCCCAATCAAAGTCAATTTTAGGATCATTAAAAGGAATTCTTTCTTCATCTGGATTTTTAGGATTATATGGTTCAGTAGTGTGGTAAAAAAGAAAAACTGGTTCTTTGCTAATCACCTTATACCCATGAGCCACTCCTTTTGGAATAACTATTAATTTGTAATCATCTTTGCCAGCCATAATTACTTGGGTTTTTCCTTTAGTTGATGAATTTTTTCTTAAATCATGGAGAACTACTTGAGCTTTGCCAGTGGCAATAAACCAAATATCATCTTGTTTTTTATGCCAATGAAAGGCTTTGATTGCTCCTTGATAAGCTACAGTAAAAGTTGATTGGCCAAATTTCTTTAACAAACCCTCATCATTTCTTAAAACCTCCATTAAAAAACCAGGTTTTTTAATAATCTCGCCTTTTTCAATAATATCTTGATGAATTACCAGTTTTTTAATTTTAACTCCTTTGATCATATTTATTTAGTATAAGTTATTTTATTATTCCAAGCAATAAATCACGGTTCATAAACAATATTATTTTGATTAACATTTGCTTTGCTATCTATATCTAAAACAGAAGCGCTAGCGTATCTAAAAAGAATATGATCTAATTCCCCGCTGCTGCCAGCAGCAAATTTAATGTTCTTCCAGTCATTAGCTTCTGGAACTGTATCAGAGCTATCATTATTAGTATCTCCTCCATAATCATCGTCTTTCAAAGAAGTAAAAATAATTGGCGCGCTAGTTGCGCCTTTGGCAATCAAACTGCCTTCCACTAACAAAACAGTATAATACTTATTATACGGCTTTACCACCACGCCTGATTCCAAAGTTAAAACAGTTCCTGAAGCCACAGCAGGATAATCATTGCTCCCAGAAAAAAGAATATACGGCAAATCATTAGTCCAAGTTACATTCTGACTAAAAATACTGTCCTGATGAACTATTACTCCATTCAAATTATTATTTAACACTTGATTGCCGCTTAAAACAGGATAACTGCTCTTAATTTCAATAGGATAATTATTATTAGAAAAAATATTGTTACTGATAATAGGGGATGCTTGATTAATAATTTCTATACCAATATCATTATTTTCAAATTCACAATTATTAATAGAAGGCGATCCAGGGCCATTAATAATAATTCCTGTTGAAGTATTATTTTTAAAAATAGAATCAGAAATAGAAGAATTTGAATTATCTAAATAAATTCCATTATTCTGACTATATTCAAAAATAGAATTGCTAATTAATACCTGTGTATTATCTATTCTAATCATTTCCTGCTGATAACCGCCATATTCAAAATTAACATATTCTAAAACAGAACCATCATTAGCATTATCAAAAATAATGCCTGACCAGTCGCCTGCTTGAGGCGTGCTAGTCACAGCTGTAAATACAATTGGATTAGCGCTTGTCCCTTGAGCTTTTAAAGCGCCTTTTACAGCTAAACTTGAATAATATTTATTAGCCCCCTTAATAATTACCCCAGGTTCAATAATTAAAACAGCGCTGTTTTCCACTGTTGGATAAATCCCAGAATTTGATTCTAAGATGTAAGGGGAGTTATCTAATGTAAAAACAGCATCTTGAGCAAAACTAAAACTGTCAGCAATAATAGAAGCTGTTTTATTTTTAGAATTCTTAGGCGTGGGCCAATTGCTTTCAATAAAATCACTATTGTTATTATTTGTATCCCAGCCATCAATATCTCTTATTAAGCTTTTGTTATTTTCAGAAGCAGAAACAGCGCTTTCTTCATAAACATTATCAACACTGCCCCAGCCCAAAACATCAACAGCGCCAGTTTGAGCTTGTTCAATGGTTTTTTCTGTTGGATCCCATGGAAAAATCGCAACTGAACCTTTTATTCCGATAAGCTGGTTAGAAACATAGACCTGCCAATCAGCGGCAACTAAATCACTAGTAGTTGAATAACCGCTTAAACCAATTAAATAATATCCTTGAGCTGGAATACTTGTTCCATTAGGAAATTCCTGATTCCGATAAGGATTATTCCAATCTCTATTATAAGAAAAATATGACCAATACCATCCAGTCATATCTATTGCTTGATCAGTAGGATTATATAATTCTACAAATTCATTGGATCCTAATTGAACCTCATTAATAACAACATAATTAGCTAAAGCGCTAGGCGTAGAACTAACAACATTAGAAAGGCCTGAAATATTGCCTGCTTCATCCATAGATTTAATAGCCCAATAATATATTTCATTAATATCTAATCCGCCCACTGAAAAACTTTCTGTAGTGCTAGCTAAAGAAGGCGCTGGCTCATTAATAGCATCAGTTGATGAAGCCCAATTAAGCGAAGTTATTTCTGAAGAAGTAGCATACTTAATAATATATTGATCAGCTCCTGGCGCGGTCCAAGATAAATTAATTGTTCCTCTATCATCTCCTGATTCAGCTGATAAATCAGTAATAGCAATTGGAGGAGTAGTATCTGGTTCGGGTTCTGGTTCTGGCTCGGGTTCTGGCTCGGTTATCTCTTCAGCTGGCGGGGCTCCGCCTCCGCCAATAAAAAATGGGAACCCCATTGGCGGCGCAGGTTTAGCAACCGGCTGACTTTCCTTTATTTCTTCCTCTATTTCTAATTCAACTATTTCTGGCTTAATAATTTCTATCTCAATAACTTGCGGCTCTGGCTCTTGTTCTGGCTCTGGTTCAATTAAATCTGCTTGTTCTTCTGTTGCTTGCAAAGGCTCAGAAAATACTGTTTCTTCTTGGATAATTTGAGGGCTGTCCTCAAAATTTGATGACTGTCCTTGAATAGCTTTGCTAATGCCAGCTTGTTGCTGATCAGGTTCAATCTTTTTAAAAAATCCGATTATTTTATCTTTTGTTTGATTAACTTTTTCTGTTAGATATTTCCAGTTAATTGGCCTAAGTACTTCTGGGTTATAAAAACTCTCTTGTTCCCAGGCGTGAATTGGCGGTTTTCCGCCCCAGGAAATGTAAAATTCTTTTTCACTGATATTTATAACATCAAAAATATTTATTCCTAAAACAGATGATTCCTCAAGAGTAATTGCGCCCTTAAAATTATTAATAAAATCAATGTTTATTTCCTGTAATTGATAATTATTATATGAAATCTTAGGCCCGTTTTTATTCCAGTTTTCAAACTTGCTCCATTTTCTAAAATCACAATAACCATCATCTTTTTCATCTATACAATTAGCATGAGATCCCTCACCTACATAAGTCCAAATATGATTATTATCCGGCTCATAAATCTCTGTATCAAATAATTTTCTTTGATGGGCTGTGCCAATTGCTTTAATTACTTTTTTTGAGTCCTTATCCACAAAAACAAAAACTGATTCCCAATCACCATAATGCTTGTTTTCAGTTGCTTTTTTAAAATCATTAAAAGCGTAAAAAAACCAATATTGATAAACCCAATGACTGCCTTGGTCTTTAATATGATAAAAAACCGTTATCTGATTTAATTTTTCTTGAAAAGATAATAAATTATACTTATTAACCGCTATTTCGCCAATAACTTCCATTCCATTTTCAAAATAAAAATCCAGCGGATTAACTGGATAATACTTTTCTTCTGAATCAAACCAGAAATTAGGCGCGTAATCTATGGCTAAAGGCGGTATAAAATCATCATTTTGAACTAAAACAGAAAAATTAATTAAAAACAATGCTAAAAACAATAAAAAAACAGGTATTTTTCTCATAGTTTGGATTTATACACTCCCCAACCCAAAGACTTTCCTAAAACAACGCCAATCAAGAAAAAAGTAATTAAATAACTAATTAATAAAGAACCAAATAAACCACCTATAATATTGCCAAATATTGGGCCAAATAAAGAGCCCAAAGCAAAACCCAGACCTGCTCGCCATATTAATGGCCATTTTTTTGTTTTTAAAAACAAAGCAAAAAACAACCCAATAATCGCTCCGATTAATAGAAATACCAGCCAAAGATCGCCTATCCCAATATTGGGATACAAATTAAGAAATTTATTTAAAGTTTCAATTCTTAATGGAATGAAAGTTAAAAAAAGACCTCCATAAAGATATAAAGGATAACTAAATATAATAGTTACAAAAAACCCAACTCCAAAACCCAACCATCCTCCTAAAACAGCTTTGGCTGTTTTTTTCCAATCTTTCCAAGGCCAAGCTAAAGAAACTCCAGCGAAAAATCCCATTATAATAATCGCTAAATAATGAAAGGGGAATTCTAAATCAGGCAATTCACTGTATAAAACCCAGCCCCATAAAAGACCGCCTAATCCAAATCCCAAAGCGCAAATAAATATATATTTATAAAAACCTACTTTTGTATTCATAAAAAAATCCCTCCCTTATAATTCTTTTTTAATATCTTTCCAAGTTATCTGTCCATTAGTTATTTCCTTAATTTGTTTCAATAAATAATACAATACATCTTTTCTTACATATCGTTGTATAGTTACTATTTTTTGAGTTGGCGGCCAAGTAATTTTTATATAATCGCCACTGCCGCCTTTTGTGCTTATTTCAAAACCAAGCCGTTTTAATGCTTTAATAAGTTTTTTCCTCTTTATTTCACCAGGTAATTGACTATGCGAGGGCATATTCTTTTTTTAATTTACCTACTGGATTAAGCTTTACTTTGTCTTGATAAACAGAAGGAACACCAAAAGCGGTTAAAATAGCGTCTCTAATATTTTTTTCCAATTCTTTTTCATTTTTCGCAGAAGCTACAATGCTGCCATGCCTAAAATCCTTGCTAATAGCAATAATACGACCGTTATCTCCTTTTTTAAAAGTAAAATTAATTTGATTATAATATCTAAAATAATCGTGCAATTCCAAAACTTCTATTGGCACAACTCTATTTCCTCTTATTAATTTAATAATATAGTCTTTAATAACTTTAGTGATTCTCATAATCTCATTATAACATTTATTTATCCACAGTCAATATTTACCCTTTTTTAAAGCAGTTATTTCTTTTTTTCTTATAAAAGTTGCTGCTTTATACAAGCTTTCTGGCAAGCCAGCATCAATCCATTTTCCTTTGGTTTTTTGATAAGTCATTGTTCCCTCTTTAATATAGAAATTATTAACATCAGTAATTTCATATTCTCCCCGAGCTGAAGGTTTTAATTTTCTAATCACATTAAAAACTTGGTTATCGTATAGATAAAAACCAGTTACCATCCAATTAGTGGGCGGATTTTTGGGTTTTTCAATAACTTTAATTATCTTGTCGCCCTTATTATTAAACTTAACTACTCCAAATCTTTTAGGGTCAGGAACTTTCTTAATAATAATTTTAGCTCCTTTTTCCTGCGCCTTAAAATCTTTAACTGCTTTTTTTAAATCATCCTCAAAAATATTATCGCCTAAAATCAAAGCTATTCCGCTATTATCAGCAAAATCTTCAGCAATAGCCAAGCCATGGGCAATGCCTTTGGGTTCTTCCTGAATGTCATAGCTTAAATCAACGCCTAATTCCTTGCCTGAACCTAATAAATCCAATAATTGGCCTGCATGGCCTGGGCCAGAAATAACTAAAATCTCTCTAATGCCTGCTTGTTTTAGAGTTAAAATAGGGTAATAGATTAATGGTTTATTATAAACTGGCAAAAGCTGCTTGTTAACTACTTTAGTTAAGGGCATTAAACGAGTGCCAAACCCGCCAGCTAAAACAATTCCTTTCATATTTTTAGCAATGGCTTCCACCATTGCGGATTATCCTGATACCATTTAATTGTTTCGGCCATTGATTGATTAAATTCATATTTTGGCTGCCAGCCAAGCGCTTGTGTTTTAGTTGAATTAATAGAATAGCGCTGATCATGACCAGGCCGATCCTGAACATATTCAATATAAGTTTCGTCTTTGCCTAATTCTTTTAAAATAATTTTAGTAATCTCTAAATTAGTTTTTTCATTACCGCTGCCGATATTATAAATCTCGCCTATTTCACCATAATGCAAAATATAATCAATGCCAGCGCAATTATCTAAAACATAAATCCAATCGCGAATTTGCCGGCCATCGCCGTAAATCGGCACTTTTTTATCTTCTAAAAGATTAGTTACAAAAAGAGGAATTAGTTTTTCTGGATATTGATAAGGCCCGAAATTATTTGAAGACCGAGTAATTAAAACAGGCAAATCATAGGTCTTGGCATAAGCTCGCGCCATTAAATCAGCTCCGGCTTTTGAAGCAGAATATGGGCTATTTGGCCGCAAAAAGCTTTCTTCAGTAAAAGAGCCTGTTTCAATATCTCCGTAAACTTCATCAGTTGATATTTGAATAAATCGTTCAATATTATATTTCTTAGCCGCGTCTAATAAGGTCTGAGCGCCTAAAATATCTGTTTTGATAAATGCTTGCGGATCTAAAATTGAACGATCTACATGTGATTCAGCGGCAAAATTTATAATTGCATCCGGCTTCCTAGAAACCAATTTATCAACTATCTTTTCATCGCAAATATCTCTTTTAATAAAACCATAGTTAGGATTATTCTCTACATCGCGAAGATTCTCTAAATTGCCCGCATAAGTCAATTTATCCAAATTCAAAATTTTATAATTTGGATATTTATCTAAAATATATCTAATAAAGTTAGAGCCGATAAAGCCAGCCCCTCCAGTAATTAATAAATTCATTGGATTTTCCCCTATAAACTAACAAACTCCTTTATCTCATTAATTGGAATAGTTTTAATTAATCCTTTATAATCAACCAAGTTCAAGCCAAGCGCCTCGCCTTTAACACCAATCAAAGGACTGCCATTGGCCAGAGAGTTTTCTTCAGTTAAATTAATCTTTAATGTTTCTCCTTTAATGCTTCTAATTACTCCTAAATTAACAAAGTAATTTAAGTTTTCTTCTATTAATTCAACCCCAACTAAAACAATTCTTTGCCCTAAATGAATTTCTTCCAAATCAGCTAAAGAAACAACTGAAAGATTGGTTTCTCCTATTTTAAGCAAAGCCAAATTGCTTTCCAAATCTATTTTAATCACTTGAGCAGTTAAGGAATGATTATCCCTAAAAACAAGATATTTATCAGCCCAGGCAGGGACTAAATCAGCTGCGGTAACAATTAACCCGTCGCTGGTCATAATAAAGCCGGTTCCTTGCTTGATCAATCTCTTATTCTGATATGACTGAATAGCTACTAAACTAGGTTTAATCTTGTCAATGGCTTCTTCTATGGCTGTATTTTCAGTAATAATGATTTTTTCAGTTGGATTAATAATTTTTGTGCTATTGCCAGCATGTTCAATAAAACCTATTTTAGAGAAAAAAGGAATAGTTGATAAATAAGGAAGGAGAAATTGATCAGCCAAAATACCCCCTGCTCCGCCAATAATTAAAATTAAAAAAAGAGTTAAGATTTTTTCTTTTGATTTAAACATATTTTACCAGCTTAATTCTACTTTTCGCGTAGTATTTCTAAATGCGCCTGTAGATTCAATTGCATTTGAACCATTATAGGTGGTAGTATATTTAGCATTTGCGTCAAAGTCAAGCGGAAAATCAGTAAAATTGCAGATACCTGTTCCTTTTCTTATCTCGTACAAACACCTTTCTGCTCCTGATTCAGCCGCATAATAGGCAACAACTGAATTGCCCATTTGCTTGGACATTTTTACCTGCTGAAGCATTAAAGCGGAAATTCCAAAAGCAATAATTGATATTATGCTTAAAATCAAAGTTGCTAAAACTATTGAAATAACCCCTTTTTGAGAAATATTATTATTTGTCATAATCTAGAAGAAATTGTGCTTTGTAAATTAATTTCTGCTTGCTGTTCTATTTTACTTCCAGTAGAATCTACTTTCATAACAATAGTTACAATCGCCTGATAAGGAAAAGTGTCTTTAGTGATATAGAAACTGCCAGATAATTCAATATTATTAGGGCTAATCACTTGCCCATTGCGCAAAAGACGCTTATTATTGTTGTCAAATTCATAATTAAAAGTTTCGTTCTGGAAGTTGGTAATATTTAAAACTGTTACTCCATTGCCTGAATCTGAATTAATTAAACTCATTCTAATCTCCTTGCTCATTGATTCTAAGATATAGCGGCTGGATTCTTGAGAATTTTGCAAAGCAAAGCTTTTTCGCTGACTCTGAATAACTGAAAAAGCAATTGAAACCATGCTTGTAATAATTAGACTAAAAGCAGCCAAGGCAACAATCATCTCAATAAGAGTAAAACCAGCATTATTTTTTTGTTTAGTTATCTCCAATTCCATAATTTATTCTCCGCAGTTAAATAGCGCCATTGTCCTTTAGTTTGCCATTTTATTTCAACAACTATTTTCGCTTCATTGTTAGAAATTTTAGTCAAAGATATTTTCCTATAAAAAGGGCTGTTATTTCCAGAATCATATTGATAAAGACCGTCTGTATTAAGTTTTAAAGGAATTTCAGAAAAAGCAATTAAATTAGTATTGTTATATTGAACACGATAATCTCCATTAGAAACTGCAGCATGCCAATCAGTCCAATTTTCATCAGCGCGCATATTTCTAACAACCTCAATACCTTCTTGAGCCAAACCAGAAGCAATTAATCTCATTTTACTTAAAGAAGAGCTCTTAAGAGTTGTATTAGCCAAACCCAGAACAGCAACTAATCCAACTGTGATAATAAAAAAAGCAGCGATTACTCCTAAAAGACTAAAACCAGCATTATTTTTCTTAATAATAATTTTACTCATTTATTTGAATTAAACCAGCTGTTGTTACAAATATTGTTTTATTTACAGAAGTGTTTTCAATTTCTAAAACAATTGTTCCAGTCTGGCCAATGCCAGGATTGTTATTAATATAGGTATCGGGATTTGGCGATTTAAAAAATATATCAAGATTACTAGAAGGAGAAACAGAGTTTATTTTTATTAAATTAGGCAAATTAATAGTTTTAATTATTGTATCATTTTGTGATTTATAGACAGAATCACCATCTTCATCAGCAAAAAGAATATATAAATTATCATTATCTTCAGCATGAATGCCATATCCATGATAGTCAGAAATATCAACTCCGCTCATAGCCATATTCTGCGCTTGGCGCAAATCAGAAACTAATTGCTGAACAGATTGAGCAAAGGCGTATTTCCTCTGCCCGCTGTGATAATTAGAAAAAACTAAAGAAGAAAGCAGAGTAATAATAAAAATGGTTACTAATAATTCTATTATGGTAAAACCGCGCTGATTATAAAAACGATTTCTTTTAATTCTCATTAATTTAATTATACCACTAAATATTAAATAAAAAAATCCACAATAAATGTGGATGTAATTAAAGACTGTGCCTTACCAAGGCAGTATTTCTCTCCACTTAGGAAGCTCTATTTCAACCTCAAGATTTCTAAAGCTTGAACATTTGTAACCAGTAGGATCAGTTGCTTCTAAATTAATGTTTTTAGAACCATCTGAAGTAAACTGCATAGTTGGATTCTGTTCATTAGAAGCAGCTGGATTGCCATTTTCAAATGTCCAAGACCAGCTAACACAAGAAGTTGGATTATTGCTTGAATTATAGCAGGCTGTTTGATCAGTAAAAAGAACGTCTTCTTCTTGGCTTGGATCTTGAGGCGCCCAATCAAAATCTGCTAAAGGATAAATATGCGGCTCAGTGGTAAAAGATGATCCGTTAACCCAGCCAGAATCTGTTTCTTTAAAATCATAAACTTTAACTCGCCAATAATAGGTATTATTATAGCCAATCTGATCTGTTCCCGGAGAAACAACAACTAAAGCTGTCTGATTATTTGTAAATGGACTAGGATTAGAAAGGCCTGTGTAATCCCTATTTATTTCTGGAGAGCTAAAATCACTATTATTATCTACTTGAAATTGAAATCGAGTTTGAGAATGACCGTCAAGATCAGAATAAATCCATGAGAAATAATGGGCTGGAGATGAACCGCAATAATATGCTGAACCGCCTCCAGTAACATTTAAATTAGTGGCCGTAGGCGGTCGAGGGCAAATACTAACTGTTACAAAAGAATTATCAGCGTTTATCCAACCGCTTTCAGAATCAAAACTATCTCTAATTGTAATTCTCCAATAATATGTAGTATCAAAACTTAATATTTCTGAAGAAATAGTATAAGAACGAGCGCTAGAACTAGACACCCATCCTGTATCTACTAATGGTGAAGAATAATCAGAATTATTATCAACTTGTATCCAATAAGCTGATTGGCTGCCATCGCCGTCATAACTCCAATTTAAAGTTGGCGTAGGAGAAACAACATAACAAGAAGCTTGATCAACACTGCCAGTACAAACTGTAAAACTTGAACCAATTATTAAAAGAGGTCCTTGAGAAAAAACAAAATGAAAGGTTACAACTAAACCTAATATTAAAACTAAAATAGATAGATATCTTAAATACATAGTTTATATAATTTATTATACCAAAAAATAGAATTATTGAAAATAAAAATTAAAAAGATGGCGTAATTAATAAACCTTTTAAAATAATTGTTATTATCATGCCTAAAAACATCCAACAAGCAAAAGGAAAACGTTCATAAATCTCTACTTCTTTTATATTATTTTTCTGAGCCCATTTTTTAATAAGATCTACTTGGCCCTGATCAAATCCGCCGCCAAAAACAGTTCCTAAATCTGGTTTTTTATTCTTATCTTTTTTATCTTTTTTATCATCAATAACTAAACTCATTCCTATTTTTAATTCATCTATCTTAATTTTCTTCAAAGTTGCGTTTTTAGTGTAATAATTAAATAATTTTCTTAAAAGCTGCAATCCAACTAGAAACACAATGACCATTTTTATAGTTCTTGAAAGTTCAATCATTATTTCTTGCGGGGTATAAATAATTCCTTGCCCTAAATAAACTACAAGGAATAAAAGAGCTGAAATAAAAACAATTTTACTTTTTTTAAGATATGCAAAAAGAGGACGATAAGCTATAAATAACAATAAAAACAAAAAACCTTCATTAGGCAAATATGGCACAATCCATGGAAATACTAAACCACGCAACTTTTCTACAAATAATAAAATAGCTATAAAACCTAAAAATATTTTAACCATTCCTGCTATATTCTTAGTTAATGGCTTAATCAACTGATCCACTTTAAAAGTAGGCTTGCTTTTAAAAAATTGCGTCAAAGACTTAAAAACATGCCAACTAGCTCTTATAAAAATAAAAAAAAGAACTGGGAAAAAAATATTCATTAATAAAGCAAAAGAGGGAAAATATGGTAAATATGATTTCCAATAATATTTAAGTGGTAAAAGCATAGAAAAAATAAAAAAAAGCTTAGCATCGCCAGCTGCTATCATTCCATATCTCCAAAATAAAAACCCTATTAATAAAGCTAAAAAACTATTTAAAATTACTTTATTAAAATAACCAGCTTTAATTGTAAAAACTGGTCTATAATCATTAACTTCTAAATGTTTAATATTATCATAATAAAAATGCGAAACTGGCTCAGCTATAAAATTCCACAAAAAAAGACTAACTAATATAATTACTCCGTAAACTAATCCGAGAACAATCCATTTATTCCTTATTTTACCAAAACAAAAATCTTCCCAGGAAGTTACTAAACCGATAAAAAAAATCATTGGCAAAAAAAGAATATCAATCAACATTATTAAACTTTAATTTTAGAGTTGTTATTAATTACTCTAATTTTATTTTCTTCCAAAAACTTAATTAACTTACTTTTATTGTCATCGTAACATGTCATTTGAGCATAAACAACAACTTGCTTAAAAGGATAAAGTTTTTCTGATATTATATTTATATTTTTAATACCTTCTATCGTTTGCAAAAAACTCCCTGGTATTCTAGTAATGCGATCATGAATTTTAGCTTGAGATGAATAAATTGGTATTACTAATTCAGTTAATCCAGTCTCAACCATTTTTTCAGCAAAATCAAAATAATAAAACATTCGTCCATTAGATTTAATTTGAATAGCTTTATATCCAGTTTTCCGCGCAATTTTAATTAAATCAATCAAACGCGGATAAAGAGTTGGTTCTCGACCAGTAAAAATAATACGTTGATAATTAGGCCCATAACTATTTATAATTTTATCCTTTATTTTTTTAAAATCCGTTTCAAATTTTTTATTTTTATTTGGACAATTAGAACAGTTATTATTGCATTGATCTCCAATTTTTATAATCCTATCTAATGTTGTTCTAGGTTTAATATCAGTCCAACCATAAACTTTTTCATAATCTTTCCAAATACCATTGCAAAAATTTCGCAAATAACATTTTAAACATGACAACCCTTGTTTTTTATCTTGAATAATTTTTTTAATTCTAAAATGCAGATCATTATCATAAGAATCACGAATCCTTTTATTTTCTTCAAATTCTAAAGAAAGATTCAATTCATTTTCATCCCAAAAACACAATGGCAAACCGCAATAATGATTATCTAATTTAATTCCCAATTTTTTTGCTTTAATAATAGCTTTTTTAATAAAAGGATAAATCTCTGAATATTTAGGCAAAAGCAAATTAATATTATCTTTAGCGCGGCCATGAGGTTGCAAAACAGCAATACTAATTAACTCTATAATTGGAAATCTTTTATTTATAAAAAAAATATATTCTGGTAAAGTTTGGTAATTCAATTTATTAACAACAATATTAACTGTAACTTCTATATCAGCCTTTAAAAGATTATCAATACCGCTTAATGTTTTTTTATAAGACCCTTTTAAACCGGTTAATTTATCATGAACATTAGCTTGATTAGAAGTTAAAGCTACAAAAGCATTATCTAAACCATTCTTTTTAAGTTGTTGAGCATAATCTTTAGTTATAACCAAAGCATTAGTCTGAATTTGGATTCGTTTAATTCCTTTTTCTTTAGCATATCCTATTAATTCAAATAAATCTTTTCTAATAGTTGGCTCGCCTCCGGTAAAAGAAAGTTCTCTTTCAGGTTCTTGAGCAAAAGAATCAATCTTTTTCTTGGCTTCTTGAGTAGAAAGCGTTTTCCACTCTTCTCCTGGACGTTGAGTAATATTACAAAAAATACATTTTTCATTACAAGCTAATCCTAATCTTAAAATATTGTTAATATGTTGGTCTTTTTTATCTTTCTTATTATTTATTGGTTTTAATTCAGTTAATCCATAAAGAGAGGTATAATTTTTCCAAATTCCAAAACAATAATTATTATATGCGCATTGAACACAATCATTTCTTTTTACTTTCTCGCGACTATCTATTTCAATACTATCTCTTATTCTTTTATCTCGAAATTTTAATGTTTTATATTCTATAGAAAAATCTTTAAATTCTGGTATAAGACAAATAGGAATGCCAGAAGAAGAAATAATAAAAGGAATCCCTTTTTCTCGACAATATTCATATACTTTTAATAAATATGGCTGAATCACAGAATGCTTAGGCACCACCTTATTATCAATTGCAATCCCTCCGGGCATAACTACAGAAAATGATATATAATTAAGAGTAGGAATATTTTCCATAACAAATTTTACATATTCAATAAGATCTTTGTAATTTTTCTTATTAATCACAATATTAGGAATAATACTTATACTTTCTTTACACAAATTATTTATTCCTTTTAAAGTTTTAGCAAAATTTCCTTGAGCGCCAGTTAAATTATCTGATATCTTTGGCTTATAAGAATGCAAAGAAACAAAAGCCGAAGTTAATCCGCTTTTTTTTAGCTTTTTTACAAATTGCTGAGAACAAACCAAGGCATTAGTTTGTATTTCAATTTCAGCAAATTTTAATTTTTTTGCCCAATTTATTACTTTAAAAATATGAGGATATAAGGTTGGCTCGCCTCCAGAAAAAATTATATGATTAATGCCTTTTTCTTTTAAAGAACTTAATCGCGATTTAATCTCGTTTAATGAAAGAGTTTTTGACTTTTGAGCGTTACAGAAAAGGCACTCTTGATTACATAAAGAAGATAATAAAACTATTTCTGAACGTTCTAAATCAGAAACTAACATATTTAAAAATTCTTGCTGGTTTAGATAAGAATTCTTATTTTCCAAAAAAAAGCTTTTAGACTCATTCTGGACATCCTCAATGCATTTTAATAAAAAAACATCAAAAAGATTTTTTCTTTCTGGTAAATATTTCCTTGGTTTAAGAGAAATTCTAAAACTATCCTGCCCTAATTTCATTTTAATATTAAAAACTGTTTTATTTTGATATAAAAAGCTTACTTCAAAACCAGAAAAAAAATCATACTTTTTATTTAAAATCTTAATATTATCTTGATTAAAATCTAAAAAAGAAAAATAAGATAAAGCATGTTCTAAAACATGGCCAAGATTTTCAATTTGTGAAGAAAGAGATTTATTAATATTTATTCGTTTATATCCTCCTTTTATTAAAACCTTTTCTGGTAATTTTTGATTAAAGATTTTTTTTAATTTTTGATTTAATAACGAATATATTTCTTCGCGATTCCAAAAAATTATTCTTTTCTTTTTTTCAGCTAATTCAAAAATCTCTTTTATACTTTCCATGGAATAAGAAACTGGTTTTTCAATTAAAAGAGGTATTTTTGTTTTATTGAGTAAATATTTAATAATGTTATACTGAATTAAAGAAAAAACGGATATAATTATAAGATCAGCTTGGTTTTCTCTAAGGCATATTTTATAATTCTGATAAACCTTTAAGTTATACTTTTTTTGTATTTTTCTTTCAGTAGACTGACTTTGACAGCAAACTGCTTTAATTTCCACAAAATCAAAATTTCTCAAGGCATTAATATATTTTTCGCCTTGCTGGCCAGCGCCAATAAGAATTACTTTAAATTTTCGTTTATCATTCATCGTTTAATAATATAACATGAAATTATATAATATTGATATAACTAATAAATGCAATCTTGATTGTGTCTATTGTTATCCTGAAATAAGAAAAAATAAATCTATTCAGGAAAATCAGCCAATAGAATATTACAAAAAAAAGATATTAAAAGCAAAAAAGGATAAATACAATATTGTTCATTTTAGCGGAGCGGAAAGCACGCTATCTCCTTATTTATTAAAACTAATTGAATTTAGCCACAATCAAAAACTAATTCCTTCTATTATTACCAATGGAGTACTGCTTTCAGATTATAGTTTTTTAGAAAAACTAATTAAATCTGGCCTAAAAAAAATAGAATTTACTTTTAATTGTTCTAATCCTAAAATAAATGAACAAATAGTCAGAGTTAAAAACACCACTCAAAAACAGCTAAAAGCCCTTGAAAATATTAATCAATTCAGAAAAATTGATCTAAAAATCTTTACAATTGTTAATAGCCTAAATTATACCTATTTATCAAAACATACAAGCTACCTAACAAATAATTTCAAATTTAAACAATTTATACTCCTTTATGTTATTGGTAAAAAAAACTGGATTAATTTTATTCCTAAATACTCACAAACTGAAGAATATATAATTGAATCATTAAATATCTTAAAAAAAGCTAATATAAAATTATTTATCGGAAACATCCCTTACTGTTTCTTAAAAGAAAGAAAATTTTATAAAAAAACACTTGAGTATAAAGGCGAACAACCTTGTCCTGATCCATATATCAAAACTATCAAACACAATAATTGTCAAAATTGCAAATTAAACTTAAAATGCCGAGGTTTAAATATGCCTTATTTTGAAAAATACGGGAATAATGAATTAATTAATAGATATTTCTAATAAATACAATTATATGAAAACAAATAATACAGATATACTATTTGAATTAATTATAACTCAGCAATGCAACTTGCGATGTTCTTATTGTCCTGTTGAATTTAAAAATAAAGCAATGACTAAACAAGTTCTTAATGATATTATCTCTTTTATTACACATTCTAGACAAGATATAAGAAAATTTTTTATAAATTTCTTTGGCGGGGAACCCCTGCTTGAATTTAAAAAAATTAAATATCTTATTGAAAAAACAAAACATTTAAAAATAGAATACTCAATAAGCACTAATGGCCTTTTAATTACTAATGAAGTTTTTAAATATTTAAATGAAAATAAAGTAACAACAACCTTGTCAATTGATCATTATTCAAATAAAAAACTTGAATATCTTTCCCCTATTTTTAAAAATAAAGATCTATCTAATATTGTTGCTAATTTAGTTATTTCTCCAGATTATATTAATAGATACTCAAAACTCTTTCATAAAAGCTTTGATCTTGGCATAAGAAATTTTACTTTTCTTCCAATTTATATAAGTCCGTTAGATTGGAACAATAAATCACTTAAAGAATTAGAATTTCTAACAAATAAATTATATTCCTTATATTTAAAATATAAAAATACTTCAAAAGAATTTAAACTGCATAAATGCAGTTTTGAAAAAGAAATCATTGGAATAAAAGAATTTATCATCTTATACAATGGAAAAACCTATGCAGATTATCAAGGCCTTTTGTGGTGCTTAAAACAATTTAAAAAAATTGATCCTTCTTTAAAAAAACGCATTGAATCAAAAAGCTTTATTAGTAATATTAAAAAATTGAATTTATCAACGCTTGAAAAAAAACACTCTAATGTTCCATTAAAAAATCTTCGCCAGGCTCTTATAAAAAATGTTAATGCAGAAGATAGAATTAAAAAAATAACTAAAATTATAAAACCCTTGCCTGATTTTTCCTAAATAAAATGACTAAGCAAAATCCATTTAAATGCAGCGCTATAACAAAAGGAATTGAGATTGAATTAACAAATCATTGTTCGCTTAATTGCAAAACCTGTGAAAGAAAAAAACAGAAAGACTTTGGATTTATGAATTTTAAAACATTTTCTAAAACTATAAATTTTATAAAATCAGGCAATTACGAAGAAATATTCCTTTCTGGACTGGGCGATGCTTTTCTTCATGATAAGCTCTTTAAAATGATTGACTATTTATTTGAAAAATTGCCTTCTATAAAAGTTGTTATTCCAACTAAAGGACAATCTGTCACTCCAGAATATTTAAAAAAAATAAAAATACTTGAAAAAAATCGTTTTTCTATTATTCCTTCTTTTTCTGTTTATTCTTTGAATGAAAAAAATTATCAATTTCTAACCAATGGAAATCTTAAGCATTTTTATAAAATAATTGAACAAGTTAAACAATTAAAATTAAATTATACTCTTGAATTTCTTATTACAAGTTATAATATTAATGAATTAGAAAAATTTAAATCTTGGGCAAAATCATTAAATATAAATAATTATGGACTTTCATTAACACATAACTGGAACGGATCAATGGCTAAAAAAAAGCATAAAGAATTTTTTTCTGAAAAAGTAAATGAATTTTTAAAAAAAAGAAGAAAAAATGAAATTTGTGAAGTATTTCACCATCCTTATGTTTTTATTAACTGGAAGGGTAACATTTACTTATGCAGCATAGATAGTATTAAAAAAACAGGTTTTCTTGGTAATGTATTTAAAAATAGTTTTCAAGAAATTTTTAAGCAAAAAAAACAACTAAATTACGAAAAAACATGTCACAAATGTTTTTATTATCAATACTCTAATCTTTAACTGAAATAATTGGCTGGAATTCTTTCCAGCTTTTTTTATTAATATATTCTTCCCATACGCCTTCGCAATATGGAAAATAAGAACATTGACGACAAGATGCGCCTTTAATCTTATTATGATAGTCAGAAACTCTAACACGAGTTAATTCAGAATTAATCGGGTCAAAACCAATATGAATATCTCTTTGTCCTATAAAATTTTCATATCCTTGCATAAGACAAAAAGGAATTGAATCAATAATAACATCAAAAGAAATCTTTGATGTTTTTTTATAATCTAACATTTTTTGAACTGATTTTGCCGCTTTTGTATAATTAGGCATAACTATATCAAAATTCTTGTAAGCATTATTATATCCATCATTAGTTGGCTCAACAATATGAAAATTAGCTAAATCTAAATTAATTTGTTTAAATTGATGAAGAATGTCCTTTAAAAAATGATTATTGATTTTATTAATAACTGTTATGGCAACTAAGGAAAAATCAAAATCTTTTTTTAATTTTTCTAGGTTTTTTATTCCTTTCATTAATTTATCAAAACTGCCTATTCTGCCTGTTTGCTTATCATGAAGTTGAGCAGTATGACCATGAATAGAAATCCTTATATCATTTATTCCAGCAAATAATATTTTTTGGCAGAAATCTTTCTCTGCTAATTTTTGACCATTAGTAATAAGCACTATTTTGGGAAACTTATATTTTTTTGCCAGTTTAATATAATCAACAATGTTTTTATTAAGAGTTGGTTCCCCGCCAGAAAATATTACTTGTTCTACATTTGGATTTTCTTCCAAAAGTTTTTTCATTTCCTTTAATGATAAAACCTTTCTTTTTGTTTTTCCTCCTCCTTCGGTACAAAAAATACAATTATTCATGCATTTAGGTCCAATTAAAATATCCAGCATTTCTCTATCAGAACGCCCTATTTTCTCTTTTAATTTCTTTTTATTTAATCTTGTCATGAATAATTCGATTAATAATATTTTGCGGATCTACAAAAACAGGATGCAACTCATTAGAATTATAGTATTTATCCATTTCGTAAAGCCCAGCGCAAACATCATTAAGCTTGCAAATCTTACAACATTCTGCTTTGTCATACTCCCAAACAATTTCTTTAAAATAGCTTCTTTTATTATCTAAGAAATAAATGTTTCGAGGTTCTGATTTAACAATTTTTCTAGTTTCGGTAGAATAATGCTCAAAACCAGGCATATAACAAAGAGGAACCCGTTCCACGCGAAAAGTTTTATTATTCTCTGTTAAAAAATCGGCTGCTTTTTTTAATTCTATTTCAAAATCAATTAATCGCGGGATTGTATCTTTATTTTTACTTGCTCTATTAGTTGTTGGGTCAAGATTATTCCAAATAAAATGATTAATAAAAGGAAATCGCTTTAAAAGCCATTCTGCATTAGCGCTTAAATGAAAAGTATTATATTTATTAATCACTATATTAATTACTGTTGAAACATTATCTTTTTCAGCTAAATTCTTTAAAGCTTGATTAATATTTTTAAACGAGTTCTTATTACCGCTCAAAAACGATTGGATTTTTGGCTGATAAGAATAAAAAGAAATATGAAATTGTTTCAATCCAGCTTCAATAAGCTGGTTCAAAAACTTTTTATCTGCTAATCTTTGACCATTAGTAATTATTTTACAATCTATATTTTTATTAGAACAATAAGAAATTAATTCTGTTATTCCCTTAAAAAGCGTTGGTTCGCCTCCAGTAAAGATTATCCCTTGACAGCCTTCCTGTATATGCTTATCAATAATCTGCTTAGCTTTAATAATATTTAAAGTTTTTCCTATAGGAGGATTAGAACAAAAACGACATTTCTGATTACATTGCCGAGTTACTTGTAAATAACCATAATTAGCCATAATTATTTTTGGGGAATTAATGATTTAAAACCAAAATTACGAATATAATTAATATGCGCTCCAGGGCACTTTTTTTTATAAACACATTTTTGACAACGCGCGCTTTTAACAAAATATCCATTAATAATAAAATCATCTATAAAAGCATTCCAATTAAACCTATTTTTAGAATAAGAAAAATCTGATACTGGTTTATCTTTATCTAAATGCTGGCCTTTTGGATAAAAACAAAATGGAATTCTCTCTGTTTTAAAAGACACTTTAGATAATTGTGATAATTTATTAAAAAAATCTTTTAAATCAACATCTTTCTTAATAGATTGTGATAATTGTAAATGATTCTTAACGCTAAAAACTATTTTATCTTGAGATGCTTCTAATTTTTTAATATCTGATAAAATCTTAGGAGTTGTTTTTTTATTAACAAAAACAAATGATTTATCGTTTTTTTGAGTCTCTGAATTCTTTAAATAAGAACAGAATTTTTCCATAAAACAAAACTGACAACGCTTGCCAGCGCAAGGCATTTTTCCTGAATTCAAAAACTCATCAAATGTTTTTTCCATTCCTTCCATTTCGCTATGCAACTTGCTCGGATCTTGAATCATTGATTCAAATCCCTCTAAATATTCGGCTGGAAAACGGTTTGTCCAAATATGCAAACGATTATCTTTGCTTAATTCCAAGGCTTTTTTTAAATAAGAAACTTCCTTAGAAAGATTATAAAAAAGTCTTTGACGATTATTCCAAGCCCGGCCAAAAGGAACAATTTGCAAAAGATCAAACTCATAAACGCCAAGTTTAATAAAATTTTCTAATATTTCTCTAAGGTATTTAATATTTTGTTTATTAATACAAATATCAATATTAACAATCAATTCCCTATTTAAAAGAGAATTTTTTAAAGCAACTATTGCTTGATCAAAAGATCCTTTAATACCTGTTAATTTATCATGAAGCTTTGCTGTATGGCCATGAATAGAAAAAGTAATCTCATTAAGTCCAGTTTCTATAGCTTCTTGTAAAAAATTCTTATAAAAAAACATCCGGCCGTTAGTCACCACCTGAATGCGCTGATAGCCCATTTTTTTAGCTTGTTTAACTATCTTCAAAAAATCTGGATGAATTGTTGGTTCGCCGCCGCTAAGAACAACTCTTAATAAGCCTTTGTTAATGCCTTTTTCTAAATCTAACTTAATTTTTTGAAAAGATATTAAAGAATTATCATGACTATCGCTATCTAAACAAAAGAGACAGCGATTATTACATCCCCGCGTTAATCTAATCCAATGACGTTTTTGAGCTGCCACTGTTTCAGTGGATATTTTCTTTTTCATTTGATTGGTTTAATTTCTTTATTGCCAAAAATATGAAAATAACCTTCAAAAAAACCGCCACACAACTGATTAAATTTACAGTCTTGGCATTGGTTTAATTTTTTTCGCGAACGCAATGCTATTGATTTCATTTCATATCTTATTCCATCTTTTGATATCTTAATCCGATCATCATAATAAAGATAATCCGATTTTAACAAATGATCACCTAAGCAGCAAAAAGGAATATCAGCTACATTAACTTCTAAATTATGTTTATCACAATAATCAAGAGCTTTAAAAAGGTATAATTTAAGATCTTGCAGTTTTGGGACATAAGCTTGAATACTATTAAGAAGTTCTAATTTTCTTTTAGTAGGCGGTTCAAGAGCTGCTAAGCTAATGCTTTTAATATCAAAAGATTCAATAAACTTAACTAAAGATAATAAATGCTTATAATTAAAACTATTAATAACTGTATTGGTTTTCAAAAAACCATTAAAAGATGATCCGCAAATATTAGTTAAACTTTGTTTTAATTGATTAAAACTGCCTTTTCGCTGAGTTATCTGATCATGAATATTAAAACGATGCCCATGAACAGAAATAACAATAACATCTAAAAAAGGAAGAATTTGTCGGCAAAATGACTTAGAAGCAAAGCCAAAACCATTAGTTGTAATAGCAACTTGATAGCCTAAATCCTTAGCCAAATGCACTGCTTCAAAAAAATGCGGTTGAATTGTTGGCTCACCACCTAAAAAAGTTACACAATTAGCGCCATCTTTTTTTTCATTAATTAAAATATTTTTAATTTTCTTTAGCTCTATAATCTTCTGTTGAAATTTTTTCCTGTTTTCTTGTTCAATACAAAAAATACAATCATTTACACATGACCAACCAAGATAAAGCTCAACTCTTTTATTGAATTGGTTTAAATTCATCCCAACCATAATATTTTGGATATTCCTTCCACGGACCTTCGCAAATATTATTAGCTTTGCATTTTTTACAAGATTTTCCTTTGCTTTTTCCTGAAGTAGTCCTAGCAACATAAAAATCATCAATAACTGTATCCCAATCATAAATTGGGCCATGAGGAATTATTTTTTCAGCTATATATTCTTCATAACCATCCATAAAACAATAAGGAATTGCTTCAGTCATAACTCTAAGACCAGCTTTAATTCCAATATCCAACCCTTTTTTTATATATGGCTCAACTAATGATTTCCGCGGCACTATTGAATAAAAATTCTTGCCAGCTGTACCTATGGCATGAACAAAAGCAAATTGATACTGATCAACTTTTAAAAAAACAAGTAAATGAGCTAATTCAGGCAAATGGCGATAATTTGACTTAGTTACAACTGAATTTATAATTACTGACTGTCCTAATCTTTTTAAATTCTTTATGCCTAATACTGTTTGTTCAAAACTGCCAGGCGAACCAGTTAAATAATCATGAAGTTCAGCTGTATAACCATGTAAAGCTGGAGAAAATTCATTAACGCCTGCTTTAATTAAACTTTCACAAAATTTACGATAAGCGAACATTCGCCCATTGCTCTGTACTTGAATTAATTCAAATCCTATTTTTTTTGCAAAAGCTACTAAGCTAATTAGATCTTTTACTAAAGTTGGTTCTCCGCCAGTAAAAACAACACCTTTACAACCGTTTTTTTTAGCATTAGTTAGTTCTTTTTGAACTTGCTTTTTTGTTTTGCTGCCATAACGATGCCGCTTATCGCCTTGAACGCAAAACTTACAAAGATTATTACAAGCAAATCCTATTTTTATATCCGCTCTTTTCATAATTTTGGCATAAATACTAATCTATTAATATTTAATGATTTTAAATTTAATGGTATTTTATTATTTTTATAAAATTGAGAATTGCCTTTAATTATTATTTGATAATCAGAACCATTAAGTTTTGCAGTTACAATGTTATTATTACATAAAAAATCATTTTGCTTCTCTTTTTTCTTTAAATAATTCATTATATTAGGACAATCTTCAAATAAGCATTTTCTTGATGTTGAAATATAAACATATGGATAATACAGCGATGTAGAAATTTTTTTTAATAATTTAAAACTATATCCTTGCGCTATGTTATCTAATTCAATACGATTAATATTTTTTTCTAATAAAAAATGTTGAAATTCACTATTATTTATATTTGACAATTTAAAATATTTTTTGAATTTAAAATCAAAATTAAGCCTAGGATCCCTCTTTGCTGATACAAGCAATCTGCCTAATACAAATATAAAATCATATTGTTTAAAAAGTTGATACACTCCATAATCATTAAATACTATTTCTGTTTTCTGAGGAAGCAATGAAAATAATTCTTTTAATGTTTTTATTCCTTTTTCTGTACACCATGGAGTAATAAATGTTAAAGGCACTTTTTTTTCCTTACAAAAACTAATAACTTTTTTTAAATTCTTTTTCTTTGGCAATAAATATTCACAAAATTCAGCGCCAAAATACAATCTTTGGAATTTTTCTGAAAAAAGCTTTAAATCATTATTATTGTTAATATATAAAGCGTGTTCCATTTATTTATAAAAACATTTATTTAAACATCTCGTATTATAAATATTATAATGCATATTTTTTATGTATGTATTATATTTTTTAAATGTATTATATTTTTTTATATTATCTATTGCATCTTTAACAAATTTAACATCTTGTATTCTTTGTTTAAGCGGTAAAGTTCTTCCTACTATCTTAACTCCTTTTACTCCTAACTTTTTAAACTTATATAATGCGCAAACACCGCATTGATTTAAAATAATATTCTGATAATCCTTATATCTTTCAAATAATATTTTTGTTTGTTTTTTATTTTTTCCATGTATACAAAAATCGCGCAATAATTCACATGCGCTATATTTCTCATTCTTAAATAATCCATGTGAATAACAACACAAACCATCAATATTTGCGCAATCTTCATTTTTAATAAAACATTTGAAGCTTAAATTTTTATGATTATTAATTAATTTTCCAATTTCTTTTATTCTTAAATGTCTTGGTAAAATTATTTCTTTTATGCCTAAATCTTTATAAAAATCAATGGCTTCATTATTAATAATATGCGTTCCTGTACTAGCAATTAATTTAATTCTTGGAAATTCTTTTTTTAAAATTCTAATAACATTTATATCAACAACTATAAATCCATCAGCTGAACTAAGATAATTAACAAATTTAACTATCTTGCTTATTTGTTTTGATGAATAAAAATGTTCATTAATTGTAATATTTATTTTTTTATTTTTCTTATGGATTAAATTAATTGCTTTTTTTAATTCGTTTTTTGAAATAAAATTTGCATAATCCCACGGCCTTCTATTCGCAATACCTGTATCACTTCCAAAAATAAGATTGCTTTTTATTCCTGCATAAAAAATATCAGCTCCGGCATCCAACAAGGGCTGTACTTCTTTTTCGCCTTTAATAGGGCAATATATCAACATTTTAATTTAAATTAACTTATTTATTTTATCCAAAACCTTTTTAACTTGTTGATTGCTTTTAATAATTTCTTTAGTTAAAATATTTCCTAAAGAATTAATAGGTTGATCAGGAATTTTAATATCTAAAAAAGACTTAATTCGCTGTATATTGCCTAATTTCAACTTTTTTTTATATTCATTCGGCAAACCTATTAAAACTAAATCATTAGCATAAATATCACCATTAGTATTAATAAAAAGATAATGGCTAATTAATGGCACTCTTTTAAGCAATTCATCTTCGCTTTTTTCAAATCCTTTTAGAAAAATAGGTTTATCTTTATTTTTCATCTTTTTAAAAATAAATGCTATTTTCTGCAACTCTTGTTCTAATTGTTTAAGCTCGGATTCTTTCCAAACAATTGTATAAACAATTGGCAAAATATTAAACCGCTGAACGCCAAATTTTAATAATCTATGAAAATTTTCAGATAATGAAGTAATATTTTCAGGCATAGCCATTAAAGCAACTGTAATTTCATCAATTAAAGACATTTCTTTAATAAGCTGAAGAGTAGAAAAAGACTGCTTTTTTAAAAAATCAAAACTAATTGTTAAATCTGTATTATTTTTCAAAAGAAAATCTATTTTTTTTCTATCTAAAAGATACCCATTGGTTGTTAATTCAAATTTAGCTCTTTGATCAACGTATTGAATGCTCTTTTTTATAACTTTATAATTTAAAAGAGGCTCGCCGCCAAAAAATTTAATTTTCTTAGCAATACCATTTGTTTCTAAAAATAAATCAATTGCTTTTAAAGCTATTAAAGAATTCATTTGTTCTTTTTTCTTTTTTATCGGACAATAAAAACAATCCGCATTACAATCATAGATTGTCATTAAAATCATTGATTTCATGGTTTAATATTTTTAAAATTAGCTAAAGGATCTGGCGCGCTATAAGAACCATGATGTGTATAAGCTAAAAACCTGCTTCCTCCGCCGCAATCATTTACAAAAGAACATTTAGAACATTCTTTAGGAGTAAATTCCAGATTAACCATTTTTTGAGCAAAATCACTCTGCCAGCATTCTGAAATACTACTAGAAAAAATATTTCCTAAATCACGCTGAAACGAACACATCATCTTTATATTCCCCCTCGGATCAGTAACTAATTTAATCATATGTTCATCATGTAATTCTCCTGAAACAACCTTTGATGCTTTAAATGGATTTTCATGAACGCAAAAAGGAACTGAATCAACTATATGAAAATTAACTTTGTATTCCTTATTAAGCTTGGTTAGCTTATCTATGGCTAATTGCATTTCTTTAGCTCGAGAACCTTTTTCATTATTAGCATTAAAAAGCCTAAAAAATTGCCAATTATTTGGTTTTAAATCACTATTTAATAAAGAATAAATCTTTTCTAATTGATTAATATTTTTCTTTGTTAAAATAGTTACATATTCAAGAAAAAAAACTTTGTTTTTCTTTAAAAGATTGATGGTTTTTTTTCTTCTTGAAAAAACATTAGATCGTCCTGTTGATTCTAAGGCATCTTTATCATTAAACTCATGTAAAGATAGCATTAAATGAACTGGATACTGAGTTAGCTTCTGAACAATTTTTTTATTAATCAAAGTGCCGTTAGTATTAATAATAGTATAAATGTTTTTTTGATAAAGGTAATCTAAGATTTCAAAAAAATCATTACGAATTAAAGGTTCTCCGCCAGATAAAATAATAATTCTAATTCCATTATTATAAAATTTATCAATAGCTTCTTTAATTTTAGAAGTATTAAGATCTTTAAGTTGGTTTCTTGTTTTTAACTCATAATCATAACTATTAAAACAAAAATTGCATTTAAGGTCGCATTTATGAGTAATAGTAAAAACAATTCCAATAGGATGTTTTTTGTAATAAGTCGGTTCTTCTAAAAAAAGAAAATCACCTTTATCTTTTTTTCTAATTACATCAACAATATACTTAATAACAGAGTTATTTTTAACAGACGGATCAATAAATAAATTAAAATTCCTGGAAATTTTTCCAGGACTTTTTCGATTAGTGTCTTTAACTAAAAAAAGGGTTAGTTTTTCTTTAGATTTATTTTGTAAAACTAAATCTATTCTATGAGGAATTTTTGGATAAATACCCTCTAAAAACCACCCTCCTTTAATTTCTTTGCCTAATTTAATTTTTGGCCATAAAAAAGAAGATATAATTTGTTTTAACATAAATTAATTAACATTACCAACGACTGCCATGAGAGCCATGAGATCCATGAGAACCGTGAGATCCATGAGAGCCATGGGATCCATGAGAACCGTGAGATCCATGAGAGCTATGAGAACAAGCAGCTGATGCAGGATCAGGTTTTATTGCTCCAGCTATCCCTGCTCCTAAGACTAAAAGTCCTATACCTAATTTAACAGCATCGCTTTTGCTAATACTGCCTTCTTCTCGAGAAATAAAATGCTTAATATCTTTTTTGATTTGGGGTAATTTATTATTCTTTTTAGACATAATCTTTTAATAAGCTAAAATTTATAAACTAGGAACAAATAAATATCCACAATAAACATTAACTAATCCTTTATGAAAATAATTATAGCATATATTATTTTCTTTTTGAAAAATTTTAGGGAATAATAATTTAATTATATCCTTTTCTGATTCATTTTCCTCTTGTTCTGATAAAAACTCCATTCCTAAGTTAATATCTTTATCTACAAAAGCAAAACAGCTATTTTTAAAATTATCAATATCTATAATCTGACATTTTTCTTTTGATTTGTTTTGAATAGCTTCAATAAAAAGCTGGCATCTTTCTAAAGTAAAATCCTTAACCAAACTTGAAGTTTCTCCTAAAACAATTTCAGAACATATTTCTTCTATCTCAAAATTCTTTTCTTCTTTTAAAAAAGAAAAGAAACTATTCCAAATATCAAATGTATTTTGACATTCATCATACATCGTATTTTCTTCAACTATATCGCTACGATCTTTCAAAAATTCACAAAAATCAGATTGATTATTTTCTACAGCTAAACATTTAGCATATTCAGAAACAAAAAATTTAATCCCTTTTAATTGAAAAAATGTTTTTAAAGTTAAAATATTAACTGAGTTAGAGTAACTATTCAAACATTGTTCATTTTTTTCAGAAAAACTATTAACATCTTTAAAAAATTCCAAATCTTGAATACTTTCGAATATTTCAATGTTTTCCGTGCTTTTTTCAATATTAATATTTTGAACAGTTTTATTTTTAAAATTCAAAAAAACGCTAATTTCCCAAGCTAAAACACAAATCAAAATAAGAATAATAAGAATTTTTAATATTTTTTTGTTTTTCGAGTCCATTTTCTAAGAATTTTCTCTATTTTTTTGTCTTTAAGTTTAAAAAATAAGTAATCTAAAATTGCTTTATTAATTATACACTTCTCATCTTGAGGAAGTTGAGGAAAAATAGTTCCAAACTGACTATAACTTAATACAGGACAAATTCCGCAATACGGCTTATAAACACAATAATCACAAGCTAAACCATCTAAGCATGATGCTAAGCACATAGCTTTAACTGTTGAATGTCCAACAATTTCATTATAACAATTTTTTCCAATTTCTCCAATTTTAAAAATATCACCACCTACCATTCTTCCTTCATCGCAAGTATAAATTTCACCATTGTAATTATAGAGCAATTGACCAATTCCTGCGCCACAAGGAGAACGTAAATCTAAAAAATTAGGATCTTTCTGATTTAAAATTTTAGTTAATAAAAAAGCAGCTGTTCTTTCATAAAATCTAATTCCTTTTTTTAAGTTCAATTCAATAATGTAATCTATTATATTTTGATAAAATTCAATATATTCATTTGGATTATATCCAATTACCTTCCATGTTTTCTTAGCTACGCCTAAACGAGCCAAAGGTCGGCAATATATTCCCTCAAACCCCAAATCAATATATTCATCAACCATTTCTTTAAAATAAGGAAAGGCTTTTCTCGTAATCGTCATAACTGCTCCTGGCATAAAACGATTATTTTCCTCCTTACAAACCTTATTTATTTTTTTAATCCATTTAACTGTATTCTGATGACTGCTTTTCTTATTTAAAAACACTCTATTTTTATCATGTACATTCTTAGGACTATCTAAAGAAGTACAAAAACTCACTCCTCTATTTAAAAAAAACTTCATTTTTTCTTTATTCATCAAACTAAAATTTGACATTAAAGAAATTTCTAAATTTTTTCCAATATGTTTATTCTTTTTTAAAGCATAATCTGTAATAAATTTAACTATTTCCCAATTTATTAAAGGCTCTCCTCCTTGAAATTCAATGCCAATAAAATGATTTGATGATTCAAAAATCAAATCAACTATTCCTTTGGCTGTAGCTGCATCCATGTCAAAGCTTTTCTCTTTTATTCCCTTGGAACTAGCTTGACAATAAACACATTTATGATCGCATCGCAATGTAACAACAATAATATGCAAAGATGGTCCTTCTTGTAAAAAATTATTTTTAGAACGATACTTTTCAATTAAATGATTTTTATTTAAATCATCTCTAATAAAACTTTTTTTCTGCAGTTTTTGGTAAATCTTTTGGTTTTTTTTTAATTTACAATTTATAAAATTATTAAAATCCTCTTCATATAAAAAAATGTATTCACCAACATCATTAGTTAAAAGATACTGATTATTTAATTTTTTAAAGCGAAAAAAACCTGGTTTCATTTAAAAATCCCTGCTTAACGCTAAAACATAATTTCCAAATTCATCAATAATAATATTTTCCAGTTCTTTAGGAACATCTTTAAATTCAACTTTATAGAAATCCCTGCCTTTTTTTAAGGTAATCTTAGCAACATCCTTATAATCCTCAACTGCCTTTTTAACTGCCTTGGCTTTATATATTTTCTTATCAAATTTAGCTGAAATTATTTTTTTTCTTGTTCTTCCCATGGTACAGCAATGCCCAAAGGATCATCTTTGTAATCAGCATCTAAGTTAGGCGCCAAATCAACTGAATCAACTGAATCAGAAACTGATGAAAACAAAGCCCGCTGGACAATATATTGTCTAATATCCTTATTCCTTTTAGCAATTTTTAATCTTAAAGCGCAATTTAACAATTCATTATAGAATTCTCCTTTAATAGATTCTAATTGTTTTAAACTCATCTTCTTTTTACCCTTTAAAGAGACCTCTATATTATCCCCTTTAGTCTGTAAAAAAATATAAGCTTGATCAACAAAAAGATAAGCTGTAGATAAAATGGCTTCCAAGGGGTAAATCTTTGTATTTGGTTTAAATTTCAACATATTAATCTTAGTATATCATAAAAATAAAACTTGAAACAAGGTTTGCGCTGAATTTATTAAATACAAATTATAGAATATAACCAAAATAGTTGATCCAGCTAAAAAAGGACCAAAAGGAATTTGTGATTTAAAACTTTTTTTATTAAAAATTACCAAACCTACACCAATAACAGCCCCTGAAAAAAAAGATAAAAACAAGGCCAATAAAATATTGGGCCAGCCAAGGATTAAGCCCATTAAAAAAGCTAATTTAACATCACCCAAGCCCATCCATTTGCCTTTGGAAATAAGAACCAAAACAAGAAAAAAACCTGAAGCAACAAAAGCTGAAAGGAAATAATAAAGAAAAGAATCTTGAATTACAAACAATAAATATAATAAAGAAATAATAATCGCAGGGTAAACAATTCTATTTGGAATAATATAATGCTTTAAATCATAAACAAAGATAATTATTAAAAAAGAAACGATTATTAAATAAAAAATCATACTGAGTAGATTCTTCGCTTCGCTCAGAATGACAAAGAGAAATAGCAACCCTGTTGCTATTTCGACTACTGGATATTGCCAACTTATTTTTTTATTACAATAACGGCATTTGCCTTTTTGCGCTAAAAAACTTAAAACTGGAATTAAATCATGCCATTTTAAGATTGTCTTGCATTGAGGACAATATGAACGGTTAAAAATAATTGTTTCTTTGGTTTCCAAACGGCAAATAACCACATTAAGCAAACTGCCCACTGAAAGGCCAAAAATGAAGATAAAAAAATAAAGCATATTTCTAAAACAAACTAAATTTAAGGAACGTCCTTAAAATATACGTCCTTATGCAAAAGGACGTATATTTTAAGGACGTTCCTTGATTCAATGTTCCTTGATTCAATAATTATGGTGAAATACAGTAAACTGGATCTGTACAAGTAAGCCCGTAAGTGGCAGCATCAACATCATTATCCAAAGCGCTGTTGGTTCCGCTTTCTAAAGTAGCGCCTAATACATAATTCTGCGGGCTAGTGGCTGAATCTATATAATACTGATAAGTTCCGCTTCCTGGATCAGCTGGAACAGAAGTAATATATCCGGTTTCTAAAGCAGTTTCCATATCAGCCCATTCATTAGCGCTAACTGTATTTCCTGGATAAGCAGAATTATCATCATAATACATTTCCAGAGCCAAGGCTACCTGGCGCATATCGCTAATTCGACGGGTATCCCTAGCTTTTTGCCTGGCTGTATTCAAAGAAACCAAAACAATGGTTGCTAAAATACCAATAATAGCGATAACTACTAAGAGTTCAATTAAGGTAAAACCACTTTCTCCTCTTCTCTTGCTAAAAAACTTTAACATTTTTTTCACCTCCCTTCATCAAAGGATAAATTTTAATATCTAATTTCGACCTTTTCTAAAGCTGAATACAATATTCCGGATCATCGCAATTACAGCCCAAAACAGATCCATCCAAATCTCCATTCAAAGCCGGGCTGTTGCTGTCTTCTAAAGTAGCGTTCAAAACATGGCTTTGATTATCTGTATCTACCCAATATTCATAAGACCCGTTTCCCGGATCAACAGGAACAGAAGAAATATAATCAGGCTCTAAAGCTGAAGTTATTGCTGACCAATTATTACTGCCGCTAGTCCCAGGATAGCCAGTACTGGCATTATCGTCATAATACAATTCTAAAGCTAAAGCAACTTGCCTTAAATCAGCCAATCGCCTGACATCGCGCGCCTTTATCCTGGCTGTATTCAAAGAAACCAAAACCATAGTTGATAAAAGACCAATAATAGTAACAACTACCAATAACTCAATTAAGGTAAATCCATTATTTTGTTGTTTTTCTTTTTTATACATTTCTTTATTATACATTATTATATGCCTCCAGCCAAATTATAAATAGGCATAAATACGGCAAAAATTAGAATGCCGACTCCTATGGCTAATCCAATAATCAAAACTGGCTCAATTAATTGGCTAAGATTGTCAACCACATTCTCTATTTCCTTGTTATAAAAACTATTCAGTTTTTCTAAAATATCGTCTAACTTTCCTGTTTCCTCTCCAGTTTTAATCATTTGACAGAATAAAGAAGGGAATTCATCGTATTGTTCTAAAACAACGCTAATGCTTTTTCCTGATTTAACCTCATCTTTGGCTTTAAAAATAATTTTTTGGAAAACAACATTATCAATAACTTCCCCAAGAATGTCTAAGCTTTGAATAATTGAAACCCCGCCCTTGAACAAAGCGCTTAAGCTGTCAGCTATCTGGGCTAAGTAAGCTTTTTGAATAATTTTACCGAAAATAGGGATTTTCAGCTTAAAACTATCCCAATAAAGCTTTCCTTGTTTTGTTTTTTTATATCTCCAAACGCCATAACCAGCAACCAATGAAATCAGCAAAATTACCCATCCTTTGCTTCTAATAAAACCGCTTGTTGCAATAACTATCTTAGTTGATAAAGGCAATTCCTGGCCAGATTCAATTAAAATAGAAGTTAAGCTGGGAATAACCATAACTAAAATCAAAACTCCAACCACTAAAAAAGCGCTTAGGATAAAAAAAGGATAAATCATAGCCCCTCTGACCTTGGTCATAAGATAATAATCTCTTTCCAAATGATCAGCTAAATAAACTAAGCTTTCTTGAAGCTGGCCAGCCACTTCGCCTGTTTTAATCAAATTCACAGAAAAGAAAGAAAATACTTTTGGATGTTTAGCCAAGGCCTTAGAAAAAGCCATGCCCCCATTAACATCATTAGCCACTTTTATAATAACTTCTTTGAAATAATGGTTCTCAACCTGTTTTCCCAATGTTCTTAAAGATTGAACCAAAGGAATATCTGCGCCAATTAAAATAGACAATTGTCTAAAAAAAACAAAACCTTCTTTTTTATTAACTCGTTCAAAAAATTTAATATTCTTAGAGAGAAAAAATATCCCTTCAGTCGGCTCAAGCTTAACAACTATTAAATTATGGCCCTGAAGAGTTTCCAAGGCAGTTGATTGATCAAGAGCTTCTATTGTTCCTGATTGGGTTTTTCCTTGCTGGTCTCGGACTGAATAATTAAATTTCATTTTTTTAATAACATTTTTAATTCTGTAAGATTAGTTGAACGCAACTCTGCTTCTTCCAAAGAAACTAATTTGCGATTAACTAAATCAGCCAAAGAACGATTTAAAGAAATCATTCCTTCATTGGAACTGGTTTCAATAATCATATCTATCTGATGGGTTTTTCCTTCTCGAATTAAATTTCTAATCGCTGAATTAGCTATCATTAACTCAACAGCGTTAATCACCCCTCCTTTTAGACAAGGAAGCAGCCGGCGGGATAAAATCCCTAAAATAGTTGATGATAACTGCATGCGAATCTGATTTTGCTGATAAGGCGGGAAACTATCAATAATTCTATCAACGGTCTGAGCAGCTGTGTTTGTATGCAAAGTGGTTAAAACCAAATGACCGGTTTCTGCCGCTGTCACAGCGCTGCTAATTGTTTCTGGATCGCGCATCTCGCCAATCATAATAACATCTGGATCCTGCCTGAAAACTTCGCGCAAGCCCCGATGAAAATTCTGAACATCCTCGCCTACTTCTCGTTGATTAATAACGCATTTATCTTCAGTGAATAGATACTCTACTGGATCTTCAATAGTAACTATGTGTTCTTGGCGAGTATGATTTATTTCATCAATCAAAGCAGCTAAAGCAGCTGATTTACCATGACCAGAAGGACCAACTACCAAAAAAAACCCTTGGGGAGCTTTGGCAATATCATAAATAATGTCTGGCAGATTAAGCTCTTTAATATCTCTGATTTTATTCGGAATTAAACGCATAGCAATGCTAATCTGGCCTAACTGATAATAGATATTAACCCTGAAGCGCGCTTTGTTATTATGATCAAAAGATAAATCAATATCTCTCTGGCTTAAAAATTGCTCTTTTCGTTCTTCTGGAAGAAAAGAAAAAGTCAATTCTTTTGTATCCTTATCAGTTAATGACGGTTCTTTTTCCAAAGTAACTAATTTACCGTTAATTCTAAGCATTGGAGCGCGCCCAGGTGAAAGATGAACATCAGTTGCTTTTTTTTCTATAGCTGAGTCCAGTATTTTTCCAAGCTTTGATTTATATTGCTCGCTATTCATGATTATTTCCTTAAATTAATTATTTAAAAGCAGCTCTTTGACCTTAGCTACAACAGCTGTTGGCGTAAAATGAGCTTTGATAATATACTCATCTGCTCCTAAAGACATTCCTTTTTCAATCTCGTTCTTTTGGCCAAGATTAGTCAAAAGAACAATAGGAATATTCTTTAACTTTGAATCGCCTTTAATCTTCTTTAATATTTCAAAACCGTCCATTTTGGGCAAAACAATATCTAAAAGTATTAAACCAGGAACAAACTCCTTGATTTTAGCTAACCCGGCCTTCCCATCAACAGCTACCTCAACTTGAAACTCATTTTGGGAAAACTTAGCTGCGTACATCTCGCTAAGAAATGGGTCGTCTTCAATAATAAGTATTTTTTTCATAATATTAA
>CAZQLH010000002.1:41021-115754 GCA_964594155.1 uncultured Candidatus Saccharibacteria bacterium
TTTAATCTCCTTCAACTTTCCTGATCATTTCTTCAAAAGAAATAATGCCTTGGAGAACCTTTGAAATTCCATCTTGCTTCATAGTAATCATGCCTTGCCTTTTAGATTCTTCTTCTACTCTTAACTCGGTCACCTTTTCATTTATAATCTCCTCTAATTGAGGAGTCATTTTCAATATTTCATAAAGAGCAATTCTTCCTTTGGTTCCTTTTTCTCCGCAAAGCTTGCAGCCAACGGTTTGATATATCTTAAACGGTTCTTGCCAAGGAAATTCTTTTTTTTGTTCAGGACTTAATTTGGCTAATTCCTCTTTAATAGTCTGGGTTATCTGAGCTGAAGCAGTTATTTCTTTCCGGCAATCTTGACAAAGCCGCCTTACTAATCGCTGAGCAATGGCCAAGCTTAAAGAAGATGGCAAAAGAAATTGTTCAATTCCTATATCAATTAAGCGAGGAATGACTCCAATAACATTATTAGTATGCAAAGTAGAAAGAAGAATATGACCAGTTAAAGCAGCGTGAATAGCTAAATTAGCTGTTTCTTCATCTCTAATCTCTCCGACCATAATAACATCTGGATCCTGCCTGAGAATATGACGCAAACCAGAGGCAAAAGTATAATCTATTTCCGGTCTGATTTGAGATTGATTAATTCCTCTTACAAAATACTCAACTGGATCTTCCAAGCTGACAATATTAATAGCTTCCTGATTAAGTTTGCTTAAAATTGAATAAAGAGTTGTTGTTTTGCCAGAGCCGGTTGGACCGGTTAATAAAATCATGCCAAAAGGATTTTTAATGCTCGTTTCCAAAGTTCTTAAATTATATCCTTGAAGCCCTAAATCATCAAAAGATTTCATTCCAACTGTTGGATCTAAAACTCTTAAAACCACTTTTTCTCCGCTAACTGTTGGAAATGTGGAAACTCTAAAATCAACCTGGTTCCCGCCAATTACTGCGTGGAACCGACCATCTTGAGGCACTCTTGTTTCATCAATCTTTAAATCAGAAAGTATTTTAACCCGAGAAGTTATAGATAGTTGTATCTCTTTTGGAAGAATAAGGCTGGTGTAAAGAATTCCATCAACCCTAAAACGAACCTTTACTTCGTTTTCAACCGGCTCAATATGAACATCAGAGGCCTTTCCTTCAATAGCGTGCTTTAAAATAACAGCTACTATCTTGGTTACTGGCGCTTCAGTAACAATCCTTTGAGCTGCATCTTTGGTTTTTTTCTTTCCTTTAATTAATTCGATTTCTTCTTCTGATTCTAATTCCTTTTCTAATTCATGGAGAGCTTCCCGAACCTCTCCGCGAAAAGTCCGATACTGTTTTAAAATCTTTTTTAAACCTACTTCATTAATAGAAAATATTTTTGTTTCCAATCCGCTTCTCTGAGTAATAAACCTTAAAGCTTCTTTGGCTTTAAGGTTGTCTGGATTAAGCATTCCTACTTCTAAAACATTTTTTTGCTTGCTTATAGGAACAAATTTATAGAAAATAGCTGCTTCTTCGGGAATTTCTCTTAAAACATCTACTGGGATATCTTTGTCAGTTAAATCAATAAAAGGAAACTTCAATGTCTTTTTGTTTGTTTCATCTGTTTTTGTTTTTAAATTGTCTTTTTTTTTAAGTTCCATTGGTTATAAGGCCCTTATTGCGATGAAAAAGGATTTTCTTTTCCTTTTAAACCTATTTCTAAAGGCCATTGGCTGTAAACTTTTAAATTTTGAAAAGACGGTTTTTTTAAAAAACTAACATCAAAATCAATCCTATTGATAACCTTTTCCACAGAAGATATGTTTTTAGCGACTAATAGCAAATCTGGATCCTCAAAAGGCTCGTCTGGAGATGACGGAGAACGCCAAATTCCAAAATACAGAATAATAATGGCTATTATAATTATAACAACAAAAACAATTGATAGTACTTGTTGCTTTTTTTCCTGAGGAAAAGAAACAGAATCTTTAGAAAGAAATTTTAAAGGCATATCTTTAAACTTATTTAATATAGTAAACCTTTGCTTTTACATTAAATTCAAAAATATCTAAACTGGCCAATGGATCATCTTTGTCCACAAAAGGGGTAAAATTAATTAAATAAACATCAATGGCCCTGATGCTGTTTTCTAAAGCTTCTAAATAATTATTAAAAGCGCTGTAAGAGCCATTAATTTTTACATCTACAGTAAAAACTTCTTGGATATCTTTGTTTTCTTCAAATGTTATTGATTCCAATAATAATCCATTACTTGAAGCTAATGATTCAAATTGAACCAATAGAAAAGGAATGTCTTTTTCTTTAGGCAATGCTAAAAAAAGCTTATCTGCTTCCGGCCCTATTTCCTGATACTTTTGATTAAGTTCTTCTGTTTTTATTAAAAGCTCTTTTAATTTAGCTAAATAATTCTCGTTTTGAGATATCTCTTCTTGTAAATTTTTAATTGAAGACCAAAGAGGGTTTACAAATATAAATATCAAAACCGCGCCTATTAATAAACTAATTAAAATGACAATATTTTTTTTATTCATGTTTATTCAGAAAACAAAAAATCATTGTTTAATTCTATTGACAATTCAGAAGCAACTCTTCCGTAAATGCTTAATCCAACTTTTGAAAGTTCAATGCTTTTAATCCTCGCGTCCTCTTCAAAAGCAATAATTTGTTTAGCCAAAGCGCTATAGCTATCTGCTTCTGCTTTCAGTTTAAAATTATTTTGAGACAAATCTATATTCATATCAACAAATTTAATTTGGGAAAGGGTTAATTCTTCAATCATTTCAAAGATTTTAGAAAAATAGACGCGTCTTTTTAAAGATTTTTCAAAACCTTTAATTCTCCTTCCTAACTCTGTAAAATTACTTTCCAAATCAGCGTTTCTCTGATCTTGCAATTTTTCTATGCTTTCAACCAAAGATGCTTTTTGTTTAGCTAAGCTATTTTGATATCCCAACAATCCCAAAGAAGCTAAGACAACCACTATTAAAAAACCAATTGTTAGAATTAACAAAAGATTGCCTTTAGGGGTTGCTTTTTTAGCCAAACGGCCAAGAACCGAGGCTTCTTTTTTAATGCCAACCCTGTCTCCTTTTTTATATTTATCTGGTATTAATTTAATATCCATAATATAATATTATTCTAATATTATTCCCTCATAGCCAATCCAGTAGCTACAACTAAAGCTGGGCCTAACTTTTTTAAAACCGGCTTGAGCAAAGGAGGATGAATTATCCGGGCAAAAGGATCTCCTATTGAAACATCCAGAGATAATTTCTCTGTTAAATAATCGCTAAAACCAGACAACCAAACACCGCCGCCGACAAAAATACATTTTTCAATTTTCTGGTTATACTTGCCTTGATAAGAATCAATTATTTTCCTTATTTCAATAACAATAGCTCCTAAACTAGGCTGAATGCTTCCTTTTAGTTGAGGTGTAATTTCATTAGACAGTTGTTTGTCTGACAACTCTTTTTTTAACATTTCTGCCTTTTCTAAACTCAAATCTACTTGTTGAGCAATAGCTTGAGTTATTTTTGCTCCTCCTATTTCCAAATTATGAGTTATTCGAATATACCCATCATCAATAATACTAACGCTAATAGAACGCGCGCCAGCGTCAATTAAAATAATAGCGCTTTTGTCATTGCCAACTAAAACACGGGCCAAGCTAAAAACTTCTTCTTCCATAGCTTTAAGATTTAACCCTGCTAAAATGGCTATCTGTTTATAGTTATTAACGATTTTTTTAGGTACAGCAATAAGCAATGCTTGATACTCGGATTTTTTAACCGGTGAATCAACAATACTCCAATCCAAAACTACTTCAGATATAGGAATCGGAATATATTTCTTTGCCTCAAAAGGAATAGCCGCGGCAATTTCTTTTTCAGACATATTCGGAAAATCAATCAGAGTTGAAAAACTAAAGCAAATAGGAATAGAAAAATAAGCATCCTTAGATTCAATCTTTGCTTCTTTAATGCTCTTCTTTATAATCCCGGCTACTTCTTCATTAGAAATCTTAAGAGACCTTGAGCTAACCTTGTAATCATTTTTCTTAAGATACTCTTCTAAAGAAAAAATAGCGTAATTTTTCAATTCGTATCTTTGGTCTTGTTTTTTCAATTCAACCAGCTTAACTGCTGAAGCGCCAATATCAACACCTAAAAAACTCTTTGGCTTTTTTTTAAATAAAAACATTGTCTTGTTTCAGTTAATATGATTATACCATATCTGAAAAAGCAAACCAATTAAAGATATCCACAATCTCTTATAATATGATAAAATATATTTATGAAAAAATTTATCCTTGATTTGCTATTTCCTATTAGCTGTCTTGAATGCAACCAAGAAGGAAAATTTATCTGTTCTGCTTGTTTTGAAAAAATACCGCTTATTAAAAATCAACCAGTTAAAAATTTAATTATTACTAGCCATTATAATCATCCTTTAATTAAAAAAGCTGTTCATAGATATAAATATGACTTTGTTAAAAAATTAGCCAAGCCCCTTGGGCATTTAATGGTTAAAAAACTAAATCAACAAAATATTAAAAATCCTATTCTTATTCCTATTCCTCTTCATTTAAAACGTCTTAGATGGCGCGGATTTAACCAGGCTGATCTTCTTGCCCGGCAAATCAGCAAAGAATTAAATATTCCTATAATCAATAATCTGCTCATCCGAACAAAACATACTTTGCCGCAGATGAAAATTAAAAATGCCAAAAAGAGAAAACAAAACATTAAACATGCCTTTGCTTTAAATTCAAGGAACGTCTTGAAAAATGATGTTCTTGGAACAAGGACGTCATTTTCAGGACGTTCCTTTATTCTCATAGACGATATCTCCACAACCGGCGCCACCTTAAAAGAATGCGCTAAAGTATTAAAGCCATTAAAACCAAAAAAGATTTATGGATTAGTAATAGCTAAGGGGTGATAATAAAAAACTGTCTATTAGTTAGACAGTTTTCTAATTCTTTAAGAAATGATATTTAAAATTAGTCAATGAATTTGAAACTTTGAACCATGTTATTAAAAACATCAAAATTACAACGATCTTTAATATGATCGCGACACCTGATTACATATAAATTATCAGACTTATTTGCAGTAATAATATTATCAACATGCCAATATTCTTTATTATCTATTTTCCATTTATGCTCTATTTTATAATAAGTTGCTTTTTCATTTCCTAATAACATCCATGATTCTGTTTTTGTATTTGGAGCGTTTATTTGCATAATTCCATTAATATATTCGTCATCATTCATATCTTCAATAAAAAATATATCAATTGAATATGTATCTTCTGATGTTTTGTCTTGCGGAAGAAAAGCAAAAGAATGATATTTAGGATTTATATCATCTTTTTTTGTAAATTTCCATGTTTCTGGATACCTCACCTCAAATTCATACTCTTCATTTCTATAGGTCTGCCAAAGAATTGTTTTGTCAGTTATCTGTTGTTGATTAACTTGTTGTTGGTTGTTTGGTTGTTCTTCTGGTTCAGAATAATAATATTGATAAGTAATATAACCTCCTGCGCCAACAACAACTATAATTAAAACTGCGATTAAAATAATATCCCAGGCAGGCAAATGAAATTTTTTTGGAATGTTTGGCTGTTGTGATTGATTTTCTAATTGATCCATATATTTATATTTTATCATGATTAATTAAAATAGTATATGTGGATAAATTAAAAATCTAATCTAAAACAACACTTGAAGAAACGATTAAAATAAGGTATTGTAAAAATAGCTTTGGAAGAGTCGGATAACGGTATTCCAGCAGCTTGCTAAGCTGTCGCCCTTTTGGGCTTGCGGGTTCGAATCCCGCCTCTTCCGCCAGATGACTATTCAAAATACAATAAATAAAGTATTGCCTATTTTTAACTCTTATCCAGAAATAAAACTGGTTTATTTTTTTGGTTCAAAAATAACAAATAAAACAGGGTCATTGAGCGATTATGACTTTGCTGTCTATTTAGATAAAAAAAATAAAAAAAAGCTATTTGAAATTAAAATAAAATTATTAAATCAAATAAGCGATGTTTTAAAAACTGATAAAGTTGATATTGTTATTCTAAACACAGTTGAACAACCAGAATTAAAATACAATATAATCAAACAAGGAAAATTAATTCTTGAAAAAGAACCTTTTAAAATTTTAATTGAACCAAAAATCCTAAATGAATATTTTGATTTTCGAACTCTACTTTTAAAATATAATTTAACAAAACCTATATATGGAGAGGTTAGATTACGCAGCGAATCTCTCTTTCTTTATTAATTTTCATATTAAAACTTTTTTAATTTATAATAAAAAAATGTCTAGCCTAATAATTAAGAATAATAAAATTATTTGTGCCATCCCGCTTACAGGCGCTACAAGCAAAATCAGAGTAAAAAAACGTATTAATAATTTTGGAAACCCAGTTTCAGTAAAAAAGAATCCTTTTACTGATGATTTTTATATTGAATGGCAGATATCTTATTTTCTTCCTTTTGATAAAATTTGGGATAATTATAGAAAGGCAAAAAATAAAAAAGTAAGACTAAAAATTATTAATGATCTTTCTTTAAATTATAAAAACAAGAATGTTGTTTCTGCTTTAAAAAATTTTATACAAAATAATAAGATAAATAGCAAAAAAGAGTTTAAAAATAAATTAGAAAATATCTTTAAAAAACATAATGAAACAATAATAAAAAAAGAACATAAAAACGATAATATTTATGTTCGTTATGAGTTAGCTGATATGTTCAAATTTGCTCTAGAAAATAATTTAATAAACAAAAAAGAAATTAAGAGTTTAATAGGTTTTAATCAAGATAAAACTCTTGATATTGAAAAGCAATATAAAATTATCAGAACATCTGTTAATAAAAAGATTTATAATAAATTTGAGTATTATGAAGAAAAGACACCATTATTTATAAATAAAATAAATGAAAATAATTTTGTAGAGATTATCTTAGAACATAAACAACGTGCTGTTGGATATCAAAGTATGATTTATTTTTGCTCTTATATTAAAAATTTATTTGATGATAAAGAACAGTCGATTATTGGCAGAACAGCTAAATCTAATGAGATTATATACCTACCCATAGGAAAAGAAGATCTAGTTAATATTGCTGAAAGTTTTATGGTTGCCTCTCAAGATCATCTTTGGGATATGAAAAAAATATTAAATGATATTATTAAATAATAACTTTAAAGTTATAAATATCCTCTTTTTTAATTGATTTACTGCCTACTCGGCAAGTGATATTTCTAAAATAATCAATTCTTTCGTTAATTTGTTTACAGATAATTTCTTTTATCTGTTTATTTTTTTTATATTGATCTTGGACATCAAAAACGTAAAACATATCATTTAGAATATCTTCCCTTGCATTAACTAAACCACATTTTCCTACGCTTGCATTTCCCACTCGAACTACTGCAATTTTATAATCCTCAATTGTTTTGCCTAATGGAATTTTGTTTTTTGCAAGAATATTTTTAGCTGAAATATTGTTTTCTTTGTATGATTTTTGGACTTTTATGTTTTTACTTTCAAAATATTTATTTAACGGAACGCCTTTATCATTTTCAACATATCCATTATTTTTATGAAAAATTACTTGTGGAATTAATTCTTCATTAAATTTATCTATATTAAATACTTCCTCATTCTTAATGCTGTTTTCGTATATTATAATTATTTTATCTTTTAATTTTTCGATATTAGCAAATATAGCAAAGCAACAAGGTATATTTCTATCAAACCAAATTTTATCATTTTGATAAACAATAATTGATGAAAAATATTTTAAAATTTCAATTTTAATATTTTTATTTTTATTTTTTATGAAGAAAGAAATAGGCAAAACAAAACCAATGGAAGAATTTTCATTTTTTAAATGCTTTAATGATTTTAATATAAAAGCATTTTCAATTTTTTCTTTTTCTTTTTTCATTTCTATCTTTGTTAAATAATCAATTAGCGAGACTTCTGATTTTAAATAATTTTTTGGAAAAAAATAACTTTCTTTTAGATTATACTTGCTAAACGGAGGGTTGCCCACAATAAAATCATATTTATTTTGGACTGATAGATTAAAAAAATCAGATGGTTTTTTTGTTAATTCTGGGTCTATTTCACAATCATTAGTATTTTTAAATCCTTTTTCTTTTAAAACTCTAACAAAATTACCTGTTCCAGATGAAGGTTCTAATATTTTTATATTTTCATTGTATTTTTTATAACTAAATAATAAATCTAATAGTTTTTTAACTATTTCGATTTTCGTAAAATATTGACCTAAAATTTCTTGTTTATTTATCATAATTAAAACTTTTTTAGTCTGTTAATAGCTAACTCACAATATTTTGGATCAATTTCAAATCCTATATAATTTCTTTTTAATTGTTTGCAAGCAACTGCCGTGCTCCCGCTTCCGATAAAGGGATCTAAAATAACATCATTTTCTTTTGAAAACATCATCAAAATTTCTTTGATAAAAGTTTTAGGCTTAGGTGTGGGGTGATTGATAAAGCCTTCATCTGGCTCTACCATTTTTCCTGGAGTATCTATAAAAATATCTTTACCTCTCTTAGTCATTTTTGGATTGCCCTTTTTAAACACCATACAAGACATATATTTTGTAAATCCTATTGGCGATATTACTCTTCCATTGGGACAGAATAAAACGAAGTTCCAAAAATATTGAAATGGATTATTTTTAAAAATATCTGGCAAAAATTTTGTACTGAAAAAAGTTATTAAAAATGCATCATTTTTCAAAACTTTATAACTTTCAGGCAATATTGAATAAAATAAATTTAAATTATGATCATTTTTGATGCCCGTTTTATTTAAACCATAAGGAGGATCTGTAAAAATTAAATCAATAGAATTATCTGGCAAGGATTTTAATCCCTCAAGGCAGTCTATATTCTGAATTGTATTAACCCAATTTTTTGCCATGTTTTTTAGTTTTTAAGATTTTTATTAAATCTTCACCCTTAAATCTCCTCAGACCATTAAATTTAATTGAAGGTATTTTATTCTCGGCAATATATCTTTTAATAGTGACTGGCGAAACCTTTAAAATTTCAGCCACTTCTTCAGTAGTATAAATTTGATTTTTATCCACAGTCATAGTAATATTGAAAGTATCAATTAGTATCATATTTAGTATAACATATCTTATGTCAAAAGGGAAAAGAAAAACTGATTTTAAATATGGATAAAGAAATACAACAACTAATCCAGATTACAAACAAAACCTTTGGTTCTGAAAAACAAGCGTATGCTTATTTAAAAAACTTGGTTTCAAGATATAACAAGAAACTATTTAATAACATCTTGCCGCCAGTTCAAATAAGTATAGTTCCAAAAATAGAACCTATCTATAATTTTGGAGGTGCGCAATATAAATCGTGGCATCGTATACCTCAGATTTTTTTACATGTAGAAGCAATAAACTCAAAAGAAAAAGTCAATATTATAGTAGTACATGAATTGATACATCACTGGGAATATAATGTTAAAACAGATAAGGATTCTGCTATATATCCACAAAAGATAGATGACCTAATAAAATCTTCTTATTCTAACAAACAGGAAAGAATATGGCGCGCAGGCCACTCAAAACATTTTATTGCAAAAAGTTACGAAATCTCTTCTAATCTTAATGTAGATATTGGCCAGCTACTTTCTGGTCAAATGAAAAGAAAAAATAATTAATAGACCTTAATTTAAAACTTAGGAATTTCAAACCAGCTCGGATTTTTTCTGTATAATTTGCATAATTCGCAGATTTTTGGTTTAATATAAGGTAACAGAAAGTTCTAACTTTTGGAAATCCACACCGCCAGTAAAAATATAAAATAATGGAGAGGTGCCGGAGTCTGGTTGAACGGGATAGTCTTGAAAACTATTGTTGTCTTTGACAACCGTGGGTTCGAATCCCACCCTCTCCGCCTTTGCCTCGCCGAAGCTCTGCTTTGCAGAGCGAAGGCGGGCTTTGCCCGCTTTTCGGCTCAGCTTCGGCGTGATAAATCCGCTATATTATGTCAAAAAATCAAATTAAATGGTCAGCTCCTGAATTTGAATATTATAATAAAGAAAAATCCTGGTTTGTAATCACTGGCATATTTGCCATCATATTATTTCTATGGGCTTTGTTCACTAAAAACATCCTTTTTGTCTTATTAATCGGATTAGGATACTTTTCAATAGTTGCTTTTGGCCTTAAAAAACCAAGGGATATAAAATTGGCTATTACTCCTAAAGGAGTTCAGATTGAAAAAACTGTTTATCCTTTTGATAATTTAAAATCCTTTTGGATTTTTTATGATCCAGACGGGCCAAAAGAAATCAGCTTGCGGAGCAAAAAAACAGTTATACCATATATTAAAATACCCTTAGGCAGCCAAAACCCGGCTGAAATCAGAAAAATCTTAATCAAATACTTGCCTGAAAGAAAACATGCTGAATCTTTAATTGATAATTTATCCAGAAGCTTAAAATTTTAAATGTCCTCGTAGCTCAGTTGGATAGAGCGCTTCCTTGCGGAGGAAGAGGCCGCAGGTTCGAATCCTGCCGAGGATGCATGTTGTCTTTAAATACTAAAATTAAAAATATTAAAAAAGTAGGTCCTGCTTATTTGAAAAAGCTTCATAAGCTTAACATCAAAAACATCCAGGACCTATTTTTTCATTTCCCCCATAGATATGATGATTTTAGCAAGACAGTTTTAATTAGCAATCTTAAACAAGGACAAATAGCAACTATTCAAGCAAAAGTTAATGAAATAAAGAACACTCGGATTCCTTATAAAAAAATGGTTTTAACTGAAGCTTTGGTTAAAGATAAAAGCGGCACCATTAAAATTGTCTGGTTTAACCAGCCATATTTAATTGATACTCTTAAAAAAGGCAAAACAGCTAATTTTTCCGGCAAATTGACTTTTTCTAAAAAAACTCTTTGTCTTTCTAATCCGGTTTACGAGATTGCTAATAGAAAAAAAGATGCAACTCATACCGGCAGATTAGTTCCAGTATATCACGAAACAGCCGGCTTATCTTCCCGCTATCTCCGTTATTTAATCAAACCCTTATTATTCCTAACTGATAAAATAACTGACTTTCTGCCTGAACAAATTAAGAAAGAATTCAACCTGTTTAACCTTAATCAAGCTATCAAGCAAATTCATTTTCCAGACAACGCTGTTTCAGCTCAAAAGGCTCGCCAGCGATTGGCTTTTGATGAGTTTTTTTTAATCCAATTAAGCGCGCTTAAACAAAAACAAAAACTAGCTCAAGAAAAAGCGCCTGATATTCCTTTTGATCAAAAACTAATTAAAGCTTTTGTCAAAAGCCTGCCTTTTAAATTAACTAATGATCAAAGAATAACTGCCTGGGAAATTCTTCAAGACATTAATCAGGATAAACCCATGAATCGATTGCTTAATGGCGATGTTGGATCAGGCAAAACCATTGTTGCCATTATATCTGCCCTGGAAACTGCTAAAACCGGGTATCAAGCTGCTTTAATGGCGCCAACTGAAATACTGGCTAAGCAGCATTTTGAAACTTTTAAGAAATTCCTTAAAAAATCTAATTTAAAAATCGCCTTATTAACCAGCTCTGAAGTTAGATTAACTAAAAAAACAACCCGGGCCAAATTAAAAAAGCAAATCTCTGACGGAAAAATAGACATTATTATAGGCACTCATTCATTAATTCAGGAAGATTTATCTTTTAATAATTTAGCCTTGGCTATTATTGATGAACAACATCGTTTTGGCGTTGCTCAACGAGCTGCTTTGCAAAGAAAGATTTATCAAATAAAAGACGGATTGTCAACAATACCGCATCTGCTTTCAATGACAGCCACTCCTATTCCCAGAACTTTGGCTTTAACTCTTTATGGCGACTTGGATATTTCTTTAATTAAAAAAATGCCCCGAGGCAGAAAAAAAATAATCACTAAAATCATTACTCCGGATGACCGGCAAAAAACCTATGATTTTATCAAAAACCAGATTAAACAAAAAAAACAGGTCTTTGTTATTTGCCCGCTAATTGATGAATCGGATAAATTAGCGGTCAAATCTGTAACTCAAGAATACAAAAAGCTTTCTCAAGAAATATTTCCTCAATTAAGAATCAACATGCTTCATGGCAAGCTTAAACCAAAAGAAAAAGAAAACATTATGAAAGATTTCCAAAAAAGAAAAACAGATATTTTGATTTCTACTTCAGTGGTTGAAGTCGGCGTTGATATTCCCAATGCCACAGTAATGATGATTGAAGGAGCTGACCGATTTGGCTTGGCTCAGCTTCATCAATTCCGAGGCAGAATTGGCCGAAGCAGCGATCAATCCTATTGTTTTCTTTTTGCTGATTCTCCAGCGAAAAAAACAAATCAGCGGCTCAAAGCCATTGTTATTAACCAAGACGGCTTTGAATTAGCTGAAAAAGATTTAAAAATCAGAGGAGCTGGCGATTTCTTGGGAACCCGCCAATGGGGATTTCCTGATTTAATTATGGCTTCTTTAAATGATATTGATTTAATCAAACAAGCTCGTCAGGCAGCCAGCATTGTTTTAGAAAAAAACTTAATTAATCAAAATCTTTAGAATAAGGTCCGACCTTAAAATGCCTAACCTTACCCAACGATAATTATAGATATTTGCTAATTAAAAGAGATTTAGATGGAAAGGTTAGGCATTTTAAGGTCGGACCTTGGCTTAGGGTTGACAAAAGTAAACTATTAAGTTAATCTGTAATTAGATTTTATCACTTTAAAAATTAAATAGAAGGAGGTGTTGTATTTGCAAGAAATCAAAGAATCGCTTGAAAGAAAAATAAAAGGTTTTCAGAAGAGCTTAAAAGAAACTAATATTGATTCTTACTCTTCATACTATGAATTTTTTGCCAAGGAGGTGCCAAAGATAAAAAAAGAAGTTATCCAAAAGTGTAAAAAAGCGCTGGAAAAAATAGAAAACGGCACTTTTGGAATCTGCGAAAATTGCGGAAAAAAAATCCCGCCTGACCGTTTAAAAGCCGTTCCATCATTTGAACTTTGCTCGCCTAAATGCTCTTAAAAGGAGGAAAACAATGGAATTACAGGCCAGAACAACTACAACGAACTCGGCAAAAGAAATTCTAAAAACCTTAAAAAGCGTCCAAGAGTACTTTGAAAGTAACGGCGGAACTCCAAAAAACATAAAAACAGCAGAAAAAGCTGTTAAAAAAGCATCTTTAGGACAATATGGCATTTGCGCTTGTGGACATATTGCCACAAGCCAAGAAATCCACAACAGCCCTTTTTATTGTTCTAAATGTAAAAAAGCCTTTATTTAATGACCGGGTGGGCATGTGCTTCTCGAGAGCCCGCTCATTAAACAAGGGAAAAAGATACAGAAAGCCGTATCTAACCCTGAAGCCAGAGAGTAATCACTCTCTGGCTTTTTCATTTCCCTATTTATTTAACGTCATCCGATGACGTTATTTTTGGCGTTACCCAAAATCCCATATACTTGCCTAACATTAAACGGGTCTGAGCTTCTAATCCTGGAATAGCTCCGAAAAACAAAATAGTAAAAGGCACTAAAATCCATTGAACAACCATTCCCAAGTGGCTGATTATTCCATGTTTTTTAGGTCTTTTTGGCAATAATAAGGTGCTGTAAATAGCCGAACCAACTAAGCCAATCATAGCTAAAGTCATTAAAGTTCGGGTAACCCGAGGCAGATTATATGATAAAAGGGTAACATTAAATTTTTCTCCGCCTAAAAACAAAGGCAGCCAGCCAAGAAGAAATATTAGAATAGCATTGGTTGCCCAAGACCAGAATCCTTCAAATTGAACCCAAGTCCAATGAAATTTCTTTTGCCATGCAATTTTCTTATTCTTTAAAAATCCAAAAGACAAAAAAGGAATATTCTCTGCTCCCCAACCCCAACGTCTTTGTTGTTTGTAAACATTGGCTGATGTTTGCCAGAAAGTCGGGGCTAAATTAGCATCCATTGAAACTGGATAATACAAAGGCATTACCTTGTAATCTCCATTATAAAAAAGCAAACATTGCCAGAAAATCCGCGAATCTTCAGAAACAATATTAGTTATCCAAAAGTCAACTTCATTCAAGGCTTTAAAGCTTAATGCTTGGGAAGAAAAAGTAGAAAGCCGTTCTGGTCGCTGTTGCTGAATCATCTGCCAAAAAGTGCCTGAAGTAGCCACTACCCGAGAAACACAAGGCGCTTGCCAAATATTGTTGTTATAAACTGGAACTGGCTGATAACTGGTCTGAGTCGGTTTTTCAGCTGTTAAATAATGATAAGTCAAGCAAGAAAAATATTTTGGAAAAACCTGAGTATCAATATCAAAACAAGAAACAATAATATTTTCATAAGGAATTTTCTTAAAATCAATAATTTCTTTTTTAGCTTGTTTAGCCATCCAAGTAATATTAGACGCTTTGCCAGCTAACTCTCCTGCAATATCTTGAGGATGAGTAGTAATCATGAATTTATAAAATTGATCGCCAAACTCTTCTTTAATTTTTAGGGCTGTTTCCTGGGCTGTTTGCCCAGCTCTTTCTTCAGCTCCTAAAACAATAATCATTTTATCTTTAGGATAATCTGAATTAATAATCGCCTGAAATGTTTCTTTAGCTACTTCTAATGATTCATTGTAAAAAGGAAGAATGACTAAATGATAAATATCCTGCCAGTCCTTGTTTTTAACTGATTTAACTTTCTCCATCCAGTCAATTTTCATCTGTCTTTTCATTTTAAGATAACTAAATCTTAAATGCACAGAAAGATAAACTGTTTTTAACAGCCAATAAACATCAAAAGCAATAATAAAAAAAGCAACCCAGATTGGCTGAAGCCAAGATAAAAAAATAACGCTTAATAGCGTTAGCCAAGATAAAGCTCCTGGCATAATTTCAAAAGCCCGATAAATCAATCTTTCTTTCGGGCTTTTTAAATCACTGGCTTTGCCTATTTTCAAATAATACTTTTCTGATGATAGCATATTTAATCAAAAGGAATAACTTTTGCTTTTCCTTTAGCTAAATTATCAAAAATTAAATCAGTAGTAATGTTATTTAAACTATTTTTAATTTCTTGGCTAAACTTATCTTTTGCCTGATATTCAATATTTGTTAATAAATTTAATATTTTACCAATATCATTTTGGACTGGAATCAATCCTATTTCAAAACCTATCTTATAGCTCCCTTGTTTTTCAATCTTATCAATTTCCCAAACTATTCGCTTGCTCATTTGTCCAAAATTAAGCTTTCCAGCTAAAACAGTTTTATTGCCAGTCCAAATTACATTATCTGGCAATTGAGCAGTCATAACAAAATTCTCTAAATCTTTATTAAAATTCCCTATTTCCCAAAAAACCCAATAATTTGTCCGAATATCTACTATTGGCGGCAAAGGACCAATACCTAATTGATCGCCTTGAGGACTATAATAATATCCAGCTGATTTTACATCCAAAATGATTTTTTTATTAACTGCCACTGGCTGGGAATCTGAATCATCTTTTGAATCTTTATCAGTCTTACCTTTATTAAATAAAATAATTTCATTAATATTACCAGAAAGAAGAGTAATTTCTTCGCTTAATTCCCAATAACGAACTGAAACCAAAATATTAATAAAAAACAAAATCACTATTGTTAAAATAATAGCCCAAACAGTATAATCTATTTTTTTATAAAATGGTTGTTTATTCATAAATTATTTGTCCCAACTAAAATTTCATCCAAACCATCTCCAGTAATATCGCCAGATGATACTATAATACCATTTCTGTCATTTTCATTATAGGCCATAAATTCACTTAGAATCTGATTATCTTGGGAAAACACTTTAATATGAGGCCCGCCGCTTGGCCCAGCCCCAGTAATTATTTCCATAATTCCATCGTTATTAACATCGCCTACTGCTACATCAACTCCGCCTCTGAATCTTTCATCATAAGCCATAAACTCGTTTAATAATTGGCCATTATATGAAAAAATCTTGACATGAGGCCCGCCAGTAAATCCTGCGCCAGTAACTATTTCTTCAAATCCATCTTTATTAACATCGCCTACTGCTACATCAACTCCGCCTCTGAATCTCTGATCATAAGCCATAAACTCGTTTAATAATTGGCCGTCTTGAGAAAATATTTTAATATGCGGTCCGCCTCCAAAACCAGCTCCAGTTACTATTTCATTAATACCATTGTTATTCACATCGCCTACTGCAAAAGATATGCTGCCAGAGAAATTATACGGGACAAAGGAATTTACATCTCCGTTATTCTGATGAATAGAAATTACACCATTACCATTAACTAATGTTTCATCATTATTATCATTGTCAAGATCAGTTATTAAAATCTGGGTATTCCCTGAAAAATTATCTTGATAAGTAAAAAATCCATTTCTAGTTTGATTGCCTTGTTGATTAAAAATCCGAATAAAACTTCCGTTATTAAAACTAGTATTTCTTATCTCTTTATTTATTTTCAATAAAACAACTCCGTCTTTTGGCTTTAAATTAACCAAGTTAACTTTAGCTCCGTGATTAATTCTACGATCTTGCGTTCCATTAATCGCTTCAAATTCTTCTTGGTCAAAAACATAAACTTGATTTTGATCAGTTGAATTAACTAAAGTAATGCCGTTCTCAAAATCACGTCGCCATAAACCTGATTTAATTTCCTTGTTTCCCTGATCAAGCAGATTATATGAAAATGATTCAGCTCGGCCTAAATTTTCATCATATTCATCATACCACCAAGTTTGACTATGGGTTTGGTCGCCAGAATCAAACGAGAAATAACCGTCTCCTAAAAGAGTATTTGTCAAACCAAAGCGCATTTCACGATAATTATCCATCTCCCAAGTATTATCAACATTAGAATTGATAATATAAATTTGGGGCAATTGATTTTTATCAGGTAAATTTTTTAAGTACGAATTCATTAAAAGAAACCATCCTTTTTCGCCCAGCCATTCAGCTGGAAAATTTTCCATCATTATTCCATTAAGATTTTCTTCATAATTATCCGGATAATTAAGATTAGCTACTAATGGCTTATTAATCCTCGCTTTGGTTTTTTGCAATAAATCATTAGTTTGTGAATGCCAATAATTATCAATGGCTTCTGAACTGTCTATCTGTCCATCTTGATCTATATCAATATCTCCATTATTCAGCCAATATAAATTAGCAAAGACCATATCATAAAAAATGCCATCCCAGATATCTCGACTAGCCACATCATTAACTACTAAATCTGAAATATATTCATTCCAGTCCTTAACTGGATTAACAAATTTAAGAAAAGGCCAGGTTTCTGAAAAACCAATCATTTGGCCATTGCTATCTCTAAGCCACCAATTATTGAAATTAATCTTATTATAGATCATCTTGCGGAAACGAGCCCAATCATCAAGGTCTCTTATATTAATGCTCTGACTGGGAAGATAAGCTAAAAACTGAATATCTTTATTTTTATCCTCAATATCAGAAAACATATCTGGATTAATTGTTTGAGTATCAACATCTAAGATTAACAAATCATACTTAGCTAAATCATCATAATGATCTTTAGGAACTAAAGGTTGAAGATAGTAATTAGCTATCCGCGGATAAGTTTCCTTAATTTCAAAAGCGCTTGCTGAAAAACTAAAAGCCCATCCCAAGGACAATAATAAAAAGATTACTAACCATTTATATTTCATTTAATAAAGAAAAAGTAGCACAAATGTGCTACTTTGTCAATTTAGCAGCCCCAAGGGGAATCGAACCCCTGTTACCAGGATGAAAACCTGGCGTCCTAACCACTAGACGATGGGGCCGTCTATTGTCACATCATACAACTTAAGCTATTATTTGTAAAGATATGACTATTTTAGGAATTGAAACATCTTGTGATGATACTGGAATTGCTTTGGTAGAATGCGACAAAAAAAATTGTCGTATTTTATCTAATGTAGTTTCTTCTCAAATAAAGATGCATGCTCCATATGGCGGAGTTGTGCCTAATTTGGCTGCCCGAGCGCACTTAGAAAACATTAAACCCTGCCTTGAACAAGCTTTAAAAAAAGCTAAATATCCTAAAATTGATTTAATTGCTGTAACCAACGGACCTGGCTTAATTCCCTGTCTTTTAGTAGGAGTTAATTTTGCCAAAGCCCTAGCATATAATTGGCAAAAACCGATTATAGGGATTAATCATATTGAAGGACATATATACGCTAATAATCTTAAAAAGTTTCCTGTTCTTTGCTTAATTGTTTCTGGCGGGCATACCCAATTAATTCTTATGAAAGATCATGGAAAATATGAATTACTTGGACAAACAAGAGATGATGCAGCTGGCGAGGCATTTGACAAAGTGGCTAAATTATTAGGCCTTGGTTATCCAGGCGGCCCAATTATTTCTGAAAAAGCTGATAATGGAAATCCGCAAACATTTGATTTGCCTCGGCCAATGATAAATACAAAAGATTTTGATTTTTCTTTTTCTGGATTAAAAACTGCTGTGCTCTACGAAGTTTACCCCGCCAGGCGGGGTAAAAAAGAAAAGAAATTTTCTAAAGAATATATTAATAATATAACTGCTTCATTCCAACAAGCAGTAATTGATGTTTTAATTAATAAGACAATTAAAGCTGCAAAAAAACATAACCCAAAAACAGCTATTCTGTCTGGCGGCGTAGCAGCTAATCAAGAATTAAGAAAACAACTGAAAGAAAAAATTAAAAAAGAATTGCCTCAAATTAATTTCCAAACTCCAGATATTAATTTATGCGCTGACAATGGAGCAATGATCGCCATAGCTGCTTGTTATAAGAAAAAGCCAGCTTCTAAACAAAGCTGGCTTAAGGTTGACGCAAATGCAAATTTGAAAATTAATTGATTAAAACAATAATTTAAGATATATTAAATACAATGAAAGAATTATCCAAAGCATACAATCCAAAAGAAAATGAAAAAAAGATTTACCAAAAATGGGAAAAATCTGGTTTTTTTAATCCTGATAAATTAAAAATAAAAAAGAATAGCAAGCCATATACCATTACTATTCCTCCTCCTAATGTAACTGGCGAACTACATATGGGCCATGCTATGAACGCTTTTATTCAAGACGCTTTAATTCGCTGGAAAAGAATGCAAGGGTATAGAACTCTATGGCTGCCTGGAACTGACCACGCTGGCATTGCTACTCAAAATGTAGTGGAAAAAGAATTAAAGAAAAAAGGATTAACTCGCCATAAGCTTGGCAAAGAAAAACTTCTTAAAGAAATCTGGACCTGGAAAGACAAATACGGCAATTTGATTTTAGAACAATTAAAAAGATTAGGATGTTCATGCGATTGGTCTCGAACAGCTTTTACTATGGATCCTGATTACCAAGAAGCAGTTAAATCCGCTTTTCTCCATTTCTATAACAAAGGATGGATTTACCAAGGTAAAAGAGTAATTAATTGGTGTCCGCGTTGTCAAACAAGCTTATCTGATTTGGAATTAGAATACAAAGAAGAAAAAAGTCATTTATGGTATATTAAATACCCTTTAGTTAAGCCAGTTGGAACAAAAAAACATATTACTGTTGCTACAACCCGACCAGAAACAATGCTTGGCGATACAGCAGTAGCAGTTCATCCTAATGACAAAAGATACAAAAAGCTAATTGGGCAAAAAGCAATCTTGCCATTAATTAATAGAGAAATCCCTATTATTGCTGATCCAATTCTTGATCCTGAATTCGGCACTGGCGCATTAAAAGTAACTCCAGCCCATTCCATAATTGACGCGGAAATTGCTCAAAGGCATAACTTGCCAGCAATTCAAGTTATTAATGACAAAGGACGAATGACTAAAAGAGCTGGTCATAAATTTGCCAGCTTAACTGTCTTAGACGCTCGTAAAAAAGTTATTAAAGAATTAGAAAAAGAAAAATTATTAGAAAAAACAAAAGATTATACTCATCAAATTCCTCGCTGTTATCGCTGTAATTCAGCTATTGAACCGTTAATCAGCCCGCAATGGTTTTTAAAAATGGACAATCTTGCCAATCAAGCAATTAAAGCGGTTAAAAGCAATAAAGTTAAATTTCATCCTAAGCGATGGGAAAAAGTATATTTTGACTGGCTGAAAAATATTAAAGATTGGTGTATTTCCCGCCAGATTTGGTGGGGACATCAATTGCCTATTTGGCAATGCCAGAATAAAAAAACAGAATACTTTGCTGCGGATAAAAAACCAAAAAAATGCTCTGCTTGCAATAAATGCAAGCCAGAACAAATTAAAGATGTTTTAGATACTTGGTTTTCTTCAGCTTTATGGCCTTTTGCCACTTTAGGCTGGCCCAAGCAAACTAAAGATATAAAAGAATTTTATCCAACTGACACCTTAAGCACGGCCCGCGATATTATTAACCTCTGGGTTGCAAGAATGGTTTTTTCCAGCGCAGAACTAATTAAAAAAATACCTTTTCAAGATGTTGTTATTCACGCCACTATTTTTGCCAAAGACGGCCAAAGAATGAGCAAGTCATTAGGCACTGGCATTGATCCTTTAGATTTAGTTAATGAATACGGTGCTGACGCTACTCGCTTTGGCATGCTTTATCAAGCCCTAACCAATCAAGATATTCTTTTTTCTGAAGAAAATATTTTAATGGGGAAAAAATTTGCTAATAAAATATGGAATGCAAGCAGGTTTGCTCTAATGCAAGTTGATAAAGAAAAAATTGAAATTCCTGATAAACCTAATTGGAAAAAAACCACTAAAGCTGATAAAGAAATTCTTAAACAATTAAACGCTGCTATAAAAAAAACAAATTCTTGTTTAAAAACATTCCAATTCGGCAAAGCTGCTCATTTGCTCTATGATTTTTTCTGGCATGATTTCTGTGATAAATACATTGAATCAGCTAAAAAACAAAACAACGCGCAAACCAAGCAAATTTTAGCTTATGTTCTCTTGAATTCCTTAAAACTGCTTCATCCTTTTATGCCATTTGTCACAGAATCAATTTACCAACAACTTCCTTTTAAAGAAAAAGAGTTTTTAATGATTGAAAATTGGCCTAAAACCTAAGGTCCGACCTTGAACAACCATATGCAATACCTTTTTTATATCCTACTCGGGCTTTTGCCCAGTTTAATCTGGCTGTCTTTTTATCTAAAAAAAGACAAGCTTCCTGAATCAAATTCAATAGTTTTAAGAATTTTTATATGGGGAATGTTTTTAGCTCCTCTGGCTATTATTCTTGAACTGATTTTAATCTGGCTGCTTAATCCCGGTTCTAATCCCTTAGACCTTTTATCTCAAACATACCAAGCCAGTTTTATTAAAATTATTTTGGCTGCAACTCTAATTCCAGCCTTGGTTGAAGAATATTTAAAATATTCTATTATTAGACACAGATTTCTCAGAAAGCCGGAATTTGACGAGCCAGTTGACGCTATGCTATATTGTATTATAGCTGGCCTGGGCTTTGCTGCTGTGGAAAACCTGCTTATTCTTTTTAAAATTTCTTTTCCAGACCTTGAAAGAGCTTTTACCACAATTGGTTTCCGTTTTTTAGGAGCAACCCTGATTCATGCCTTAGCTTCAGGAATAGTTGGATACTATCTGGCTCAAGGACTGCTTCATGTTAAAAAAAGAAAAAAGCTTATTCTGACTGGTCTAACTATTGCTATTATTTTCCATAGCTGCTATAATTACCTTATCATTGCTGCGCTTAATCAAGAAACCTATAATCAAAAATTACTCCTTATCTCTATTATTGCCGTTCTCCTGATTTCAGCAATGTCCCTTGTTTCATATTATTTTAAAAAACTAAAAAAGCAGCAATCTATTTGTCAAACTTATGACTAAAAAATCATCATTTTTTGAAAAACTAACTGGCGCTAATTGGTCAGATGAAGATACAAAAAAAAGAAATCTTGTTTCTTCTGAAAAAAAAGTAAAACCTAAAAAAACTAAAACCAAAGGAAAGTTAAAGGCTATGAAAAAAAGCTACATCAAAGGAAAAAAATCTCCTCGGGCTAAAAAAGAGAAAGAAACTGAAGAATGGCTAGGCGAATCAGAAGGCCAATTAACCATTGACGTCTATCAAACTCCTAATGAAATAGTCATCAAATCCACTATTGCTGGAGTAAAACCAGAAGATATTGATATTACCATGACTAATGATATGATCACTATTAAAGGAACCAGGGAAAAAGACGAAGATGTTAAAGAAGAGGACTATTATTACCAGGAATGTTACTGGGGACCTTTTTCTCGCTCAATTATCCTGCCAGTTGATGTTGAGGTTGACAATTCTGACGCAGCTATGAAAAACGGTATTCTAACAATTAAACTGCCTAAGATTGAAAAGATAAAGACTAAAAAAATAAGAATTAAAAGTGAATAAATAAAATTAATAGAAATAAAAAGAGGCGCATAGACTGCGCCTCTTTTTCGTTTTGTGGTATAATTATAAATAATGAAAAAGATTATAATAACTATTCTTTTAATAATTCTTGTTTGTCTTATTTATCTAACCATAACCCTTCAAATAGTTAATAGCCAAAAGATTGTCTGGGGCGTTAAAATAGCTGATTTTAGATTAAATGAACGCGGTTTTCCTTCTGCTCAAAGCGCGATTGAAGACAAATGGAATGATTTTGCCAGTCAAGAAATAACTTTTGTTTATCAAAATAAAACTTGGTCTGTTAAATTAGCTGATTTAGGATTTCAAATTGATTCCCAGTCAACTTTAAGACAAGCATACCAGATTGGCCGCCAATCAAATATCTTAATTAATTTAAGCAGCCAGATAGCTGCTTTAGCTGGGAAATATAATCTTGAGCCAGTTTATGAAATAAATAAGTCAGAATTTCAGGATAAAACCACTGAACTTTTTAAAAACATTGAAAAACCAGCCCAAAACGCTTCTTTGGTTTTTAACAAAGAAATTAATGATTTTTCTCTCAAGCATTCATCAAAAGGAAACATTATTAACAGAAGCCAACTATTAGCTGACTTATCAAAAAACATTAAATCTTTTTCTAATGAATCAGTTAACTTGCAATTAATTCTTGATCGGCCTTTAGTAGAAAACAATGAAGTGGATTCTGCTCAAGAAAAAGCTCAACAGATTTTAGCTAATCAGCCCTATCAACTAACTTTTGAATCTGCCCGGGCTGACTATCTTAATAAAAAAAGATACTGGACTATTAATAAAGAAACAATAATTGACTGGCTTAAATTTGAACCAGTCAAAGAAAAAAATTCAGATAATAAAATTCTTGGTGTTTCTTTAGACAATGATAAGGTTGAAGAATATCTGAATAAAATTGCTTTATTTATTGACCAGCCGCCAATTAACGCTCAATTAAAAACAGAAGGCAATAAAGCGATTGTTTTTATTCCGTCTGAAAATGGCTTTGAGGTTAAAAAAAAACAAACCATTGAAAAAATATCTGAAAATATTTTAGCTGATTTGCCAATTAAAAAAACAGTTATTATTGCTGATAAGGCCCTTGCTAAAATATCTTTAAGCCAGACCAATAAATTAGGCATTAACACTGTTATTGGCCAAGGAATTTCTAATTTTGCCGGTTCGCCTAAAAACAGAATTCATAACATTAAAACAGGAGCTGCTAAATTAAATGGCTTGATTTTAAATCCAGGAGAAGAATTCTCTTTTAATGCTCTTTTAGGAGAAAGCGGGCCAGAACAAGGGTTCTTGCCAGAATTGGTTATTAAAAAGAATAAAACTATTCCTGAATACGGCGGCGGGCTTTGTCAGGTCTCAACCACTATTTTTAGATCAGCAGTTAATTCTGGATTGGAAATAACTCAACGAACATCTCATTCTTTTCCAGTAGAGTATTATAACCCTCAGGGATTTGACGCTACGGTTTATGATCCTTATCCTGACCTTCGCTTTATTAACAATACTCCTAATCACCTTTTGATTGAATCATTTACCCAGGGAACATATCTGACTTTTAATTTTTATGGCGCTAATGATGGTCGGGAAATTAAAATCAAAGGCCCTTATGTTTTAGAAAAAAATGAAGACGGTTCTATGAAAACCGTTCTAACCCAAGAAATCTATCAAGACGGCGAATTAATAAATAAGCAAGTATTTTCTTCTAATTATAAGTCCCCTGACCTCTATCCAATAGAAAATGGAGAAAATGAAGAATAATCTCTCCCTATTTTTAATAGAGAACTTTTACTGGAATAAATTTTGTTTTAACTTTAAATTGTTTTTCTAATTTCTTAGCTAAAGCTTGAACCCCAAAAACTTCTGTAGCATAATGCCCTCCTGCCACATAATTAAATTTCATCTCTTTAACTGTTTGAGGAACATGTTCAGAGATTTCACCGGTTAGATACAAATCAACTTTTTCTTGAGATAATTGCATTAAAAAAGATGACTTGGAAGCGCCCCCGCTAATTACAGCAATTGTCTTAATATTTTTTTTGCCATATAAAGACACTTCTGGTTTTTGTTTTAAAATCTTTGTTATTTTTCTAATTAATTCTTCTCTTGAAATACTTTTTGGAAATACGCCAATAAAAAACACGCCTTTTAAGCCAGCGTATTCTCCAGCTTGGCGTTTAAAATCAGCGCCGAGTTTTTTTAATATTAAAATGTTATTGCCAACTTCTTCATGAAAATCTAATGGCAAATGATAACAAAGCAAAGAAATATTTTTTTCCATAAGAAATTTTATCCGATCTTTGTTAATGCCAATAATTCCATTATTTAACGCATCTTTGCGTAAAATCGCATGATGAGTAATAATCATATCTGCTTTCCATTGAGCAGCTTTTTTAAAAAGCTCCATATTAGGCGAAACACCAAATGCAATTTTCTCAACCCTATCCTTTCCTTCAATATTTAAACCGTTAATTGTTGTATCATTAGAAAAATCACTAACTTTTAAATAGTGATTAAGAAATTTTTCAATATCTTTTAATTTTGTCATATTTTAATAATAAGTTATTAAATCTAAAAAATCAATAAAAATAGGGGGCTTGTTTATTAAGCCCCCTATAATAGCTAACGTCTTATGACGCTAAAGCTTTTTGACCAACCAGTGTTTTGGATCCCAGATATTAGGATCAAAATTATACTGGTTGATTCTCGGCAATCTGAGATTGATTGACGGATAAATCACAAAATCCAGTTTATCAGCGCCAAATACATGCTTAATCAGAGAAAAAAGACGATCATTCCGAATCTGATGCATGTATGAATCCGGACCTTCAAGAAGATATTTATGCATATACCTGCCGCTAAGATGGTATGATTTCCCGTTTTTGGATGTTAATAATCCAATTAATACAATGAAAAAATGGGAATCCAAAACCAATCTGACTTTTCGGCTAATTTTATGTCCAGGATTATCCTGAATCTGAGCCAACTCGGAAAAAGTCTGAAAAGCGTTTTCAGGAGCGTCAATCAGCTTAAACTCGACTTCTTTAAAAGAAGAACTGGTGTATGTTGCAATGCCTTTGTAGATTTCTCTCAGCCGATATGTTAATCCTTTTTCGTCTATTAAACGGTAATATCTTTCCGGATCTTTCTCAGCAATAATCCCAAGGATTTCCAGTATTTTATCTTTTCCTATTCTATCCAGCAGAAACTTACTGGAAAGAATGCAATTTGAAAAAATACTCCTTGTTGCTGTCACATGAAAATTAAAGGGAGATGACGATTCCTGGGCCAAATCGCGAAAGTCGCCAAAATCAATCTGATTCAACGCTTTGGAATCCCATTCCGCATAAGGACCCCAAATTTCATCAGATGATTTAGGAGATATTCTTTTGTCATTAAACATCCCTACATTGTCTGATTTCTCCTTAAACTCATGCAAGATAACCGGAACGCCTGTTGCTGACGGAACCAACATAACTGGAGAATCCCAAGTGCCAATATGGCCAGACCTGACAATTCCTTTTTCAATAGCTGCGCTGAAAGACCCCATGTTTTTGCCGTCCTTTACTGAAAAATCATAAGATGATTTTCTATTTGGATCTATCCCGTAAGGCCAGAAAAAATAATTGCCTGATCTATCGCGCCAATTTTGCCCATGAATGATCCATGACCCGATGATGTTATTAGCAACTGACAAAGATTTACGCTCCTTAAACCTATGTCTTTTGTTGTTTCTGGAAACAGGGATAACACACATCTCGCCATCGCAAACATGCTTAAGGCTAAAACTTTCCGCGTCTTCTAAAAACAATCCTTCCTTAACGCCAATCTTTAGAACAAATTCCCGCTCTTCTCCAGTGTTATTAAGTATAACCTTGCCTATACAAACTCCTTCTTTCCATTGCCCGAAATCTCTAACATTGAAACATGGAGAAATCCTAGGATGAGCAATTTGCCTTAAAACTTCTTCAGCAAATCCTCCTGGCATTGCGGAAATAACATTGATAATTTGTTCTCCTGGAATCAATCCTCCTTTTGCTTTCATAATACCTCCTTTTTGTAATAAGATTTTAAAGAGCTATATTTCTAAAACAAAAAACCGGCCTAATCAGACCGACTTTGATTTAATGAAAATGTTTTCTGTGCTAAGTTATTCTAATTTCCCCTAAATCAAAACCGGTCTGGCTAAACCAGATAAAAGCAATTACTAACAAATAATAGGCTTTGATTAAAGTATCCATAATATAGGTTAATCTTAATAAATTACTCATTAACTGTCAAATTATTTTATCCACAGTATATTGGTGCGGACGGTGGGAGTTGAACCCACACGAGATTACTCTCACTAGGTCCTAAACCTAGCGCGTCTGCCAATTCCGCCACGTCCGCATACTATATTCTAAACATTTTTTTAATCATTAGTCAACTATTGACTTTTCTGTTTTATTGATATATAATATAGATAATAAATTAGGAAAAAGGAGGGACTTAATTTAAAGTTCCTTGAAAATTTAATAAATTACTGAAATGCAGAAAAGGAGGAAAAAATGTCGCAAAAACTGAAAAATTTTTGGCAAAGAGAAAAAAGGTTTACCTTAATTACACTTAACACAGTCGGCTTGATTTATATTTTCATTCGTCTTATTCAATTCTCTACAACGACAAAATTACTTCTTGGATTTGTCGCGCTTCTTCTTTTAATTGCCTTAATAGGCGGAACAACAGTTATTGGCACAAAAAAGAAAGCAAAAGAAGATGATGAAGAAGAAAAGAAAATTAAAGGAGATCAACTTTTAGCCGGTATTTTAAGAAACACACCAGCTAATATGATTTGGGTTACGCGAAGATCTGTATTTGGTTCAGATATTGAATCTCAAGATCTTGAAGGTTATCGCGCTCAAAAAGAAGGATGGGGTTATTATGTCCCTTATTACCATGAAGATCTTGGTTTTGTTGACTTATCACCAATACCAAGAGATCCAGAATCAATTACTGTTAACACCAGTGATAATCAGACAGCAATTGTTGACTGGCGAATTGAAACATTTGTTCCTGACGATAACAGCGCTATTATATTAGCTACCAAAGTTGATGGTAATAGAGAAGAATTTGAAGACAAAAAAGCAATTGTCATCCTTAATCAAATTTGCTCAGAAAAAACACAAGACGACCTTACTAGACTTGATCCAGGCGAACTTAAGCAAATAGGAGATGATACGAAAGATAGATTTAATAATGAAATGAAAGATCTAGGAATTCGAGCTCGGGCTTTGGAAATTAAAAAAATCCTAATGCCTGAAGAAATTAGAGCTGCTGCTGAATACAAAACAGTAACTGAAATAAGAAAAAAAGTGGCAGCAATTAAGGCAGAAGAATTAGAAACAATTATTAATGCCACAAAAGCCAATGCAACTAAAGTTGTTGTGACAGAAATGGTTCGTGACATGCTAACCAACATAGCAGATGTATTTGTTAACGCACTCAGAACACATCAAGAGACAAAGGAGGACAAAGATGAATAGATTAAAGATGAATAGATATAGAATTATATTTATCACGTCAATAATCCTGTTCGTTATATTAAGTATTGTTTCCTCTATAATAGGAACAGGGCTATTTCAAAGCTTTCTCATTTTAACAGCTTTAATACTCCTCTTATTTGTTTCCATAGGAGGAATAGCTATTCTAGGCCATCAAAAATTCTGGTGGGACTATTTCAAACCTTTGGCTGCCCTTCCGATTGCCTGGGGATTACTTCATTTAGGTTTTGCTCTTCTATTCCCGGACACCTCTAAAGAAATTTGGGCTGTTCATTGGAAAATCTTATTAGTAATTGAACTTTCTGTTTTTGTTTTAAATTCAATTGTTAATAAAAACACTGCTTTTGAAAAAAGAGCATCGCAGAAACTCTTAGTAGCTTCTTACGTCTTATTCTTCATTGTTTCTGGAACTATGATTACCTATCGGTTATTCTGGGGAGAATCTGCAGTCAATCTTGATAAAACCATCTCATCCAGACTTATAACTTCAAAAGTAGAGTTGATCGCAGGAAACATTGAAAAACTTACCAATGACCAAAAAACAAAACCTCTGTTAGATGAATTAAAGCAGTTAAACAAAGAAGTGGAAAAAAGACTTCTTACTGAAGCTGAATTAGAAAAGAAGGAAGAATTAATAACAAAAATTAAGGAACAATATGAAACAAACGCTAATTCTACTGATCCTCCAGCTACAGAAGAAACTCCTATTTCATCCCGCCCTGGCACTATTACAGTACCCTCTGGATGGGGTCTGTATAAAACAGATGTCTTTATTAACAAGGGCGAACGAATATGGCTAGATGCTAATCCATCAGCAATTCTATTGGATTGCAAAACAGGAAGGAAAATAGAAATTACTTGGGAAGGTATCCTTTTATCTCCTACAAGAAAAGAAGGAAAACTTTTCTTTGTAAAACAATCAAAATCCAGTTCGGTAAATTATCGAATAGGAATTTGAAAAGTAGGAGGGAAAACAACAAAAAAAGCCAGACAGGGCAAAGCATAAAACGCTTTCTCTCCTGGCTTTTTATATTTCCAAAAAATAACGTTAATTAATAACAATTAATATTATTTGACTATAGTTCACACTATCCCGTTACTAAAGTTTTCACTATAGCTACTAATCCTTTAGCTAAAACAGCTACACCAACACCAACTAAAGCATATATTAAAGTTTTTCTAGCATTATCTAGTTTATCTGAATCTCCAGCAGCTGTCATCCAACCAAAACCAGCATAAATAATCATAAACGCGGCTACTGCTATAAGAATAGCAAATGCCCAATCTACTATTTTATCTATAATATCAATCAAACCTTCTATATTCGTAGGCCCTGTAGGTGCTGTGTCTACTCTAGCAACAACAGGCAAAACAAAAACTCCAAAAACCAATACTAAAGACAAAATCCAAACAATTCTATTTTTCATCAATTTTCACCCCCTTTCATTTTAATAACTTATTTAACTCCAAGAAGTTCTTTTAGCATATAAACAAAACCCTCGCCTATCACTAATATTAATAATCCAACTAAAGCATATGTTAAAGTCTTTTTAGCTTTAGTAATTTCTTCATCTCTGCCAGCAGAAAACATATATAAAAAACCAGCATAAATAATCATAAGCACAGCTACTGCTTCGCCAACTCTAATAAGCCATCCAATAATATTTTTAACTAATGTTGTAAAATCTTTTGCATTGAGCGGATTTTGTAATGTTCCAGACCATCCTCCTGCTCCTGTTCCATTAGTAGCCAAAACAAAAACTGGCAAGCATAATGATATCAACATGATAACCAAAGAAATTTTTTTAAAATTATTTTTATTCATATTTATTTACAAATAGGAAATTTATTCCAAGCCCCGCTAAATGTTCCTACAGCAATAGTTTTAAGCAATGTATCAATTAAAAGCCAACTACAGAAAATAATGACTAACCCAGTAACTGTATTAGTAAAAATACTTCTAGCCAAATCAACTCTGTCCTGACTGCCGCCAGAAGTCAATAAAATAACACCAGATGCAGCAAATAAAAGCGCGCCTATTGGAATAGCTAAATTAAAACTAATAAAATTAATGACATTACTAGCTAAATGCCATAAATCACAAAGATCACAAGGATTTTTTTCACTACCACAAGGAACAAGCGGATCTGTAACAATGCCAGCCAAAGCCAAATTAGCGCTAAATAATCCAATTAATAATAAGGAACTAATTATAATTTTTTGATAAAATTTCATAAACCATTAATATCATTGACTGCCTTGTTAATAGCATCTTTAATAGTTGACTGTCCTAATACTACTGATTCTATCATATCTGCTAAAACAGTTTCAATAGATAAGTTATCCACTTGAGGCCAGGAATAAGCAGTAAGAGATTGCTGGGCGAAAACGCCTAAATCTGGATCATCTTTTTGTGAAAAGATTAAATCACGGCGAGCAGTTGGTTTCTTAGTTAATTCTAAGTATTTTTGAGCATTTTCCTTTTGCGTCAGCCAAACAATGAATTGCCAGGCTTCATTAATATCTTCAGTATTATGAGATACAGTTATTCCCCAATAATTAGCGTAATTAACATCTTTTTCTGAAGATTTAATTTGAGGCATTGGCGCAACGCCAAAATTCAAATATGGCGATTTAGCTCTGATAGTTGGCAAATGATAAGAATAATTAAACATCATGGCTACTTTTCCTTTGTAAAACGCATCAATTGAATAATCCATTCTTGTGTTCCAAGTATAAACTGACTTTAAAGGATTTGTAAAATCAGTGTAAAATTCTAAAGCTCTTTCACCAGGATTAAAGCTTTGGCCATTTAAACTAACTATTTGATTAAAAGCCGCCTTATTTGTCTGTTCATTAACCATTTGAGCGCCTGATTGAATCATTAAAAGAGATACAATATCAGTTGAACGGTTAATATTTCTTGGAGCGCCTAAAGCAGCTCCAGCTCGCTCAATATTCCCCCGATCATCTTGAATAGTAATTTTTTCTACAACAGCTAAAAATTCTTCCCAAGTTTGAGGCGGTTGAGGAATGCCATTTGTATTAAAAATGTCTTTGTTGTAATAAAGAGCTAAAGTATCAACACTTAAAGGAAGAGCGGCAATATAGTTATCAATGACAAAATCATTAACAACTACATCAACAAAATTATCTTGAAATTCTTTTAAAGTAAGCAAATTTGAGGGAACTCCCCAAATCTTATCTTCATAACGACTTGGCCAAGTATGATGAATCATAAAAATATCTGGGCCCCGTCCAGTAGCCATAGCTTCTAATAGATCTTTTTCATAGGTCTGGCTGTTTTTTTTGCGGTAATTAATTGTAATATTAGAATAGGTTTCATTAAAATCTGCTATTAATGTTTGAAAAACATCTGAATCGTCAAAAACACCCCAGAATTCCAGTTCTACTTTTTTAAGAGAAACTGGCTTGCGGCCGAACAGGAATATTAAAATGCCCCCTATTATCAGGATTGCAACAGCAGCAATAATAATGATTTTTTTTCTATCAAGCATAACTATTTCATGAAAACTATCCCGTAATGCTGTTTATCTATCTTAAGTTCTTTGTCAAAAACCATTTTTTCATCTTCAACAATCTTCCTGGCTTCTTCTTTTGAAATTGTCCATCCTTTTTTAGGAGCTAAAGATGAATCAGGAATCCAATCGATTAAAATCATTTGTCCTTGTTTTTTCAAAACTCGTTTAGCTTCTTTAATAATCTCTCTTTTCTTTTCTGTTTGGAATAAAATATTAGCTAAAACAACTAAATCCATTGAATTATCAGGCAGTTTGGAACCATTGAGAGTCTCAAGATTACAATGGATAGCTTTAATATTATCAACCTTGTCTAATTCAGCCTGGCTTTTGACTGCTTCTAAGGCTGATTTTTGCACATCTAAGATATATATTTTTCCCTGGTTAGCCATTTTTGCCAAAGGAATGCTGAAATAACCATGACCACAGCCAAAATCAGCCGCTTGCATGTTATCGCGGATATCTAACTGCTTTAAAATTGCTTCTGGGTCAAGAAACCCGCCAGTATGCTCAATCATAAAATTTTAAATCTAAATACACGCTACAGAAGCCACCTTGTCTCCTTTTTTCATCTGCATAATCTTAACGCCCTGAGTAGCTCTGCCTAAGCTTGAAATATCCTTGAGTTTGGTTTTAATTATTTGTCCTTTTTTAGAAATAGCAATTAGATTCTCTATTTCATTATTCAATATCTGGCTGGCAATGATATTCCCGGTCTTATCAGTAATTTTAGCTGTCTTGATTCCTATGCCGCCTCTTTTTTGCATCTTGTAATGTTTTAAATCAGTTCTTTTGCCATAACCATTTTCAGTTAAGACTAATATTTTTAAATTCTTCTTTTCTACTTCTTTCATAATTACTCCCATTCTAACTAGTTTATCGCCTTTTCTTAAATTAATTCCTTTAACTCCGGCAGCTGACCGTCCCATAGGCCTAACATCGCTTTCTTTGAATCTAATGCTCTGGCCATGGGAAGTTATTAAAATAATTTCATCCTGGCCAGAAGTAAGCTTAGCCCATTTTAATTTATCGTCTTTTTTGAGATTAATGGCTATTAGTCCGCTTCGGCGAACATTTGCAAAATCCTCTATTTTAGTTCTTTTAATTATACCATTTTTAGTTGTCATAACCAAATACTTGGTCTGATTGTTTTTAGCAACATTAAGAATAGCAGTAATTTTTTCTTGAGGGCTTAATTGCAGAATATTGACAATTGCCTGTCCGCGCGCCACTCGACTAGCTTCAGGAAGCTCATAGGCCTTGGCTTGAAAAATACGCCCTTGATCAGTAAAAAACAAAACATCATCATGGGTTGAAGCCGGTAAAAAGTGGCCAACTGCGTCTTCTTCCCGCGGAGTAATGCCGATAATTCCTTTACCGCCTCTTTTTTGAGCCCGATAAGCTTGAGGATTAACTCTTTTAATATAGCCGCCCTGGGTTAAGATAATAACGCATCCTTGTTCAGGAATTAATTCTTCTTCGTTTAACTGACCTACTAAACGGCTAAAAACCTTGGTTCGCCGCTGGTCACCGTATTTTTTCTTTAATTCTTTAAGATCATTCTTAATCACTGTTAGAATCTTCTTTGGATCCCTGAGCAAAGCTTGTAATTCTTTAATCAGTTTTTTCTTTTCTTTTAATTCATCTTTGATTTTCTTTTGTTCTAATCCAGCTAAAGCCTGTAATCTCATCTCTAATATGGCTGTTGTCTGGCGATCGCTAAGCTTAAACTTTTTGATCAAGTTTTTATGAGCTTGTTCGCGGGTAGAAGATTTTTTAATTGTATTAATAACCGCGTCAATATGATCAAGCGCTTTGTTTAGCCCTTCTAAAATATGGGCTCTTTCTTTAGCTTGCTTTAATTCAAACTTGGTTTTCCGAGTAACCACTTCCTGGCGATGTTTAATATATTCTTCTAAGAAACTGACTAAAGATAAAACCTGCGGTTGAATGCCATTAACTAAAGCCAGCATATTCATATGAAAGCTTTTTTGCAGATCAGTTAGCTTAAAAAGCTGGTTAAGGACTTTCTTGGGATAAGCATCGTTCTTTAATTCAATAACAATCCTAACTCCGTCCCTGTCTGATTCATCGCGAAGATCTCTTATTCCTTGAATTTTTTTATCTTTAACAAAATCAGCTATTTTAGAAATCAAAGCTGCTTTGTTAACCCCATAAACCATTTCATTAACGATAATCTGGAATTTATTTGCTTTGGTTTCAACAATCTCTGTTTTAGCTCTTATTACAATCGGACCCTTGCCAGAACTATATGCTTGAATCATTCCCTTGCGGTCATAAATCTCTCCGCCAGTAGGAAAATCTGGCCCTTTGATAAATTGAAAAAGATCTTTTACTGTTGCTTTAGGATGGCTAATTAAATAAATAATCGCGTCAATTAATTCGCCTAAATTATGAGGCGGGATATTAGTGGCCATTCCCACAGCAATTCCAAAAGCGCCGTTCATAAGCAATTGAGGCAGCTTGCTTGGCAGAACAACTGGTTCTTGGCGAGTGCCGTCATAATTATCAACCCAATTTACTGTTTCTTTTTCAATGTCAAAAAGCATTTCTTCAGCTATTTGCATTAAACGGGCTTCAGTATATCTATAAGCAGCTGCATTGTCTCCGTCCATTGAGCCAAAATTACCTTGTCCATCAATTAAAGGATATCTTAAAGAAAAATCTTGAGCCATTCTAACTAAAGAATCATAAACAGCTGTATCTCCATGCGGATGAAATTTCTTTAAAACATCGCCAACTACGCCAGCGCATTTTGAATACTTGTTGCTGTGCCGAAGACCAGCTTCCCACATAGCATATAAAATACGGCGATGGACTGGTTTTAGCCCATCACGAACATCTGGCAGAGCCCGAGCAATAATTACGCTCATAGCGTAATCTATGTAAGACTCTTTCATTTCTTTGGTAATTGAACGTTTTTTAACCTGACCTATTTCCATACAATTAGCTTTAATTGCTTAAAGGCAACTTAGCTGGTTTGATTGTTTCTGTCTCTTTTAAAATAATGTTTTCTGGTTGATTTGATTTAGCTGGGATTTTCAATTGTTCTAATTCCTGGTCTAATCCCTCTTCAAAAAAAACGCCAAAAATATCTTTAAGCGCCTCTTTTAAAGATGGGATTTCGATTTCTTTTTTAGCTCTGGCTAATGATTGATCAATCTCTCCGCTAATACTTGCTTTCTGGTTTTCAAAAGAGGTCACCCACAGAGAAACAATAATTAGCATGGAAATAAAAACAGAGAGCCATAAAATCTGGACGCGGACATGACGGGGTTTTTGTTGGATTTTTTCTATAAAATCAATTAAAGACATTTTATTATAGTTTAAATATTACTACTTCCATTTCTTTATTAACCAAATCATTCTTTTTAATGGTTAATTTATCAACTGGCGCTTTGCCATTCAATCCCATTTCTTTTAAAAAATCCTTAACATCAGCTAAGTTAATTTTCAATCCAGGCAGATTATAATGCATTGGAATTATTATATTTGGCTCAAGCTGTTTAACTATTTTAAATGCTTTCCGAGCTCCAATAGTATAAGTTCCGCCAACTGGAATCATTAAAATATCCACTTGGCCAATTGTTTCTAATTGCTTGTCAGTTAATTTTTCCTGCCCAAAGTCGCCTAAGTGGCAAACTCTAATTTTATCCATTTTTATTAAATAAATAATATTGATTCCCCTGTCTTCCCCTTTTTTTTCATCATGAAAACTAGAACAGCCATTAATGCTAATTCCCTTGACTTCATATTCGCCAGGGCCATTAATCACAAAAGGTTCGCCAGTAACTGTTTTAATATTATTATGATCATCGTGATCATGAGAAACAACTACAATATCAGCGCTAACTCTTGGTGGATTTAAGCCAATTTTTTTATCAAAAGGGTCTGTAATAATAGTTAAGTGGCCACCCTGATTAGAAATTCTAAAACAAGAATGACCATACCAAGATATTGTCATATAATTCTATTTTATCACATCTTTCCCCTCTTGCCAAGTTTAAAATCTTCAGTTATACTGTGTTCTATGACTGCTAAAAAAGAAACAAAATCAAACGCTCCTCTTTTACCTCAGGTTGGAGATATTATTAAAGGACGGATTATTAAAATAAGCAAAAACGAACTTATTTTAGAATTAGGCCCTATAGGAACAGGCATTATTTACGGCGCTGAATTAAGAGAAAACAAAGATATGATCAAGGATTTAAAAATCAAAGATACAATTTCTGCTTTGGTTTTAGATCAAGAAAATGAAGACGGATATACCGAACTTTCTCTTAAAGAAGCTAATTTAGAAAAATCCTGGACTGATCTTAGAGATAAAAAAGAAAAAAATCAACCAGTGATTGTTAAAGTGATTGAAGCTAATCGAGGAGGTTTAGTTATCAGATTATCAAGTATTATTGGTTTCCTTCCTGTGTCTCAATTGTCTTCACAGAATTATCCTCGGGTAGAAGGCGGAGATAAAAACAAAATCCTCAAACATCTCAGTAATTTCATTGGTAAAGAAATGGAAGTTAAGATTATCAGCTTAGATAAAAAAACAGAAAAATTAGTTGTTTCTGAAAAAGCCCTTCAAGAAAAAGAAATGGAAGAAAGTTTAAAAAACTACAAAAAAGGAGATATTGTCAAGGGAACAGTCACTGCATTAACTAACTTTGGCGCTTTTATCAAGTTTAATGACAATTTAGAAGGATTAGTCCATATTTCTGAACTGGACTGGAAAATTATTGATCATCCCAGTCAAATTCTTAAAGAAAACGAAAAAGTCAAAACTCAAATTATTGATATTCAAAATGGACAGGTATCTCTTTCTTTGCGAGCCCTTAAAAAAGATCCTTGGGAAAATATTGAAAAAAAGTATAAAAATGAACAAATAGTTAAAGGAAAAGTGATTAAATTTAGTTCTTCAGGCGCTTTTGTTGAAATAGATAAAGGAATCAATGGTTTAGTTCATTCTTCAGAATTTTCTAAACAAAACAAACAAATGGAAGATATTCTAAAGATAAACAAATCATATGATTTTAAAATTCTATCATTAATTCCTTCATTGCACAAAATGTCTTTAGGGTTAAATAACTGATTAAATAACTAATGAAATATCTACTTAAAAACTTGCTTATTGTTTTTCTGGTTTTTTTAAGTATTGCCGGTTTTTTTGCTTTGCTTAATGACCCAACTGAAAAATCAAAAGAAATATCTTTAAATCAATTGGTTGAACAAATCAATCAGGAAAAAGTATCAAACATAGTTATTCAAGACAATAAACTGCAAATTGAATTAAAAGACGGCGCTAAAGAAATAGCTATCAAAGAAAAGGAAACTTCTTTGACTGAATCACTGAAAAATTACAATCTTGATCCAGAAAAGCTTAAAATGGTTAACTTGGAAATAAAAAAGGAAAGCGAATTGGTTTTCTGGCTAGGAACTGTTCTGCCTTTTCTTTTTCCTTTAATCATTATTGGTTTTTTCTTCTGGTTTATGTTTCGCGGAGCTCAACAAGGACAAATGAAAGCCTTTACTTTTGGCCGTTCTAGAGCTCGCTTGGTTGATCCTAAGGATAAGAAAAACAAAGTTACTTTTAAGGATGTGGCTGGCTTAAAAGAAGCCAAGGAAGAGCTTTTTGAAATAGTTGATTTCTTAAAAAACCCAAAGAAATTTATTAACCTGGGAGCTAAAATCCCTAAGGGCGTTTTATTAGTTGGCGCGCCTGGAACAGGCAAAACTCTTTTAGCCAGAGCTATTGCTTCTGAAGCTAATGTTCCTTTTTTTAGCGTTTCTGGTTCAGAATTCGTAGAAATGTTTGTAGGAGTTGGAAGCTCTAGAACAAGAGATCTTTTTCAAACCGCTAAAAAGCATGCTCCAGCTTTAATCTTTATTGATGAATTGGACGCTATTGGCCGCCAGCGAGGAGCTGGTTTAGGCGGCGGGCATGATGAAAGAGAACAAACTCTTAATCAGATCTTAGTGGAAATGGACGGCTTTGATCCAAATACTGGAATTATTCTTTTAGCAGCTACTAACCGGCCTGATGTTCTTGATCCAGCTTTATTAAGACCAGGGCGTTTTGACAGAAAAGTTACTTTAGATTTGCCTGATTTAAAAGATCGTAAAGAAATTTTAAAAATTCATGCTAAAGGCAAGCCATTAGGAAGTAATGTTAATTTCCAGGAAATCGCTGAAAGAACACCTGGTTTTTCTGGCGCTGATCTAGCTAATCTAGTTAATGAAGCAGCTATTTTAACTGCTCGCAGAAATAAGCAAAAAGTAAGCCAAGATGAATTAAGAGAATGCATTGAAAAAGTTCTTTTAGGCCCAGAAAGAAAAAGCCATATCTTATCTAAAAAAGAAAAAGAAATTGCTGCTTTTCATGAAGCAGGACATGCTTTAACAGCTGCTTCATTGCCTAATGTTGATCCAGTTCAAAAAATCTCCATTATTTCCCGCGGGATGGCTGCTGGTTATACTCTTAAGCTTCCTACTGAAGATAAGCACTTTCACAGCCGCTCTGAATTCATAGATGAATTAGTTGTTCTTTTAGGCGGCTATACAGCTGAAAAAATAGTTTTTAATGAATTAACTACTGGCGCTTCCAGTGATCTGCAAAAAGCTACTCATCTAGCTCACACATTAATTACTAAATACGGAATGAGTGAAAAATTAGGCCCAAGAACTTTTGGCAGAAAAGAAGAAATGGTTTTCTTAGGCAAAGAAATTACTACTGAAAAAAATTATTCTGAAGAAATAGCTGCTAAAATTGACAAGGAAGTGACTAAATTAACTAATACTGCCTTTAAAACTGCTAAAACTATTCTTAATAAAAAAAGAAAGAAATTAGATCAAATTGCCCAAGTATTAATTAAAAAAGAAACTATTGAAAGAAAACAATTTGAAAGGTTGATGAAAAAGAAAATTTAGGGTATAATAAACAATCCGCCTACGCCCTATGGGCTTCGGCGGGACGCTAAATTTATTATCAAAATTAAAATTTTGAATAAATTTGCGGGCGCGTAGCTCAGTGGCAGTAGCACCTAGCTTATATCTAGGCGGTCGGGGGTTCGAATCCCTTCGCGCCCACCTTTCGACTCCGTTCGTCGCTTATACGACTCACTTCGCTCAGGGTGTTCCACCTGCTTTTAGTCTCAAAATCTTTTAAAAGAAAAGGAGACGAAGGCCCTGAGTGGAGCGAACCCCGAGTTAATCGAGGGGGAGCGAAATCGAAGGGAATAAAAACACAATGCAATATTTCATTTATTTAGCACGATGTAGTGACAAATCACTATACATAGGATCATGCACAGACATTAAATCAAGAGAGATAAAACACAATAAAGGAGACGGAGCTCAATATACTAGACAAAGACGTCCAATAAAAATTATCTATTTTGAAGAATACAATACACTAATTAAAGCTAGAAGAAGAGAAGCGCAGATTAAAAGATGGACAAGAATTAAAAAAGAAAATTTGATAAAATATGGTCACCCGACCAAATTTTAATAAAATTCAAGGGCGATTGGCGCAGTCGGTTAGCGCGCGTCGTTGACATCGACGAGGTCACTGGTTCGAATCCAGTATCGCCCACTAAGATTATATCGTAAGATATATTTTTTATATATCTCAATACACATATGAAAAAACAAAAAATTGGTTTTATAGGCCAAGGATGGATCGGCAAAAACTACGCTGATAATTTCAAGAATAGAGGTTATCAGGTTGTAAGGTATGCCAAAGAGCCAAAGTATGTAAAGAATAAGAATAAAATTAAGGATTGCGATATTGTTTTCGTAGCTGTGCCTACTCCAACTTGCGAAAACAAATTTGACGTCTCTATCCTAGAACAAGCATTATCTGTGGTCGGAGAAAGTAAAATAGCAATTATTAAATCTACTGTAATCCCAGGTACTACAAAAAAACTACAAAAGAAATATCCTAAAAAGATAATTCTGCATTCTCCTGAATTCTTAACTGAAGCTACTGCCCGCTATGACGCTGATCATCCTAAAAGAAACATTATTGGATATGTTAATGAAAAAGGCAGAATAGCAGCTAACAAAGTAATGAAGGTTTTGCCAGAAGCTCCTTACAAATCAATTTTGCCAGTCAAAACAGCTGAATTAGTAAAATATGCTGGAAATTGCTGGTTTTATCTCAAAGTTATTTATATCAATCTTATCTATGACTTAGCTGAAAAAATGGATGTTGACTACGAAACAGTAAAGGAAGCTATAAGCTATGATCCAAGAATAGGTTTTACTCATTTGGATCCTATTCATAAATCAGGCAGAGGCGCAGGCGGTAATTGCTTTATTAAAGATTTCGCTGCTTTTGCCCAAATGTACAAAAAACTAAATCCAAAAGATAAAAAAGGAAATAACTTTCTTAAAAAAGCTCAAGAAAAAAACATAGAATTATTGCTTCAGTCTAAAAAAGATTTAGAATTACTGAAAGGAGTTTACGGAAAAGACGTTATGAAGAAATAAAAATAGCATGGAAAACTAAAAACCGCTTGTTTAGGCGTTTTTTAGTACTTGCTTTTTACCTAAAATCCTGTTACTTTGTAACTAGCCTGTCATAGGTGGACGTTGTCCGCCAGAGGCGGACGCTAAATTTATTATCAAAATTAAAATTTTGAATAAATTTGCGGGCCAGTAGCTCAGTGGTAGAGCATCTGTTTTGCAATCAGAAGGTCAAGGGTTCAATTCCCTTCTGGTCCACCATAAATATGCTTAAAATTGTTTTTGAAAATCAAGATATCCTTATTATCAACAAGCCAGCCGGATTAACAGTTCATCCAATTAAACCAGAACAAGATAATACATTAGTTAATCAATTGCTCGCCTATTATCCAGAAATTAAAAATGTTGGAGACCCTTCAACAAGTTCAGGGCAAGTAAATTTACGGCCAGGCATTGTTCATCGCTTAGACAAAGATACTTCTGGATTAATGATGATAGCGAAGAATAATAAGGCGTTTGAATACTTAAAAAATTTATTTAAAAATAAAAAAATTGTTAAAAAATATTTAGCTTTAGTTCATGGAAAAGTAAAAGATAAAAAAGGAACTATTGCCAAATCAATCAGCTTATCTAAAAAAGACCATCTTAAAAGAAGCGCCTTATTAGATGAAAAATCAAAACCAGCTTGGACAGAATATCAGGTTAAAAAATATTTTGATAATTACACTCTTTTAAAAGTTTATCCTAAAACAGGCCGAACCCATCAAATTAGAATTCACTTAGCTTCAATTGGGCATCCAATTACTGGAGACAAACAATACAAATTTAAAAGGCAAATTAATCCAAAAAATCTAAACAGGCAATTTCTTCATGCTTCTTACTTGAAATTCAAACTTCCTAATGGTAAGATGGCAGAATTCAAATCAAAGCTTCCTCAAGATTTAGAGGAAGTTTTACAAGGTATTAACCATTATGAGCAACAAACTAGATAAATTTAATAAAAAGCAATTAAAAAAAGACCTTCCTGATATTAGAACTGGTTATACAGTCAAAGTTCATCAAAAGATTAAAGAAGGCGACAAGCAAAGAATCCAGGTCTTTGAAGGCTTAGTTATTGCTAAAAAACACGGTAATGGAATTAACGCTACTATTACTGTTCGGAGAGTAAGCCAAGGATTTGGCGTAGAAAGAATATTTCCTATTCATGCTCCATTTATTGAAAAAATAGAAGTGGTTAAAAAACACAAAGTTAGAAGAGCTAAACTTTATTATATTAGAGATAAATCAGCTAAAGAATCTAGACTTAAAGAAATCAAGGAACCAAATAAAAAGAAGAAGTAGCCAAAATAGCCCAGGTGGTGGAACGGTTTACACAACAGGTTGAGGGCCTGTGCTCCTCGTGAGCGTGCGGGTTCGAATCCCGCCCTGGGCACAAAATAAAATCGCCAATCTTTTGGCGTTTTTATTATCCCCCAAACACTCATCATCTGCTAAACCTTATTTCCCCCTTTTCAAGCAGATTAAAAACAATACTGACTAAAGCAGCTAAGGCAAAAACCCATTGAATAGCAAAAGACAATGAAACAATAATAATTAAAACAGCCATTATTAACCTGCCAGACTGAAGCGCCATTTCCCTTAAAACAGTAAATTCATCAACATAATGCCCTTGATCTGCAGCTATTTCATAAGTCAAAGCGTCAAAAGGCGTTCGCAGTAAAATATCAGTTACGCTATGATAAGCTCCAGCAATAAAAATCTGAAAAGCGGTTGAAACAAAGATTTTAATTACCCATCCTGAAGAATAAAGCAAGGTTCCCCATTTCAAAGCTTTTTTCTTAGAAATTTTCACATCAATTAACTTCCCTATAACCAACTGCAAACTAACTGTAAAGCCAATGATTAAAGTAGAAATAGCTCCTACTTGAAAATAGTTTCCCTTTAAAACTTGAAAGATGAAAATTGGCCAAACAACCAAACCAACCATATTTTCTGCTCCGTCAGCCATATACACTAAAACCATTTTTCTTCTTTCTTTTGAAAAAAATTCCTGCCAGGTTTTTTTTAAGCTCCAGCTAAACTTTTCCTTGGTTCGCGGAAGAGTTAAATAAGGAATGCCAGATACTAGCCAAAGAATAATTGCAATTACAAAAAGAACATCAAAGCCAAAGCGAACGATAATAAAGCCGGAGATTATTGGAATAAATACTCCTAATATCATGCGAGTGGCGCTTAACATGCTAACCTGCCTGGCCCGAGTTTTCTTATTAGTAAATTTAGCAAAATCAACGTGAAAAGGAAGCCAATGGAATAAGCGGAAAAAAACAAGAGTAAAAATAGAAAGAGGAATTAAATAAACTAAATTATCTTTATTTATAAAATAAAAGATTGTATAAAAAAGAGCTGCTAAAATAACACTGACTTGTAATGCCCTTCTAAAACCAAATTTATTTAAAAATCTTGATCCAAAAGAAATAGTTATTCCAAAAAGAGAAAATCCTGCTGCATAATATATAACTACTGCCTGAAAATTCTGATTAAAAAGATTATATAAAAAAATTGGGAGGAATAATCCCAAAAGAGCTGCCGAAATTAATGAAATTGTCCTACCAGTGTATAAAGAGACAAAACCGCGAGACAATGGAATATCAAAATATTTTCTTTCAAGTTTTTCTAACATAGATACATTGTATCATAGATCTGGATTTTTTTGAAAGTTTCTGTTAAAATACTTCAGTAATAAGGGCGGTTAACTCAGCTGGCTAGAGTGTCTCGTTTACACCGAGGAAGTCGCAGGTTCGAGTCCTGCACCGCCCACCAATAAACAAACCCATCTATAATAGATGGATTTGTTTATTTTAGAACAAGTTTTTAAAAAAAGTTAACGGATACTTTTATAACCCATTTGTGAATCTATTTTAGAAAACACTATCTGCCATAAATAATTCTTATGCGCTCTAAAAGCTCCTGCACAAGCTAAAAGATAATAATTCCACATCCTCTTAAATCGTTCATCATAATGAAATTTGATTTTATTCCAGTTTTTATTAAAATTCTCATGCCAAGCCATTAAAGTTTTATCATAATCTGTTCCAAAATTATGCCAATCTTTAAGCTTGAATATATTTTTATATGCCTTAGTGATTTGACTTATTGAAGGATTCATTCCATTTGGAAATATATATTTATCAATCCAAGGGTCTACGCGATTAACTGACTTATTTTTTCCAATGGTATGTAATAGGAATAGACCATCATCTTTTAAGCATTTGTTAACAACTTTGAAGAATTTCCTGTAATTTTTATAACCAACATGCTCAAACATGCCTACTGAAACAACACGATCAAACTTTCCCTTAAGATCCCTGTAATCCAGTAACTTTATTTCAACATCAAGGCCCTGACAAAATTCCTTGGCTAATCTTACTTGTTCTTTAGAAATGGTAATGCCTACTACTTTAGCTTGATATTCCTCTGCGGCAAATTTTGCCAGACTTCCCCAACCACAGCCAATATCTAAAAGAGTCATGCCTGGTTTTAACTTTAATTTTTTGCAAATCAGATCTAATTTAGCCTCTTGGGCTTGATCTAAAGTTTTTGCATTCTTCCAATAACCACAACTATAATTCATTCTTTTATCAAGTATATTCTTATAAAAATCATTACCTATATCATAATGCCATTCTCCAATTTTGTACGCTTCTGACTTTTTTTGCTGATTTATTACTTTGGTTTTAATAATATTCCAAATAAAACGCTTTAAGTTTTTAATTTTCTCATCCAATCTTGCTCTAATAGATCTGTCAATTAACTGATCAAGCGCTTTGCATTCCCACCATCCATCCATATATGATTCTCCTAAAGCAAGCGATCCTCCAGCTAAAACCCTTGAATAAAAACCTTGGTTATTTACTTGAATATCCCAGGGTCTTTTCCCATTGATCTTAATATCTGCTTGATTAAGAAAATCTTGCATTGTTTGTTTTGTGTTTTTCATTTTCATATTAATAATTACTGATATCGTATATAAAAAATTGACCAGAGTCAATAAAAATGGTAATTTAAGCAGTATAGGGAGAGGTTCGAGAGTGGTTTAATCGGACGGTTTCGAAAACCGTTGTTGTTTTTGACAACCGTGGGTTCGAATCCCACCCTCTCCGCATGAGTAAAAAAACAAACAAAAATATTGAAGTTGAAACTAGAGACTTTATTTCTAAATCTCAATATTATTCCTTAATAAAATTTTTAAAAAACAAAGGAAAGTTTTTAGGACAAGATAAACAAATCACCTACTATTTCTCTGGCAAAAATGATTTAAGAATACAAAAGAATAATAAATTTGCTAAGCTTTGGTTAAAAATAGGTTGTAATATTTATGACGATCACCGAGAAGAAATAGAAATCAAATTTGATAGAAATGATTTTGACAGATTAGAAGAACTGCTTATTAAGCTTGGATATAAAGTAGAAATAAAGTGGTTTCGGACCAGAAATCGCTTTCAATGGAAAGGAACTAAAGTAACTGTAGATTCTACTAAAGGTTATGACTATATTATTGAATTAGAAAGAATTTCAGATAAAAAGAATAAAGAAAAAGTTTATCAAAAATTACTCCAACAACTTAACCAACTTAAAGTAGAATTAACGCCTAAAAAAGAATTTGAAAGGAAGTATAAGTATTATAAAAAGAATTGGCCAAGGCTAATTAAATAATCATTATGACTAATTTTTTAATCAACAATCAAATTACATTCCTCTTTATAGCAACCATAGTTGTTTTAATCATTTGGAATATTACTCTTTCGTATAATCTCTGGCAAATCAGAAAAAAACTTAAAACATTTTTTAATGGAAAAAAAGCTTCTGATTTAGAAGGAGTTCTTTTTGAAGAAATCAGAAGATTAAAAAAAGCAGAAGATAGTATTAAAAAATTATTAGAATTTTCAAAAGAATTAGAAAAAACAACTAAAAAAAGCGTTCAAAAAGTCAGTGTTATTAGATTTAATCCTTTTAAAGAAACTGGCGGCGATCAAAGCTTTGTTATTGCCCTGCTTGATAGTCAAGATAATGGACTCGTTATTTCCAGCTTATACACCCGCGAAGGAACCAGAATCTACAGCAAACCAATTGAAAATGGCCAATCAAAATACCCTTTGTCTAAAGAAGAATTAGAGGCCTTAAAAAAAGCAGGGATCAAAGCTGAAAAATAATCTTATATAATTACATATCGCATATAAAAAAACCGGCTATCATAAGCCGGTTAAATTATTTCACTTAACGTTTACGTGTATCTGATGTTTCTTGCCGGATTCATCAGTATTTGCGTACATTTTAGCACATTCGTCGACTGTTTGAATAAGCTTTGGTTGTACGCTATTCGGAGGCAAGAAATATGGGCGGAGCAAAAGGACATTCCATTAATTTACATTTGAGTCCTTTTTGTGTAGCCAGATATGCGTTGTTATACTTGCTGTTTTTTGGAGGCAAATTCCCACCCAAACGTCATAAAAATTTTCTGATTTTACACATAGACCTCTTAGCAATTATTTTTTAGCTGATATCAAGTAATGTTTTCTAGGGTAATAATCATCGTTTCCGATTGCTCTGCTATTATACTCCTTTTCTAGTTTTTCGATCTCTTGTATTAGTCCATTCTGTAAATCCGAATTGTTTAAATTTTTGATTCTTCCTTTCGCCCATTCTAAACGTTGCCTAAATTCAATATCTATTTCCTCTTTACTTTCAAAAAATTGAGTATCATTAATTTGTAGCCCTGAATTTTTTATCAATGGAATGATCCAATCTGACGGATACTCAAAAGTTCTGATAGTTGGAAGAAAGAGAGTCAACGATTTCGCGATCATCATATACAAATTTACTATCTCCGTCAGATCTCTAGGATTTCTTTTAGAAAGTTCAGGATCACCCTCAATTTTATCCATAGAAATATAATCGAATTTAGGCTCATATCCCCAATAAGCTTCTCTGTCTATAAATATGACTTCACCACCTTTTTTCAAAAATTTAAACAATGCCTTGAAAGTATCGGAAAGCCTTGAAGGAGTAATCTCTCCAATAAGATAATCAGCTAAAATTAAGTCAAAAGTTGAATCACTAAAGGTAGAACTTTTTGAAATATCACCATATTTTAAAGTGTAGTTTTCATAACTCTTGTTGATTAGCTCTTGATTTGCTTGTTCACCCTTCCTTAGATCTCCTTCATATGCGAGCAATGTCAAATGCTCTGGATTCCTTTGAGCGAGAAACCATGCACTAGTTCTACCTGTTCCAGCGTCTAAAACAGATTTACCATCAAGAGATTTTCCTTTAAAATAGTTTTCTATATATTGAAACTTTTGACTGATCATAATTTTAAAAATAGTTGCTAAGAAAACTTTTCCACCATACCTTCATGAATTTGCCTCCAAAAAATGGCGTATAACGTTTCTGGATATGCGATGTTGCGATAGCAATATGGGTGAAGCGAAGCGGAACCGCATATCCAGTGTTATGTGATGTAGTGAAAAACATTCCTTAGTTATTTATAATTTTTAGTAATTTACATCCTTGTTTTAATAGCTTTTAGCAAAATACCAGTCATGTTTTGCCTCTTTTCCTGTTATAAAACATTTACTATTTTTAGGATTACTGTCTTCAAAATGTTTTGGTAAAACTCTTGATACCATAGAAAATTTTTCTTTCAATAATTTTTCTGATTCTACACTTTCACACCAGCTTGCTTCAAAAAAGCCAACTTGATCTTTAATATCATGTATACTTTCAATCCTGTGTATATGATACGTTGCAAATTCCTGAGCTTGCTGAAATAAGTTATTTTGAATGCTTTCAAATAGTTGGGGTATAATAGAATCTAATTTTGCTAAATGTATTTTTTCTTTTGAATTTGTATCTCTTCTAAAAATTGTTAATTCGGATGAGTCTAGTTCTTTTTCACCAATTTCAATCCTAATAGGGACACCTTTTACTTCCCAATAATTAAACTTAAAACCAGGAGTCAATTTTTCTCTAATATCAATTTTTGTTCTATAGTCAGAAAGTTTTGATTCTATTTCTTTTGCAAATCCGATTATTTTATTTTTATTATTCTCTTTGAAAATTGGAGTAATTACAATTTGGATAGGGGCAATGTTCGGTGGCAAACGAAGTCCTGAATTATCACCATGAGTCATAATAACCGCACCTATTGACCTCCAGCTGAATCCCCAGGAGTTTTGATGGCAAAAATGTTGCTTTCCATCTTCACCAAGATATTTAACATCAAAAACTTTAGAAAAATTTGTTCCCAAGTAATGACTTGTGGCACCTTGAATTGCCTTACCATCTTTAACCATAATTTCTGTTGTTTTTGTTGTGACCGCACCTGCAAATTTTTCCGCTTCAGACTTTTTTCCTGCAATTACAGGTATTGCCATGAATTCATAAATATCTTTGTAGATATTTAACATTTGATCCACTTCGTTCCTGGCATCTTCTTCGTTTGCAAAAACAGTATGTCCCTCTTGCCATAAAAACTCACTCCACCTTAAAAATGGTCTTGGACGTTTTTCCCATCTGACAACATTGTTCCATTGATTTAAACGAAGTGGTAAATCTTGATAGCTTTGTATCCATTTAGAATATGTTTTATACATTGCTGTTTCGCTGGTTGGTCTAATAACTAGCTTATTCACTAATTCTTCACCACCTCCATGAGTTACAACTGCTAATTCAGGAGAAAATCCCTCAATATGCTCTTTCTCTGCTTCCAAATTTTCAATAGGTACAAAAATTGGAAAATAAACATTTTCTACTCCAGTAGCTTCAATTCTTTTGGATAACTCACTTTTAATTAGTTCCCAAATTTTGTATCCGTATGGTTTAACTATTCCGCAACCTCTAACTTCGGAAGTTTCTGCAAGGTCAGCTTCACGAACTACATCATGATACCATTGAGAAAAATTTTCTTCTTGCTTGGTGATTTGTTTTTTATCGAATTTCATAATTAAAGAGTAAATTACTGAAAATTATTTTAAAAAGAGTTTTTCACTATTTCACATAATGTTTGCGGCTATGCGTCTGTACTTGTATGACGTATAGCCGCTGTTAGCTGATGTAATTAAATTCAATTCAAACTTGTAACGTAATTTCTAAAAATTCCCATTATTTTTTTAGTATTTGGTCCGACACTACCATTTCCTACACGTTTACCATCAATGTTGACTACGGGGATTATTTCTTTGTTGGTTGCAGTAATAAAAGCCTCAGAAATTCCTTTTAGCTCCTCAACGCTCAAATCTCTTTCCTCGATGTCAAAATGTTTTTTTGAAAGTTTAATAACTAAGTTTCTTGTCGTACCGAATAAGATATTCTGTTGGGGCGTGATTAGCTTATTGTTTTTGATAACGAAAAAATTGCTTGTTGTTGCTTCTAGAACACATCCCTCATAAGTATACAATATTTCGAAAGCGTTTTTTTGTTTTTGTAAACCTTTTAGAGTTAACGCGGTTAAATAATTTGTTGTTTTAGCTCGCGGAAAATCCCTTTTATAATTATGTGTAATAATTTTTATCCCCCTAGAGTAAACATGACCGGGTAGTTTCTCAAGCTTGCTGACTAATATATAAAAAGTAGGAGAGAATTTACCGGTATGTTTTTCTTCAGACCCACCAGTTAATACAATTCTTATATTTGATTCTTTATACTTATTTTTAGAAAGCAATTTTTTTATTATTTTTTTAATTTCAATATCTGTTGCCGGAATTTTTAGATTAATTGCCTTGGCGGAATTCTTAAGTCTTACCAAGTGTTCATCAAATAAAAAAACTTTTCCATTGTAGGTTCTCAAAGAATCAAAAACCCCATAGCTTCTTAATAATCCGAGGTCTGCCAAATTAATCGCAGCTTTATTTTCTGGCAGAAATTTTCCATTTAAATAACAAATTTTCATTGAATTGAATTTAATTATTTCAGCTAACGTTCCGGCATATCTGAAGTTTTTTGTGGAGCGATAGCGGAACAAAAAATTTGGGAGAGCATTTTTCGGAGAAAAGTGCGAACCAGATATGCCGTGTTATGTGATGTACCTGTTTTCCTTCAATCCGTCTTAGCGGATTGCTCTTAAAAAGAAAGAAATGGATTTGATTTTTTCCCGTTTGGGCGAGGGGCAAGAGGGGCTGGGGGTGAATTGCCCCTCGCCCAAACACCTTATTATTCTTTTGTTCGGTAATGCTCCTCAATAATTTTGTGTCCGGTTGCAACGAGTTCATGATATCCATGATTTGCTCTTGGGTCTTCGCTCATATTGTGAACATGGCGATCATCAAAGCCAAGTAAATCACCTTCTTTTTCTGATGTGTCGGCTTGCCCGATGTTATGTCTAGTTTGAAATTCGTGAATAGCGGTTGTTGGAGTGCCGTCATAGAAAACAAGATGTTTTGGTTTTTCGTCTGGGTGTTGTTCAAAATATGTTTCCCAATATTCTTTGGCTGTTATAGTGTTTTCTGCCCTTTTCCAGTTTGCACTGGCAGATAGTAATATGGATCGCGCAGCATCTTCTTCTGTTTGATCTCCATAACTCCATTTGTTGCCCTTGTACAAATACATGCCTATTTTGTCGTTTGATAAAGTCTCATTTACTACATCTTCTGCCGTTTCTTCATCGAAGCCGAGTGCAATCATTTCTTCTCTCATAACACTAATAAAATCTCTTAGCATATTCTGTCGTTTTGAATAATCTCTTTCGTCTGAATATGCTTTGTACGCTTTTATAGACGGTGATTCTTCCGTTAAGCTCGTTGCCCACACAACAAAGGCAGAAACAAGTTTTTCGTCTTCCACCATGACTCTTTTTGCCTCACCATCGATTGTTTTAATTTCGGAAGCATATTTTGAGCCGGTTTGCGGGTCAACGGGTGTGTTCTCGGGAAGAAAAACTACACCTGCGTCAACTGGAATCCCTGGATTGTCTAGTGTTGCAGGCCATACAAAAACATCGTTCCATTTTGTTTCACTTTGCGGTTTTGTGAAGTCCTTTTCCCAGCCATTGAAAGCATAGTCATGTTGTGATGCCAGAACGTCAGAGGGGTACAAAAAGAAAACCTCGTTACTTTTTTCACCACCATAATATCCGTCAGCCACTATTTGAGCGGCAAAATGGACAGCGGTTTTGTCGGGATAATTTGGAGCAGTTGCAAGTGAATGATTGAGTTGAGCGTTGAGCCGTTTCTTAGCTTCCTCCTCGTCTTCTGCTTGTAGCGCCCAATCTTCAACAAATTTTTGTATGGATGCTTCATCTCTTGCGAGCAAACCATCTCGGACTGCCATTGGTGGACGAAGCAGTTTTTGATCTCGCAATACGCTCGTTAATCCATCGTGAAATTCCTGCAAACCAGCAGAGTGATAGACCATAGCGTTATGATCTCGAAATCCTTGTCGGGTAACATGCGAAAGAAAATGCGGATTCAGCCTGCGCCATAGAGCAATGTATTCTTCCGTGCTAAGTTCGGCAAGCACTTCTGGACGAAGTAGTTCTCGTTTTTCTGAGTTCGACAATGGCATTGTTTCCATTTTGGCGTAGTACGCTTCAAGCATTTTTTCTGGGTTGGGCAACTCTGCTTGTTTTTGAGCAAGTTTTTCTAATTCATCACGAAGTGCAAAAGCTTGTGAAGTAAGTTCTTCCATTTCAGCGTCCATTGTTGCGATTTCTGTTTGCATCTCTGCCGCTGATTTGTCCTTGATGCGGAAAAGTTTTTTGAGTCGTGTGGCAATTGTTTCAAGTCGTTGTTCCAATGCCAAAACTTTTTCAGCTTTGAGTGCGTCCAGTTCTCTAGCTTTTTGTTCTTTTTGTCCGAACGATTCTGATTTTCCAGCAATACCTTCACCAACTGTGGCTGCACGTGTTCTCACCTCTGAAATTTCAGCTTCAACAGTTTGACGACCTTCGATGTCGTATTTTTGAGATATAGCGTGAGGGTCAAGCAAAGTACGTTTAATTTGCTCAATAGTTTGAGCAACAACTTCGGTTGTTTCTTGTGCAGTCTCAGCTTCTGGCGTGGGTTCGCCAGTAGGTTTTTCGGCGTGAGCTTGTTGTGTGTGTCTTTGTTCTTGGTTATCCATAATTTTGAAGTTTAATCTGTTAATTATAGCTTAGATTAAGGCTAATATCAATCAAAAAACGTTTTCGTAGCGACCAGCGGGAGCGGAGAAAACACCTTATTCCCCCCTCTATAAAAAATAAAAAATCAAATCCATTTTCTTTTAAAAGCTTGGGCAATAGCCCAAAAAGGAAAACATGTATTTCACATAACTCGTTTATATACAATCTTTTTATATATAATTATTATTATTTGTATATTATATACAATTTATGATATAATCTACAAATAATAACTTCATTAATATTTTAACAAAATACATTTATTTATGCAAGAATATTTAATCCAAACAAAAAACGAACTAAAATTAAGAAACTACAGCATAAGAACAATAAAAAGTTATCTTTTGTGCTTAAAAGAATATTTTTCTTTTATTGAAAAAGATTTTGAAAAATTAAATGTTGATCAAATAAGAAAATTTCTCTTAAAAAAACAAGAAAAAGGATATGCTCCTCAAACAATTAATCTTTATCTTAACTCAATAAAATTCTTTTATCGTGAAATTATTAAATCTTCTAATAATATAGATCTTAAATTCGCTAAAACAAATAAAAGATTGCCTGTTATTTTATCTCGGAAAGAAATTAAAAAAATTACAGAAAAAATAAAAAATAAAAAACATAAATTGATTATCTCTTTAACTTATGGGGCTGGTTTAAGAATCAGCGAAATAATTAATCTTAAAGTAAAAGATATTAATTTAGAAGAATTAACTATTCATATTAAACAAGCTAAAGGCAAACAAGATAGAATCACTATATTCCCTGAAATACTAAAAAAAGATATTGGCATCTTAATTGCTTTAAAAGATATGAATAACTATATTTTTGAGAGTAATCGGGGCGGCAAACTATCTATGGGTTCTCTTCAGCAAATATTTAAAAAGGCGTTAAAATTATCAAAAATTAAAAAACAGGCTACTTTTCATTCTCTACGACATAGTTTTGCCACTCACCTATTAGAAAATGGAACTGATGTTCGCTATGTCCAAGAATTATTAGGCCATCAAAATATTAGAACAACTCAAATATATACTAAAGTTACCAATCCTAGTCTTAAAAACATTAAAAGCCCTTTTAATTAAGTTTGACGAAAAGGGTTAAAAATGTTAATTTAAGCCATATAATGACCAAGAAAAAAGAAAAACAGAATAAGTTAAAAACAAGACCGCCTGTTGTGGTCATTTTAGGCCATGTTGATCATGGAAAATCTTCAATTTTAGAAGCAGTTAAAGATCTTAAAATTACTGAAAAAGAATCTGGCGGAATTACACAGCATATTGGAGCCTACCAAGTGGAACATCAAGGCAAAAAAATCACTTTTATTGACACGCCTGGCCATGAGGTTTTTTCAGCAATGCGTTCTCGGGGCGCTAAAGTGGCTGATATTGCTATTTTAGTTGTGGCAGCTGAAGAAGGTGTTAAGCCGCAAACTAAAGAAGCTATTGCCCATATTAAAAAAACCGGTCTTCCTTTAATTGTTGCTTTGAATAAAATTGATAAAAAAGAAGCTCAGCCAGAAAAAGTTAAACGTGAATTGTCAGAAAACGATATTTTAGTTGAATCATTAGGCGGTAAAATTCCTTGTATTAATCTTTCAGCTAAAAAAGGCCAAGGCATAGATGAATTTTTAGAAATGATTCTTTTAGTAGCTGAAATGGAAGAATTAAAAGACGAGTCAAGTGAATTAGCTTCTGGACTAGTTATTGAATCATATCAAGATGACCGTCGCGGAGCTACAGCTACTCTTTTGGTTAAAAAAGGAATTTTAGAAAAAAAAGATATTATTGGCACTGATTCAACTATGGGGAAAATTAAATCAATGGAAAATTTCCAATTTCGACCTATAGAAAAAGCGCCTACTTCTATGCCTGTTATTATCACCGGCTTTAACCAAGTTCCCCAAGTAGGAGAAAAATTCTCTGTATTTAAAAGCCTTGATGAAGCTCAAATTAGAATTGACAAAAAAACAGCCAAAAGAAATATGATGCCTGGTGGAGAAAAAGAAGTTTTTTCTTTTGACCCAGATAAAAAAGTCCTTAATATTATTCTTAAAGCTGATGTTCATGGTTCTTTAGAAGCTATTAAAGAATCATTTAAAAGTATTCCTTCTGATGAAGTAATTATTAGAATCTTAAAATCTGAAGTTGGAGAAATTAATGAATCAGATATTAAATTAGCTGAATCAGCCAAGGCAAAAGTAATTGGATTTAGAAATAAAGCCAATCAATCTGTTAAGCAATTAGCTCAACAAAAGAAAATAAGGGTTTCTACTTTTGAAATAATCTATGAGCTTATCCAAGAAATAAGGCAATTAGCTTCTAATCTTTTAGATCCGGAAATAACTAGAAATGATTTAGGCAAAGTTAAAATCTTAGCTGTATTCCGAACTGAAAAAGACAGACAGATTATTGGAGGCAAAGTAACTAGCGGACAAATTAAAAAAGGAACCTTGATTGATGTTATCCAAGATGGAAAAAAAGCAGGCCAAGGAAAAATAATACAGCTTCAACGCGATAAAAAAGAAGCTGATGAAGTAAACAAAGGACAAGAATGCGGCCTTCTTTTTCAAGGAACATCTGTTATTGAAAAAGGAGATATCCTAGAATTTTACGAAGAAGAAAGAAAAAAGAGAGAAATATAAAAAATAAATGTCTTCTGATAGAATAAAACGAATTAATCAGCTTCTTAAACAAGAAGTTAGCCAATTGCTTTTAAAAGAAGTTGATTTTAAAGATGTTTTAGTTACAATTACCAGAGTAAAAACATCACCTGATTTAAAATACGCTAAAATCAATATTAGCGTCTTGCCAACAGAAAAAAATGAATTAGCTTTAAAAATAATTGAAAAAAATATTTTTAATATTCAACAAGAACTTAATAAAAGATTGCATCTAAAATTCGTTCCTAAAATCAGATTTGAAATTGATCAAGTAGAAGTAGAAGCCAAAAGAATTGAAGAAATTTTAAGTAAAATAGATAAATCTTGAAATTATTAAGAAATGTGGTAGAATAGGGAAATAAGGCCTTGTGGCGGAGTGGCTTACGCGGCGGTTTGCAAAACCGCTTACACCGGTTCAATTCCGGTCAAGGCCTCTCGATAAACAATAAATTTATGCCGGAGTGATGGAATTGCCAGACATGCACGACTTAAAATCGTGTGGGCTTAGCCCGTGCGGGTTGGAATCCCGCCTCCGGCACCAAAAAATATGGAAGGTTTATTTACTAAAGCTATCAATTCCCACTTCTTTAAAGAATGGAATTCAGAAATGAGTTATGTTTTAGGATACATAACAGCCGATGGATGTATATCTATGGATAAAAAAAGAAAAAATCCATTTTCTCTTAATATAACTTCTGCTGAAAAAAAACATTTATATAAAATAAGAAAAGCACTTGGATCAACTCATAAAATAGGTAAAAAAATAGGAGGATACTCTGGTGGGATTTCTTACCAAATTCAACTTCGTAATCCAGTTATTTGTAATAATCTTATAAATTTAGGTATCTTACCTAGAAAGACATACAATTTAAATCCAATAAAAGTCCCTAATAAATATTTTTCTGATTTTGTTCGGGGATTTTTTGATGGCGATGGGACAGTTTATATTTACACAGTTAATAGTACACCACAAATAAAAACTGAATTTGTAAGCACAAGTTTGCCTTTTATAACTGAATTTAATAAAGATCTCTGTAAAGGACTTAACATTCCTCAAAAAGCTATTCACAAACAAATTCCTAAAATAAAAAATAAAGTTGTTATGTATTCTATTTGTCTATATGTTGATGATTGTGAAAGATTAAATAAATTTATGTATCAAAATAATCCATCCTTATATCTCCCACGAAAGTATAAAGTTTTTGAAAAATGGAAAACTATTAAAAGAAGAAAATACACGAAACAAAATTACCCATCAAAAGTTGGCTGGCAATTAAATCAAAATTACTTAAGAACAAACTAAAAAAGACCCGATTGACGGGTCTTTTTTATGCTCCAAGTACTTCTATTTTAACTTGTTTGATTCCAAATTGTTTGGCTTGATTACGAGAAGCAAACCAAATATCTATTTTATGGCTGTTTTTGCGAGCCATTCGGTCCTCAACTATGAAAATCTTATCTCCATATAATTGAGGAAAACGAACTCGCGTTCCAAACCTCAAAAAGTTACAAGCAACAATACCATCTCGAACTCTGGTTCCTGAAGCAGTAATAAAAGGTGTTGAGTCAGTTTGATCAAATGTGCTTGAATAAGCAGTTGTCAAAACCCAAGAACTATATCTTACTACTGGAATATCAGGAACAGACGGCTGAATTAAAGCCTGGCCATAAAGAGTGGCCAAATTATTATCCAAAGATGCCTGAATTTCTTCAGCTGAATTCAAATCAATTGAATTATAGCCAGAATAAGGTAATAGCAAGTTGGAAACCAAGCTAGCTAGAGCCAATGAAGCTGAAACTTTCGGATTAATATACATAATATTGTTAAAGCAAATTAAAAAAGCCCTTCAGGACTTTCCCATATACTATCATATCTAATCCAATTTGTCAAGGATTTTTAGGGTATTTTATTGAATAAAAATCGTGAGCGGGTGAGCGGAATCGAACCGCCGTCGCGTGATTGGCAACCACGTGTAATAACCACTATACGACACCCGCATATTCAATTGTTCTTATTATACTACACTATCTCAATTTTTCAAGAAATTGTGCCGAGGGGCGGATTTGAACCGCCGACACCACGAGTTTCAGTCGTGTGCTCTACCCCTGAGCTACCTCGGCATATATTTAATTTTCTGTGGACCGTGTGGGACTCGAACCCACGACCCCTTCGATGCCATCGAAGTACTCTAAACCAACTGAGCTAACGGCCCCTTGCCAGTACCCCTACTAGGAGTCGAACCTAGATCAATGGCTTAGGAAGCCACGGCTCTATCCATTGAGCTATAGGGGCAGTTTTCCCCATTGCTCACATAATATAATATTGACTTAATTGAGTCAATGGAATATACTGTAAGTAATCTAAGATAAATCTATAAAAATATGGCTAAAATAAAATCACCTACTGTTAAAGTTGTTAAAAAAATAAGTCCAGCTGTAGTTAGTATTATTATCAGCAAGGACCTGCCTAAAATCAAAAGATATATCTATCAGCCTTTTGATGAATTTTTAGGACCTTATGGTCCGCCTATCACTCAATACCGCCAAGAAGGAAAACAAAAAGTTAAGCTTGGCGGAGGAAGTGGTTTTTTTGTTTCTCCAGACGGCATTATTATCACTAATCGCCATGTAGTTGTTTCTCCTGATGTTGACTATACAATAGTAACTGCTGTTGGAAAAGAATATCAAACAGAAATCTTAGCCCGTGATTCAGTTAATGACGTAGCTATTATTAAAATTAAAGATACTAAAAAAAAGAAATTCCCAATTTTAGAATTAGGCGATTCTAATAAGGTTGAATTAGGACAAGATGTTGTAGCAATTGGCAATGCCTTAGGCGCTTTTAGAAACACTGTTTCTACTGGAGTTGTTTCTGGATTAAGCCGTTTCATTACTGCCCGCGATGGTATATCTGGTCAGTCAGCTTCTTTAAGAGGTTTAATCCAAACTGACGCGGCTATTAACCCAGGTAATTCAGGCGGACCTTTGGTTGATCTTGATGGCAAAGTCATTGCTATTAACGTAGCTACGGTCATGGGCGCTCAAAATATTGGCTTTGCTATTCCAGTTAATAATGCCAAAAAAGATCTATCTGACCTTAAAAAACATGGCCGGATTATCCAGCCATTTTTAGGCGTCCGCTATATTATGATAAATAAAATGGTTCAAGAAAGCTTTGCTGAAAGATTTGGTCTTCGCTTGCCAATTGATCATGGCGCTTTAGTTATTCCTGAACCAGGTATTGGCGATTCATCTATAGTTCCTAACAGTCCAGCAGCTAAAGCTGGCATAATGGAACGAGATATTATTTTAGAATTTGGCAAAACAAAAGTTACTGAAAAGAATCCTCTCCAGGAACTTATCTATAAGCATAAGCCAGGAGATGTAATTAAGATAAAAATCTTAAGAGGAGATAAAATCGGTATTACCACAATAAAACTTGAAGAAAGAAAATAACAACGGACTCTCTGCCTGAGAACAGAAACCCCCTGAATTTTCAGAGGGTTTTTGTTTATCCAACTATTAATTGAAAAAGCAGGAAAACTAAAGGTAAAATCCATTGAAAGGCAAAAACAATAAAGAAAAGCAAAAGAAAAGTTCCATATTGCTCTAAAAACACTCTAATATTATCCAAAGAACGAGGTAAAAAAGCAAAAAGAATTTTAGAACCATCAAGCGGAGGTATAGGAATTAAATTAAAAACAGCTAAAAGGATGTTCAAAAAAACAATTAACCCAAAAATTTGGGTTAAATTGCCTGAAATTAAAAACTGTTCAGGCGCAAAACGCATAGCCAAACCAAATACCAAAGCTACTAAAAGATTAGCTGACGGACCAGCCGCTGCTACTTTAGCTTCTCCATATCTTTGATCACGAAGATTATATGGATTAAAGGGAACTGGTTTGGCCCAGCCAAAAATTGCCTGACCCCCAGAAGCAACAAATACCATAAATGGGATAATTAAAGATCCCCAAAAATCCAAATGTTTAATAGGATTTAAAGTTAAACGACCATAATTTTTAGCTGTTGGATCGCCTAAGTTAAAAGCCATCCAACCATGAGCAAACTCATGAATAACTACTGACATTAATAGAATAGCTAATTGAAAAATTAAGATTACAAAAGACTCCATATGCTTGAAAAATTATAATTTAAATGATAGAATGGTTTATTATGTCCAGACGATGTACAATTTGCAATAAAAAATCAATGGTTGCAACCATACGAAAAAAGCTTCGTGGTCAGTATAACCCAACTGGCAAAAAAAGAAAATACCCTAATCTGCAATGGGTATATCTTCCTAATGGCAAAAGGGTCAAGGCCTGCGCTAAATGCATCAAAGCCATGGGAAAAACTAAATAAATTCACAAAAGTAAAACGCCTTACTGAATTATCCAATAAGGCGTTTTTTTTTTTATTTATTTATTTAACTTAGATATGCCGCGAGACGCCGCAATTCCTGCAGGGACTTTTTTTTCTTTTTCTTTTATTTTTGGTTCCGCAATTCTTGCAGATCCAACCTACATTTTCTCTTTCCTGGGGTTTTTTTACTCTAGCAAACATTCTTTTCCCTTTCATAAAGCCTCCTATTGTTGGTCATCAGATGATCTATCAGAACTTTCTTTGGGCTCCTTATCTCCTCCTTCTTTGTTTTTACTCAGCATTTCATCAATTTCGCTATTATCAATAATGACATTAACCGGAATACCAAAAATTTCTTTCATTGTTTTTTCTCCTTTTTTTAAAAAACAAAAATAACCTTAAGGCTGTTATTATAGCAAGAATAAAATCCTTGTCAACCCTATTCTTCTTTCATATCTAAATTGACATCATAAAGGATTTCTTCTACAACTAAGCGGTAATTGAGAATTTCTTCTTTTTTAAACCAAATTTCTATTTCTTTTTTTGCTTCTTCAGGGCTGCCTGATGCATGAACAAGATTTCTAATTGCCCGATTATCAGTATCAGCTAAAGGATAAGAATCAATGGTAAAATCGCCCCGAATTGTTCCTACGTCAGAAATCAATGGCTCTGTTCCGCCGGTAATCTTCCTTATAATGCCATTTGCTTCATTTCCCTGCCAAACCATTGCTATTATCGGGCCAGAGGACATAAATTTTTTTAACTTGCCCAAAACCCATTGTCCGCATTCCTTGGGATTTTTAAATATCGGCTTTTCTCCTTTTTTCTTATAAGAATCTATTGTTTTTTTACCAACTGACTCTAACCAATTATCATCAATTAAATAATGCTGTTCAATTAACTCTGGGGTTGGAATAAAAAACTTTAAGCCAATTAATTTTAATCCTGTTTGTTCATAACGTTTAATTATTTCGCCAATTAACGAACGTTGAATGCCATCAGGTTTTATAAGAACTAAACTTCTTTCTTTTTGTCTTTTATTCTTCATTTTTTACCTCCTTTTATTTTTCAGTCACTATATCAAATAAAACCCCATCTGTCAAAATTTGAATATCGTGATTTTTATCTGTTCTATAGATTGAAGAATTCTTTAATCTTTCTAAAACTGTTTCATTTGGATGATTATAGCGATTATTTTCTCCAACAGAAATCACAGCGATTTCTGGATTAACTTTATTAATAAAGCTCTGAATACTTGATGTTTTACTGCCATGATGAGCTATTTTTAAAACATCTGATTCCAGCCATATATCCTGATTAACTAAATATTTTTCAATTTCTTTTTCAATATCGCCAGTTAAAAGAAATTCTGATTGATTATAAACTAATCGCGCAACTATTGAACCGTTATTAGTATTCTTGTTAGATAATTCTATTAAATACTGATCTGGCCAAAGAATTTCTAAAATAATTCCATCTTGTAAAATAATGTTCTGGCCAGCTTGAACTATGGTTAAAGGAATCTCTTTTTGTTTAATCAATTCCTGCCACTTTTTGTAAGTTGCTGTGTCTTTTTCAAAACCGCTAGTTAAAATACGGCCAATTTGATAATACTCAAGAACTTCAATTAGGCCAGTAATATGATCTGCGTCAGGATGTGTTAAAACAACTAAATCAATAGTTTGATCGTAAAAAGGCATTGCTTGATTTAATTTTTCCAAAACAGTTTTATCTGGCCCGCCATCAATTAAAACTTGTCTTTTATTTGGCGTTTCAATAAAAATACTATCTCCTTGTCCAACATCAAAAAAATGAACTTCTAAAATATTATTAGGCGTTTGAATGAAAATAACTGACCAGACAAAAATAGTCCCGCTAAAAAGGATTATTAAAATGAAATATTTAGTTTTTCGCGCTATAAAAAACATAGACCCACGCTAAAATTACATAATATCCTATTAAAAAGACCCAAGAAACACTTTTAAACTCATAAGCTGCTAAAGGAACTGCTGATAAATAATCAATTACTTTAATAAGATAGGTTAATAAAAACCAAACTGGCCAAGCAATGATTTGCCCTAAAGACAACCAAATTAAACCAGTAAAACTTAAAACTATTCCAGAAATCATTATTACGGGCAATAAAGGAACAATTAATAAATTAGCTAAAGGTGAAATTAAAGAAAGCCGGCCAAAGTGGAAAATTAGAATTGGCAAAGTTCCTAATTGAGCAGCTAAAGTCATAGTTAAAATATCTTTAAGTTGGCAAGGATTAGGCAATTTGCTTGTTTTCTCATCTAAAATCGGCTTTAGATAAATAATGCTTAAACAAGCTATAAAAGAAAGTTGAAAGCCAACATCAGATTTCAAAAGAAGAGGATTAATTAAAAGCATAATAGCAGCGGCAAAAACCACTGCTCGATCAGCGCTTCTTAATCGCCCTGCTTTTTGAGCAAGTAAGAGCAAGCCAGCCATTATTCCAGCCCTTATAGCTGATGCTGGAGCCCCTATCATTAAAATATATATGAATAACAAGATAAGAACAAAATAAAAGGCCTGTTGTCGCCATAAACCAATAGCTAATCCTAAAAAAAGAAGAATCTGGCTCATAATAATCATATGCATGCCTGAAATAGCCACAATATGCCTAGTTCCGCTAATATTCAACTTTTCTTTTAATTCATTAGATAATCCATACTTGTCGCCTAAAAAAATAGCTTTTAATACTGAACTTTGGGGCGGCAATAATGTCTGTTCTATTACATTCCTTAATTTATCTTTAAAATTAAAAATTATTTGAAAAAACCAATGCCCTTGATTTTCATCTAATTTAGTAATTTGTGAATAATATATTACTAAATGAATTTTATCTTTGGCTAAATAAGCGCGATAATCAAAATCATCAAAAACAGCAGGCTCTCTTAAAGTCCCGCTGATTTTTAATTCATCGCCATAATAATATTGAGGATATAGTTCTGTAGTTACTAAAATTTTTCCAGGAATCTCTTCTATTTTAAATTCAAATTTCTGTTGATTAATTCTTTGCTCTGGTTCATTAATAATAATTCCTTGTAAAACTACTTCTTGATCATAATATTGATTAACTTTTTCTGGTTCTATTTTAAAACCTCCTAATAAAGAAAAAATCAAAACACCGCTAATAAAAACCAAACAAATACAAACAAGAATTTTTGACTTAGTCATAATTCAATACTCAATCCCTTTTCTTGCTTTAACTCCTTTTTTGTAATAATGCTTTATTTCTTTCATTTCTGTAACTAAATCAGCTAATTGAATAAATTTTTTAGAAGCATTGCGGCCAGTTAAAATAAGCTCTGCTTTTAGTGGAGCTTTTTTTATTAAATTTATTACTTCTTCTATTTTTAATAAACCTAAATCAATAACTAGATTGATTTCATCTAAAATAATTAGATCATATTTTTTACTTTTAATAGCTTTTTTGGCAAAATTAAAACCCTGCTCAGCAAGGTTAAAATCTTTTTTAGTTAATTTATTCTTATTCAAAAATCCTTTTTTGCCAAAAACTTTTGCATTAAAACCTGATAATTTCCTAATCGCTTTTATTTCTGAACTCTGTCCATCTTTTAAAAACTGAATTAGTAAAACTTTTTTACCAGCGCCAATTGCTCGCAATCCTATTCCTAAAGCCGCAGTTGTTTTCCCTTTGCCATGGCCTGTATAAATATGGATCATAATAAAAAACTAAATATTACAAGTTGGACAACTGCCTTTTGGTAAATCAGGTAATTCAGGCGAAGGATCTCTTAATTCTGGAGAAATTTCTATTTCTTTGATTGGATTTTTTTTATTATTCTTTTTTTTCTTTTTATTACTAGATGGATTTATTTTTTTCTTATCATTTCCAATATTCAAAACTTGCTGTTTGCGACTTTCATTGCGATAAAGAGTCATTCCTTTACAGCCAAGTTTATAAGCTAAAAGATAAGCTTTTCTAACATCTTGTTCAGAAGCTGAAAATGGAAAGTTAATTGTTTTACTAGTTGCATTATCAACATATTTTTGAAAAACCGCCTGCATCTTAATATGGTCTAATGGAGCAATATCCAAGGCAGTAACAAAAACTTTTTTTACATCTGTTGGAATTTCTTTAATATCTTGAACATTTCCTTTAGCTGATATTTTCTCAGCAAGTTCTTTAGACCAAAATCCTCGTTCTTTGGCTATCTCTTTAAAAAGAGGGTTTGTTTCAACCATTTCTTGTCCTCCTAAAATATGCTTTCTAACAAAAGAAATGGCAAAAAGCGGTTCAATAGCTGAAGAACAGCCAGCAATAATGCTAATTGTTCCAGTTGGCGCAATAGTTGTAGTTGTAGCGTTTCTTATTTTAGGCATCCCGCTTTTATTATAAACACTATCTTTAAAATTAGAAAAAACCTCTCTTTCTTCTGTTAAAACAACTGAAGCTTTTTTTGATTCTTCTTGAATGAATTTCATCACTTTTTCAGCTAAATTTAATGCTTTTCTTGAATTATATGGAATGCTTAATCTAATAAACATATCAGCCAAGCCCATTACTCCCAAGCCAATCTTTCTATTGCTTTTGGTCATTTGCTCAATTTCTGGTAAAGGATATTTATTAACATCAATAACATTATCTAAAAATCTAACAGCATTATGAGTGGTTTTTTTTAACTTATCCCAATCAACTTCCCATTTCTCGCCTTTTTTTTCAACCATTTTACTTAAATTAATACTTCCTAAATTACAGCTTTCATATCCAAGCAACGGCTGCTCACCGCAATTATGCAACAGAAATCCATTTCCGTCAAATGCATTAATGCCGGGTATTTGAATATCATAAACATCTTTTTTGCCTATAAAAACAATATCTTTAACCGTAACGATAAATCTCTCTCTAACCATTTTTCTATTAAATCCATTAATCAATGATCTTAATTTATCTTGCTTGTCTTTATTGCTAAAACCAACCATTTTATAAAAAGTTGCAATATTTTCTCTTGAAATAATAAGTTCATGTTGAGCTTTTGTGTTATATAATCTATAACCGCCCTTGCCGTCAGGCATTTCTTTTTTCATGCTTTTTCTGCGGTTTAAATGCAATTGTGAAAATATCCCCAACCTTAACAACATCCTTTGAACAGCTTTTAATCTCTGGATATTGCTTTGAGATAATCTAATGCTAATCCCATTTGTATAAGTTCCTTGAACAGAACCATCAGCGTCAAAAAAACCTCTTAAAAATCCTCTGTAAAAGCTTGATGAAGTTTTTTCAATTTCAGGGGTAATTTTTTTCTTATTATCCATACCTAATTCTTTTGTTAAATTTTTAAAATAACCCATAGCTAATCTATATTCATTACGATTAGATATTTTTTGCCATCCCTTAAAATCAGACCTATGAGGAAATGATTTAGTGTATTTCTCTACCACTTTTCTAATGCTTTTATCGCCGTTACTTTCTCCCCAGCTACTTAAAACAACTTTATCTTTTTTAATTGTGCCATCTCCTACTAATAGGCCCATTAAATATCCTTCTTTGTTATTATGTTTACCAGGCCATTGATAGTTTTTATTAACATTAATTACAATTTTATCGCCTGATTTTAATTTACCAGCTTCTTCCCAATCAGAATTAATTTTATATCTGCTTATTTCTTTAACTTTTTTAATCAGATGATTTGCAGTTAAAGAAATTTCATATCCTTCTTTAGTTATTAATTTAAATAATTTTTTAACACCAGTATTAAAGAATCCGTTTCCAGAATTAGACCATTCTTTTCCTTCTACAATAACTTTAGTTTTTTTGCCGATCAATTCTTTAACCTGTCTAGGTCCATCATTAGTCATTATCCAAGAATCATCTGAAATACATGGATTGGTTGATTCTATCTCGCCTAATTTTGGCGTAGGATTGTCTTTATTGATCCTGTCAATGAAAATAATTCCTGGTTCGCCATTGCGCCAAGCATGATGAACAATTAAATCAAAAACCTCATTAGCGTCTAACTGACCGCTTACTTGGCCATCCCTAGGATTAATTAAATCATATTTCTGCTTCTTTCTAACTGCCTGCATAAATTTATCAGTTATAGCAACTGATATATTAAAATTATTTAAAACCCCTTCTTCTAATTTAGAAGTGATGAATTCTAAAATATCAGGATGATCTACTCGCATAATGCCCATATTCGCGCCTCGTCTTTTTCCGCCTTGCTTAATTACCTCTGTAGCCGCGTTAAAAACAGTCATAAAGGAAAGCGGACCAGAAGATTCGCCTTGAGTTGATTTAACTAAATCTTTTTTTGGCCTTAAACGAGAAAAACTAAAACCAGTGCCGCCGCCGCTTTTATGGATTAAGGCCGCGTCTTTTACCGCTTGAAAAATATCCTCCATTGAATCTCCAATTGGAACTACAAAACAAGCGGATAATTGCTGTAAAGCGCCGCCAGCATTCATTAAAGTAGGTGAGTTTGGAAGGAATTCCAAAGAGGCCATCATTTGATAAAATTCTCTTCCAATACTAAAAAGATCGTCATCAGAAATTGACGGCTTAAAAAATGATTCAGCTGAAGCAATATTAGCAGCTACTCGTTGAAATAATTGTTGAGGTGTTTCAATAATCTTCCCTTGCTCGTCCTTTCTTAAATACCTTGACTCAAGAACCCTTAAGGCATTTGGTGTAAGCTTGGTTTTAACATCTTGACTTAAAAGCCACCATTTGGCTTCGCGAATCTCTCTTCTTTTTTGACGATAAAGATTGTAAGCTTCAGCAATTTCTTTATGTCCTTCTTTAGCTAAGGTCTCAACAACTATATTTTGAATTTGTTCCACTCTAGGAATTTTATCCTTAAACCTTTTATTTAAAACATCAATTACTTTATTTGAAATTTTCTGAGCTAAACCTCTGTCTTCTTGTTCTTTAGCTTGAAAAGACTTAAAAATTGCTTCAGTTATCTTGGACTGATAAAAATCAACAACCCGGCCGTCTCTTTTTTTAATTTGATTAAAGTTCATTTCTGCTTGAGGCATAAAAAAAATTCCTTTCTTTTTTAGAATTAAAAATATACTTCTATTTTACTCCAAATATAAAAGGCAGTCAAATAACTGCCTTTTAAAATAAGATATAAATAAATTTATTTCATTTTTCTTCTGATAAATGCGGGGATATCCCATTCGCTTTCTGGTTCTTCAGCTGTAATAGTTGTTTTAGGTTTAGAAATAACAGGTGTATGTTTTTTCTTATCTTTTTCTCTAACTCCAATCTGACCAATTGGTGAAATATCCTGAATTCTTGTTTCACTAGCTTTTCTTAATAATCCTTCATCAAAGCCAGTTGCAATAACAGTCACTTTAATTTCTCCTTTCTTTAGCTTATCATCCATAACAGCGCCAAAAATAACTTTGGCTTCTGGGTCAATAGACTCAGTAATAACCTTAGCTGCCTCGTTAATTTCAGCCATAGCCAGATCAGCGCCGCCGCTTACATTAAAAAGAACGCCTTTGGCTCCGTCAATAGAAACTTCTAAAAGAGGAGAATTAATAGCTGCTTTAGCTGCTTCAACTGCCCGATCTTCGCCAATAGCCCTGCCAATACCCATTAAAGCAGAACCAGTATCCTGCATAATTGCCTTAACATCAGCAAAATCAACATTAACTATTCCAGGTGTAATTATTAGATCGGAAATACCTTGAACTGCTTGCCGTAAAACATCATCAACTACTGAAAAAGAGTTTAACAAAGAAGTCTTGCGATCAATAATTGACAGCAATCTATCATTAGGAATAGTAATTAAAGTATCAACTTTATCTCTCAATTGAATTAAGCCTTCTTCAGCAATTTGAGTTCTTTGCTGTCCTTCAAAGCTAAAAGGCTTAGTAACAACTGCTACAGTTAAAGCGCCTGAATCTTTAGCTGCTTCAGCAATAACTGGACCAGCCCCTGATCCGGTTCCGCCGCCTAAACCATAAGCAATAAAAACCATATCTGATCCTTTAACTACTTCATGAATCTCATCGCGGTTTTCTTCAGCTGCTTGCCGGCCTATCTCTGGATTCATACCAGCGCCTAATCCTTTAGTTAAGTTTTTACCAATATGAAGTTTTTCAGACGCGCTAACATGGTGTAAATCTTGAGCATCGGTATTAATAGCTACAAAATCAACTCCATGAATCTTACAGGCTATCATTCTTGAAATACCATTACCGCCGCTGCCGCCTACGCCAATTACTTTAATTTTAGCAAATGTTTCCACATCTGGTTTAATTTGAGCCATACTATTAGAAGTAATAACGAGGATCCTATAGACCCTCCTTTTACTTAAAAATTAACTATCACTATAAATTAGCACAAACAAAAAAATATTGCAAGCTTTTTATGGCAAAAAGCCGCGCAGCCATCCTTTAATCTTTGCTACTGTTAAATCAACAGGAAATCTAGGCAAAGGAATACCTTGTCTGATGTTATTAATATTTTTATCCACACTCCAAAGAATCAATCCAATAACTGTGGAATAAGCAGGATCATTAATCTCATCTACAACTCCTTCTAATTCCAAGGGAAAACCTACTTGAACTGGCAATTTTAATGTTTCTTTGGCTAAATCAACTAAACCAGGTATTTTAGCGCCGCCTCCCAAAAGAACTACTCCAGCTGGCAATAATCCTTGACGGTCAATCTTTTTTAATTCTTTATTAGCTAATTCTAGTATTTCTCTTAAACGAGCTTCAATAATTTCAACTACTATTGCCCGAGGAATAATTCCTTTTTCCTCTAATCCTAATTTGGATAAATCAATCGCATCCTTTTTACTAATTTCAGAAGTTAAAGCTGATCCGTATTCCAATTTAACTTTTTCAGCCAAATCAATGCCGCCTCTTAAACCAATAGCTATGTCATTAGTAATATGCGCAGAACCAACAGGCAAAATACAACTATGAATAATTTCGCCTTCTTCAAAAACTGTCAAGCCAGCTGTTCCACCGCCTAAATCTAAAGCTAAAACACCTAGTTCTTTTTGTCTTTTACTTAAAGCAGATCGGCTGGCAGCTAATGAAGATAAAACTATATCTTCTATTTCTAATCCAGCTTCGGAAATGCATTTGTTTAAATTTTTAATAAAAGGACTAGCCCCTTCAATAATCAAAGTATCTACTTCTAATCTAAGGCCGCTCATGCCCCTTGGGTCTTTAATGCCGGTTTGGTCATCAACTGAAAAACTTCTAGGAATATTGTGAACAACTTCTCTGTTCTGCGAAACAGAAACAGCTAAGGCAGAATCTACAACCCTGTCTGTATCTTCTTTTGATACTTCGCCGTCAGCCCGAGAAACAGCTACTACTCCCTTGCTTGGTTTAGAAGTAATATGATTTCCGCTTAAACTGACTATGACACGCTCTATAGACACGCCGCTATTCCGTTCAGCTTCTTGAACAGATTGTCCAATATTCTTAACTGCTTCTTCAACATCAACAACTACTCCTTTGCGTAAGCCAAAAGAAGGAGCTTGTCCAATACCAATAATCTGAGGCTTGAACTTATCAGCTCTAATTTTAGCTATTGCTGTTCGGATAAAGCAGGTTCCAATATCTAAACCAACAATAATAGTTTCTTTAGCCATAATCTTCTATTTTACTTATATTTTAATTTTTGCCAAAATTTCCTCTTCCAGTTTCTTCATCTTTTTTGCGCTTTCTTCCTCTTTTTCATGGTCATAATCTAATAAATGAAGTATACCATGAATTAACAAAACAGTCAGTTCTTTTTCTAAAGAATGACCTATTCGTTGAGCTTGTTTTTTGGCTCTGGGATAACAAAGAATAATTTCACCTAATCTTTTAACTCTGTCTGGCGACTGAATAAATTCTAGGTCTTTGCCTTTTTTTAACCGAGGAAAAGCTTTGGCTAAATAAGGAAGGACTGATTTGTCGGAAAATGATAAAACATCTGTTACTCGATTCTTGCCTCGATACATCTTATTTAATCTCCGCATCCGGCCATCACCCACAATTGCCAAACTTATTTCCACGTCATTTTTTACGTTAACTGTTTTTAAAACTTTCTCTGCTATTTTTCTAAAAAAATTTTCATCTATTTCATTTTGAGTAAAATTATGTATTTCCAACATTTTTCTAAAAAATCACTTTTTCAATTCTTCTTGAACAATCTTGCTGATTAGATTTCCATCTGCTTTGCCTTTTAATTGCGGCATAATCGCGCCCATAACCCTACCTGTTTCTTGTGGCGTACTTGCTCCTAATTCTTCTATTTTTTGTTTAATTATTTTTTTAATTTCTTCCTCGCTCATTTGTTCAGGCAGATACTCTGTTAGAATATCCAGTTCTTTTTTCTCTTGTTCAGCTAAATCTTCTCTATTGCCTTTTTGATACTGTTCAATGGAATCTTTTCTTTTTTTTGCTTCGCTGGAAACTACTTCTATAAATTCTTTATCTGTTAGCTTGCTTAACTCGTCCAACTTATTCTCTTCTTCCCCAGCTTTGCTTAATTTAGCTCTTTTCTCTTTTTCTTTGTTTAATACATTAGCCATTACCATGCGCAAAACAGAGACCTTAAGAGCGTCTTTGTCTTGCATAGCTTTTTTAATATTTGCTTGAATTTTTTCTTTAAGAGACATATTATCTTCTTTTTTTCCATCTTGGCTCTTCTTCTAAAAGACCTAATTTTCTTAGTTTTTCTTTTTCTTTGCCGATTTTTATCCGTCTTAAAGCGCCTTCTTTCCGATCTCTTTTGCTCTTTCCTTTATCATAAAATTTTAGTTTGCGGGCATGAATTAAAATACGGCTCTGTTGGACCCTTCTAGAAAAACGCCTTAATAAATTGCGAGTTGTTTCTCCTCTTTTTTTTCTGACTTCAATAACCACATAATTCACCTCCTTTTCTTTTTGTAAAAACTTTAGTAATTAATATCATCTCTAAGTTTGGTTTTTTTAATTATTTCAAAAGCTTCTTCAGCTGAATCAACCAATTGATAAAGACCTATATCTTCCTGATCAATAAATTTGCTTTTCTCAAAAGTTGTTTCTTCAATCCAGTCAAGAAAAGGCTGCCAATAATTTTTGCCAACGCAAACAATTGGAATGTATTGAGGAATTTTTTCTGTTTGAATTAAAGTTAAAATTTCAAAAAATTCATCTAAAGTGCCAAAACCGCCTGGAAAAAAAACATAGGCCTGGGCTGAATAGGATAACATCACTTTTCTGGTAAAAAAATAGTGGAAGCCCATAGCTTTTTTAACAAAATCATTAACTCGTTGCTCGTATTTTAATTGAATATTCAATCCAACTGAATCTCCTTTTTTAGATTCATAAGCTCCTTGATTAGCTGCTTCCATAATACCAGGGCCGCCGCCAGAAAAAACAGCAAAGTCTTCATCTGCTAATATTCTAGCCAATTTTCTGGCTTCTTTGTAATAGGGATCGCTAGCAGGTGTCCGGGCTGAACCAAAAAAAGTCACTGATTTGCCAAAATCGCTTAAAAACTCAAAACCATCAACAAACTCAGCCATAATTCTAAAAATCCGCCATTGAACAGATTCTTTAAAGTCGGTTCTTTCCTTAATTTTTTCTTCCTTGGCAATCGTTGGCAGTTTCGAAGCTGGAACCATTATTTTCTTCTTTAGTTCTTTTTGATGATTAGCCATATTTTAATTTTAGTTTACTATTTTTATTATCATTTGTCAAAACTACAATTCAATTATTTGCCCAATTTCTGGTATTTCAGTTGATAAATTTAAATCGCTTTTAATCTTTTGAGATAAGGCTAAAGATGATTTTTTTGCTCCATGACAAATAAACACCTTTTTAATCTGATTTGGAGAACTTAGTTTTTTAATATCAGTTAACCAATCGATTAATCCTTTTTGATCAGCATGAGATGAATATCCATCAATTCTTTTAATCTCTGCTTTAATAAAAATACTTTCTCCCAATATTTTAACTTGATCAGCGCCTTGTAAAATCTTTCTACCTAAAGTTCCTTGAACTTGGTAAGTAACAAATAGGAGGGTGTTTTTTGGATCAGATAAATATCGGCGTTCATGATGAATGATTCTTCCGCCTTGAGACATTCCTGAACCAGCAATAATAATCTTGGGCGTAGCAACTTGGTTAATTGCTTTTGATTCTTTAGTTGTTAAAGTAAGCTTTAAGCCGGGAAAATTAAATATATCATCGCCTGATTTAATTAAAAACTTAGCTTCTTTGTCGTAATATTGAGAATATTGCTTATACACTCTAGTCAATTTAATAGCTAAAGGGCTATCAATAAAAATCGATATTTGAGGAATTCTGTTATTCTCAACTAATTCATTAAAATGATATAGGAGTCGCTGGGTTCTTTCTAAAGCAAAGCTGGGAATCATTAAAACGCCGCCTCTGGTAATTGTTTCTTCAACAATGTTTTCAAGTAAATGCTGGCAAGTTTCTTTTACTTCATGAATCCTATCACCATAGGTTGATTCAATTATTACATAATCATCTGATTCAATATGGGCTGGATCTCTGACAATAGGAGCATGATTATAGCCCAAATCTCCGGAAAAAACTATCTTTGTCCGCCTCTGGCGGATTCTATCCATTACATTCACTTCAATAGAAGCAGAGCCTAAAACATGGCCGGCTTCTCGAAAACAAACTGAAATCTCTTTATTTAATTCAATCTGTTTCTTGTATTCAACCTTCTGAAACATCCTCATTATTTTTTTAATTTGCTGGCCATCTATTTTTTCAATAATTCCTTTTCTCACAGCTTTTTTATGAAGAATCTTCTGGCTATCTTCTAGCATTAATTGGGCAAAGCCAATAGTTGGTTCAATAGCAAAAATCTTTCCTTGAAATCCATCTTTAATTAATTTGGGCAAACGGCCAATATGATCTAAATGAGCATGAGTGATTAAAACAAAATCAATTTCTTTTGGATTATATGGAAATGGCTCATAGTTTTTTTCTTCTATTTTCCGCTTGCCTTGAAAAAGCCCGCAATCAATTAAAATCTTGCTTTGATAAGTTTCTAATAAATAATTAGAGCCGGTCACTGTGCCAGCCCCTCCATGAAAATAAAGCTTCATACCTATATTCTACTAAAATATAATTAAAAAGAAAAGCCACTTATCTAAGAACGTTCCTTGTATTTGTTCTTATTTCAGATATAATATATTTCATGGCATTAAAAAGAGACCCGAAATTTTATCAAGTTGGCTCAAAAGCTAAAGACCTAAAAAAGGCGCCTTTAATTCAGGCAAGCTTTCCTTTTGATAGAAGCCCAGGAAAATATCAGTTGAAAATATTGGAAAAATTCAATAAGAAATTAAGAAAAGATTTCCCTGATTTAAGATTAAAACAAACAAAGATAAAAAAATGGCCCAAGAAAATAGTAATTATTAATGCTTCAATTGATAATCTGCCAACTTCTCCTGAAACTAAAAGAGTATTTGATGCTTATCTTAAAAAGAATAAAATTAATTCTGAGGTAAAATTAGTTAATACTGAAAAAGAATTATTAGCCGAAGTAAAAAACAAAAAAGAAACTTTGGTTTTTAGCCAGGCAGTTAGCAATAAAGCATATAATTTAAAATTAGCTCAGAAATTAATTAACCAGGGATTAAAAATAGCGCCGGGTAAAATTACTGCTGCTGGACATATATCTTCTAACAAAGCAAAAACTTTTAAAATGCTGATGGATAATAAAAATGATTATTCGCGGACTGCCAAGTTTGTAGATTTTTCTGTTAATCAGAAAACAACATCGCAAGCAGTAGATGAAATTTTTAAAGCAACAGAAAAATTAGCTAAAGATTTTAATCTAGCTAATTTTTTCATTAAGCCTAAAACTGGCGGGGGCGGCTTAGGCGGCTGGCAATTGAAAAAAATGGGAGAAAACAAATATTTCTTGCCTGATCTTTCACGCTTGGATTCCAAAATATCAGAAGTAAAACCATACTATTTATATTTCAACCCTAAAAATCTAAATATAGTAAAAGAATTATTGTGGATTTATAAGATCTTCTCACAAGACAAACAGATAAAATCAAGTTACATAAAAACAAAATTAAATGTAAATATTAAAGCTTTTCAAAAATATTTAAATAAGACTAATCCTGAAAAACAGAATGAATTAATGATCAAGCAAGCTGAAACAAAAAAAGCTATTAAACAAAAGTTAATTAAAGCAATTAATAATTTTGAAAAGAAATTTAAAGTAAGATATGAACCAGTTGTTAATGAATATTTGAATTACGGGCGCTGGGGATTCAGAACTCACTATCGCTTGACTAAAAGAGGATTGGAATTAGACACTGTTTATGCCAGGCTTTTCCAGATTGCCTTTTTCCCTCAAGGCATAGCCTATGTTGGAATTGATAATATTTCCAATAAGCAAACAGGTGAATTAGAACCAGTTAGATTACAAACATTAAATCCAATTATGATAGAATCAGCTAACGGATTAAACCATTTATATAAATGCGTATATATTGGAGCTCAAGGCATGCAAAGAATGATTAAAATGCAAGATAAAAAAATCCAGTCAATAAATCCTTTTCGGGCTGAAGTGGATCTAGCTCCAGTTTCTCAAAGAATAGGTGAAATTAACGGCGACTCAGCCAGAGGCCTGGTTTTGGGCTCCAACTTTAATGACTTTGTAAAAAAAACAGAAGAATGGTTGAAAGATGGCGTTGGGTATTATAATCTATAGACAGAGAAATAAAAAATCCGATAATGTATGCGCATTACCGGTTTTTTTAATTTCAATATTGCTAATATTTTTTACGGCATTTGACTTTTCAACCCTTTCCAATACTCAGGATGATGAACACGATTATTTATTGTTTTTTTGTTCTTTTCTGTTTTTAATAAATTATTATTTAATTTCTTATTATTCTGACTATTTTGATGAATTACTTCAATTATATCTTTTTGCCCAAATAAAGACGGTTTATTTTTCTCAATCTTATTTTCAATTATTGGTAAAAAACTTTTATTTATTTCATAACCAAATGAATTTCTCTTTAATTCTCTAGCTATTTTTGAAGTGGTGCCGCTTCCTAAAAAAGGATCTAGAATATTCTCTCCAACAAAACTAAACATTTTTATAAGTCGCCTAGGTAATTCTTCGGGAAATACCGCAACATGCCCGCTATTTTGTTTTTCACCAGCAAAATTCCAATGTCCTGTAAAATATTTTCGCCATTCCTCATTGGATAATTTTGATTGTTCTTTAATTGTTTTTGGAACACTATCTAATACTTTTCCTAATTTTTTAAATAAAAGAATAAATTCGTAATCAATTGCAATGTGTCCATTGCGTGGATAAGGATAAGATCCCATTACAGAAGCGCCACCGCTTGTATTCATATTAGTCACTTTCTGCCAAATAACTGCTCCCATATAATCAAAACCAATTGACTCGCAAAACTTTATAATCTCTGTTCTAATTGGAATTATTTTATACCTTCCATAAGTAATAGCTCTGGCAAATTGATCGCCTATATTAATACATAGTCGACAACCAGGATTCAAAACCCTATAACTCTCTGACCAAACTTGATTTAGATTATCTATATATTCTTCGTAAGTATCATTAAAACCAATCTGATTTTTATTTCCATAATCTTTAATTTGCCAATAAGGCGGGGAAGTAATAACAAGATGAACCGATTTATCTTTAATCTCGGCCATATTTTTTGAATCACCAATAATGATTTTATGATTTGTTGCCATAATTTATTATTTTAAAATTTCACTAGCGTCAATTTCCAATCCAGATTTAGTTTTATTATAAAAAATAATCTTAGTTTTAATTTCCTCTCTTAAAGCTTTTTTAGTTTTATAAGTCATTGGTTTAATAGATACTGGAATACTGTCAATAAACCCGTCTATTCCCATAGATTCTTCTTTTGGTTTAGCTAATCGATAATTAACTTTTTTAATTGAAGCTATTTTTTTCAAAATTGCTTCTTGAAATCTTAAGCCAATGAAAGTTTTCTCCAAAACCAAATCTTCGGCCCATCTTCTTATTATTTTTTTATCAATTAATTCTATAGCTTTTTTAAGATTATCCATCATTTCACTAATCTTTTCTGTTGCGTTTTCAATCGCTTTAGGATGCTTTGAAAGATACCATTTTTTCCATCCCTTATAAGTTCTTTCTGGACACTCTTTAATAAGTTCTGATAATTGCCCAACAACTCGCGGTCTTGTTCCTTGAGCATTCTGATTGGCTAAATTCATTATCTGAGTTGTATATTTAGGAAAATCCTTGGTTTCTCCAATAAGCTCTTTAATTAATTCTTCGTTTTTAATTTTGATTAACATAGTTCATTTTCTATATTATTAATACTTCTATTATATCAGAAATTAGAAGAATATAAAAATAAAAAATCCGGTAATGTATGCGCATTACCGGTTTTTTTAATTTCAAATATCTATACTATATCCCTAAGCGTATTTGTCAGCTACAATGGAAGCGGCAAATGATTCTGGCTTTATTTTG
>CAZQLH010000003.1:0-31736 GCA_964594155.1 uncultured Candidatus Saccharibacteria bacterium
AGTTTTTTATGTTTGTTCATTATATATTTTTAAAATCCTCCACAACAAATTGGACAACAAGCGCAACAACAGGCTCCTAAGCAATGATAATATCTGCCAGCTGGCGTATCTTGATAACATGTGCCTACAGCATAATCACAACTGCATGCCCCGCCAGCGCCAACTGCTAAAACAGTTGAGCAAAGAGGCAATGCATTTTCAAATTCTTCTTTAAAAGAATCTTTATTTACTAAAAACCATTCTTTAGCTAAATAATAATCTTCTGATGAGGAATATTCTTTCCAAGAAGAATAGCCAATTGATGATAAATAGTCCTTTAAAACAAAATTTATTTCTTCCTCTCTATCTTCTCTATCTTCATTAAGCTCTGATTCAATTTCTAGAGACATATTTTTAATTTCAGTCAGAACTGTTTCTAAAGATAAAGTTGTTGTTTCTTGAACAAAATCTTCTAAAGATGTTTCTTGAGGATTTGTATTTTCATTAGAAATTGTTGAAGGAATAGATTCTGTATTTTCAGGTTGTTTAATTAGCAAATGAGTTTCATTGATAAACAGACTTTCAAGTTCATTTTTCTGTGTTTGTGTTTTAGTGGTTTTTTCTAAATTATTAACTTCTGCATTTTTATTATTAAAATTGATAATTAAAACGCTAATTAGAATAAGAAATAAGATGAATAGTTCTTTTAATTTAAGCATATTCTTTTTTTATTAATTATGATCCTGATGTTGGCGGAATCCAAGCTTGGCAAGTACTAGTATTTCCATCAGCTTCGCTTTTAAGAGATTGAGCAGTATCATATTCTCCGTATAGAGTGCCGATTTCTGGCCACTCAGGATATCCTCTTTCTTGTTGCAATGCTAAAGTTTCATTAACTGTATTAGAAGTAGCGCTCATAACTTCATTAATAAGCGTAGTAAAAGTATTACCAGAAACAACATTATTAATTTCTGTAATTATTCCCTGAATAGCTGTAATAGCATTACTTCTAGCGTTATTCATATCATTTGATGCGTTTTGTAATTCAGTACTATCTGCATCTCCATTTACTGCTTCCCAAACACTTAAATAGATATTAACTTTACTCATATAAGTATTAATTAAAGAATTAGTTGTTGTTATATCATTTATTAATGATATTGTTGCAATAATATCAGTGTTTTGAAGTTCATTTATTCTTGTTTGGTATGAAGGAACAATTGTTGTGTTTATTTCACTTATTTCATTATTAGCCCAGGTTACATAGCTAGTATATGGAGTTGATGAACAATAACTAATAGTATTATTCATTGCCGTAATAACATTTGATGAATAATATGATGAAATTGTTTCTAAAAGAGCCGTGTTAGTTTGTTGTTCTGCAAGATAATCATCTAAATAATTATCAAGCAGATTAAGTTGATCTAGTATAGATTGAGCATTAGTTTGTTCTTGCATAGCTTCTTCAGGATTAATTGTTGCTGGGATACTTGCTGAAGCGCCAAGATCGCCATATGCAGGACTTGGTTCAGGATCAGATCTGAGTAAGCCAATTCCTTCTTTCATTACTCTGTTAATCATAGCGCTTGCAATGGCTTGGACATAAATTTGATAAGGACCGGCTTTGGCTGTGGCAGCGCCTAATTTCGCATTCATTTTGTCATAAATATTGGTTACAGATTTCTTGGCTGCTGCGTTTATTATGTCAGCTGGAGTAAGTATTTCGCATTTTTTGTGACAGGGTGGTGTAATACCAGCCTTTTTTGCATTTTTAGAGTAACAAGCATCAGGCAAAGGCGCTGTTCCTCTAACATCCTTTTGTTTTTCCACAAACTTGCCTGTTTTGTCAGTCCAAGTGCATTCTTTTTGACTTAGGAATCCAGCTTCTTCTTCAGCTTCAGCTTCTTCTTCAGCTTCAGCTTCAACCTTATTTTTTTCTGCTTGGGCTAATAAAAGAGCGCTAAAAGAATTACCTTGCGGTTTAGTTAATTCAATCCATCCTTTCCAACCTCCTTTGGAAAAATCATTATAAAAGTCATTTAGATTACTGACAATATCAGAAAGCGAACATTCAACCTCTGTTTCAAAAGTCCGTACATCTAAGAGCGCAAATTTAATGTCTAAATCAAATTCTTTACATAGCCAGCCAGCGCCTAAGTAATTTTCAATAAAATTACCAGCAGCATTATCAGCCGCGTCTTTTAAATAATCGCCAAATCCTTCTGATATAAATCTTGGTTCCCCTCCGTTTTTAATCCAATTAACAATATCATTGGTTAATTGAGCCAAGAGCTGTTCTAGAAGAATATCAAGGGCTGTGCCAGCGGCCCATTCAACATAACCTTGAGCTTTTTCCCACGTTGAATAGGAAGCGGTAACTATTTCTTGACCAAGCGAAGCTTTATCGCCTATCGCTCTGCCAGCGTCAAATGTCTTGTCTGCAGAAGTTTGTACTGTTGTAGGTGCGCTTCCTGCTTCATAAACCGGACATCCAACAGCTTTTACTTGACGGGGGAAAAGCAAAATTGGACTAATTAATAGGATTACTAAGCAAGTAATTAAGATTGGCGCAATAATTTTTTGAAAATGAATCATTTTAACGGCTATCTAAATCGGCTGACATTTCTTTTAATAAATCAGCAAAGTTTTTAGTTGTTTGTTCAAATTTTTCTAAAGTAATTAATCCTTTTAAAGGGTCTTTTTCATAAGATGGAATGTACTGATAGATTTTGTGAAAGTTCCAATAGATTGAAAGTTGTTTTTTTTGAATATCAAGCCAGTCTAAAGGCGCAGGTGTTTCTTTTATTATCTGATAAATTTGTAAGTATAAATTAGACATACAATTAACTTGTGTAAAATTCTTCTTTTCAATACTTTCTTGGATAATTTCAACATCATTTTGGAAATTATTAATATCTTGGCAAGAATCAAGCGGACCTATTCTTTTATTAAGCTGTCTTGAGTAATTGCGAATAGCATTTAAATTATTATTTGAAGTTGTTTGAAATTGTTGTTGTTTTTTTTGAAAAGGAGGAATAAATTCAGATAAGAAATTAGCTGATGCTTTTTGAATTGCTTGGGCAACTTTTTCATCCATGGCTATTTCCAAAGCTTGTTCCATAGAATTGATATTGTAATTATACCCACTACTTAAAGTTACTGGGTCAAATTTCATTTGATTGGCTAGGATATATCCTAGCATTTGAGTAATATTACCAGGTTCAGGTCTAGTTTGTTGAGTATCTTCTTGATTGTTTTCTAATTTATCATTAGGAGCTTTTTTAGTTGGATCATAACCAGCAATTACTTCTTCGCCGTCTAAATAGCCGTCTCCATCTGTATCAGAGTTTTCAGGATCAGTTCCATGAATTGTTTCTTCCCAGCCAGATAAGCCGTCAAAATCAAGATCATCAACTATTTTCTGTTCTTCTATTTCTTGAGCCATTTGTTTAAGAAGGTTAGCTTTGCTGGATCTGCTTTCCAATACTAAATAAACGCCAATAGAAATACCAATTAGCAACACAAAAACCACCACAAGAATATTTAGCTTTTTAGAAAGTTTTCGTGGTTTCATTTATTTATAGTTATTATATAATTATACAATAATTTAATGTTTCTTCCAAACACTATTTTAGGGTTTATCCACAACATAAAAGGACAGTCCTTAAAATGACGTCCTTGTTCCAAGAACATCATTTTGAAAGACTGTCCTTAATTCAGGTATTGACTTTTTAATATTAATAGTGTATAATTGTGTATAGTTATTTGATAAATAAATATTAAAAATTCTTGATAAACAGAAAAGGAGGAAAAAATGAAACGATTAAAATGGCTTACGCGATTCACGGTCTTAATAATAGCAGCTCTTCTGCTTACTGGCTGCTGGGGAACAACTAAAAAGGTGTTGAAAAACACTTTTTGGCCGGATTTTGTCAGTATCCCGGCTCCTCAGCCAGGATTGGTCTTGCCGATTAATTCCAGCCCAGGTGTCTGGGCAGAATGCCTGCTTTTTGAGGGAAGCTACAATAGAGAAGAGTTGATTGTTCCAGCTACCACTAAAAGAAAATTAAACTTTATTACTAATCCCTTAAAGCATTTCATTATTAATCCGCCAAAATCCAGGCCTTATACCAATGGGGTTATGTCTACAGCAATTACAGTTCCATTGCTTTTAGCCGCTTTTCCAAAGGATTACACTTTATTGGTATTCCATCAGAATTTTCAAAATTGGGTGGTGGAGGTTGAAACAATAAATTTTTCAACCACAGGCAATTTCCTGAATGATTACTGGGTGTCCAATGGAAGAAAAATTTACGCGGACCAGGTGATTGAATTGACTAAGGTTAGTCCTTATGAAAACAGGAGTTTCAGATTCCACAGAACATACTATCCAGGACATGCAATTCTAGGCATGCTGGGATTAGATTAGGAGGTGTTTGTTATGAAGAAATTAACAATGATGGCAATAATGATTGGATTTCTGTTAGGCTGTGCTTCTCAGAGGCCGATGCAAATAGAAGGAGTTTATCCTTACAATCACGAGTTGAAGCTTAAAGTGGTAAACAATACTTCCTATCCTATTTTTTTAGAACTTTTGGATCAGAGTCTTGTGTCGGGCAAGCAAATATGTATTTCTTTTCAAAAGTTATACAGAGAAAGAGAAGTGGTGATTATAGCTGTTGCGAAAAATGATTATGGCTTGATTGGAACTGCGGTAAAGGAATTAAATATTCCTAAAATAGGTTCTGAAAAAGAACAAGAGGTCTGGCAGATTACTAATTCTGATCTTGAAAAATAAGATTGGAAATTAGTTTCATCCAGTTCTCTAAGCTTAAATTTTCAGCCCTGGCTTGCGGATTTAAACCGCATTCAGCCAGGGCTGTTTTTATTTTCTCTTTATCTATATTAAGTTTTTCAGATAAATTATTAGCTAATTGCTTACGAGGAGAAGAAAAACCAGCTTTGACTATTTTAAAAAATCTTTCTTGATTAATTTTTTTTGTTTTTTTAATATTATCTATTTTAATAATTGCTGAATCTACTTTTGGTTCAGGCCAGAATGATTCTTTAGCAACATATGAAATTGTTTTTGGTTGTGAATAGAATTGAACAGAAACAGCTAATAAGTTCATTTTAGGAGGTTGAACTGTAATTCTCTGGGCAACTTCTTTTTGAATCATTAGAACTATTTCTTTAGGCGGATTATCTGATTCTAAAAGCATGCGAATCAAAGGCGAAGTGAGATAGTATGGGATGTTTGCGACTACCTTGTATTTTTTTAAATTCAAGGTTTGTTTTTTGAAGATTTTTAATATATCCTCTTGGATGATTTCTATGTTCTTAAAATCTTTCAGTATTTCTTTTAAAGCTTCAGCCATTTGCTTGTCTTTTTCTACGGCAATTACTTTTTTAGCTTTTTTAGCTAGTTCTTGAGTAAGGGTTCCTAAGCCAGGCCCAACTTCTAAAACAATATCATTTTTAAGATCAGCTGTTTGAATGATTTTTTGTAGAATTCTTGGGTTAATTAAAAAATTCTGACCCATTAGCTTGTTAATCCTAAGATCATATTTCTTAATTAAGTTTTTGATATTTGATTTAAGAGTCATAAATATAAGAGGGCTGTCATAGAAAATGATTTAAGGAACATCATAGAAAAATAAATTATTCTAAGGACAGTCTTTCAAAATGATGTTCTCTGAAAGAGGACGTCATTTTAAGGACTGTCCTTAAGTTAATTCTAAGGAACGTCCTAAAAATGACGTCCTTGTCCCAAGAACATCATTTTCTATGACGTTCCTTGAATCTATTTATTTTGAAAGACTGTCCTTGAATTAGTATTTCTAAGGACGTTCCTTATAATAGATAAGGTGTTCTGGGATATCAGAGATGAATCTAGAAGGTGAATTAACCATGATTTGTCCCCAAAGTCTGCGTTGACTGGCAAAGGTAAGATAAGCTTTTTGCATGGCTCTGGTAATTCCTACATAACAAAGGCGTCTTTCTTCTTCCATTTGAACAGGATTAAGATAGCTTTTTGAATGTGGGAAAATTCCTTCTTCGCAGCCAGCCATAAAGACAACTGGGAATTCTAATCCCTTAGCGCAGTGAATAGTCATTAAATTAACTAAGTTTTTGTTTGTTTCTACACTATCATGATTGCTTAATAAGGAGATTCTTTCTAAGAATCTTTCTAATCCATGCCCTATTTTAATATTATTATATTTGCTGGCTACGGTCAGGAGTTCTTGAGCATTTTCCCATCTTCTTTCTCCTTGTTCTTGGTCTAATGAAATCTTTCTAATATATTTTTCATATTCAATTTCTTGAAGAATTGCTTTAATTAATTCTGTTAAAGGCATTTGCTGATTCTTATTTCTAAAACTATCAATTAGTTTATAGAAGTCTTTAAGATTTTCAGGATGATTTGATGAATGTAATTCATTAGGATTTTTAGCGTATTTAGCCAGTCTTCTTGGAGGCAGATTAATTATTCTTTGCAAGCTGACTAAATCATCAGGATTGGCAATTAGTTTTAAATAAGCGAGAATATCTTTAATTTCTTTTCTTTCATAGAATCTAACTGTGCCAATTATCTTATATGGAAAATTAGCTTTAAGAAACGCTTCTTCAATAGCTCGTGATTGAGCATTAGTTCGGTAAAGAACAGTAAAGTCTTTTAATTTTAATCCTTTTTCTCTGATTAAGCTTTCTATTTCTTCAACAATAAAGTCCCCTTCTTCTGTTTCATTGTCTGATTGGACAATATTTATTAATGCGCCAAATGGATTTTCTGTCCAGAGCTTTTTTTCTTTGCGCTGGGTATTTTTATTAATAATATGATGACTGGCTTCCAAGATGTTTTTAGTTGAACGATAATTTTGTTCTAAGAGAACTATTTTTGCTTCTGGATAATCTTTTTCAAAATTAAGGATATTGCGGAAGTCAGCCCCTCGCCAGCTGTAAATTGAATTATGAACGACAAAATTATCAGCAATATAATTATGGACGTTTTTTACGTCTAAATCATAAACTTCTCCTTTATACTTTATTTTCTCTACTTTTGTTATTTCATCTTCTATAATTTTTCCATTTTTTTCTATAGGAATAATCATAGTAGGATGAGCTTGACTGGCTGGCTGGAATATAAATCTTTTATTTTTAGTAAGAAGCGCTGTTTTTAAAACATCTAATCTATTGTTTGCTTCTTTTATCTTTTTGGCTATTTTTTCTATTTTTCCGTAATCTAAACGGGCAATTTCTATAACCCAGTCTTTAGATTTTCCTTTTCCAATCGAGAATCCTAGTTTTTCCATAATGTTTTTGAGCTTTAAGTCACTAGTATTGATACTTATTCTACTTAATCCCCATGGACTAGTAATTGTTTTTCTACTATCACTGAACATAGTTATTCGCATTTTAATCCTTTTTGATATATTTTGTATACTAACACCCTGAGGAGAAAAATGAGGAAAGTCTTTATTAAAATTAAGATCATTCATTAATTGACGAGCTCTTTTTTTTGTGTCAATTTCTTTATAAATTTTATCAATTGATGCTTGGGAAAAGTTCATATTTCTTCCACTAGTAAAAAAAACAGTGGTTGGGATTCCGTATTGAAACGAAAAATATGATTCCCAGTACATTGCTTCGCTTTTTGAATAACAGACTTTTAGAATCCACATTTTATCAGCCTTTTCTTGATTAGTTCTAACTAATAATCCTATTTGCCTAGTATTTTTTAAGGTTTTGCGACTTCCTTTAGCTGTTCCTATTCTATATCCTTTATCTTTTCTAAACATTAAGTAAGTATAATATATATTTGAATTTAACGAGAGACGCAGGAAAAGAATGTGATTTGGGGTAAGCGTTAGAGTTTTTTTGCTTTTTGTATGTATTTTTATTAAATTCCCATTGTATTTCCTTTTATGGATTTTAGTAATTAATGCTTTGCAAGTATCGCTTCTTCCGCTTGCGGAAATTACTTCGTCTCCTATTGAGAGTTGATTTATATTTTTTTGTCCTTTTGGTGTATTGATTTTAGTTTTGCCAGGGAGACATTGGTCAGTATCAGAAATAAACCAAAGGTTTTTGTTTTTCTGAGCTAATAAATTAGTTAATGTGTATTGGCTGTGATTAGTATCATGGGCTTCGTCAACTGAAATATGTGTCCATTTATTCTGATATTTTTCTAAAATATCTTGTTTTTTATGAAAAAGCTGGACACAGAGCATAATTAAATCGTCAAAATCAAGCGCGTTGGCTTTTTCAAGAGAAGATTGGTAGGATTGATAAATTTTAGCAATAGTTTGAGGAAAATATTCCCTAGCTTGTTCTTGATAAGATTGAACATTAATTAATTCGTCCTTAGCTCGAGAGATTGTTGTATGAACAATATTTGGTTTGAATTGATCAGTGCTAATTCCTAGATCTTTAATTGTTTTTTTAATTAAAGAAAGCTGATCAGCTTGATCATAAATAACAAAGTTTTTTTTGTAATTTGTTTTAGGAAGCTTTTCTATTTCCTGACGAAGTATTTGCAGGCAAATAGAGTGAAAGGTGCCAATAGCTGGCAGAGAATAAGGGGGTTTAATAAGGGTCTTAACTCTTTTTTTCATTTCTTCAGCTGCTTTATTAGTAAAAGTAACAGCCAGAATATTTTTAGCTGGAATATCTTGTTGAATAAGATAAGCAATGCGGTGGGTTAAAGTTTTTGTTTTGCCAGAGCCAGGGCCAGCAATAACTAAAACCGGTCCCCTCGTAATGGCGACCGCTTGTTTTTGTTTTGTGTTTAAATCTTGCAGCATAAGAATTCAAGGAACGTCCTTGATATAAGAGGACCGTCATAGAAAATTATGTCCTCTAAAAGAGGACGTAATTTTTAGGACGGTTCTCTGGAATTAGCAATTTAATTTTTAAGGACAGTCCTTAAAATGACGTCCTTGTTCCAAGAACATCATTTTAAAAGACTGTCCTTAAAGTCTTGTGTTTTAAGGACGTTCCTTAATTATGTTTTACTCTACTTCCTCCCATTCTTTAAAAATATGTTCTTCTGAAATAGCTGGCAGAAATGAAGGTGGATTATAGCTTTGTTGAGGATCATAAATATTTTCTCTTTTTTCAAATCCAGAAACCCAAGTTGTTCCTGAAGTCCATTTTGTGCCTACTCGGCCATTGCTGATTACTGAACCATACATTTCTAATGAAGATCTTTTGCACTCTGGCCAGTACCAAGAACAATTATAATGGTTACGGCCAAAATGTCCAGTTTGGGCGATATAAACGCCGTGTAATTCCAGAGTATCTGGAACATTCAAACCAATCAGATTATTGTGCTGGCCAACAAGAACTAGTCCGTCAGATCCATCTTTAGTTGTATATTCAATATTTCCTTCAAGCCAAATATCTGTTTCTACATTAGGATTAATTAAATCAGCTGAAACAATTGTTGTTTTTCCCTTGGTTTCTCCTTCAATCCATAAGTTATCTTCAATAAAGATTAAGCCGCATGATGATGAAATAGGATAATTATTTAAAAAGTTTTCATTGTTAATAACAGAATCTTCCCAATGCCAGCCATTTTCTGTGTCATAAGCGTAAATACTGGTTAACTGGGTGATTTCATAAACATCCATACTTTGATCATTGTTAAGAATAACATGATAGCCCTTTTCTCCAGAAGGAGGCAGATATATTCCTTGTCCGCCCTGGGTAATCCCCTTTATATTCGCTAAATCCATAGTAATTCCGTCAAAATCAAAAGGCGGAACTGGAAAGCTAAAAAGCTCTTCATTTCCATTAGCAGTAGTAAAAACACCAGGCATTTCTTCAGAGGGGTCACAGCCAAAAGATTCAGTACAAGTCCAAGTTTCTCTGGCTGAAGTAACCAAAGACTTGTTTTCTCCATCCATTCTAATTCCTCCGTTAGAATGATAAGGCCCTTTTATCTCCCGATCAGCTCCAGCCCAGACATTGTCATTAAGCAAATAGGCAAAGTCAGCCACAGTAGATTGAATATATTTAACGCTAACTGTTCTTTTAGTGTTAGGCAGCTTATTAGTCCAGCCAGTTGAAGTAATAGTTATGGCTGTTGTTTGGCCGCATTGCTGGGTGCCTTCAATTTCCAAACTATACTTTCCAATATTTCCTCCTTCTGGATCAGCATAATCATATTCTCCTTCGCCGCTTAGATCGTCAGGATAATGAGCCAGATGCCAGCGATAATAATTAAGGCCTGCCTCAGCAATAGATAAAGATTGATTCCAGGCAACTTTTTGTTGAGATTGTTTTGATTGGACTAAAATGAAGCCGATTAAGCCAGAGAAAATAAGTAGGAAAACTGATGCAAAAACAAGAGTTAAGGTGGTAATAGCTCCTTTTTGATTCATAAATTTGTTTTTAGGTTTCTAATTTGAACATTTGATTCTAATTCAAAATTCTGGGGCGCTCGTTCAGGATTAACATTAATAATTAGAAATACTCTGATTAATTTTGTTTCTTCTAATCGGGCTGGAGCAGGCAATTCTTCTCCTTGTCCGTCAAAATAGCGAAAGATAGGCAGTTGATTTCTAATATATCGGCTTAAAATTGAAACTTGCTCTTGGTCTTGGGGATATTCAACAGGATATTCAGTTGGATTAGTTATTCCTTTTTTTAGATTAACATTTGCATTAGTATTAGTTTCAGTCCAAGAAAAGTCAAAACTTGCTTTCATAGAATGGTTTTCATGTTCCCAGTCGCAAAATCCGCCTCCTCCAGAACCAACTGCTGAAGAGCCATCAGCAGTAAACATAATAGATCCGTCAGTTGCTTGGCTGGATACGTCAAAAACAGCGCATCCTTGCCAAGTGCCGCTGCATTGATCACAGCCAGTTTGACAAAGCGTTCCTAAGTATTCTCCATCAGCAAATATTTCTACGTATTCATTGCCGCCATTTAAATCTCCTTCAACACAAACCTCTACTTCAGCTGAATCAATTATTTCTTGAGAAAAGTTAGGGAAATTAGTATCGCAAGATCCGCCACTAATATATGTAACACAGTTATCACTATCAGATAAAGAACTGCTTTGATAGATAAAATATCTAACTCTTTCAGTAGCGCCGTCTTTATCAATATCGCTGTAAAAGATGATTTCATGGTCTTCTGCTTTTTCAATAATATATGATCCATCATCCCCTATTTTTGCTTCTCTTAATTCTTTAACCATTGTTTCAATTCCTTTTCTAGCTTCATCAATAGCTGTTGCTTGTTGAAATGTATATGCTTGCCCCTTATAACTCATAATGGCAAATCCAGATACTACTCCTAAAGCCATAGTAAAAACAGCTATAGCAATTAGAGTTTCAATTAAAGTAAATCCAAATTGTTTTTTATTCATTATGACGGTCCAGTTAAAATTAAATTAATAGTGCTGACTTTGTCTCCGGAAATACTAGTGCTTCCAGAGTAGTTTTGATAATTATCAGCTTGGATTTCTAAGCTATAAGTGGCTGTTTCAAGAGGAATAAATATGGTTTTACCTGCGCTGTCAGTAAATTGAGTTTGATCATATTCAAGCTGGCTGTTAAATAATCTGATTTGAGCGTTAAAGATGGGTTCTAATGTTTCAGAATCTCTGATATTAAGCAAGAGGCTGTTTTCTGCGTCTAAAAACAGGCTAGTAGTTGTGCTAGTATCTGGCAAAAGATCAATATTTTGTCCTAAAGGATCAGAAATAGGAATAGTGCTGACTAAGTCCAGATTTTCTGCTGGATTAATAGTAAAGTTATATGAGTCCCATTCTAAATTAGATATATTAATCTGGCCGTTTGAATCAGTGGTAAAATCATCTGAGTATTTATAAACTGGTTCTTCTTGGGCATCAGTGCCAATTATTTTATTGCCTCTTAAATTAAATGAAACATAGCTAATTGGAGTAGCTTGTTCAGTAATCCAAGAAACGCTCCAATTAAAAAGAATCGGCGTAGTGCTGGTATTATTAGTCGCTAAATTTCCTTTAATTTTTAACTTAGGATAATCAATAATAGATAAAGCAGATAAATCAACTGGCGATGATTCAAGTCCAGTTGAATTATTAGCTAAATCATTGTCAGGAATCAGCCACCAAATAGTGGTAGTAGCGTAAAAAACTTGATAACTGATGCTAGTTTCGCTTGGCTGGCTGTCATCCCAAATAAATTCATGCCAATTGATAATGCTTTCCGGGACAACAGGAATAGAAAGCAGATAGCCAGAAGAAAAATATCCTTCAGTGCTAGTGGCTAAAGATACTTCTTGATCAATAATTACATCAGACATTTCAGATATTTTGCTTTGATCTGGAAAAGAATCAGAAAAGCTGTCGCTTCCCCAAGGAGAAAGCGTTTGAATTAAAAAACTGCTTAATTTATCAATAGAAAAACTTATTTCCGTAAGCATGCTTTCAATAACCGTGGTATGGGGTTTTTCCGGATTAGCCACCTCTTCTGTTCCATAAGTGCGACTAGTACTATAGCTAGATTTACTGACTGTTATCTCATAAGCTGCAGTTGAACTTGGCGCTCCAGCCACTAAATATCGTCCTTGATTATTAGTCTGGTAAGATACATTAATTGAAGGATCAACATCAGTATTAATAATATGAATATTAGCTTGATCAATAGCTGCGCCCAAAGCGTCAAAAACAGAAATTAGAAGATTGCCTCCGCCTTCAGTGGTTTCTAATCCCTTAGGAGCAATATCTGTAATTAAAATTAATTCCCCGCCTAAAAAACTAGGCCAAGAAACTTTTACCTTAACTTTTTTATAGTCATTAGGCACTAAATCTGACGGAGTTAATCCATCTGCAGGATCATCAACATAGCTAACAGTAGTTTTAACCGTATATTCAATATTATTTCTAGTAATAATTTCTGTTTCAATAATATCCCCTGAAGGAATGCCTCCAATAGTGCCAATATCATTATATGGCAGGTTTTTAGCTATCTCTATTTTTTGATTAGCCAGAGAAGTAGCAGTAATTCTGGCTTTGCTTTGACCAGCTGTTTTAATACCAAGTTGAAAAAGCCCGTAAAGGCCGATAATAACAATGACTAAAATACTTGTTCCAACTAATATTTCAATAAGAGTAAATCCCTTATTTTTCATATTTATATACCTCCCATCATTGAATACATTGGCTGAATCATTGAAACAGCAAAAAAAGCTACTGCAGTTCCAACAATGATCATAATAACTGGCTCAAGAACTGCAGATAGATTTTTGGTTGTATTATCAATTTCTTCTTCATAAAAATCAGCCAAGTTTTCCAATACACCAGATATGTTTCCTGTTTCTTCTCCAACGCTAATCATTTGAGTAACCATAGTCATATAGAGATTTTCATGCTTTCTTAATGCTATGCTTAATGATTCCCCTCTTTGGACTTGCTGGGCTGAATCAAGAAGAGCTTTTTTAAAATGAATATTTCCTAGGGTGCCAGCCACTATTTTCAAGGATTTGACAATAGGCACCCCGCTTTCAATTAATGAGCTAAATGTTCTGGCAAAACGGGCTGAATTGATTTTCTGAATTAAAGGGCCGAAAATAGGCAAATAAAGAAATGTCCTATCAAGGACTGCTTTGATTTTTTTGATTCTGATAATAAATCTTATTAGGATAATAGAAGTAATGAGAATAATAATGGCTAAGATGAGATTGTCTTTAAGAAAATTGCTTAGCCCGATAATTATGCGAGTGCTTAAAGGAAGTTCAATGTCTAATTCAGCAAAAACTGAAGTTAGTTGAGGAACAACCATAATCATCATTAGAATGCCAATGCCAATCATAGCAACAACAATAACTGCTGGATAAATCATAGCTCCTCTTACCCTGCTTGCTAGTTCATGGTTTTTTTTCATTTGTTCAGCTAATATTTCCAGAACTTCATTGAGATTACCGCTGGTTTCTCCAACTTGAACCATATTAATGAATAAATCATCAAAAACTTTTGGATGTTGAGCTAAAGATTCGCTAAATGTTTTGCCTTGCCGAACGCTGTCTTCAATTTGATTGATGATTTTACTAAATTTAGAACTTTTGGTTTGTTTGGCTAAGACTTTTAACGCTTGGCTTAATGAAAGACCAGCTTTAATCATTACTGACAGATGTCGGCTAAACATCATTTTTTCAACTAAGGAAATATGTCCTAATTTCTGGATTATTTTTTTAATATTAAAATAGCTAACGCTTTTTTCAACGCCAGCTATTTCAGCTGATACTAAAACTAACCCCTGATTTCTTAATAGAGAAGCTAATTCATGTTTATCTTTTGATTCTAAGTGGCCAATTTGCGTTTCTCCTCTTTTATTTTTAGATGTGTATATAAAATTTGGCATATCAAATTAAATTATTCTTTAGTTACTCTTAAAACTTCCTCGATACTGGTTAATCCTTGCGCAGCTTTAATAAAGCCGTCTTCTATCATGGTTAACATACCTTCTTTTTGAGCTTGTTTATTAATTTGATCAGCAGTTGCTTCTTTAATAATTAAATCTTTAATTGTTTCGCTAACTTCAAGGATTTCATAAATACCAGCTCTGCCTTTATATCCATCAGGACAATCTTCAGATTTGCCTGGTCGATAAAAATCTATAGTTGACCAAGCGTCTTTAGGTTTAATAACTTTTTCTTTTTTTAGTATTTCAAGAATTTTATCTAAGTTAATTTCTTTTTCAAGGCTTTTTACTTCATCAGAACTTAAATTATATTTTTTCTTAGTATCTGGGTAGAGTCTGCGAACTAATCGTTGGGCAATGATAACATTGACGGTTGAGGCGATTAAAAATGGTTCGGTTTCCATATCAATTAATCTAGGAAATGCTCCAGCTGCGCTATTAGTATGGAGAGTAGACAAAACTAAATGTCCGGTTAAAGCAGCATTAACAGCTAAGCTAGCTGTTTCATTATCTCTAATTTCTCCAACCATAATAATATCTGGATCTTGTCGAACTAAAGCCCGGAGCCCATTGGAAAAAGTTAGACCGATTTTAGGCTTTACTTGAGTTTGGTTAATTCTAGGCATTCTATATTCAATTGGATCTTCAACAGTTGAAATATTTACTCCAGGCTCATTAAGGATATCTATAATTGTATAAAGAGTAGTTGTTTTACCGCAGCCAGTTGGTCCAGTAACTAAAATCATTCCATTAGGCTTTTTAATGTTTTGATGAACTTTTTCTAAAGCTTTATCTATTAACCCTAGCTTTTCTAGGGTTAATCCTTTGGCATCTTCAGGTAAAAGACGCATTACAATTTTTTCACCATCATAAACTGGTAAAATTGAAACTCTGAAAGAGATTTTGTAATTACTAGTTTCAATTTTAAAACGTCCATCTTGGGGCAAGCGATGTTCATCTAGTTTTAAATTAGATAAAACTTTAATTCGGGCTGTTATTCCAGAACTTAGATTTTTAGGCAGGGTCATGGTATCGTGTAAAATACCATCAATTCTGTAGCGGATAATAACTTCTTTTTCAGTTGGTTCAATATGAATATCAGAAGCTTGTTGTAAAATAGCGTGTTTTAAAAGCGTATCAATAATTCTAATAATCGGCATTTGCTCAGCTGCTTTTTCCAAATCTTCTTCGTCTTTCCCGACGCCTTTAGGGTCGGGATCCCGACCTTGCGTCGGGACTTTTTTTGAGTCAGTTAATATTTCTGGCAAATCAACTGATTTAGATTCTTTTTTAATAAATTCGCCAAATTCTGCTTCTAAGCTTTTTTGGTATTGCTTTAAAGCGTTTTCAATGCTTTTGGAAGTGGTTAAACGAGGCAATATTCTAAGGTCAGATTTCTTTTTAATAAATTCAATTGTTTGTAAGTCATCAGGATTAAGCATTGCTACTTCCAGATCTTTCCCTTTTTTATTAAAAGCAATAATATTATGCCGCTTAGCAATTGGTTCAGGGATGATTTGCAAGGTTTCTTTCTTGATTTTTTCTTTTTCTAAGTTAATAAAAGGAATGCCTAGGATATAGGCTTGAAGTTTTGTTAATTCTTCTTGGGTGATTAATTCTTCCTTAACTAAAAAATCCCCCAATCTTTTTTTGGCTTTTTTAGCTTTTTTTTCAGCTTGATCCAGCTTTTTTTTACTGATCAAACCAGCATCAAGAACAAAAGCTTTTAGCTGTGAATTTTCAATACGCATTTATTGGTTTAAGACCTCTTTTATTTTCTTAACTACTTCTTCTAATTCATAGTTGGCTTTAACTAAATAAGTGGTTGCTCCCAAAGAAAGGGTTTTTTCTATGTCATTGCTTTTTTCTAAGTTAGTCAGGATAATCACAGGAATGTTCTTAGTTGATTCATCTTGTTTTAGCTCTTCAAGCACCTCAAAGCCGTCTTTTTTAGGCAGAACCAGATCTAAAAGAACTAAATCTGGCTTGATTTTTTTTACCATGGCTAAGCCAGTTTCTCCGTCAAGAGCAGATTTGACCTCATAGCCTTCTTTTTCTAAAAACCGACCAACTGTTTTTTGCAAGATAGGTTCATCCTCAATAAAGATTATTGTTTTCATATTGTTCTTGAAACCTGAAACCTGAAACCTGAAACATATTTTAAAAAGTTTCAAGCTTCATACTTCATGTTTTATTATTTTATTGGTATTTCAAACCAAAAAGTTGTTCCTTTGTTTTCTTCGCTCCAAAACCCTATTTTCCCTTTTGAGTTTTTAATTATAGCTTTGGCAATAAACAATCCCAAGCCAGTTCCTTCGGTCTGATATCTCATTATATTCTGACTGCGAAAGAATTTCTGAAAAATATTCTTCTGGTCATTTTTAGGAATGCCTACTCCATTGTCTTGAATCTCGCATCTGACTGAATCGCTTTTTTTGGATAATTTAATTTTAACTAACCCTTTTTTCTTGGTGTATCTAATAGAATTATCAATTAAGTTGTTTAAAATTAATTTTATTCCTTGGTAGCTGATTGAAACCAAGGGCAAATCAGGTTCTGAATCTAAAAACAATTCAGTATTGCTGGCTTTAGCAATTAAAGAATGCTCTTTAATTATTTTTTTAATTATTTTTTCCAAGGAAACTTTTTCAGGGTTTAAGGTTAATCCTAATTTACCTTGTTCAATCCGAGAAAGATTAAGCAAGTCATTGACTAAATTAATCATCCGTTGATTACTCTCTTTAATATTTTGCAATCTTTCTAATTGTTCTTTAGTTAGGTTTTCAGCTTGATGGCCTGTTATTAAATTGATCGTCCATTTAATGCCTGTTAAGGGAGTTCGTAATTGATGAGAAGCAATACTGACAAATTCTGTTTTCATCTGATTTATTTGAGCTAGTTTTTCGCTTCCCTGGACAATAAGGTAGTTGATAATAAATAGGACGGCTGTTACGCCAATAACAATCAAAGCAACTATTTCTGGCTGGGTATACTTAATAGTAATAATATATGTGCTTAACATTGCTAGAATAGTAACCAAGCTGGTGATAAGGAACAGAAAACTTGGGCATTGCCAGAGTGTTAAATTGTTTTTTTTGCATTGATCAATAAAATTCAATTCTTGGAAAAATCTTTTAATGGGCATAATATATAAATTATACCATAATAAAAAAAACAAGCCAATCATAAAGTATATATATTGACCATTATGTTGTTTTAAGTTAAAGTTAAATCATCGGAGCGTGGCCTAGTGGCTAAGGCGCGGCGTTTGGGACGCTGAGATCGCAGGTTCGAATCCTGTCGCTCCGACTGCAATATGCGGGGGTAGCTCAATTGATAGAGCGACAGTTTTCCAAACTGTAGGTCGCGGGTTTGATCCCCGTCCCCCGCTCACGATATAATAAAAAGACGAATATATATTCGTCTTTTTATTATGCCCCGCAATACTACAGGGTAAACTTTCGAAAGCTTGCTAGTAAGCTAGCTTTTATTTTACAGCTTCTTTAAGAGATTTGCCTGCTTTAAATTTTGGAACAGTAGTAGCTTTGATTTTAATCTTTTCACCTGTTCGCGGATTAACACCCATGCGAGCAGCTCTTTTAGAAACGCTAAATTTGCCAAAGCCAGTGAAAACAACATCTTCTCCTTTAGATAAAGCATTAGTAATGTTGTCAAGAACAGCATTAACTGCATCAGTGGCTTCTTTTTTTGAACAACAGTCTTTAGCGACTGCATCAATTAATTGATCTTTAGTCATAAAATTCGTGGAATATAGGACAAAAACATATTGTTGCATGTTCTATATTCTATATTATATAAGATTATTTTCGACCTTTTTCTTAATTTTAGCTTTAATGCTTGATTTTAGCAAGTTTTTTTTCAAATAGCAATAGTTTGATAAACTCACTATAAATAGTTATTGAACTATTTCTTGTATTCTCTCTATTTTTTTAGCTTTGTTTTTCTGGCCTGTTTTAAGCAAGACAGCATTAATTTCAACTGGCCCTTCAGCTACTTCTAAGTGATTAGGTATTTGAGTAAGGTATCTTCTAATAGATGCTTCTTTATTTCTACCCAAGCTGGAATCTTGAACGCCAACCATTCCAACATCAGATATATATGCGGTATTTTGTGGCAGAATGCGATTGTCAGCTGTGGGAATATGAGTATGGGTTCCTAAAACAGCTGTTACTCGCCCATCTAAATACCAGCCTAAACAAACTTTTTCAGCTGTGGCTTCAGCATGCCAGTCAACAATAATAATGTCTGCTTGTTCGCTTCGTTCGCTTTCAAGGATTTCATCTGCTTTTCTAAAAGGATCATCATATTGTTGTTTCATAAAAGCCCGGCCAATCAAGTTAATAACTAAAACTTTTTTAGTTCTTATTTCAATCAAGCGATATCCTTTGCCTGGAAGGTTAGCTGGAAAATTAGCTGGCCTAATCAACGGCGTTTCTTTGTTTTCTAAAAGAATATTGATTTCTTTTTGTTTCCATGTGTGATCGCCAGAAGTAACTAAATCTACGCCAGCTGATAATATTTCATTTAATGTTTTAACAGTAATTCCTGAACCATGGGCAATATTTTCTCCATTAGCAATAATTAAATCAGGTTGGTATTTCTTTTTCCATTTAGGAATGATTTTTTTAATTGCTTTACGGCCAGGCTGGCCAACAATATCTCCAAAGAATAGTATTTTCATATATTTCTAATGAGCGTATTCAATAGCTCTGGTTTCTCTAATTACATTAACTTTAATTTCTCCAGGGTATTTTAATTCTTGATGAATCTGATTAGCAATATCTTTGGCTAATTTATGGGCTCCTAAATCATCTATTTGTTCTGGTTGAACAAAAACACGGATTTCCCTGCCAGCTTGAATAGCATAGGCTTTTTCTACCCCGCTAAAAGAATTAGCTACGTTTTCTAATTCCTCTAAACGTTTTAAGTAGGCTTCTAAAGTATCTTTTCTAGCTCCAGGTCGAGCTCCGGAAATAGCATCAGCTACTTGAACAATAATTGATTCCAAGCTGTTATAAGGATATTCTTCATGATGAGCTTGCATTGCCTCAATTATTTTTTCATCAACATCAAACTTTTTAAGAATTTTTCTTCCTATTTCTACATGAGAACCTTGGATTTCATGGTCAACTGCTTTGCCAATATCATGTAAAAGACCAGCTTTTTTAGCTACATCAACATCAGTTTTTAGTTCTGAAGCGATTGCTCCAGCTAAATGAGCTACCTCTACTGAATGCAAAAGAACGTTTTGTCCATAGCTGGTACGGAAACGAAGCCGTCCTAGTATTTTAGTTAGTTGAGGGTTAAATCCAACTATGCCAACATCATAAACAGCTGCTTCCCCTGCTTCCATAATTTTTTCATTGATTTCTTCTTTGGCTTTTTCAACTGTTTCTTCAATTCGGGCTGGTTGAATTCTGCCGTCTAAAAGCAGTTTTTCCAAAGTTATCTTAGCGATCTGCCTGCGAATAGGATCAAATCCAGAAATAATAATTGCTCCTGGCGTATCATCAACCAAAACTTCAACCCCGGTTAGTTTTTCAAGAGTTTTAATATTTCTGCCTTCTTTGCCAATAATTCGTCCTTTTAAATCATCATTAGGCAGATTAACAGATGTTGAAGTTATTTCGCTGGCTTGAGAAGCAGCATAGCGCTGCATAGCTAAAGCAATAATCTTTTGAGCTTTTTTATTTAACTCTTCTTTTCCTTCGTTTGATAATCTTTTTAATCGTTCTAATAGGGCTTGCTGGTGTTCTTTTTCAACTTCAGTTAAAAGCTCTATTTTAGCTTGTTCTTGAGAAAGGTGGGATGTTTTTTCTAATTCTTTTAATTTCTGTTTGTGGATTTCAGCAACTTCTTCTTTGATTTTTTTTATTTTACTGACTTTGTTTTTAAGTTCAGAATAATCTTTTTCTAACTGACTGTCTTTTTGATCAATAGTTTGTTCTTTTTTTAAGAGACGTTCCTCCATTCGGGTTAACTGTCTTTGTCTGTCTCTTTCTTGAACCTTAATTTCATCAAGAATCTTATTTGCTTTTTCTTTAGCTTTAATTAAGGTTTCTTTAGCTTCGGTTTTAGCTTCGCTAACTAATTTATTTAATTTAGCTTCAATAGTGCCAGCTTGCTTTCTAGCAATGGTTTGTCGAGCATAGTAGCCCAGAATTGAACCGACTATTAAAGTGCCGACAATAGTTCCAATGAGAATAATTAAATTGTCCATAGATAAAATTCATTTCAATTCCATTATTATTATCTTTATTTGATTTGTTCAGAAAATAACTAATGCGAATTTTCATGTTTGTATTAATATTAACTCGTTTATTCTAACAAAGAAAAAAAGGCCTGTCAATCAGCCTTTTTTTCTTATTTCTTTTTAGTTTTCTTTTCTTTGTGAAAATCGCTTTCTTTTAAATTAGATTGAAGTAGAATTGATTGAAATGTTCCATGTGGTATTTCTTTTTTGCCCATTTTAATAATTACAGTGCGAGTTGGTTTGCCTCTTTTGCGAAATTTTGCATGTGATCCTTTTTGCGAAACAAAAAAGAAGTCCTTTTCTTTAAGGACTTTTAATATGCGCTTAAGTGGAAATGGCCTAGGCATGCTTAAGTACTAATGGAACAATATCAGGACGTTCCACCTTTGTTGCCTTAGAAAGAGGTACATCTTCAAAGTATAATTCTAAAGCTTCTTGAATGGCTTCAAGAGCTTCTTTTTTTGTATTGCCAAAACTAGAAACTCCAGTATTTAAATTCCAAGAAACATAGTATTTACCTTCTTTCCAAACTACATTTTTTAAATTAATTTTGCGCATATATTTATAAATATTAATGATTATTATTATAATATCTTAGAATAAAAGATAAGTCAAATTTTCACTACGGGTCAATCAGTCCCTTTTTCTTATTTCTTTTTAGTTTTCTTTTTTGGCTTTTTCTTTTCGTTATCTTTGGTTATTGTCTTCTTTTTCTTAACTATCTTTTTTGTTTTTTTCTTTGGTTCTTTGATCTTTTTCTTTTTAACTGTTTTTTTAGCTTTATCTGATTTTTTCCCGACGCCTTTAGGGTCGGGATCCCGACTTAACGTCGGGGCTTCTTGAATAGCAATGTCAATTTTCCAGCCAGTTAATTTCGCAGCTAAGCGAACGTTTTGCCCTTTAATGCCAATAGCTAAAGAAAGTTGGTCTTCAGGCACAATAACTTTAGCTTGATTTAGTTTTTTATCTATTTCTACATCAATGACTTTAGCTGGGGAAAGAGATTGGCTAATGAATTCAACTGGGTTTTCTGACCATTCAATAATATCAATTTTTTCTCCGGCTAATTCACTAATAACAGCTTGAACTCTAGTTCCTTTTTGGCCGATCATTGAGCCAATAGGATCAACTCTTTCTTCAGTGGAAACAACAGCAATCTTAGAGCGTGAACCAGCTTCTCTGGCAATTGACTTTATTTCCACAGTTCCACCAGAGATTTCAGGCACTTCTAAGGTAAAAAGCTGGCTAACCATTTTAGGGTGAGTTCGGGAAAGAGTAATTGTAGGGCCTCGAGAATCCTTTTGGACTTCAGAGATATATACTCTTAATCGTTGGCCGGTCTGATAGCGTTCTTGGGGAATTTGATCTTCTGGGAATAAAACACCAGATGCTTTGCCAATATCCAAAAAAACATTTCCTTTTTCAATTCGTTGGACAATGCCGCTAACTACCTGCCCTTCTTTTTCTTTGTATTCTTCAAAAATAGATTCCCGTTCTGCTTCTCTAATTCGCTGGATAATAACCTGTTTGGCTGTTTGAGCGGCAATCCGACCAAAATCATGGGCTGTTTCTAAAGGAAATTCTATTTCATCTCCTAACTTCTGTTTCTTTTTAGCATCTTTAATCATAATATGTTTTTCTGGATTGAATCTGAATTTTTTTTCAGCCCCGACGCCTTCTGGGTCGGGATCCCGACCTTGCGTCGGGATTTCTTCAATTTCTGAATCACCTTCTGTTTTAAGCATTGATTCGTCAATAACTAACTTAACCTGGAAAATTTTCATTTGTCCGGTTTTTAAATCAAACTTAACTTTGATGTTTTGTCCTTTGCGATTATATTCTTTTTTATAGGCTGCAGCTAAAGCCATTTCAATAGTTTCAATGACTTTATCTTGAGAAATGCCTTTTTCTTCACAAATCTGTTCAATAGCTGAAGCAAATGATTTTGTATCCATAAGTTTTGTAAAACCCGTTCATCTCTGAACGGGCTTCTCTCTTAATAAGATAGCATGAATGTAAAATTTTTGTCAATGGCTAAATTATTTTAACTCCAGTGATTTTCCCAATAAAATCATTCATTGCCCTTAAATTATTTTTATCAAGCTTGTAAATATTGTTCTTGCCAGCAGTTCCAGCAATCATTTTAATATTTTCAGTTTCCGTAAGCATGAATTCAGCTATTTGCTGAGCAGCTTTTTTAACATCTAATTTAGCTTCTAATTTAGGGTCTTGAGTGGCAACTCCAATCGGGCATTTGCCTAAATAACAAAGATAGCATTTAGCGCATCCCATTGCCTCCATAAGTGAAAATCCCATGAAAACTATATCAGCCCCTAAAGCTAATGCTTTGGCTGCGTCAGCGCCGTTTTTTATTCCTCCGCCAATCCATAATTCTTGAGGAGCTTTTAATTTATCTAATGTTTTTCTAGCTTTAACTAGAGCAGACATAGTTGGCAAACCAACTTGGTCAAGAATGGATTTTGGAGCAGCGCCAGTTCCTCCTTCTAATCCATCAATGGCAATAATATCAGGATTAGCTTGAACAGCTAATTTAATATCTTCTTCTATGTGTCCAGCAGCTAATTTTAAGATAATTGGCTTGTGATTGGTTAATTTTTTTAACCAATCAATTTTCTTTTTTAAATCTTTAATAGAATGAATATCAGGATGAGCAGGCGGTGAATGAATGTCTTGGCCTAATTTAACTTTTCTGATTTTGGCAATTTCAGGAGTAATTTTTTCAGCTAAGAGAAGTCCGCCTTGGCATGGTTTTGCTCCTTGTCCCATTTTTATTTCAATCGCATCAGCGCTTTTTAGATATTGTTCATCAACGCCAAATCTGCCTGTTGAATACTGGGCAATTAATAGTTTGGCTGATTTTCTTTCTTTAGGCAGCATTCCCCCTTCACCAGTATTAGTCATTGTTTTAGCTATGGTACTAGCTTTGGCCAAAGCTATTTTAGCGCTTTTTGAAAGAGCTCCAAAGCTCATGGCTGCGATAACAAGCGGAATACCTATCTTAATTGGCTGTTTGCTTGTTTTGCCAATAATTGTTTCTGAATTGATTTTTTCTTTAAAATAGTCAACTGGTCTTTTAAATAAAGGAGCAGGCAGGAAAATTAAATCTTCCCAATTAATTTGATTGGTTTTTTGAGAACGCCCGCTAGCGATTTTAGGTTTTTTTTGGATAGCAATAAATGTTTAAGGTTAGGCATTTTAAGGTCGGACCTTAAAATGCCTAACCTTTTATTAATATTCTTCGCATTTAATTTGGTAAAATGCTTGAGGATGATCACAAGAAGGACAGATTTTAGGAGCTTTTTTTCCAAGATGCGTATAGCCGCATTCTCTGCAAGCCCACCAGATTTCTGTATCTTTTTTGAAAACCTTGTTTGTTTTAATTAATTCTAATAATTTCTTAAATCTTTCTTCGTGGTGTTTTTCAGCAACAGCAATAGATCTTAATCTAGCTGCGATTTTAGGAAATCCTTCCTCTTCGGCTGTTTTAGCAAATTCAGGATACATTTCTGTATGTTCGTAATTTTCTCCATCAATAGCTGCTTTAAGATTATGGATTGTCTTTTTATAGATTGTTGGCGCTTCTGCTTCAACTTTAATTGTATCTAATTTCTTATTATCCCCTTTTAATTCTTGAATATGTTCAAATAGACGCTTAGCATGAGTTTTTTCTTGGGTTGCTGTTTCTAAGAATACTCCGGCAATTTGCTCATATCCTTCTTTCATGGCTATTTTAGCATAGAAATCATAGCGGTTTCTAGCTTGGCTTTCGCCGATAAAAGCCTTGGTTAAGCTTTGGATTGTTTTAGTTATATTTTTTCTCTTTTAATAATTTTTTGATTCCTTGTTCTAATTTTATTTCTGGCTTCCAATTCAGTAATTTTTTAGCTAAAGAAATATCAGCCAAAGTGTCATGAGGTTCAATCCGAGGGGCAATATATTTAATTTTATTGCCAATCATTTTGGCTATTTGATTAATGCTGTAATTTTTCCCTGCACCAATATTAATTTTTTCTCCTTGACCTACTTTTTTGCTATTCATGGCTAGGATATTAGCTTTAACTACATCGCTGACATGGGTGAAGTCCCTAGTTTGGGCGCCGTCGCCAGTAATAGTCAATGGCTGATTTTTAGCTTTTTGTTTTAGAAAGATAGAAAGAACTAAAGCATAAGCTCCTTTGTCATCTGTTCTAGAGCCATAAACATTAAAATATCTTAGAGAGACAGTTTCTAATCCATAGATTTCAGAAAATATTCTACAATATTCTTCACCAATAAATTTATGCAAGCCATAAGGGCTTTGAGGGTTTGTTTTAAACGTTTCTTTTAGAGGCAGTTTTTTACTATCTCCATAAACAGATGACGAAGCAGAATAAATTAATCTTTTAACTTTTGCTTGTTGACTGGCAATAAGAACATTTAAAGTTCCATTAACATTATTGCGGTTTGTTTTAGCAGGGTATTTAATGGAATATTGAACTCTTGGCAAGGCAGCTAATAAGAAAACGCCATCAATGTTTTTAAAGTGAGGCGTAATTTGTTTTAGGTTTCTAATATCAGCTTTAATGAATTTGGCTTTTGAATTAATATTTTCTTTTTTGCCAGTAGAAAGATTGTCTAAAACAATTACCTGGTGTTTTAAATTAATTAATTTATCAGCTAGATGAGAGCCAATAAAGCCAGCTCCGCCAACAACTAAATATTTTTTTCTTTTGTTTTTCATATTATTTTACCCAGTATTTGCCTTTCATTTCTGAGTCAACTTCTTGTTTTTTTTCTTTAATAACTTTGGTTTTGTCTTTTAATTCTTTGTCGGTTAATTCATTTAATTCTTTAGCTCTTTGAGAAAGCTTAGCTTTAATATTGAGTTTAGGGTCTTCTAAAACTTCAGCTAAAAGAGCTTCAATCAATAGTCCTAATTTAGGACTTGCTTCAATCTTTAATAATTTCATTAAATCATTGCCATTTATTTTAAGCATTTTAGCGGAAATAGGATCTTTGGAAACTTTTTCAATCAGATACTTTAAATGCCTTAACTTATATGGAACAGCCTTGGGCACTCCGCTGCCTAGTCTATCAGCTACCCTTAAATCAATCAAGTCATTAATGTTTTCTAAACCAACTCTGCGGAGCAGTCGTCTGACCCCTGCTTCAGTTACTTCATCAACTCCATAAACAAACATATGGTTGCGAACCAATAAAGCTGTTTTTTCAATTATTTTTCTAGGGAATTTTAATCGTTGAAGAATATTAATAGCGAATTTAGATCCCAAGATATCATGGTTATAGAAAGTGGATTCTGGGCCTTGGCCTCTTTTGGTTTGAGGTTTGGCAATATCATGAAACAAGGCGGCTAATCTGACTTCTAAGCTGTAATTCCTCTTAGCGGCGAATTTCAAAGAAAGAATTGAATGTTGGTAAATAGTATAGATATGATGCCGGTTTTGGTCAATATTAATTCCTTTTTCTAATTCAGGAATAATATATTTAAGCAGATTAGCTTTTTTTAATAATTCAATAGCTTGATCTGGCTTTTCTGACATAATCATTTTAATTAGCTCATCTCTAATTCTTTCTTTGGCAATAGCTTGTACCCAATTAGAGTTTTTTTGAATAGCTTTAAAAGTTTTTTTATCAATTACAAAATCAAGCTCAACTGCTAAACGAATAGCTCTTAGCATTCTTAGAGCATCTTCGTTAAAACGGTCATCAGGATTGCCCACTGCTTTAATCTTTTTATCTTTAAGATCTTCTTGTCCTTTAAAAGGATCTAAGATATTTTCTTTTTTATCCAAGGCAATTGCGTTAACAGTGAAGTCGCGGCGGGCTAAATCGTCTTTTGCGTCCAAAGTGAAACTAATTTTATCAGGATGCCGCTTGTCAGTGTATTTTTGTTCAGTTCTAAAAGTAGTAATTTCAATTTCTTTAAGAAATAAATCCTTGCTTTTGGTTTTAACTGTTACAGTGCCAAACTTATTTTCATAAAAACTATCTGGAAATATTTTTTGAATTTCTTCTGGTTTGGCTTTAGTGGTAATATCCCAATCCTTTGGTTTTTGCCCAAGTAAAATATCGCGGACTGATCCGCCAACAACATATGATTCAAATCTCTTTTTCTCCAGCTTGTCTAAGATATTTTTAATTTCTTGGGGAAGTTTCATAATTTAATCATAACTTAAAAAGATTCCCTTGGCAATTTGCAATTGCAATTCTAACAAATTTGTGTTATTATTATTCTATGAATGGATTACCAATTTTTCTTAAAAAATATTTTTGGGATGTTAATTTTAAAAAGCTGGATTCTGACAAATACCCCTATTTTGTAATTGAAAGAATTTTAGAGTACGGAGACGAAAAAGCGGTTGCGTGGCTATTAAAGCATTTTAGAAAATCTAAAATAAGAGAAACTCTTTCAAGAAGGCGAAATATTTCTTTACGTAGCGCTAATTACTGGGCTTTAATTTTAAATATACCTAAAAATAGAATTTTATGTTTGAACAAGCAATATCAAAGCAAACTGCAGAAAACTTGGAATTACTAGGTAAGTCAGAAATATTAAGCAATGCTTATTTAGCTGGCGGTACTGCCTTGGCTTTGCAAATAGGGCATCGTATTTCTTATGATTTAGATTTTTTTACAGAAAAAGAATTCAAAGCCCAAGTTTTTTTAAAAAAACTTAGTCAAATTAAAGCTTATCAGCACGAAAAAGTTAGCTTGGGAACTATTTTAGGAAGACTAGATGATGTTAAATTTAGTTTATTTTACTACCAATATCCACTTTTAGAAAAGCCAATTAAATTTAAGAATATTGATATTGCCAGTATTGCTGATATTGGCGCAATGAAAGTAGCTGCTATTAGTGAAAGAGGAACAAAAAGGGATTTTATAGACTTATATTTTATTCTTCAAAAAATCCAACTTAGCAATATTCTGGATTTTTATGAGCAGAAGTATAAGAAGTTAGCTTCTAATTTAATTCATATAAAGAAGAGTTTAGTATATTTTGAAGATGCTGAAGATGAAGATGTGCCTGATATGTTAAAACAAATTTCTTGGAAAAAAGTAAAAGCGTTTTTTGAAGAAGAGGTAAGAAAAATTAGCATGTAATTTAAGCGCCTGTAGCTCAATGGATAGAGCGACTCGCTTCGGACGAGTAGGTTGCGGGTTCAAATCCTGCCAGGCGCTCTAATATTGATTTTATTTATTTTTATAGTAAAATAAACTTATATGAAACAAAAGAGATTAAAAAAGAAAATTTATCAATATACAGCTATTTTTGAACCAGATAAAAAACTAGGCGGCTATACTGTTATTATTCCTGCTTTGCCTGGTTGTATTTCTGAAGGAGATAACTTTGAAAAGGCTTCTGAAAATATTCAAGAAGCAGCTGATTTGTATTTGAAAGTAATGGATAAAAAGAAAGAAGAAATTCCTAAGGAGGAATTAGGAATAATTATTGCTCCGATTCAAATAAAAGTTTAAGACTATGCCAAGATTGCCTGCTTTAAAATCTAAACAAGTTATTAAGGTTTTAGAAAAAGCAGGTTTTTCTTTTATTCGGCAAAAAGGAAGTCATCGAATTTACACAAAAGATAATATTGGAATTACTATTCCTTGTCATAATAAGGAATTAAGAAAAGGAACGCTTAGAAATATTATCAGGCAATCTGGAATAACAATTAAAGAGTTTTTAGATTTACTTTAAAGAATAAGCCCTGTTAGCTCAGCTGGTAGAGCAGTTGCCTCTTAAGCAATTTGTCGCAGGTTCAAGCCCTGCACAGGGCACTAGTTAATGTTCAGAGGCTTTTTATTTGCCTTTTTTTATTACTTCTGCTATACTAAAATTATGCTTAAAACAGATAAGAAGTCCAAGATAATTAAGGATTATAAAATACATGAAAAAGATACTGGCTCTTCAGATGTTCAGATAGCTATTCTGTCTAAAGAAATTGATGAATTAGCTAAACATCTTAAAAAACATCCTAAAGACAACCATTCTCGCAGAGGGCTTTTAGGCATGGTATCTAAAAGAAGAAAGCTTTTAGATTATCTAATGAAAGATGATGAAAAAAGATATAAGAAAGTTATTAAAAAACTAGGTCTTAAAAAATAAAATGAGCGTAATTAAACACAAAGAACAACGAGTAGCTGTTTTAATAGATGTTCAAAATATGTATCATTCAGCCAAGAACCTATATAATGACTCCAGAGTCAATTTTAAAGAGGTTCTTAAAACAGCTGTAGCTGGCCGAAAGTTAGTTCGGGCTATTGCTTATGTAATTAAAACAGAAAGCGGTGAAGAGCAGATGTTTTTTGAGGCGCTGACTAAGATGGGTATTGAAACTAAAATAAAGGATTTACAGATATTCTACGGCGGTTTAAAAAAAGCTGATTGGGATGTAGGAATTACCATTGATGCGGTTAAATTAACTCCGCAATTAGACGCTTTGGTTTTGGTTACTGGCGACGGAGATTTTGTTCCTTTAGTTGAATATTTAAAAGGCCAGGGCAGGCAAATAGAAGCAATTGCTTTTAAAAAAAGCGCCTCAGCAAAGTTAATTGAATCAGTTGATGATTTTATTGATTTAAGCGAAGAAAAAAGAAAGTACTTAATAAAGAAATAATGTTCTTGATCTATAGACAGGTAGGCTACTGATCTAGTCTAAAGTCTGTAGGTCAGGGATAACCTATATTATGAATCCCAAAAAAGCACCCCGCCAAAATTTTTCTAAAAATTTAGGCAGATATAAGATGGATTTGGCTGGTCGGGAAATGAACGTTGAAATTAACCGATTAGCCCAACAGGCCAATGGTTCTGTTTTGATTACCTATGGCCAAACAACTATTTTAGCTACTTGTGTTATGAGCAAGGAGCCAAAAGATGTTGATTATATGCCTTTATCAGTTGATTACGAGGAAAAACTCTATGCAGCTGGTAAAATTAAAAGCAGCCGTTTCCTTAAGAGAGAAGGAAGAGCCACAGATGAAGCAATGTTAACTGCTCGAATGATTGATCGAGTAATTCGGCCTTGTTTTAACAAGAAAATTAGGAATAGCATTCATGTTGTTTTAACAGTTCTTTCTTTTGATAAAGAAAATGATCCAGATATCCCTGCTTTAATAGCTGCTTCTTTAGCTTTAGGCATTTCAGATATTCCCTGGGATGGTCCAGTGGCTGGCTTAAGGATAGGTCGGGCTTTAGTAGGCGAGAAAAGCGTCCAACAAGAATGGGTTTTGAATCCAAGTTATCAAAACAGAGAAGAAAGTGATTTTGATTTAATTGTGGCTGGCAAAGGAGACAGAATTAATATGTTAGAAGGGAATGCTCAGCAAACCCCTGAAGATGTTTTAATGTCTGCCGTGAAATTTACTCAACCGCAGCTTAAAAAAGTTATTCAATTCCAGGAAAAAATTATTGAAGAAATTAATCCAATCAAAGCAATGCCTGAAATTATGGAAATAAACGCTGATTTGGTTAAGCAAGTCAGGGATTGGCTGGGTGATAAATTAGAAAATGCAATTTATCAAGAAGACAAAGTGGAACGCTTGGAAAGATTAAGGCTTTGTGAAAAAGATTTAATCTTGGATTTAACCAAGGACTTGGAAGAAACTGCAGCTCAAGAGAAAGAAAGCAAGATAAAAGAAATCTTTGATCAGGAAATTGATTTAATTGTTCATCAGAATATTTTAAAACCATCAGCTGGCCAGGAAAAAAGACCAGATGGAAGAAAATTAGATCAGGTTCGGCCAATTAAAGCCCAGGTATCATTTTTACCAAGAACCCATGGTTCTGGCTTGTTTAGCCGCGGATCTACCCAAGCGCTTTCAGTGGTTACCTTGGGATCTCCAGGCGATAAGCAGATATATGACAATATGGAAGATGAAGGAACTAAGCGTTTTATGCATCACTATAATTTTCCTCCTTTTTCTGTTGGAGAAGCAGGTTTTATGAGGGGTCCAGGCAGAAGAGAAATAGGGCATGGCGCTTTAGCTGAAAAAGCTCTTTTGCCATTAATTCCTGATGAAGAGAAATTTCCATATACTATTCGTTTAGTTTCAGAAATACTTTCTTCCAATGGTTCTTCTTCAATGGCTTCAGTAAGCGGTTCTAGTTTGGCTTTAATGGATTCAGGCGTGCCAATTAAAAACCATATTAGCGGCGTAGCCATGGGCTTAATGATGGAATCAGAAGAGCATTACAAGATTTTGACCGATATCCAGGGGCCAGAAGATCATTATGGCGATATGGATTGTAAGATTGCCGGGACTAAAAAAGGAGTGACAGCTTGCCAGATGGATGTTAAAATAGAAGGAGTTACTTTAGAGATTCTTGAAAATGTTTTTGATCAGGCAAAAAAAGGCCGTTTGACTATTTTAGAAGAAATGGAAAAAGAAATTAAAGAATCGCGATCAAAACTTTCTCCTTTTGCGCCTCGTATTTTAACTCTGAGAATTGATCCTGATAAAATTAGAAATGTTATTGGCCCAGGCGGAAAAATCATCAATGAAATTATTGAACAGACAGGAGTTAAGATTGACATTGAAGATGATGGCTTGGTTAATATTACTTCAACTAATGAAGAAGCTGGCCAAAAAGCGCTTCAAAAAGTTAAAGATCTAACCAGAGAAGCTAAAATAGGTGAAGTTTTTCAGGGAAAAGTGGTTAAAATTACTGATTTCGGAGCTTTTATTGAGATTTTGCCCAGACAAGATGGATTAGTTCATATTTCTGAATTATCTGATCAGCGAGTTGAGCGAGTTGATGATATTCTCAAGCTTGGCCAAATAATCCCGGTCAAGGTTAAAAATATTGATGAATCAGGACGAATTAATTTGACTTTAAAAAATATAAAATCTTAAAAATGGATATAAAAGAATCTGTTCAAGCTCAATTGGATAAAACAGGAATAAGCAAGCCATTAGCTATTCCGCCTATTCAGACCATGTTAAAAGATATGGCTGTTTTAAAAAGCGAGAAAAAGGAAAGTTCTCCGCCTGCTGGATTGCCAGTAGCTGAATCAGCTATTCCTAAGCCAGCTATTCCTAAGCCA
>CAZQLH010000003.1:31836-61802 GCA_964594155.1 uncultured Candidatus Saccharibacteria bacterium
CAGCTATTCCTAAGCCAGCTATTCCTAAGCCAATTCCTTCTTTACCTTCTCGTTTAGACCAATTAAAAGAAAAAAAACCTAAACCAAGTTTAGCTGATCAAAAAGAATTAAAAACAGAATCAGAAGTTGAGAAAAATTACTTGAAATTTGCTTTAATCGGCTTAGTAGCTATTTTAATCATAGGAGGAATAGGAGGATTTTTTTATTGGTGGAATTATATTCGGATAGTTGTTCCGCCAATAGTTTATCATTATAAATGCCAAGATCAGCAATGTGTTAGCGTTGAAGGAGAAGGTGAAAACCAGTGTCAGGTTAATGAAGATTGTCAGTTAGCTGAACCAGCAGAGCCAGTTATTCCTGATCCTCTTATTTCAATAAACAAAACCAGTGTGATTGAATTGTCTGTTGGCCAAGAAAACCTGCTTTTTGATGAGCTAAAAACATTTATGGCTAAAGAGCAGGCATCAAGCACTTTTAGTCGTATTTTAGTAAAAACAATTAGCCCAACACAGAAAAAATACATGGATTTAGCCACTTTAATCCCAGTTTTGAAAGCAAATTTTCCGATTAGTATTGTTCAGGCTATTGCTGATAGCGAAAATGTGGCAGGAAACTACACTCTATTTTCATATAGCCAAGCTAAAGGCAATCGATTAGGAATAATCATATCTTTAACAGAAAGCGCTGATTTAGTTCAAGAATTAAAAAACTGGGAAACAAGCATTGTTAGTGATTTAGAACCATTTTTTATGGATTTAGCTAAACAACCGGCTACTGCAGATGGATTTCAGGATAATGTTTATAAGGAAACAAATATCCGTTATCTTAATTTTAATGATCCTAATTTAAGTATTGATTACGCAGTGAAGGATGATAAATTAATAATTACCACTTCAAGGAACAGCATGTTTGCGGTGATCGATGCTTTGATAGATTAATTATGTCTCAAATCCCTATTAAGAAAAATAAACTTTCTGATCAGCAAGTTTCAAATGATTTTAGAGTAGACTTGCGCAAAGAGCTAATAGAGCAAAAAAAGCCGTTAAAAAAACGGTTTTTTTTGAGTATTTTTCTATTAATTATCATTGCTATTTTAGCTTTTAATTGGCGGTTTCTTTCTTCTCAAAAAATACCTTTTAAAGATTTAGTTCCAGAAAATAGAGTTGTTTTTAGCTTGGTTAATCAAGAAGCATTATATAACCAAGCATCTCCTTATATTCAGCCAGCTATGGCTAAGGCTAATGACTATCTTAAACAAGCTGACTTAAACTTTAAAGATAATATTCAGTCAGCATTTAAGCAAGAAGCAGGCTTTATCTTGATGCCTGCTAATGATGAAACCTCATTTCCATTTTTCCTGATTTTTGAAAGAAAAGCTTCTTTTGGAGATATTAAAGGCGTTTTAGATAAAATTGAAGTTAATTTAAAGAAAGACTATAATTTCTCTAAAGAAAAATATCGTCAAATTGAAATAACTGTTTTAGATCCTATTTATTCTACAGATAATCTGCCTAAGCTTTATGTTTTTGCCCAAGTAGAGGATTATTTAATTATTGCCAACTCTCAACAGCTTTTAAAAGAAATTATTAATTCAATTATTGATTGATAATTGACCCCGCCTGGCGGGGTTGAGGATAAGTTGTGGATAAATTGGGAGTTGACAAAGATTGGTTTCAATGAGAAAATAATAATGTCCTCGCAATCTGTTTCTTAGAGGACAAAATCTTTTACTGGCCAACCTGCAATCTGGTCTGATTAAAAGTTCTTTAAAATAAAAAGTCCTTGGAGGAAGGACAAATGGCTGGTAAAAGATAAAATAATTGTTTCCCTGGAAAATAATGGCTGTTATTGCGCAAAGGCGATAATAATATAAAAAATAAGCGCGAAAACGCCTATTTTACAGAGAAACATGAGGGGCCTTGTGCCTCAAAAGTAATACAAAAACAGGTTTTACAAGACCTCTCTCAAAACAAAAAACAGGGTTAGCTTTTAAGCTAACCCTTTTTTGATTTCTCTTGTTGACATTGAATTTTTATGTTAGGGTTAAAATAATATGGACAAAGCTTTTGAGAAGAAAATAAAGAAAAAGCTAATACAGGACAAAAAGAAATTAACCAAAGAGTTAAGTTCTTTTGCAAGAAAAGATCCTAAAATAAAAGGGAACTGGATGACTCGTTTCCCGTTTTTTGGAACGGATCGTTCTCATAAAGATGAAAGCGCTGAAGAAATAGAAAGATATGAGAATTTATTGCCAATTGAGCACACTTTGGAATTAAGATTGAAAAAGATTGAAGAAGCATTAGAAAGAATTAAAAAAGGCGATTTTGGCAAATGCAATGAATGCAGCAAGAAAATAAGAAAGGTGCGTCTTGAAATTGTTCCAGAGGCGGATTTATGTTCTGTTTGCGGCCGAAGCAAAGATAGGAAATAAAATTAATATTAGTTAATTAAAAAAACCGCTAATAGCGGTTTTTTTAGTAAATGTATCCTCTAATGCGCCAATCGCTGGCTTTTAGCGTTCTAACGCTTTTACAGGCATAACAATTATAATTCATTTCTGAAACAGTAACCCAGCCATTATTAATAGATTCAACATAAGCAACGTGGCCATAACGGCGCCCTAGCCAGCCTCCTTCAGTTAATACTGCGATTGCTCCTGCTTGCGGGGTTGATCCGGTTTTAAAGCCAGCTGCTTTAGCATTAGCTAACCATGATTTAGCGTGTCCAGACCAGGTAACAATTCTTTTTTGAGCCACATACCAAGTACACTGGCCATAAGGGAAGATGCGGCTTTTGCCTGTGCCTGGGCCAGTTGTATATCTTCGGGCGGTTGTTTTGGTTTTTACCCTGACAGGAGCTGGCATTTGACCGTCAGGAATAATTAGCTTTTGGCCAATTTGAATAGCTCCATCAGCAGGCAAATCATTAAAAGCAATAATCTTTTCTGTATTAGCTTTATAAATTGTGGCAATTGAACCAACAGTTTGACCATCTTTAACTCTGTGCAATAATCCATTGACTGGCATAATTGTTAGTTCGTCGCCTGGTCGAATAATGCTAACTTCTTTTAAATTATTAGCCCAAAGCAGAGTATTAAGAGATATTCCAAAAGAGGCAGCCACTTTAGAAGGCGTGTCTCCTTCCTGAACAGTATAATTGATAATTTTTATTCTTTGTTTTTGGCTTATTAGAGTAATTGGGATAGTTTGAACTAACAAGGCATTTTCTTGGATTGTTGCTAAAAAAGGATTTTCCTGAATAATATCTTGGTTATTATTAGAAGAATCTGATTCATCTATTAAGCTGCCCAGAGTATTGGCTGTTAAGTAGATTTGCCCGGACGAAAAGCTTTCTAAGGGATAAATTGGATCAGTTAAAACTTGTTCAATAATCTCAGATTCGTTTCCTGAAACTTTATTAACAAGAAAAAACTGCTCTATTCCTTTAATTGGATTAACTAAAGACCAGCTTAGGCAAAATAAAATAACTGCTGCCAAGAACAGTTTCCTATTAGTCAATTTGAGGCCTTTAACAAAGGCCTTAATATATTGTTTGATTGTACCCATAGGCACAATAATATCTTATCAGGGCTGTTTTTTTATGTCAAGCAAAGGCTATCCACATTTATTTAAGCGCTTTGGCTAAACGTGATTTTTTCCGACCGGCTGTATTTTTTTTGATTACTCCCCGCTTAGCTGCTTTGTCAATCGCCTTATAGGTTTCTGGCAGAATTTTTAAGGCCTCTTCTTTTTTTTTGTCTTTGATTAAGGTTTTAATTTGCTTAATTAAAGACCTCATTTTTTTAATTCGCCGAAGATTAAAAACCCGTTTTCTGCGGTTTTGTCGAAGAGCTTTTTTAGCTGATTTTGTAATAGGCATGATAAATAAATCTTACACTAATCTTTTAATTTAGGCAAGTTTGTGATAAATTAAACATATATGATTGCTTTGCTTCAAGGTAAAATTGAATTAAAAACAGACAAATTTGTAATCCTAAATGTTAAAGGGGTGGGTTATAGAATTTATTGCGCATTAGCAACTATAAAAAAGATAAAAGACAAACAAGAAAACAAGCTTTTTATTCATCTTTATTCTCGGGAAAACATTTTAGATTTATACGGCTTTTTATCTTTTGAAGAATTGGAGTTTTTTGAAATGCTGATTTCAATCAGCGGGATTGGGCCTAAGGCTGGCCTGGCTATTCTTTCAATAGCTTCTTTAGAAGATTTAAAAGCGTCAATTGTTAGCGGGCAGGTAAGCTTATTAAGCAAGGTTTCTGGGGTTGGCAAAAAAACCGCTGAAAGAGTTATCTTAGAATTAAGAAGCAAGATTTTAGTTTCTGGAGATAAGGTTAAGCAATTGGTTTCTGATGACGAAGCAGTAGATGCTTTGATTAGCTTGGGATACACCAGGCGCCAGGCTGGAGAAGCTCTTAGAAAAGTGCCGGCTAAAGTTAAGAAAATAGAGGATCGGGTTAAACAAGCATTAAGGATTTTAGGTAAGTAATATGGAAAACAAGAAAAACCAATACAATAAGTTTATTATTCAAAACAAAGGATCTTTTTTGCAATCCTATCAATGGGGAGAATTTCAAGAGTCGCTTAATAGGAAAATATGGAGAATAGAAGCGCAAGAATTAAAAGCATTGATTATTAAACATGATTTGCCTTTGGGAAAAAACTACTTATATTGTCCACGAGGCCCAGTTATCAGGCAAAAAACAGATATTAATTTATTTTTAAAAGAAGTTAAAAAAATAGCTAAGCAAGAAAAGAGCATTTTTTTAAAAGTTGAACCAGAAACTGATTTAAATTTAACAGATTTTGGATTTAAAAAATCTTTAAAAGAAATTCAATCATCAAAAACAATAATTTTAGATATTGACAAGATAGAAGAAGAATTGTTAAAACAGATGCATCATAAGACAAGGTATAATATCAGGTTGGCCAAGAAGAAAGGAGTAACAGTTCAAAGAATAGATTTAGAAGACAAAGAATCAATAAATATTTTTATAGATTTATTAGAGCAAACAGCTAAGAGGGATAAATTTCATATTCATTCTAAAGAGCATTACCAGAAAATGTTAGAGATTTCAGGAGTTAAATTATTCTTAGCTAAATATCAGGATAAAATCATTGCCGGCATTTTAAATAGTTTTTTTAATCAAACATCCACATACTTGCACGGAGCTTCAGATTATGAATACCGCAATTTAATGGCGCCGCATTTGCTGCAGTGGCAGGCAATTCTTCAAGCCAAAGAGCAGGGATTAAGATATTATGATTTTGGAGGGATTGATGAGGAAAAATGGCCAGGTGTAACCCGTTTCAAAAAAGGATTCCTGCCTAGCCAGCAGGCAGGTAATGATCAAGAAACTCATTATCCCGGCGCTTTTGATTTAGTTTATAGGCCAATTTGGTATTTAGGATATAATTTAGCAAGGAAAATTTTATGAAAAATTTAATTAGGAGCATGACTCCTTGTTTTTTATTAAGCTGGTATCATTTTATTCTGGCTTTTTTAGGCGCGGTTATTTATGGTTTTCCAGCAAGGAAATTAAAAGTAATTGGCATAACCGGGACTAATGGCAAATCAACTGTGGTTCATTTAATTACACAGGTTTTAGAAGAAGCTGGATATTCAGCAGCAGCTGTTTCTTCAATTGAATTTAGGATAAAAGACAAAGTTTGGGAAAATGATTTGAAAATGACTATGCCTGGCCGATTTAAATTGCAAAGATTTTTGCGCCAGGCAGTTCAATCTAACTGCCAGTACGTTGTTTTAGAGGTAACTTCTGAAGGAATTAGACAGCATCGCCATCAGTTCATTGGTTTTAATTCAGCTGTTTTGACCAATTTGACTAAAGAGCATTTAGAAAGCCATCATGGGTTTGATAATTATAAAAAAGCCAAAGCAAAGCTTTTTCAATCTCTTAAATCAAAAGGGAAAATAATTGTTAATTTGGATGATGCTTATGCAGAGTATTTTTTACAGTTCTCAGCTGAAGAAAAGCGGACTTATTCAATAGATAAGGATGGTTTCCAGAATTTAAGAGCTATTCTTATATCCTATAATCAAGATAAAATCAGTTTTAAGGTTCAGGATAAACAATTTAACCTTAATTTATTGGGCAAGTTTAATGTGTATAATGCTTTGGCTGCTATAGCAGTAGGGATAACTGAAAGAATTTCTTTGGATGAAATAAAAATGGCTTTGGAAAAAATAAAAGGGATTCCTGGCCGTTTGGAAATAGTAATTAAAGAGCCATATACAGTAATTGTTGATTATGCTCATACGCCAGACGCTTTAGAAAAAGTTTATCAAGCGGTTAAGGAAATTTCTCAAGGCCCGCCTAATGGCGTGGCAAGCAAAATAATTGGCGTATTTGGAGCGGCTGGCGGAGGGCGGGATAAATGGAAACGGCCAGAATTCGGCAGGATCGCTGAGCAATACCTTGATCAGATTATTATTACTAATGAAGATCCTTATAATGAAGATCCCCAAGTAATTATTGATCAAATAGCCCAGGGAATAAAAAACAAACAAGTAGAAAAGATTATTGACAGGCGAAAAGCTATTCATCAGGCATTAAGATCAGCTCAGGCAGGCGATATAGTGATTATTACTGGCAAAGGGTCTGAACCTTGGATGTGCGTGGCTAATGATCAGAAAATTCCTTGGGATGACAGGCAAATAGTTAAGGAGGAGTTTGGCAAATTGGAGGAATAGGATTTAGTATGTTAATTTATTTAGAAAAAATTCTTTTCTATCTTTTAATATTCTGTCTGCCTTTTCAGACGCGAAAGATAGTTTATCAATTAGGAGGGGATTTTAATGAGTGGACAAGCGCTTATCTTTATTTAACTGATCTTTTGCTTGTTTTAATCTTATTGCTTTGGCTTTGGCGGAATAGAAAAGAAAGATTTTTTAAAAAACCTTTAGATGTTCAGATAATAAGAAGCCCTAATTTTTGGTTAGGAGTTTTTTTATTAATTAGTTTAATTTCATTGATTCAGGCTAATAATATTCAACTTGGTTTTTATCATTGGCTTAAGCTTTTGGAATTAGCTGGATTGTTTTTTTATTTAAAATATAATTTTAAAGCTTTGTTTGATTTTGAAAGATTAGCTCAAGTTTTTGTATTAAGCGGATTTATTCAGTCAATAATTGCCATGGGTCAATTTATTAATCAAAAAAGCTTAGGTTTGAGATTTTTATTTGAAAGCCCTTTAAGCCCAGAGATTTCCGGAGCGGCTAAGATTATAAATGATAATCTTAAAATGATCCGTTCTTATGGTACTTTTCCCCATCCTAATATTTTAGCTGCTTTTCTTTTAATCAGTATTTTCTTTCTCTATTTTCTTTGGTTGAATAAAAAACATTCTTTTGCTGTTAATTTATTATTTATTACTGGTTACTTATTACTGGCCACTGCTTTATTATTAACTTTTTCCAGGATTATTATCATTGTATTTTTAATATCCAGTTTTCTGTATTTTATTTTTATATTCTGGCGCGTTGTTCAAACACCGAATAAAGAATTATTCAAAAGAATTATCTTTGTTTTTTTACTCATTGCTTGTTGTTCATTATTGGTTGCTATTTTAGCTTGGCCTGAAATTTCATCCCGTTTTCAGGTTTCTTTAACTGAGCAATCAGTCAGTTTGCGGTCTTTTTATGCTCAAATCTCTTTTTTTATTATTCATGAACATCCTTGGCTGGGCATAGGCATAGGCAATTTTGTTTGGGAAATTAGGAAAATGCTTGATCTGTTATCTTCTTGGATTCATCAGCCAGTTCATAATATATATCTGCTTATTGGAAGCGAGATTGGGTTAATAGGATTAGTTGTGTTTCTAATGTTCTTTTTTACGCTAATCAAGCGATTCAGAGGAAAGCGAGAAAAAAATATCAAGCAATATTATTTATTATTAATTATTATTTGCGGAATACTGGTTATTGGCTTATTTGATCATTTTTTTTGGACTCTTCAGCAGGGACAATTAATGTTTTGGCTGGTTTTAGGATTAGTTGCCAGTTATTCAGTCAAAAAAAATAGCCCTCTGGTCAGTTGATTTTTAACCAGAGAGCTTTATTCAGCATCCATCGCTGCAATGAGCGATTCTTGGGATAATGAATCTTTTCATGGATAGCTACCTCCTTTATTAAGAAGAACTTTATAACTTTTTTAAGTTTATCAAAATAAACATACAAGTCAAGTTTTATAATTTGTTTTTTTTAATTATTGGAGTATAATAGAAGTAATTAATCGAGGGCAGTCCTTATGGCTGCCTTTAGTAATTAAACTTATGCGCTTTATTGCTGACTTGCATATTCATTCTAAATATTCTAGAGCTACTTCTAAAGACATGGATGTGGATCATTTAAACAAGTGGGCTAAGATTAAAGGAATTAAAGTCTTAGGCACTGGTGATTTTACCCATCATCTTTGGTTAAAGGAACTTAAAGAAAAACTTGAACCAGCTGAATCAGGTCTTTTTAAAGCAAAAAAGAAAATTAGATCTTCTTTAGCTAATAATGATTGGCTACCTAATAATGGCAATAATCAAATTGATCAAGACATTCGTTTTTTATTAAGCAGTGAAATTAGTTGTATTTATTCAAAAAATAATCGCGTGAGGAAAATTCATATTATTATTTTAGCGCCTGATTTTAAAACAGTTGAAAAAATCAATACTCGTTTGGGATGGATTGGCAATCTTAAATCAGATGGACGGCCTATTCTAGGTCTGGATGCCAAGGAATTAGCCAAGATTGCCTTAGACGCTTCTAAAAGATGTTTAATTATCCCAGCCCATATTTGGACGCCTTGGTTTAGCTTATTTGGTTCAATGTCTGGCTTTGATTCCATTAAAGAGTGTTTTGAAGAATATTCAAAGTATATTTATGCTGGAGAAACCGGTTTAAGCTCTGATCCAGCTATGAATTGGAAATTATCTGCTTTGGACAAAATTGCTTTGATTTCAAACAGTGATGCGCATAGCCCCAGTAAGATAGGCAGGGAAGCCAATGTTTTTGATACTAATTTAACATATAATGGAATTGCTGATGCTATTAAAAGCAAAGATCCAAAGAAGTTATTGGAAACAATTGAGTTTTTTCCAGAAGAGGGCAAGTATCATCATGATGGACATAGAAAGTGTCAGGTTAATTTAACGCCTAAAGAATCAAAGAAATTAAACAATATTTGCCCTAAATGCAAAAAACCATTAACCATTGGCGTGCTTCACCGGGTTGATGATTTAGCTGACAGAAAAAAAGGAGAAAAACCAAGCAAGGCAATTCCTTTTAGGCATATTATTCCTTTGGAGGAAATTATTGCTGATGTTAAGGGAGTTGGCCCTAATACAAAAACAGTACAGGAAGAATACAAGAATTTAATTAAACGTTTTGGTTCTGAATTTAAAATACTTTTAGATGTTGATCTTGAACAAATAAAGCAAGCTGGTTTAGTTGATATTGCTGAAGGAATTAATCGTGTTCGCCAAGGCAGGGTTAATATTGAAGCTGGCCATGATGGCGAATTCGGCAAGATCCAGATTTTTCAAGACAAAGAACGGGACAATTTTTCCAAACAAGTAAGCTTGTTTTAATAAGGTTGGTATAGTTATTTAAAAAAAGGAGGTAGAAATGTTTGATTATAGGTGTCCGGCTTGTGAACGGAAAGGGGAAGAGGGTAAAAATCTTTCTTTTAGAAAGCTTTGCAATGCTTATGGGCTTGGGCGCGGAATATTTTTTTTCTGCAATAACTGCCAACATCATTTTTCCGTAGAAATAAAAGAGCATAAGAATGATGTTTTTAAATCGGGCAAAGATTTTAAACTAGCCTTGGCTTTAAGAAAAAAGTACCCTTTTTTATTAACAGAAACTTGCTGCGCTGTGTTTAAATAAGGCGTTAGCGCGGCAACCAAAGAGCAAAGCTGTTGCTGTAATTCAAGACAACAGCTTTTCTATTTATCAAAACAAGAGTATAATAGAAAAATGAAATCAATAGTCTTATTCTTAATTAAAGTTTATCAAAAAACCATTTCACCAGATCATGGCTGGTTTCCTATTTTAAGATTATTAGGCCAATGCCGGCATTATCCAACTTGCTCGCAATATACTTATCAATCAGTGGAAAAACACGGAATATTCAAAGGTCTTTGGATGGGATTGAAGCAAGTTTCCACTTGTCATTAAAATGAAAAACTTAGAATTAGCAAGAATTTTTTATCAAATAGCTGAATTTATTGAAATGGATAAAGTTTCTTTTCGTTCCCGAGCATATAATAAGGCGGCTCGGGTTTTATATTCTTTAGAAAAGGATGTTGAAGAGATTTATCAAGAAGGCGGAACCAAAAAACTTAAAGAAATTCCTGGAATTGGAGATGCAATTGCCAAGAAAATTGAAGAGTTTATTAAAACAGGCCAGGTTAAAACTTATCAAAGGTTAAAAAAACAATCTCCAGTTGATTTAGAAGTATTAACCATGGTTGAAGGCCTTGGCGCTAGAAAAATTAAAATCTTATACAAAGAACTTGGCATAAGAAATTTAAAGGATTTAGAAAAAGCAGCTCAGAAAAGAAAGATATCAGAATTAGAAGGCTTTGGAGAGAAAAGCGAGAAAAATATTTTACAAGCTATTCAATTTGTTAAAGCAGGTCAGAACAGGTTTTTACTTGGTTTAATTCTGCCATTTGCGCGGCAGATTATTAATCAGCTTAAAGAATTGCCTCAAGTGGATAAAATCAGCATGGCTGGTTCAGTTAGGCGGATGAAAGAAACAGTTGGCGATATTGATATTTTAGTGATCTCTGCCAAGCCAGACAAAGTAATAGATTTTTTTATTAAAATGCCTGGAATAGCCAAGGTTTGGGCTAAAGGACTGACTAAATCATCAGTTCGTTTTAGAACAGGGCTTGCCACGCCGAAGCAAGGCGAAGGCGGGTTTGATTGTGATTTAAGAGTGATTAAAAAAGAAAGTTTTGGAGCTGCGCTTCAATATTTTACCGGAAGCAAGGATCATAATATTTTAATTAGAAGAATAGCCAAGAAAAAAGGACTGAAATTAAATGAGTATGGCGTATTCAAAGGAAAGAAAAAAATAGCTGGGAAAAATGAAAAAGAAGTTTATCAAGCTATTGGATTATCATACATTGAACCAGAATTAAGAAATAATACCGGAGAAATTGAAGCAGCCCTTCGACAAGCTCAGGGTAAACTAAATAGATTGCCCAAACTGATTAAATACAATGATATTAAAGGCGAAGTCCATTGCCATAGTGATTGGAGCGATGGTTTAAAAACAATCAAAGAATTAGCTTTGGCAGCTAAAAAAATAGGTTATCAGTATTTAGTAATTACTGATCATACTAAAGGATTAACAGTTGCTAATGGATTAGATGAAGCAAGGATTTTGCGCCAAATGAAGGAAGTTGATAAGCTTAATAAGCTCTTAAAAGGAATTAAAATTCTTAAAGGGTGTGAAGCAAATATTAAAGTTGATGGCAGTATAGACATTAAGGATGAAGTTTTGGCTAAATTAGATATAGTATTGGCTGGCATTCATTCCAGATTAAAGATGAATAAGCAAGATATGACTAAAAGAATAATCAAAGCCATAGAAAATCCGCATGTTGATATTATTGTTCATCCATTTGGCAGGCTTATTGATAAAAGACCAGGTTATCAAATGGACTTTGAACAAGTTTTAAAAGCAGCTAAAAGAAATAAAACTGCTTTGGAAATTAATGCTCATATAAGCAGATTAGATTTGAGAGATGCTGATATTCGCCAAGCAAAAGAAGCAGGTGTTAAAATGGTTATTGGCGCAGATGTTCATTCAAATAATTGTTTCCAAATAATGGAATTAGGCATTGCCCAAGCCCGCCGCGGCTGGGCAGAAAAAAAAGATATTTTAAATACAAGAACTTTAACAAAGTTTTTAGAGTATTTTAAGAAATGAATAAGAAAATAAAAAATTGGTCTTTGGTTTTTCTCTGGGCCTGCTTTATTTTCTTTCTTTCTCATCAACCAGATTTGAAATCTAACTTGCCTGGTTATTGGGATTTTGTTTTACGCAAAATAGCCCATATTGCAGAGTATTTTGTTTTAACCTTTCTTTTAATCAAGGCTTTGAAAGAACATCAATTAAACAATCGCCAGGTTTTAATCTGGGCTGTTTTTTTAGCTGTTTTTTATGCTGTTTCTGATGAATGCCACCAAAGCTTTATTTTATTTAGGCAAGGCGCAGTCAAAGATATTTTTATAGACAGTATCGGTATTTTTTCAGTTATTTTGTTAAATAGAAAAAAATGATATAATATTAGAGTAATTAAGATAATAATTTATGCTTTATAAATTCTATAAGAATAGGCCGGCTTTTGGTTTAGACTTAAGCGATAATTCTTTTAAGATTGTTCAGCTTGTCAAGAAAAGAAACAAAATATTTGTAGATAGTTTTGTCAAAGGCGATATACCGTCTGGTTTAGTCAAAGGAGGAGAGATAAAAAAAGAAAAAGAATTAGTTAATTTATTTAAAAAAAATCTTAAGGAAATTAAAGGAAAACCGTTTCAGAACAAACGGGTAGTTTGCAGCTTGCCAGAGGAAAAAGTTTTTATTAGAATTATTCAATTGCCCAAAATGAAGAGAGAAGAGTTAAGTAAAGCTGTTAAATGGGAAGCTGAAGCTCATATTCCATTAGGCGTTGATGAAGTTTATTTAGGATGGCAAATCATTAAGCCAATATTTAGCTATATTGATCACCTTGATGTTTTAATTGCTGCCACGCCCAAGTATTTGGTTAATGGTTATTTAAGCTTTTTAAAAAAGAGCGGGTTTGAGTTAGTGGCTCTTGAGCCAGAATCAGTGGCAGTGGTTAGAAGTTTGATGAAAAATGACGATCTTAAGCCAACTATTATCGTTGATTTAGGAGCAACCGGAACAAACTTTGTTATTTTTTCCGCTTTAGCTATTCGTTTTACTTCTCACATTCCTATTTCCGGGCGTCTTTTTAATCAAGCAATTATGAAAGAGCTTAAAATTGATGAAAAAAAAGCTATTCAAATGAAGATTAAAATTGGTTTAAATAAGACCAGCAGGGTCAAGGAAAAAAACAAAGTATATAAGGCCTTGAGTCCTCTTATTGATGATTTAGCCAAACAGATTAATAATTATGTGAAATTTTACCATGATCATAGCACTCATATTCACGGGCCTAATGGAGCAATTGGGCAAGTTGTGCTTTGCGGCGGCGATTCTCTTTTATTGAATTTGCCTATTGTTCTTTCTGAAAAATTAGGATTGCCAGTCCGAATAGGCGATCCTTTGCAATCAATTTTAAGCAAAAAAGCAAAAATGTCTAAAAAAGAATCTTTAATTTACGCAACTGCTTTAGGTTTAGCTTTAAGAGAGCTTGAGTAAAATGATAAAACTTAATCTTTTACCGCCAAAAGAAAAGAGAAAATTAGAATTAGCTAATCTCAATCGTTTAGTTGTTTTTTTAGCTATTCGAATTGCAATTTTTTTATTTATCTTCACCCTATTTTTAATTACCACTTATTATTGCCTTTTTGTTCTATTAAAAGAACAGAAAAGATCAATAGAGATTAACAGGAATGATGTTAGAATTCAGCATTTAACCAAGATGGAGGAAAAGATTGAAAATGTTAATCAACAACTTGATAAGATTAATCTTAAGCAGAAAGAATTAGTTATTTGGACGCCAGTTTTAGAGGAATTAGCTAAAATTACTCCTTCAGGAGTTTATTTAATGAATTTTTCATATAGATTGTCTGGTAGTAAGATTAATTTAAGCGGTTGGGCAGAAAGCAGAGATAAACTTATTCGTTTTAAAGATTCATTAGAAAAAAGCCCTCTTTTTGTTAACCTTGAATCTCCTTTATCTAATTTAATTAAGCAAAACGATATAAATTTTAGTTTTACTTTTGAACCAGCGCTATTAAGCGAAGAATAATTAATATGCTTTTACTTCAAAAAAAACTTTTTGCTTCTTTAGGAATAGGCCTGATTGTTTTAATTCTTTTTATTTACTTAATCGCTTTTCCTTTAATAGTTAAAATTAAAACTGCTTCTCAAGAGTATTTAACTAATCAAGAGATTTTAGCTGTATTAAGCCAGAAAGAAGTTTTATTCAAAGAAATAGAAAAAACTTATCAGGAAAGGGAAAATGATTTAGCAATAATTGAAGATATTTTTCTTGAAACTGAAGAAGCAGTTGGCTTTATTTCCACTTTAGAGGAAATAGCTCAACAAACAGGCAATTTTTTTGAGATTAAAACAGTTGATTCTTTTACTCCGCCAGCTGAAGAAGAAGGAAGTGCTTTTATAGTTTTGCGAATTTCTCTTTGGGGCGATTTTTCAAGCTTACTTGCTTTTATGGCTAACTTAGAAGATAGTCCTTATCCGCCATATCGTTTAATAGAAGTTGACAGTTTAAACATTAAAAGATTGGAAAGCAGTAATTTAGTTAATCTTAGTTCTAATTTAAGCGAGGGAGATTTAGAAACTATCGTTGGAATTAAGATTTACACTCAATAATGGTTAAATTTTTGCCTAAAAAAACATTTAATTATTTAAAAAAATATTATCTATGGATAATAGGAGTAATTTTTATTTCCTTGCTTTTCCTTAATATCTTTATTTACTACCAATATATTTATTTAGTCATGAAAAATCAGCCAGAGTTAATTAATCAGGAAATAAATATTAATGAAGAAGTACTTCAGAAAGTCCGGGAAAATATAGATAAGCGAGAGGAAAACTTATTTCGGGTTAGGAAAACCGAATACTATAACCCCTTTAATGATTGACTTTTGAAGGATTTTCTGTACAATAATGCTTATGCGCCTGTAGCTCCTCGTAGTTCAATTGGATAGAACACCGCCCTTCTAAGGCGGATGTTGGAGGTTCGAGTCCTCCCGAGGAGGCTTGTAAAAGATAGGGTTCGCCCCGTCATACGACGGGGCGCCCCGCAGGATTGCGGGGCGATTCCCTCCAGGCGTACTAGCCATGGTACTCGTAGCTCAATTGGCAGAGCTCCAAATTGTGGTTTTGGCGGTTGCCGGTTCAAGTCCGGTCGAGTACCCAGCTTAATGCAAAAATATGCAAGAAGTATTACAAAACATATTTCCATGGCTTTTATCACATGGCTTGAAAATACTGGCTATTTTAATCGGCGCTTTTTTAATTCGCAGATTTGCCAGAGTTGTTATTGAAAAGATTATGAGAAAAGCAGTAGTAGCTGATTCTTTTCTATCTCCAGAAGCAGAAAAGAAAAGAGAGGATACATTAATTGCTGTTTTTGAAGGAACTTTCAGGGCAATTATCTGGATAGTGGCAGCTCTAATGATTATTGCTGAATTAGGAGTTAATATTGGACCGCTTTTAGCTGGAGCTGGAGTAATTGGTTTAGCAATTGGGTTTGGCGCTCAATATATTATCCGTGATTTTTTCACTGGCCTTTTCATTATTTTAGAGAATCAGTATAGGGTAGGGGATGTTGTTTGCGTGAAAGATAAATGCGGAACAGTAGAGAATATTAATTTGAGAATGACTATTCTTCGCGATGCAGACGGCGCAGTTCATCATATTCCTAATGGAGAGATAAAAATAGCCACTAATAAGACAAAGGGATTTGCCAGGGTTAATTTAGTAATAGGAGTGGCTTATGATGCTGATTTAGAAAAAGTAAAAAGAGTGATTAATCAGGTTGGCCAGGAAATGACTCAAGATTCAGAATGGCAAGATAAGATTATTAAGGCTCCGGAATTTATTAGGGTTGATAATTTTGGAGCTTCATCAGTAGATATTAAAATATCTGGAGAAGTTAAGCCATTAGAACAATGGGCAGTGCTGGGCGAGCTAAGAAAAAGAATTAAACTTGCTTTTGACAAAGAAGGCATTGAAATTCCTTTCCCGCAAAGAGTTATCCGCCAGGCAAAAGATTAGTTTAATTTGACACTACTCTTTTAATCTGCTATTTTTATTCAATGCCAACAATTCAACAATTAGTTAAACGTCCAAGAAAAGTTTTAAAAAGAAAGCCAAAAACACCTGCTTTGTGGCGGAGTTTTAATTTGCTTAAGAATAAGCCCGGCAGAAGTTCTTCGCCTTTTAAAAGAGGTGTTTGTATCAAGGTATATACAGTTACGCCTAAGAAGCCAAACTCAGCTTTGCGCAAAGTAGCTCGAGTCCGGCTAACCAATGGCATGGAAGTAACCGCCTATATTCCCGGCGAAGGCCATAATTTGCAAGAACATTCAGTTGTTTTAATCAGAGGCGGCCGGGTTAAAGATTTGCCCGGCGTTCGTTATCATGTTGTTCGAGGAGTTTTAGATAGCGAAGGAGTTGAAGGCCGCAAACAAAAAAGAAGTCGTTATGGAACTAAGAAAGTTAAAGCAGGCGGAGCGCCAGCTAAAGAAGAGGAAGAAGTCCCGATGGCAAAGCCATCGAGGATCCCCGACCCAGAAGGCGTCGGGAAATCAGCTCCAGCTGAAGAAAAATAATTATGCGTAGAAAAAGAGCAGTTAAAAGAACAATAAATCCTGATCCTAAATATGATAATAACTTGGTAGCTAAGTTTATTAATCATCTAATGAAAGGCGGTAAAAAGTCAGTAGCTCAAAAGGTTTTTTATGATTCTTTTGATATTATTGAGAAAAAAACTAAAAAAGAAGCTTTAGAAGTATTTGATTTAGCTATTAAAAATACTTCTCCAGTGGTAGAGGTTAAATCAAGGCGGATTGGCGGAGCTCATTACCAGGTTCCCAGGGAAGTGCGAGGCGAAAGAAGAATTACTTTATCAATGCGCTGGATTATTGAAGCGGCTAAAAAGAAAAAAGGCAAGCCAATGGCTCAAAAATTAGCTGAAGAACTGATTAATGCTTCTAAAAATGAAGGCGAGGCAGTCAAGAAGAAGCAAGATGTTCATCGCATTGCTGACGCTAATAAGGCTTTTGCCCATTTTGCGAGATAAAGCTTATGTCCAGAAAATATTCTTTAAAAAAAATAAGAAACATTGGAATTATTGCCCATATTGATGCTGGAAAAACCACTATTACCGAGGGTATTTTATATTTGACCGGAATAACTCATAAAATTGGCGTAGTGCATGAAGGCGACACTCAGATGGATTGGATGGAACAGGAAAAAGAAAGAGGCATTACCATTACTTCAGCTGCTACTACTTGTTTTTGGAATTCGCATCGCATTAATATCATTGATACGCCTGGACATATTGATTTTACAGTTGAGGTTCAGCGTTCTCTAAGGGTATTGGACGGAGCAATTGTAGTTTTTGACGGTAAGATGGGAGTAGAACCGCAATCTGAAACAGTTTGGCGCCAAGCAGATAAATTTAATGTTCCTAGAATATGTTTTATTAATAAAATCAATCAAGTGGGCGGTGATTTTTACAAAAGCTTAGATTCAATTAAGGAACGTTTAACCTCTCAAGCTTATCCTGTTCAATTGCCAATAGGTTTTGAAAAAGATGTTAAAGGAATAGTTGATTTGGTTAAAATGAAGGCCTATGTTTACAAAGATTTTCATGATAAGGAATTAATTGAAGAAGAAATACCAGACGATTTGAAAGATAAGGCAAAGAAATACAGAGAGGAGCTGCTTGAAAAAGCAGTAGAAGTTGACGATAAATTAGCTGAAAAATATCTTGATTCACAAGAGATTAATGAAGAAGAATTTGTTAAAGCAATCAGAAAAAGCACTTTGCAAGGCGGTTTTTTTCCGGTTTTTAGCGGAGATGGCCGCGGTGTAATCGTGGAAACGCTTTTAGACGCCATTATTAATTATCTTCCTTCGCCAATTGATCTGCCGCCAGTAACAGGCATTGAACCTAAAACAAACAAAGAAGTTATTAGAGAAACAGATGATAAAGCCCCGTTTTCTGCATTGACTTTTAAAATAGCTACTGATCCTTATGTTGGACAGCTGTCATATTTTAGAACTTATTCAGGAACCCTGCAGAGCGGATCATATATTTTAAATACTGTTACTAATAAAAAAGAAAGAGTCGGGCGGATTGTTAGAATGCACGCTAATAAACGAGAGGAAGTAAAAGAGGTTTATGCTGGAGATATTGCTGCTATTGTTGGATTAAAAGGAACAACCACCGGCGATACATTATCTGATTCAGAACATCCGGTTATTTTAGAAAAAATTGATTTTCCCGAACCAGTTATTTCCATTGCCATTGAGCCTAAAACAAAAGCTGACCAAGAGAAAATGGGATTATCTTTGAAAAAACTGGCTGAAGAAGACCCTACTTTCCAGATTAAAGGAGATTTAGAAACAGGCCAGACCATTATTTCCGGCATGGGTGAATTGCATTTAGAAGTATTGGTTGATAGAATGTTAAGAGAGTTTAAGGTTGAAGCTAATATTGGCCAGCCGCAAGTAGCTTACAAAGAAACAATTAAAGGAATAGCTGAAGCTGAAGGAAAATACATTCGTCAAACAGGCGGCCGCGGCCAATATGGCCATGTTTGGATAAAAGTAGAGCCGCAGGAAGAAGGCCAGGGATATGAGTTTATTGACAAGATTAAAGGGGGAATCATCCCTCAGGAATATATCCCAGCAGTTAACAAAGGAATTAAAGAAGCTCTGGACAAAGGCGTTTTAGCTGGTTATCCTTTAGTTGATATTAAGGCAACCCTTTATGATGGTTCTTTTCATGATGTTGATTCTTCTGAATCTGCTTTTAAAATTGCTGGTTCTATTGCTTTGCAAGAAGCAATTAAACAAGCAGATCCAATTTTATTGGAACCAATTATGAAGTTACAGGTAATTACTCCAGAGCAATTCATGGGTGATGTGGTTGGCGATCTTAATTCTAAACGCGGACAGATTGAAAAAATGGAAGATAGCGGCGAAGCAGCCAATTTGGTTAAAATTATTGATGCTCATGTGCCTTTAGCCAATATGTTTGGTTATGCTACTCAATTGCGATCAATGTCCCAAGGAAGAGCTAACTTTAATATGGAATTTAATCATTACAAAGAAGTGCCTAATAATGTAGCAGAACAAATAATAGGAGGGAAAGAGGAGAAATAATATGTGGAATAAAATTAAAAAAATCTTGTCAAAACAAGGAGAAAAGTGTATTATTATAGAAGATAATAAGCCATCTTACTTAGTAATGAAGTTAGAAGATGATGGATCTTCAGAAACAGAAGAGGTTAATCAAAGCATTGCTGAATTAAGAACTCAAGAAAAAGAAGAAGCTGAATTGGATGATGTGGTTGACAAACAAAAGGTTGAGATAGAGGATTTACCCTTTTAAAGCCTTGACTATTGACAAGATGTTTTGTAAACTTATTACAAAGATAAAAATAACTAAATTTAATATAAGTGGATAGAGGATTTTGAGTAGTGAATTTTATATTATTCGCTGTTTCTTGTTCGCTGTTCGCTGAATTTATGGCTGAAAAATTTGAAAGAACAAAACCACACCTTAATATAGGGACTATTGGTCATGTTGACCATGGTAAAACTACTTTAACAGCAGCTATTTTAAAGTGTTTAAAATCAGCTGGTTTTGTATCTCAAGATAAAGATGTTGACGCTATTGATAATGCGCCTGAAGAAAAAGCGCGCGGTTTGACTATTTCTGTTTCTCACGTTGAGTATGAGACAGAAAAACGGCATTATGCTCATATTGATTGCCCAGGTCATGCTGATTATATTAAAAATATGATAACTGGAGCAGCTCAAATGGACGGAGCTATTTTAGTTGTTTCAGCTCCAGACGGAGCAATGCCTCAAACTAGAGAGCATATTCTTTTGGCTCGTCAAGTTGGCTTGCCAGCTTTAGTTGTCTTTTTGAATAAGGTAGATCAAGTTGATGATTCAGAATTAGTTGATTTAGTTGAACAAGAAATCAGAGAGCTTTTAAGTAAATATGAATTTGAAGGAGATAAAATTGCCATTGTTCGAGGTTCTGCCTTGCAGGCCATTGAATGCGGCTGCGGCAAAGAGGATTGTTCAAAATGCGGGCCAATTTTAGAGCTAATGAAAGCAGTAGACGAAGGTATTCCTGAACCAGTTCGGGCAGTTGACGAACCGTTCTTAATGCCAGTTGAAGATGTTTTTTCCATTGAAGGAAGAGGCACAGTGGCTACTGGGAGAATTGAGCGCGGCATAGTTAAAGTTAATGAAGAAATTGAAATAATTGGCGTGCGCGATACCCAAAAAACTGTTGTTACTGGAGTTGAAATGTTTAACAAGTCGCTTGACGAAGGAAGAGCTGGAGACAATGCTGGAATTCTTTTAAGAGGCACTAAAAGAGAAGACATAGAAAGAGGCCAGGTTTTGGTTAAACCAGGAAGTGTTACCCCTCATGAGGAATTTGAGGGCGAGGTTTATGTTTTAAGCAAAGAAGAAGGCGGACGCCATACTCCTTTCTTTAATGGTTATAAGCCTCAATTCTTTATTCGAACTAGCGATGTTACTGGCGAGGTTACTCTGCCAAAAGGAACAGAAATGGTTATGCCAGGAGATACAGTTGGTCTTAAGATTAAATTAATGGCTCCTGTTGCCTTAGAAGCAAAACAGCGTTTTGCTATCCGAGAAGGAGGTAAAACAGTTGGCGCTGGCGTAGTAACTAAGATTGTGAAGTAATAACAATGGCACCTAAAAAAGAAGAAGAGATTAAACAAAAGATTCGTATTAAGATTCAAGCTTACGATCACAAGCTTGTTGATCAGTCAGTGAAACAAATTGTTGAAACAATCGGACGCTATAATATAGATATTCGCGGACCGGTTCCTTTGCCAACAGAAATTCGTAAATACACGGTTAACCGATCTACTTTTGTTCATAAAACTTCACGGGAACAGTATGAGATAAGGGTTCACAAGAGACTGATTGATATTATTAATCCTAATCCAAAAGTAATTGATGCTTTAACAGGATTAAATTTACCAGCTGGAGTTGATATAGAAATAAAAATGGTTTAGATATTTTTAACTAAAGGACTTTGGATATATATGAATAAAACTTTTTTTTAGGATTAGTCTTTTTTTGACCGGGGCTATCCCCGGTTTTTACTTGCTTATGAAATTTATTTTAGGAAAAAAATCAGGTATGACCCAGATTTTTAACAAAAAGGGTCATGTAATTCCAGTAACTTTGATTGAGGCTGGGCCTTGTTTTGCGATTCAGAATAAAACTAAAGAAAAAGACGGCTATCAGTCAGTTCAGATCGGTTTTGAAGAAATTAAAGACAGAAAAACAAAAAAACCGCAAAAAGGACATTTTAAAAAAGCTAATTTAGAAAAAAACTTCCGTTATCTGCGCGAATTCAAAAACAGTAATTTAAAAACCGGCCAGAAAATTGATGTTTCTTTATTTAACCCTGGTGAAATAGTTAGAGTAACTGGGATTTCCAAAGGAAAAGGGTTTCAAGGAGTAGTAAAGAGACATGGGTTTTCTGGTTTTCCAGCTTCTCATGGCACAAAACACGGCTTGCGAGCTCCTGGCTCTATTGGTTCAGCTTGGCCGCAAAGAGTTTTCAAGGGCAGAAAAATGGCTGGCCGAATGGGTAGCGACAGAATAACTGTTCAAGGCTTAGAAATAGCCCAAGTTGACAAGGATAATAATTTATTAGCTATTAAAGGAGCTGTGCCAGGCAAAAGAGGAACATTGTTGGAAATAATTGTGACTAAAGAAAAGTAATTATGAAAATTAGCATTTACAACCAAAAAGGCGAAGAAATTGAAAAAGCGGATTTGCCAGCTGAGGTTTTTGGCGTGGATGTGAATCAAGATTTGGTTCATCAAGCAGTAGTTGCTCAAATGGCTAATGCTCGGAAAGTGATTGCCCATACCAAAGACAGGAGCGAGAAACGAGGCGGCGGCCGCAAACCCTGGAGACAAAAAGGAACAGGTCGGGCTCGTCATGGTTCAATTCGTTCGCCAATTTGGCGAGGCGGCGGAGTTACTTTTGGCCCGACTAAAGAAAGAGTTTTTAGCAAGAAGATAAACAAAAAGATGAAAACCAAAGCTCTTTTTATGGCCTTATCTTCTAAAGCCAAAGACAAGAAATTAATCTTATTGGATAAAATAGAATTAGCAGAAGCAAAAACCAAGCAAATGGCCGAAATAATAAAAGATTTAAAAGAAAAAACCAAAAAAGATTTAAATAAAAGCGCCTTAATTATTTTACCAAGCAGCAACCAAGATGTAATTAGAGCAACTAAGAATATTCCTAAAATAAAAATAATCAGAGCTGACAGCTTAAATGTTTTAGATGTTTTAACTTATAAACACCTCTTGTTATTACAGGGATCAATAAAAGTAATTGAAAAAACATATTTAAAATAAATATATGGCTATCTTAGACAGATTTAAAAAGAAAAAAGCAAAACCAGAAGCTAAAGAAATTAAAAAAGAACCTATAAAAAAAGATAGGCCTGTTTTGGCAGTTAATAAAAGCCAAGTTGTTAAAGCCTATCAAGTTATTAAAGAACCTCATATTACTGAAAAAGCAACTGATTTAATTGAACAAAATAAGTATGTTTTTAAGGTTTTTCAAAAAGCTAATAAAGTTGAAATAAAGAAAGCTGTCAAAGCTTTATACGGAGCAGAAGTAGAAAAAGTGAATATGATTCATACAGCTCCGAAAAAGAGACGAGTGGGCCGTCATCAAGGTTGGCGAAAAGGATTAAAAAAAGGATATAAAAAAGCAGTAGTAACATTGAAACAAGGAGAGAAAATAGAGATTTTACCAAGATAATATGAAAAGATACAAACCAACAACTCCAGGCAGAAGAGGAATGACTTCAGTAGACTTTTCTGCTTTAACCAAAAAGAAGCCAGAAAAAAACTTGATTAAGAAGTTAGTCAAGAAAGCTGGCAGGGGTTATCGCGGCCGAATCACTACCCGGCACAAAGGAGGCGGACACAAAAGAAGATATCGTTTGATTGATTTTAAAAGATATGACAAGATAGATATTCCAGCCAAAGTAGTTTCTATTGAATATGATCCTAACCGAAGCTCTTTTATTGCTCTTTTGAATTACAGAGATGGTGAAAAAAGATATATTCTAGCTCCCCAAGGCCTTAAAGTTGGCCAAGAAGTTATTTGCCGGGAAAAAGCTTCGTTGAAAATCGGCAATCGAATGCAATTAAAGAATATTTCTACAGGAACCCAGGTTTACAATATTGAGCTTTTACCTAAAAAAGGAGGTCAAATTATACGATCAGCTGGCAGTTCAGCCCAAGTAATGGCAAATGATAAAGGTTATAGCCATTTAAAACTGCCTTCTGGAGAAGTTAGAATGGTCAGGGATGATTGTTTAGCCAGCATAGGCCAATTAAGCAATGTTGAGCACAATACAGTAATTATTGGCAAAGCAGGCCGGAGCCGCTGGATGGGCCGTAGGCCAACTGTACGCGGTTCAGCTATGAATGCTTGCGATCATCCTCATGGCGGAGGAGAGAATCGTCAGTCAATTGGCTTAAGAAAAGGACCAAAAACGCCATGGGGTAAATTAGCTTATGGAGTAAAGACCAGGAAAAAGAAAAAGATCAGCAATAGATTAATTTTAAAAAGAAGAAAATAAATATGTCCAGAAGTTTAAAAAAAGGGCCTTATATTGACCCAAAAATACTCAAGAAAATAAGTAAGTTAAAATCAGGCGATAAGACTGTTATTAAAACATGGTCTCGAGCTTGCACTATTATTCCAGAAATGGTTGGTTTTACTTTTGGCGTCCATAATGGCAAAGAACACATTTCTGTTTTTGTAACCGAAGATATGGTTGGGCATAAATTAGGAGAGTTTTCTCCAACCAGGAAATTTGTCAGGCATGGCGGAAAAATGCAACGTGAACAAGAAATCGCAGCCAAACAAAAAGGTAAATAATTATGATTAAAGCCAAATTGCGTCATTTAAGAATATCGCCCCGAAAAGTTAGATTAGTAGCTAACTTAATTAAGGGTTTAACTATTGAAGAAGCTGAAAGGCAATTAAAGTTTTTAACTAAAAGAGCAGCTTTGCCAATTTTAAAGCTTTTGAATTCAGCTGTAGCTAATGCAGAGAATAATAATAAGTTAACAAAAGAAAACCTCTATATTTCAAATATTGTTGTTGATGTTGGCCCTTCTTTAAAAAGATGGCGGCCTCGGGCTATGGGACGGGCTTTTCCAATATTAAAAAGGACTAGCCATATCACTTTGACTTTGGATCAAAAAGCTAAGAAAGATAAAGAAGTAAAAGAACCAATAATTAAAAAGCAAGCCCTTCGACAAGCTCAGGATAATAAAAAAGAATCAGTTGTAAAAGAAGAAACAATTGAAAAAGCAGAAAAGAAAAAGACTATTTCTAAAAAAAGGCTAATTAAACCTAAAAAACCATACAGAGCAACCTCTCAATCTAAAAAAAGATTTTTTAGCCGTCAAACATTTGGCAATGCTAAGAAATTATTTAGAAGAAAGAGCATATAAATACCATGGGACATAAAGTTCATCCATTTATTTTCAGAATAGGCATAGTGACTAATTGGAAGTCACGCTGGTTTAGCAAGAAGCAGTACAAGGATTTTTTAGAGCAAGATGTTAAATTGCGCAGTTTTGTTGCTGAAAAATTAGCCAAAGCAGGAGTTAATTCAATAGAGATAGAGCGTTCAGCTAACCAAATTAATATTATTGTTAAAACAGCTCGGCCTGGATTAGTTATTGGCCGAGGAGGCAAAGGAGTAGAAGAGCTTAAAAAGGAAATAAAAAAAATACTTCAAAAAGATAAAAAATCAAAATTGGGCAAAATGGAAGTCAGCTTGGAAATAGAAGAAGTTAGACAGCCAACTGCCCAAGCAGCTATTGTAAGTATGGAAATGGCTAGTCAGATTGAAAAACGCCTTCCTTATCGTCGGGTAATGAAGCAGGCCTTAGATAAAATTATGGCTAATAAGGATGTTTTAGGGGCTAAAGTTATGACCAAGGGAAGATTAAATGGGGCTGAAATCGCAAGGAAAGAACAGCTTAAAAAAGGAAGAATTCCTCTTCAAACTTTGCGTTCTAATATTGACTATGCTCAGGCAACTGCCTATACTACCTATGGAACAATCGGAATAAAAGTATGGATTTACAAAGGAGAAGTGTTTAAAGATTCAAATAAAGAAACTAAATAACCATGTTAACGCCCAAAAAAGTAAAACATAGGAAGTGGCAAAAAGGAAGAAGAAGAAATAAAGGCAAAGAAACCCGGGGAACCGAATTGTCTTTTGGATCTTTTGGCCTTAAGGCCATGGAGTCCTGCAGATTAACATCTAGGCAGATTGAGGCAGCTCGGAGAGCAATGACCAGGCATGTTCAGCGAGGCGGCAAGATTTGGATCAGGATTTTTCCTGATAGGCCAGTAACTAAAAAAGGAATTGAAGTGCCAATGGGAGGAGGCAAAGGCAGTGTTGATCATTATGTTGCAGTGATTAAGCCTGGTCGGATAATCTTTGAAATGGATGGTATTCCTAAAGAAATAGCTAAAGAAGCAATGAGAAAAGCAGGGCATAAACTGCCAATTAAAGTAAGATTTGTAACTAGTGATTAACTATGAAAATAAAGGAATTAAATAATAAAACAACAAAAGAATTAAAAAACCTATTAATTGAAAGTCAGCATAAGCTTGGTCAGCTTAAATTTGACTTAGCATCTAAAAAACTTAAAAATGTTAAGCAAATTAAAGAATTGCGCAGAGATGTTGCCAGAATTTTAACTATTTTAAATAATCCTGAAAAGAACAATGAATAAAGAAAAAAAACAACAAAAAGAGAATACTAAAAAACCACGTCTTTTCAAGGGTATTATTGTTAGCGATAAAATGGATAAAACCGTTACAGTTTTGGTTAATAGGTATAAGCAGCATCCTAAATATAAGAAAAGATACAAAGTTAGCAAAAAATACAAGGCTCATGATGAAAAAAATAAATTTAAAACAGGAGATAAGGTTATTATCCAAGAAACACGGCCAATAAGCAGAGATAAAAAATGGAAAGTAAAAGATTTAATTAATTAATATGATACAACCAGAAACAAAATTAAAGGTAGCTGATAATTCTGGAGCAAAAATTATCCAGTGTTTTAAAGTTTTAGGAGGAACACGCCGACGTTATGCTCAGATTGGAGACATTGTTGTTGCTTCAGTTAAATTAGCTGAACCAAGAAAAGCAGTTAAGAAAAAAGATATTGTTAGGGCGGTAATTGTTCGACAAAAAAAAGCTTTTCGCAGGAAAGATGGTTCATATATTCGGTTTGATGAAAACGCAGCAGTTATTGTTGAAGGATATAATCCAAAAGGCGGTCGTATTTTTGGACCAGTGCCGCGGGAATTAAAAGAAAAGGGATTTGATAAAATAGTATCATTAGCCCCAGAAGTATTATGAAAATAAAAAAAGGCGACACAGTATTAATAATTAGCGGAAAGGACAAAGGCAAGAAAGGCAAAGTTTTGGAAGCAATGCCCCGCCAAAATAGAATTATGGTTGAAGGAGTAAACATAGTTAAAAAACACCGTCGGCCTAAAAGCGAAGGTGAAAAAGGCCAGATTGTTGAGCTTGTCAAATCAATTGATGTTTCTAATGTTAAGCTCATTTGTCCAAAATGCGCAAAATCAACCAGAGTTGGATACAAAATAATTAGCAAGAAAAAGTATAAGATTTGTAAAAAGTGCCAGCAAGAAATATAATTCGATGTCCAAGGTCCGACCTTAAAAAACATAAACTCATATTCTAAAATTTATGAGCGCTTTACCCTAAAGGGCTTTGACGCGCCTCAAAAATTTCAGAATATTCGTTTAAGGTCTGACATAAGCAAGTAGGGACATTACGCGAAGCGGAAGGTCCCGCTTGATAGGTCGGACCTTATACAGAATGAAAAACCTAAAAGAAAAATACATTAAAGAAGTTTTACCAGCTTTGAAAGAAAAGTTTGGATATAAAAATGACTTGGCTGTGCCCAGGATTATTAAGGTTGTTGTTAATACCGGATTTAACCCAAGTGTTAAGGATCAGAAAATACAAGAAGAAATCGCCAATAATCTAACCTTAATTACCGGTCAGAAAGCAGTTTTTCGCCAAGCTAAAAAATCAGAAGCTGGTTTTAAGATAAGACAAGGCATGGCTGTTGGATTAATGGTTACTCTTAGAGGCAAATATATGTATGATTTTTTGGATAGATTGATTAATATTGCTTTGCCTCGGGGGCGTGATTTCCGCGGTTTGCCTAAAAAAAACGTTGATCAGGCTGGTAATTTGAATATAGGGATAAAAGAACAAATTATTTTTCCAGAAATTTCAGCTGAAAGCACTAAGAATATTTTTGGATTGGAAGTTGCTGTTGCAACAACTGCTAAAAACCAGAAACAAGGAATAGAAATGTTTAAATTATTGGGATTTCCCTTGAAATCATAAGATAAAAATATGGCTAAAAAATCAGTTATCGCCAGAGCTAATAAAAAACCAAAGTTTTCAACGCGAATAATCAGGCGCTGCTTTCGCTGTGGCAGGAAAAGAGCTTATCTAAGAGATTTTGGTTTGTGTAGAATATGTTTTAGGGAATTAGCTAATAAAGGAGAAATTCCTGGGGTAAAAAAATCATCATGGTAGATCCAATTTCTGACATGTTAACTAGAATAAGAAATGCCCAAGCTGTTTCGCGCGAAACAGTCCTTGTTCCTTTTTCTAATCTTAAATTAAATTTAGCTAAGATATTAGAAAGAGAAGGATTAATTAGCAAGGCAAGCACTCAAGGCCGGAAAATAAATAAAATTATAGAGATTAAATTAAGGTATCAGGATGGCCAGCCAGTTATCAGCAGCATTAAGAGAATTAGCAAACCAGGCCAGAGAATCTATATTAAAAAAGATCAGATTAGGCCAATTAGACAAGATTATGGCCTAACAATTATTTCAACCTCTCAAGGATTAATGACTAACAAAGAAGCAAGAAAGAAAGGATTGGGCGGAGAAGTAATTTGTGAGATCTATTAAATTATGAGTAGAATTGGCAAACAATCAATTATTATCCCTGAAAACGTTGAGGTAAAGATTGACAAAAATCAAATCATCATTAAAGGGCCTCAAGGACAGTTAGAGCAATTATTGCCTCCTCAAATCGAGTTGATTCAAGAAAAGGCTTCTTTAGCAGTTAAGCCCAGAAAAGAATCAAAAAAAACCCGTGCTTTATGGGGCTTATGGAGAAGTTTAATTTTTAATATGATTGAAGGAGTAACCAAAGGCTTTGAAAAGAAATTAGAAATCAATGGGGTTGGTTACCGCGTTTCTTTACAAGGCAATAAACTGATTTTAAATATAGGGTTTTCTCATCCTGTTGAAATAGAAGCGCCAGAAGGAATTAAGTTTGAAGTTGATAAAAACATTATTACTGTTTTTGGCGCTGACAAGCAAATAGTTGGACAAACAGCAGCTAAAATCAGAGCCCAAAGAAAACCAGAGCCATACAAAGGAAAGGGAATTAAGTATTTAGATGAAGTAATTAGACGGAAAGCAGGTAAAAAAGCAGTTGGAACCGAATAGAAATAAAATTTTATGAAAGATAAACAGTTAAAACGTTATAGAAGGCATAAGCGCATCAGAGCAAAAATTAAAGGGACTAAGCAATGTCCCCGGATTTCTGTTTTTAGAAGCAATAAACATATTTTTGTTCAATTAATAGATGATGAAAAAGGAAAAACTTTAGTTAGCAGTAATGATTTAGAAATATCCCGACGCAAGGTCGGGATCCCGACCCAGAAGGCGTCGGGAAAAACTAAAACAGAAATAGCTAAAGAGATTGGCAAGGAAATAGCTAAAAAAGCATTAGCTCAAAAGATTAAAAAAGCTGTTTTTGATCGGGGAGGATATCAATATCATGGAAGAGTGAAAGCTGTTGCTGAAGGGGCTCGAGAAAAAGGGCTTGAGTTTTAAAATTTATCAATTATGACAAACATTAGAAGAGTAGAAAAAACCGAATATGAACAAAAACTGCTTGATGTGGCAAGAGTAGTTCGAGTAATGGCTGGCGGCCGTCGTTTTAGATTTCGGGCAGTTGTTGTAATTGGCAATAAAAAAGGCAAGGTTGGCGTAGGCGTAAGCAAAGGTCAGGATGTTAGCATAGCTGTTGAAAAAGCGGCAACCGACGCTAAAAAACACTTGATTAAAATTCCTTTAACTGAGGGAACTATTCCTCATACAACTGAAGCAAAGTTTAGCAGCGCTAAAGTTTTATTAAAGCCAGGAATGAAAGGCAAGGGCGTTGTGGCTGGCGGAGCAGTTCGAGTTATCTGCGATTTAGCTGGCATTGAAAATCTTTCTGGCAAGATTTTAGGCAAAACCAAGAATAAATTAAACAATGCCAGAGCAACTATTGAAGCATTGAAAAAATTAAAACAAAGCAAACATGGAATTACATCAATTAAACCCTAGGAATAAAAAGAAAAATCGTAAACGAATTGGCCGAGGAGGAAAAAAAGGAACTTATTCAGGCAGAGGAGTTAAAGGACAAAAGGCCCGGGCTGGCAGAAAACCGCGGATTGGTTTTGCTGGTGGAGACACAACATTAGTCAAACGACTGCCTAAGAAAAGAGGAACAGTTGGCAAGGTTAAAATAAGGAAAGGAGTAAAATTAGCCAGATTGAAAATTAAGCCAGTTATCCTAAGTTTAAAAGATATTGAAGATAGTTTTAAAAAAGGAGAAATTGTTTCTCCTGAGACCTTGTTTGAAAAAGGCATGGTTGGTAAAATAAAGAAGAGAATTCCTAAAATAAAGATTTTAGGCAAGGGCGAATTAAAAAAAGAGTTAAAATTTAGAAAAGTAGGATTTTCAAAAGAAGTTAAAAAGAAACTTGGATTAGATTCGCCTAAAGTCCGACCTAAAAAAAATTAAGGTCTGACATAAACTCATATTCTAAAATTTATGAGCGCTTTACCCTAAAGG
>CAZQLH010000004.1:0-57642 GCA_964594155.1 uncultured Candidatus Saccharibacteria bacterium
TTCTTTTCATTTGATGGGATATTGTCTTTTAATTTATCCGCAGCAGTGCCGATTCTTGGAGAATAAGCAGAGATATAGGCCTGGGTAAAATTCATTTCTCTGACTAAATTAACTGTGTTTTGAAATTGTTTGGCTGTTTCATCAGGAAAGCCAACAATAATATCAGTTGATATTTTTACTTGAGGTATTTTCTTTTTGATTTTTTTAATTAGTTTTTTATAATCTTGAACTGTGTAGCCGCGGTTCATTTTTTTTAATATTTCATTATCTCCTGATTGAATCGGCAGATGAATTTCTTTAGAAACTTTTTTATTCTTCGCTATTATTTCAATTAATTCATCAGATATATCTTTAGGATGGGAAGTAAGAAATTTTATTGTAAAATTTCCTGGAATATCGCAGATTAATTGAAGAAGCTGGGGGAAATCTATTTTTGAATCCTTATATGAATTTACATTCTGTCCTAATAATGTAATTTCTCTATATCCTTTTTTAATCAAGCATTTAATTTCTTTAATAATTTCATTGGCTGAACGTGATTTTTCTCGTCCTCGGACATAAGGAACAGCGCAATAAGAACAGAAATTATTACAGCCAGTCATAATAGGAATTAAGGCGCTTTTAGACGACTTGTATTCAGGTTTATTTTTGAAATCAGCAATAGGCCAAATTTCATCAACTTGATTTTGGAATTGGCGTTTATCTTTTTTCAAGATACAGCCAGTGAGGATAATTTTTGCTTTTGGATTTTGAGAGCGATTTTTTTTAATTCTGCTGTAAACTCTGTTAATGGCTGATTGCCTGACAGAGCAAATATTGATAATAGCTAAATCAGCTAATCCTATTTTCTTGGTTTCTTGATATCCTTTTTTATTCAGTTGTCCAGCTATTCTTTCACTATCTGATTCATTCATTTGACAGCCATAGGTTTTAATATGGTATCTCATGCTTTGTATATTATCTGAAAATATTGTATAATACAAGTAATGGAAAAAGTTTATTTATCAGTTATCATACCGGCCTATAACGAGGAAAAACGCATAAGCAAAACTCTTTTGGATATTGATCAGTATCTAAGCAAGCAGGATTATTCTTATGAAATTATTGTGAGTAATGACGGATCTAAAGACAAGACCGCTGAAAAAGTTAATAAGTTTACGAATATAATTAAGCATTTAAGGTTGATTGACAATAAGGAGAATCACGGCAAGGGCTGGGTAGTGCGGCAAGGGATGTTAGAAGCTAAAGGCGAAGTCCGCTTATTTATGGATGCTGACAATGCCACCACTATTGATCATTTTGAAAAAATGATGCCTCTTTTTGAACAGGGCTATCAAATAGCTATTGGTTCGCGCGATAGCAAAGATGTAGCCGGAGCTAAGCAAGTGGTCTCGCAATCCTTTTTAAAGAGATTATTAGGCAATTTTGGAAATCTTTTAATTCAATTATTGGCTGTAGCTGGAATCTGGGACACTCAATGCGGCTTTAAGGCTTTTAATGATAGAACTGCTAAAAGAATTTTTAAAAAATGCCAGATTGACCGATGGGGTTTTGATATTGAGGCATTGGCTTTGGCTAAAAAGTTTAATTACAAGATTGGGATTATTCCTGTTAAATGGATTAATGACCCAGATAGCCGTGTTAGCTGGAAGGGTTATCTAAACACTTTTAGGGAATTATTTAAGATTAAATGGAATTTAATCAGCGGTAAATATGACTAAACAAAAATTTCCTTCAGAATTACGGATGGATTTGGTTTCTGGCGACTGGGTGGTTATTGCTACTGGACGGGCTCAAAGACCAGAAACATTTGCTAAAAAGAAACGCAGCCAACAAGATATTTCATCCAAAGATTGTCCATTTTGCGATGAAAAGATTTTAAAGAAGGCAGTTTTAAAATATGATTATTCAGATGGATCTTGGTTTATTATTTCAATTCCCAATGATTTTCCCGCTTTTTCCAAAGGCAACCAGCTTAATAAGAGAAAACAAGGGCCTAATAGGGTTATGGACGGCCTTGGTTATCAGGAAGTGATTATTACGGCTGATCATAAAAAACAAATAGCTCAGTTTTCCAAGGAGGAAATAAAGATGGTTATTGATACGTATCAGAACAGGTATTTAAATCTAATGCGCAATGATTTTGTTAAGTACATTTCTATTTTCCATAATCATGGCAAAGAAGCTGGCGCTTCTATTGCTCATCCTCATTCGCAAATGATTGCTATTCCTGTGCTTGATCCGGATTTAAGGAGAAGTTTAGACGGAGCAGAGAATTATTACCGAAATAATGGAAAATGCGTTTACTGTACTATGATTGATTGGGAAATCAAAGATAATAGAAGGGTAATTTACCAGAATGATAAATTTGTTGTTCTTTGTCCTTTTGCTCCTCAAGTTTCTTTTGAAGTAAGAGTTTATCCTAAGGATCACAAGCCATATTTTGAAGAAATAACTGAAAAAGAGAAAGAGTTTTTTGCTGATGCTTTACAGCAGGCATTAAGCAGAGTTTATAAAGGGCTTAAAGATCCAGCATATAATTTCTATATCCATACAGCTCCTTGCGACAAGCAGGGCTATGAAAGATATCATTGGCATTTGAATATTCTGCCTAAAACAAGCATTTGGGCTGGTTTTGAATTGGGAGTTGGCATAGAAATTAGCACAATTGAACCGGAAAAAGCAGCTGAATTTTTAAGAAAGGTAAAATAATGGAAGCGATTTTGTCTTGGTTAGCGTCTTTAGTTTTAAATATTATTTTAAAAATAGGATATATTGGAGTAGCTTTATTAATGACAGTGGAAAGTTCTTTTATTCCTTTCCCATCAGAAATTGTTATTCCGCCAGCAGCTTATTTAGCCCAGCAAGGACAAATGAATGTTTTTTTAGTTATTATTGCGGGCATTGCTGGCAGCTTGCTTGGCGCTTTAATTAATTATTACATGGCCTATACATTAGGCCGTAAAGTGATTTATTCATTAATTAATAAACAGAAGATAGTTAAAGCAGAAAGTTATTTTTTAAAATACGGAAATGTTTCCACTTTGCTTGGCCGATTTGTTCCAGCAGTTAGGCAATTGATTTCTATTCCAGCTGGGTTTTCCCGGATGTCTTTGAAAAGTTTTATTTTATACACATCCATAGGTTCTGGCATCTGGGTTATTATTTTAACAGTTTTAGGTTATTCTTTTGGAGCTAATCAGGAATTATTAGCTCAATACTATCAGCAAATTTCTTGGTTTTTTGTTGTTACAGCTTTAATTTTTATTACTGTATTAATTACAAAGAAAAAAAATGAACAATAAACCTTTAATCATAGCTAACTGGAAATGCAATCCTATAACCCAAAAAGAAGTTGAACATCTTTTAAGTTCTCTTAAAAGAGATATTAAAGAATCAGCCAAAGCAGAAGTAATTATTTGCCCTCCTTTTATATATTTATCTCAAGTTAAGGATAAGGGTTTTACTGTTGGAGCGCAGAATTGCTTTTGGGAAGACAAAGGCCCTTATACTGGAGAAGTTTCTCCATCCATGCTTAAAGATTTAGGATGCGAATATGTCATTGTTGGCCATTCAGAAAGAAAGAAGTATTTTCAAGAAACAGATGAGAAGATTAACAAGAAATTAAAAGCTGTTTTAAAAAATCGGCTTAAACCAATCTTATGCGTTGGCGAAGAAGCAAGAGACGCGTTTAATTCTGAAGGAAGGCCAGTTAATGAAATGAGCTTAATAATTGGCGAACAGACAGAAAAGGCATTAATAAATGTTCCTCAAGCTAAAATGAAAGAAATAGTTATTGCTTATGAGCCAATTTGGGCTATTTCCAGCAATACAGGAATTCCTTGCTTGCCAGATGATGCTATGAAAGCAGCTTTGTTTATTAGAAAAACATTAACTAAGCTTTATAGCAGAACTATAGCTGAAAAAGCTAAAATTATTTATGGCGGAAGCGTGAATAGCCAAAATGCAATGGATTATATTAAAGAAGCAAGAATGGATGGTGTTTTAGTTGGTTCAGCTTCGTTAAACGCGAGTGAATTTGCTAAAATCGTGGAAAAAGTTAAAGGATTTGATGAACATTAACACTCTATAATTTCTTCGCGCTTTACCCTAAAGGGCTCCGACGCGTCTCAGAAATTTCAGAGTGTTAATCAATGCACGGTCTATGATAAAAATATGAAATTCCTTAGGGATTTTAATTTTGAAGATAAGCGCGTTTTGGTTCGGGTTGATTTTAATGTGCCTTTAGGCAATGATAAACAGGTTGATGAAAAAGAGGATTGGCGTTTAAGAGCTGTTTTGCCAACTATTAATTATTTATCAAGACAAAAAGCAAAGATTATTCTTTTAGCTCATTTAGGAAGACCAAGAGGAAAAAAAGAAAAAGAGTTAATGCTTGATCCAGTGTCTCAAAGATTAGAAGAATTGTTAAATCAAAAAATATTGAAATTAGATGATTGTATTGGCCCAGAAGTTGAAAAAAACATAGTTAAGATGAATCCAGGCGAGATAGTTCTTTTAGAAAACCTCCGTTTTTATCCTGAAGAAAAAGAAAATTCTCCTGATTTTGCCAAACAACTGGCTAAATTAGGAGATTTTTATGTTAATGACGCCTTTGGAACAAGCCATCGCGCCCATGCTTCAATAAATGGCTTGCCAAAACATTTGCCTAATTGCGCTGGCTTGCTTTTGGAAAAGGAAATTAAGAATCTTTCCAAGGTTTTAAATGAATTAGAAAATCCTTTATTAGTAATTATTGGCGGAGTTAAAATTTCAACTAAAATTAAATTCATTGAAGTATTTTTAAAAAAAGCTGATAATTTAATTTTAGGAGGAGCTTTAGCCAATACAGTTATTAGAGCCAAGGGCTTTGCCATAGGCAAGTCTATTATTGAAGAAGAAATGGTTGATCAGGTTAAGAAATTAGAACTAACAAGCATTAAGCTTCATCTGCCAGTAGATGCTGTTGCTTCAGTTGATGTTTCTGGGAATAAGGATAGCCGTATTGCTCCTATTGGCAAAACAAAAGAAGATGAGATGATTTTAGATATTGGGCCAGAAAGCGAAGATCTTTTTAGAAAGATAATTTTTCAGGCTAAAGTGATTATCTGGAACGGGCCAATGGGGATTTTTGAAGTAGATAAGTTTGCTAAAGGAAGCAGGGAAATAGCTAAAGCAGTTGTTCAAAGTTCAGCTTTTTCAGTGGCAGGCGGCGGTGACACTATTGCTCTTTTAGAACAACTGAATTTATTTGATAAAATAGATCATGTTTCTACTGGCGGAGGATCAATGCTTAAATTTTTAGCAGGAGAAAAACTGCCAGGCATAGAAGCCTTAAATTGAGATGAAGTGGCAAGTAAAACCCAAAGCGCCAAGCGCTTTTTTTAAAAAATTTCCTGAATATTCTCCTTTGATTGCGCAAATGCTTTATAACAGGGGATTAAAAACTCAACAACAAATTGATGAGTTTTTTAATTCTGACTATCAGGAAGATATTCATGATCCTTTTTTGCTCAAAGGAATGAAAAAAGGAGTTAAGCGTATTCTCCAAGCAATTGAAAAGCAGGAAAAGATATTAATCTACGGCGATTTTGACGCTGATGGCGTTTGTTCAGCAGCTGTTTTGTTTCTTACTCTTAAAGATTTAGGAGCTCAAAATATTAGCACATATATTCCTGACAGAGAAAAAGAAAATCACGGGCTTAATCAAAAATCAATTGAAGAAGCAGCTCAGAATAAAACAGATTTGATTATTACTGCTGATTGCGCCAGTGGCGATATTAAAGAAGTGGATTTAGCTAAATCTTTAGGAATGGATGTTATTATCACTGACCACCATCAAGTTGGAGATGAAATACCCAAAGTAATAGCTTTGATTAATCCTTGGCAAAAAGGAGATAAATATCCTTTTAAAGGATTGTCTGGGACTGGCGTTGCTTATAAGCTGGCCTGCGCTTTATTGTCTTCAAAAGGAAATAAAAACGACAATCTATTAGAGAAATGGTTATTGGATTTAGTCGCTATAGCCACAGTAACTGATGTAGAATCAATAATTGGCGAGAACCGAACTTTGGTTAAATACGGCTTAGGCGTCTTAGCCCAAACCAAGTGGCTGGGATTAAAGAAATTAATGGAAATAGCTCAAGTCAATCCTCAAATAAATCATCATTCTTTGAATGGTGAAGCGCCTTTAACTAATCTTGATACCTATACTCTGGGCTTTGTATTGGGTCCGCGCTTGAATGCGGCTGGGCGAATTGGCCATGCTAATACTGCTTTTCGCCTTTTAACTACTCAAGACAAAAAAGAAGCTAAAGAATTAGCCTTAAGACTTAATCAGAAAAATATTAAGCGACAGGGCTTGACTAATAGGGTTTTTAAAGAAGTTGTAAATCGTTTAGATGAAAAAATTGATCAAGGGAAAGATTTCAAGCTTGTTTTTGAAGGAAGTTCTGATTGGCCAATAGGTTTGGTTGGCTTAATAGCTGGCAAGATTAAGGATAAATATTCCCGTCCAGCCATTATTTATCATCAAAGAGGCGATTTAATCCATGCTTCCTGCCGAAGCATTCCAGAATTTGATTTAATGGGCATGCTCAAACAAGGCGCTAAGTTTTTTGATGATTTTGGCGGACGTTGCGGAACAGGCGGATTTAGAATGAATTCTAAAAAACTTAATCAAGTTAAAGAAAAATTTAGCCAGATAGCTGAAAAAAAATTGAGAAATATAGATGTAACTTCTGTTTTAGAAATTGATAAAGAATTATATTTAAAAGATGTTGATTGGAAGAATTATGATCAAATTCAGCGTTTTGCGCCTTTTGGAAAAGCTAATTCAGAGCCAAGATTTTTAATTAAAGGATTAGAAGTAAATAATTTAAGAGCAGTTGGCAATAATTCAGGGCACTTAAAAATGAAATTGACAATATTTGATAAGGATTCAAAAACAGCTAAAAGCTTTAATGCGATTGGATTTGGATTAGGCAAAAGAACAGAGGAGATAAAAAAAGGAGACTTGATTGATGTTGTTTTTGAGCTTATAGTCAATGAATGGAATGGACAGCGTAATTTAGAAATAAAAGTAATTGATTTAAAATTAGCATAAATATTATGAAAACTGTAATTTACACTGATGGCGGGGCTAGGAATAATCCTGGACCAGCTGGTATCGGAGTTGTTATCCAAAAACAAAATCAAACTCTTAAAAAATACAGCGAGTTTATTGGAGAAGCTACTAATAACGAGGCTGAATACCAGGCAATTATTTTTGCTTTAAAAAAAGCAAAACTGCTTTTTGGCAAGAAAAAGACCAAAGAAATGGAAATAGAATTATATTCTGACAGTGAATTAATAGTTAAGCAAATGAATCACGAGTATAAGATCAAGGAAGCAAATCTTCAGCCCTTATTTATTAAGGCCTGGAACTTGACACTTGACTTCAAACAAGTTAGTTTTAAACATGTTCTTAGAGAGAAGAATGCAGAGGCAGATAGATTAGTAAATCAAGCGCTAGACGCAGAGGAAAAGACCCAGACGCTTTTGTAAGGTTAGTCAACCTAAGGTCCGACCTTATAGATATGCAAGATATTGACAAACCATTATTTATTTGCTAATATAGGGATACCCAAGTAAGTTAGATAGTCGCCTTGATTATATCAGGGAGGAAAGTCCGGGCACCGTGACCCGCCTTTGCGCTACGCGCTACGGCGAGGTGAAAAAAGACAGTGGGTAACTCCCACCGTTCGTGAGAATAGGGAAAGTGCCACAGAAACAATGTTTCTTCTTTATTAGGGGTAATCTCCTAAAGAGAGGTAAAAGTGAAAAGTGAGGGCCTAAGAATCCTCTTCCCGCAAGGAAACTTGTCGGGATGGTAAACCCTGTCTGGTGCAAGAGCAAAGTGTGGCTCGCTTGATCCCGACGGTAACGTCGGGGCTAGATAAATGACTATCTTTACCCGCCTTCGCGCTTCGCGCTACGGCGTGGTGAAACAGAACCCGGCTTATTGCTTGCTTGGGTTTTTTATATTAAGATAAAGAAAATGAAGAAATCCGAACTTATTTTCACAGCTATTTTAGTCCCTTTGGATTTTATAATGCTTTTAGGGGCTGGCTTAGCATCCTATTATCTACGAACTAATCCTTGGGTGGTTCAATATCGGCCAGTTCTTTTCTATTTAAACCTTCCTTTTAATGAATATTTTTTTATTGTTGCTATTATTTCTTGTTTTCTTTTAATTATTTTTGCCTTAATTGGTCTTTATAGGATTAAGACAGCGCGTCGGCTTTTTAATGATTTTTCTAAAATTGTTATTGGTGTTTCAGCTGGTATTATGGTTTTAGTTTTCTATGTTTTTCTTAGACAAGAGTTATTCAACTCTCGTTTTTTAGTTTTAGCTGGCTGGTTATTGGCAATTATCTTTGTTTTTTTTGGCCGGATTTTAATTAATCAATTGCAAAAACATTTAATGAGGAAATCTCATTTTGGAGCTCATCAAGTTTTAGTGGTTGGGCGAGACGGTTTAAGCAAGAAAGTGATTGATAATATTAAAACAGAGCCTAGCTTAGGTTATCAATTAGTTAGTAATTTAATTGAGCCGGATATTAAAAAGATTAAAAGAAGAATTAAGAATAAAGAAATTGATGAGATTATTTTAACTGATCCAAACTGGCCAAAAGAAAGAGTTTTAGAATTAATTAATTTTGCTGAAGAAAATCATTTAGCTTTTAAATTTGTGCCTAATCTTTTTCAGACTTTAACATCTAATACTTCTGTTGAGATGCTTGGCGATATACCGATTGTTGAGGTAAAAAAAACAGTTTTAGATGGCTGGGGCAGGATTATTAAGAGATTGTTTGACATAGTTTTTTCTCTGTCTTTTATTATCATCTTTGCGCCAGTTTATCTTTTAATTGCTTTATTGATTAAATTTGAATCTTCAGGGCCGGTTATTTATAAAGATTATCGTTATGGTTACAAAAAAAAGAAATTTGTTTTTTATAAATTCCGTTCAATGAGAGCAGAGTTATGCGATGGAGAGTTTGGCACTAAACAAGGCAATAAGATGCTTAAAAAATTAGAGAAAGATAAAAAGAAAAATATTCGCCAGAGCAGTCCCTTGCATAAGATTAAAGATGATCCTAGGATTACTAAAATAGGCAAGTTTCTCCGCAATTATTCTTTGGATGAATTTCCGCAGTTTTTCAATGTTTTAAAAGGAGATATGAGCATAGTTGGATATCGGCCTCATATGTCTTATGAAGTAGAAAAATTCAATTTTAACCAACAAAGAATGTTCTATATCAAACCAGGCATTACTGGATTGGCTCAAATCTCTGGCCGAAGCGATCTTGATTTTGACGAAGAAGTAAGATTAGACGTCTTTTATATGGAAAACTGGTCTTTAAGATTGGATTTAGTCATTATTTTAAAAACGCCTTTTGTGGTTTTGTTTAAGAGGCACAGAGTTTAAAGATATAATATTAATGGAGGGTAGCTAAGAATGTATGCGAGTTGCTTTAGTTCATGATTATTTAAATCAGTATGGAGGGGCAGAAAGAGTATTAGAGGCATTTTGTCAGATTTTTCCCGAAGCGCCGATTTATACTCTGCTTTATGATAAAAAAAGGACTGGCTTTGCCTTTGAAGGCCGTCAGATTTATACTTCTTTTTTACAAAAAGTTCCTTTTGTTAAATCTCATCATCGTCCTTTTTTAATGTTAATGCCTTTGGCTGTTGAGCAGTTTGATTTTTCTCAATATGATTTGGTTCTTTCAGATTCAGCCAGTTATGCCAAAGGAATAATCACTTCTCCAAAAACACTTCATATTTGTTATTGCCATACGCCTATTCGTTATGCCTGGGATGATTCTCATAAATACATTGAAGAGTTTGGTTATTCCAGGATAGTTAGAGGAATTATTCCTTTTTTTATGAACTATATTCGGCTTTGGGATGAACAAGCAGCAAGCAGGGTGGATAAATTTATTGCTAATTCCCAATTTGTGGCTGAACGAATAAGAAAGTACTATCATCAGGAATCAAAAGTTATTTATCCGCCAGTTAAGACAGATTTATTTCATTCAACTAAGAAGCCAGATGACTATTTTTTAATGGTTGGCCGTTTTCTTCCTTATAAAAGGTTTGATTTAGCTATAGATGCTTTTAACCAGCTTGGCTGGCCTTTGAAAATTGTTGGAGATGGACCAGATAAAAACAAGTTAAAGAAAAGAGCTAAGGAGAATATAGAGTTTGTTGGCTTGGTTTCTGATGACAAGCTTAAAGATTATTATGCTCATTGCCAGGCATTTATCTTTCCTCAAGAAGAAGATTTTGGCATTACAGCTGTTGAAGCAATGGCTTCAGGCCGTCCAGTCATCGCTTTTGAAAGCGGCGGCGCCTTAGAAATTATTAAACCGAGCAGAACCGGCCTTTTTTTTAAGAAACAAACTTCAGATTATTTAATAGATGCTTTAAAAAAGTTTAAGACAATTGATTTTAACTCTGAAACTATCAAGCAAGAAGCAATCAAGTTTGATCAAGAAAGATTTAAAGAAAAAATTAAAAAATTTATTGATGAACATTGGAATCGACATCAGAGTTTTAGCCCGAGGAGCTAGAACTGGCGTAGAAGAATATGCAATTAATCTTTTAGCCCATCTTTTAAGTTTAGAGAATAAGGTTAATTACAAGCTTTTCTATAACGCCTATCAAAAAGTTAAGCTGAATTATGATTGGCTTTCTTTGGATAATGTTCAATTAAAAGACTTTAAAATTCCTAATCGTCTTTTTTTTGCCTTGGCCCGTTATTTTAACCAGCCAAAAATAGATAATTTGCTTAAAGGAGTTGATGTTTATTTCAACCCTCATTTTTTTATCGCTCCAGTATCTTCAAAATGCAAAAAGATTATTACTTTTCATGATTTGTCTTTTGAGCACTATCCAGAGTTTTTTTCTTGGCGCAAGAGAGCTTGGCATAAATTCTTAATGAACACGCGGCAAGAAGCTGAACAAGCTGATAAAATCATTGCTGTTTCAGAATCAACCAAGCAGGATTTAATTAATCTTTATGGAATTGAAAAAGAAAAGATAAAAGTAATTTATTCAGGAGTAGGAAAGCAATTTAAAACCATATCTTCAAAATCTGATCTTAAAAACACATCTTTAAAGTATGGCCTGCCAAAAAGGTTTATCCTTTTTTTTGGCACTATTGAACCTCGCAAAAATATCATTGGATTGATTAAGGCCTTTGAAATATTAAAGGAGGGTCATTCATCAATTCCATCAGAATTGAAATTAGTTATTGCTGGAACCAAAGGATGGCTTTATCAGGATATTTTTAGAACAGCTCAGGAATCAAGACATAGACGGGATATATTTTTTACTGGATTTATTAAAGAGCAAGACAAGCCTTGTTTATACAATTTAGCTGAGCTTTTTGTTTTCCCAAGTTTTTTTGAAGGATTCGGCTTTCCTCCTTTGGAAGCAATGGCTTGCGGTCTGCCAACAATTGTTTCTGGGAATTCTTCTTTGCCAGAAGTTGTTGGCTCAGGAGCTTTGATTATTGACCCTTTTAATATTGATGAAATGGCTTGGGCTATGGAAACAGCTTTGATTAACAAAAGCTTAAGAGAAAAGTTAATTCAAAAAGGCCTAAAACAGGCAAAAAAGTTTTCTTGGAAAAAATGCGCTCAAAAAACATTAAAAGTTCTAAAAGAATAAAGATTGGAATTGACGCACGGCTTTTTGGCCCTAAACAAACAGGGCCTGGTCGCTATGTTCAAAAGCTGATAGAGAATCTGGAAAAGATTGATTTGGATAATAAGTATATTATTTTTCTAAGAAAAGAAAATTGGGATGAATATCATCCTCAAAACCCAAACTTTAAAAAAGCTTTGGCTGATTGTCATTGGTATACTTTAAAAGAGCAGATTATGATGCCTTTTAAGATTAGGCAGGCCAAGGTTGATTTAATGCATTTTCCTCATTTTAACGCCCCGATTTTTTGTTTTAAGCCGTTTGTGGTTACAATTCATGATTTAATCTTGAAAAGATTTCCTACTCGTCGGGATTCTGTTTCAGAGCCCTTTTTATACTGGTTTAAGAATTTAGCTTATCATTTAGTAATTTATTCAGCAGTTAAAAGGTCTAAAAAGATTATTGCTATTTCTAATTATACCAAGAAAGATATTTTGAAGTATTTCAAAGTTAATCCAAAAAAAATAAAAGTGGTTTACGAGGGCGTGCCAGATAATCCAAGGACCGTCATAGAAAATGATGTTCTTGGAACAAGGACGTCATTTTCAGGACGGTCCTTAAATAAGCCTTACTTGCTTTACGTAGGCAATGCTTATCCTCATAAAAACCTAGAGCGTTTAATCATGGCTTTTAATGGATTGAATAAAAAAAATGGGATGCAATTGGTTTTAGCTGGGCGATTAGACTATTTTTACAAAAAAATACAAAAGAGATTTTCAGGTTTTAAAAATATTGTTTTTACAGATTTTGTTTTAGACAAAGATTTGCCAATCTTATACCAAAACGCTTCTCTTTATGTTTTTCCTTCTTTATGCGAGGGGTTTGGCTTGCCGCCTTTAGAAGCAATGACTTTTCAAGTGCCAGTTGTTTGCTCAAAAGCAACTTGCTTGCCAGAGATTTTAGGCTCAGCTGCTGTTTATTTTAATCCAGAAGATATTGAAGACATAGCTGAAAAAATATGGATGGTTTTAGAAGATAAAAATCTTCAGGAAAAACTAAAAATAGAAGGAAATAAGAGAATTAAAAAGTATAGCTGGCTAAAAATGGCTGAAGAAATATTGAGAGAGTATAGAAAGATATGATATAATATAATTAAATAATCACCTGATTTAATGAGGCGTTTTTATCGTATGGAGGGAACTTCTAAAAACAAAAAAACAAAGCGTATTCTTTCTGCTTTGTTTGATGTCAGGCCTGTAACAGATGCAGGTAATTTAGATGTGGAAAAAATCAAACAGGTAAAATCAGTTATTGATTTAAGAGACATTAAAAAGGATTTTTACAAAAACAAAGAAAGAGTTTTGGATTTATCCAAAAAAAGCATTATTACCCAGCCATTAGAAGAAGAATTAACCAGAGAAGCAATATTAGCTGAATTGAATGAAATTGAATTTTCTGATAAGGTTTTGGAAGATACTCAGTTTGTTTCTGCTGAAAAGCAAAACGAAAAAAATAATCAAAAGAAAAAAAAGTTATTAAAAAAAGCATTTATTTTTGAGCAATTCTATTTTCCAGAAGTGGCTTCTAAAGCTTATTCTCCTTTAATTCAATCTCAGCCTAAAACTTCAAAGACGTCAATAATCGGGTTTTTAATAGCTGGTTTTTTAATTGCTCTGACTATTCCTGGAGTAGCTTGGTTTGGCCAGGGAATAATTGTTAAGGATGATGTTTTAAGCAGCAGTTTATCTGCTTATCAGAATCTTTTGTCTGCCCAAGAATCATTAGAACAGGCTGACTGGCAAGCAGCTGAACAGAATTTTAATTCAGCTCATCTTAATTTTATTGAAGCTCATCAAGAAGTTAAAAAATTAGGCCAGATAACTTTGGGGATTTTAGAGCATTTGCCTGGCGGATCACTGGTTTCTTCAGGCAAGCATTTGGTTAAAGTGGGAGAAAGCTTGGCTTTTGCCGGGCAGTCCTTAGCATCAACAGTTAATCTATTTTCTTTAAACAGTTTATTAGGCAACTTTAATCTGTCTGAAAATTCTAATTCATTAACTGATTCAATTGCTTTAAGTCAGGATAATTTAGCAAAAGCATTAATGCAGATTCAGACAGCTAGTCAGGAACTTGGCCAGGTTAAATCTGAATCTCTGCCAGATGAAATTCAAACAGGAGTAATTTCTTTAAAAGAAAAATTGCCTTTGGTTGAAGAAATGCTTAACCAGTTTTTAAATTACTCAGGCGCTTTTTTAAAGATTTTAGGCCATGATAATCCCCGGCAATACCTATTAATCTTTCAGAATAACAGCGAGATGAGAGCCACAGGAGGATTTATTGGCACTTATGGCCTTTTAACTTTAGACAAAGGGGAAATTAAAGAGCTTTTTATTGATGGCATTTTTAATGCTGATGGCCAGCTTCATGAAAAAATCATTCCGCCAAGGCCAATTCAAAAAATTAGCACTGCTTGGTCAATGCATGATGCAAACTGGTTTGCTGATTTTCCAACTTCAGCTGAGAAAATAGAGTGGTTTTATGAAAAAACAGGCGGTGTAACAGTTGATGGGGTAATCAGTTTGACTCCAACTGTGATAGAGCGTCTTTTAAAATTAACTGGTCCAATATCCATGCCTGAATATGATGTTGTCTTAGACGCGAATAATTTTATTGAGCTGGTTCAGTATAAGGTGGAGATAGATTATGATAAAACATTAAATAGGCCTAAGAAGATTTTAGCTGATTTTGCGCCTAAGTTTATTGAATCGCTAAACAGTCTTTCTTTTCAAGAAAGACAAAAAGCCATAGATATTATTTTCAATTGTTTAACAGAAAAACACATCTTAGTTTATTTCAATAATCCATCTTTAGAAGAAATAGTAGTTAAGGAGGGTTGGGCAGGAGAGCTTTTAGAAACTGATAAGGATTATTTGAGCGTGGTTTCTTCTAATATTAACGGGTATAAGACGGATAAGATGATTAAAGAGACAATCAAGCATCAGGCAGAAATTCAACAGGATGGATCAATTATTGATACAATTACTATTACTCGCCATCATCAGGGCGGCAATTCAGAATATGATTGGTGGAATCGGGTTAATTCCAATTATTTAAGAGTTTATCTGCCTTTGGGCAGTGAATTGATTTCAGCCCAAGGCCAGAGTTTGGAAATTTACCAGCCGCCAATTGATTATCAGAAACAGGGATTTAAGACAGATTCATTGGTTAATTCCATTGAAAGCAGAATGATAATTGATAAAAAAACAGGCACTCGTATTTTTGAAGAGAATAATAAGACAGTTTTTGGCAATTGGGCTTATGTTAGTCCAGGCGAGACAGTTGTTTTGACTTATAAATACAAGCTTCCTTTTAAAATAAACTTGACTAAACCAATTAGTAATTATAGCCTATTAGCTCAGAAGCAATCAGGCAGCATTAACAGCCAATTCAGCCATCAATTGAAATTTCCAGCTGATTGGCAGGTTTCCTGGAAGTATCCAGATAATCTAAATTTAGAATCAGGATTAATAAATCTTAATGCTGATTTAAAAACAGATAAGTTTTCTGGTGTAACTTTTGAACTATAGTCGGCTATCCGATAGCCGAATATATATTAATGATTAAAAAACTTTTGAACAACCAATCAAGGAGCATTGCTTCAGCCGCTGTCATTTTAGGAGCGGCTTCTTTAATTAGCCGTGTTTTAGGCCTTATTCGCGATAGGGTTTTAGCTGGCCAATTCGGCGCTGGCAATGAATTGGATATTTATTATGCTGCTTTTCGCATTCCTGACTTAGTTTATTCTCTTTTGGTGGCTGGGGCTATTTCAGCCGGCTTTATCCCTATATTCATTGATTATTTAAATAAAGGAAAAACAAAAGAAAATTCAGATCATTGGTATTTGGCTAATAGCGTTCTTAATATTATGACTGTTTCTTTAATAGTTATTTGCTTCCTAGCTTCTATTTTTACTTCTTTGCTTGTTAAATTAGTAGCTCCTGGGTTTAGCCCTGATAAGCTTGCTGCAACTGTTGAGTTGACCAGAGTAATGTTTTTAGCGCCTATTTTCTTGGGCTTAAGCGCTGTCTTAGGCGGAATCTTACAGAGTTTCCGCCGTTTTTTTGTCTATTCTTTAGGCCCGATTATGTATAACCTAGGCATTATTTTCGGCGCTTTGGTTTTAGTTAGATATTATGGCCTTTTAGGATTGTCTTATGGAGTGGTCATAGGCGCTTTTTGGCATATGGCAATCCAAGTTCCAGCTGCATATATGTGCGGGTTCAGATGGAAGCCAGTTTTTGATTTTAGATTTAAAGGAGTTAAGCGGATTTTAAAAGTAATGCCTCCAAGGGTTTTAAGCTTAACCTTAAGCCATATTAATTTTTGGATCATAACAATAATAGCTTCTTTTTTAGCCGTAGGCAGTATTGCTGTCTATAACTTAGCTCATAATATTTGGAGTTTTCCCTTAGGTGTTTTTGGAATTTCATTTGTTTTAGCCGCCTTTCCCAAGCTTTCAGAAACAGCTCAGAAAAATGATCTGGCTAATTTTGTAAAAACTTTTTCTTTGACTGCCCGCCAGATTCTGTTTTTTACTTTGCCAGCCATGGTTTTTTTTATTGTTCTTAGGGCTCAAATAGTCAGGGTTATCTTAGGCACTGGCAGATTTGATTGGCAGGATACTGTTCTTACTTTGGAAACTTTAGCTTTTTTCTCCTTAGCTCTTTTTGCTGAAGCTTTAATCTTGCTTCTTTTACGAGGTTTTTTTGCCTGGGAAGACACTAAGACGCCTTTTTTGATTGGTTTGATTGCTACTGTTATTCGTTTGTCTTTAGCTTGGTTTTTTTCCCGTATTTTAGGCGTGTCTGGTTTAGCTTTAGGATTCTCAATAGGTTCTTTAATCTATTTTTTCCTTCTTTTTATTGCTTTAAGGAAGAAAATTGGCGCTTTAGATGAGTATAGGATATTTGTTTCTGGAATAAAAATGCTATTTGCTTCTTTAGGAGCTGGAATAGCTGCATATATTACTCTTAATATATTAGCGCCTTTGGTTAATATGAATACTGGCTTAGGTATTTTTACTCAGGGATTTTTAGCTGGCCTGGTTGGCATTTTAATCTATTTCTTTTTATCCTGGCTTTTGCGCTTAAAAGAATTAAATCTTTTTTTATCTTCTTTGTTCAGTCGTTTGCCTTGGAAAAAATTTCCTGTGGAAATAAGGGAGGATAATGGGAGGTAGCAATTCGGCTATCCGATAGCCGAATTACGTTTTATGTTAAATCAAAAAAACATTAGAAATTTCTGCATTATTTCACATGTAGATCATGGCAAGTCAACTTTGGCTGACCGGTTTTTAGAATTGACTGGAGCTGTTGAGCAAAGGGAAATGCGCAAGCAGTATTTAGATACCATGGATTTGGAAAGAGAAAAAGGAATTACGATTAAATTACAGCCAGTCAGGATGGAGTATAATAACTATATTTTAAATCTAATAGATACTCCTGGCCATGTTGATTTTACTTATGAAGTTTCAAGAAGCTTAGCTGCGGTTGAAGGCGCCATCTTGTTAGTTGATGCCAGTCAGGGCATTCAAGCCCAAACATTGGCTAATTTGCATTTAGCCCAGGACCCTTCGACAAACTCAGGGCAGGACAAAGTTATTATCCCAGTAATTAACAAGATTGATTTGAGCCATGCTCAAGTTAAAGAATCAGTTAAAGAATTAAGCCAGTTGTTGAAGATAGATGAGAAAAGTATTTTAAGAATTTCAGCTAAGCAGTCAATAAATATTGAACAGGTTTTAAAAGAAGTTATTGAAAAGATTCCAGCTCCAAAAGGAAACACTAAAGATCCTTTAAGGGCTTTAATCTTTGATTCTGTTTATGATTCATACAAAGGAGTGGTTGCTTTTGTTAGGGTTGTTGATGGACAGGTTAAAGCAGGAGATAAAATAGAGATGAAAGCTTCTAAGGCGCAAACTGATGTTATTGAGGTTGGAGTATTTAAGCCTCAATTAGATAAAACAGATATGCTTCAAGCAGGCGAGGTTGCATATATTGCCACCGGATTAAAAAATCTTGATCAATGCAGGGTTGGAGATACCATAATTAGCATTAATGCTAAAACAGAATCTTTATCAGGGTATAAGGAGATCAGACCAGTTGTTTTTGCAAGTTTTTATCCTGCTGAAATAGATAATCATGATCTGTTAAAAGACAGCTTGGCTAGATTAAAATTAAGCGATGCTGCTTTGCAGTATGAGCCAGAGTCATGCGAAGGATTAGGCCGGGGTTTTCGCTGCGGATTCTTAGGAATGCTTCATTTGGAAATAGTTTTAGAACGGCTAAAGAGAGAATACAATTTAAATTTAGTAGTTACTTCGCCGTCAGTCAGCTACCAAGTAATTGACAAAAAACAAAAGAGCTTTATTGTTTCCTCTCCAGAAGACCTGCCTGAACCAAATCAAATTAAAGAAATTAAAGAACCTTGGGTTGATCTGGAAATTATTGTTCCTAATCAATACTTAGGCCAAGTAATGAAATTATTGGAAGATATTAGGAATGAATACAAAGATACCCAATATTTAAGCCCAGAAAGGGTTTTAGTTAAATACCAGGCTCCGCTTAATGAAATCATTATTGATTTTTATGATAAATTAAAAAACACAACCTCTGGTTATGCTTCAATGAGCTATGAAGTAGCTGATTATCGTTCAGCTGATTTAGTTAAATTAGATATTTTAATAGCTGGAGAAAGAACAGAAGCTTTTGCGCGCATTATTCATAAACAAAGACTTGATAAAGAAGCCAGAGCCTTAGTTAAAAGATTAAAAGAAATTATTCCTAAACAGCTTTTTGCTGTTGCTTTACAAGCTGCTGTCGGAGGAAAGGTTATTGCCAGGGAAACAATTTCAGCTATGCGCAAGGATGTTACTGGCTATCTATATGGCGGAGATTATACCCGTAAAAAGAAATTATTGGAAAAGCAGAAAAAAGGCAAGAAGAAAATGAAAGCTATTGGCAAAGTTAATATTCCTCAGGAAGTTTTCTTAAAAGTTTTGAGGAAATAAGAAATTCTGATACACTTTTAATAGAACATCGGGGCTATTAAAAAAACAATCATGCTTAAAACAATTAAGCTGGCTAAAATAATCCAGCTCCATCTAAATATCTTTTTTTGAGTAGATTGTTTCATTTAATATATATTAACATATATGGCTCAGCAAGATCAATATAAGAAATTTATTAGAAAAATGCTTGGTTCAAAAACTTTTCTTTTTTTGATTTTTATAATCTTAATCATTTTAACAATTAATCTTGTTCAAGAAAGCTATCACAAGTATCAATTAAAAAAAGAGATTAGCGGATTAAAATTAGAAATTGAGCGATTAGAGGGCAGTAAAGAACAATTATCTAATTTAATGGAGTATTTTAAAAATGATTCTTATTTAGAAAAAGAAGCCAGAGTCAAGCTTAATTTAAAAAAACCGGGTGAAAAAGTAGTTATTTTATCCCGTGATTCTGTAGTTGATGATAGTGTTCTAGAAAAGCAGGAAGAAACAGAAGCTGAATCAGAAGATATTAATATAAAAACAGCTAATTATTGGAAATGGTGGGAATACTTTTTTAAACCTTAAGTAAAATTAGTATAACAAAAGAGGTTAAGGTATTGACAACAATGTTATTGTCTAATATAATAGACATATGTTTAATAAAATAGACAATAAAATAAAACAGGTCTTTATTTCATCAGGCGAGCAAAAAATTCTTGAAGTTTTGTCTTTTGTTGATGAGTGGAAAACAGCTAAAGAAATTAAAAAAAAGACTAAATTATCAAGAGCAGCTATTCATTTAATTTTGGATAAGTTGTTTAAATTAAATTTACTTGAACGGGATCAAAAGGGAAAAACCTATCTTTATAAGATTAATTCAAGTTTTCCTTTTTTTTGCGCTTTAAAACAGTTTAAAATTTTAGATAATTTAATTAGTTTTTTTCCTTTATTTAAGAAAATAATTTCTAAAAGCCAAAAAATTGTTTTATTTGGCAGTGTTGGTCGCGGGGAAGATTTTAAGGATAGCGATATTGATCTTTTTATTATTACGCACAATGTTAAGGAAGTTAAAAAAATAATTGAAAAATATAGTACTAATAGAAAAATACAGGCAATTATTCGCAGGCCGATGGATTATATTAAACTAGAGCAAACAGATCCTGTTTTTTACAATGAAATTAATTCAGGAATTATTGTTTGGGAAAAAGAAGATCATTATGCAGAATAAATTTAAAAAATGCTTAGAATATAGAAAGATTGTGCGTTTTAATCGCGGACCAAATTTAGTTTCTAAAGAGCTTAAATTATCTTTAGATGATTTAAATTCTGCTAAAGATATTTATAAAAGGGGAAATTACAAATGGACAACAGTTCATGCGTATTATTCAATGTTTCATGCTGGGAGAAGTTTGTTATATATAAAAAGATATCGCGAGAAAAGCCATTATTGTTTAATTGAAGCTATTAGAGAATTATATGTTAAAGAAAAAGAATTAAGTTTTGTTTTTATAGAAAACATACAAAAAGCTAAAAGCTTAAGAGAAGAAGCAGATTATTATGGCGAATATAAGAAATCAATGGCTAAGGATTTAATTAAAAAAGCTGAAGAATTTTTAAATGAAGCAAAGAAAATAATCAAAAATAAAAAATGAAACCCAAAACAAAACAATGTCAAAACTGTAAAATCAAGTTCACTATTGAACCTGAAGATTTTGAATTTTATAAGAAGATAGATGTGCCTGAGCCGACTTGGTGTCCTGATTGCCGGATAATTAGAAGAATGAGCTTTAAAAATGAACGTTCTTTTTATCGAAGAAAATGTGATTTATGTAATAAATCAATAATAGCTATTTATTCTCAAGACGCTCCATTTCCAGTTTATTGTCCTTCGTGTTGGTGGTCTGACAAATGGGATGCTATGGATTATGGAAAAGATTATGATTTTAATAAGCCATTTTTTACACAATTTAAGGAATTGTTTAATACAGTACCTCGGATTAATTTATTGACAGATTATTTAAGGAGTGTAAATAGTGAATATTCTAATTATTCTGGTCCGTTAAAAAATTGTTATTTAATCATACAAGCTGAAGAGAATGAAGATTGTTCTTATTCTTCAATGATAACTCATTCACAAGATTCAATAGATTGTTTAAAGGTGACGCAGGTTCAAAGGGCTTACGAATTATTTAATTGTGAAAGTTGCTATAATACTTTTTTCTCTTCAAATTGTTTTAACTGTTCCGATGTCTATTTTTCAAAGAATTTAAATAATTGTACTAGTTGCTTTGGCTGTAATAATTTAAGGCATAAAAAATATCATATTTTTAACAAAGCTGTTTCTAAAGATGAATATAAGGAGTTTATTAGTAGTTTTCAAAAAGGTTCTTATAAAGAAATTGAAAAGAATAAAAAAGAATCTTCAATTTTTCATTTAAAATTTCCAAATAAATATTTTGAAGGGTTTCATAATAATAATGTCTTGGGTAATTATATCACGGCTAGCAAAAATGTTTTTAATTCTTTTGAAATTACTGGAGGAGAAGATTTGAAGTATTGTTTTCAGTTACATATGCCAACCAGTAAGGATTGTTATGATTATGGTGATTGGGGGAATAATGCATCTTTGGTTTATGATTCTATAAATTGCGGTGAAGGTATAAATAATGTTAAATTTTCTTTTGGTGCCTGGATTGGTAGAAATTGGGAATATTGTGATACGGTTGTTTCATCTAATTATATTTTTGGAAGTATTGCAACGCGTAAGGAAAAATATTGTATTCTTAATAAGCAATATTCTAAAGAAGAATATGGAAAAATGGTAGCAAAGATCAAACAACATATGAATGAGATGCCATACACAGATAAACAAGGAAGAACATACAAATATGGAGAGTTCTTTCCAGTTGAACTATCTCCATTTGCATACAATGAAACAATAGATAATGAATACTTTCCTTTAACTAAAGAACAAGCAATAAAACAAGGTTATACATGGTATGACAAGCCTAAACCAGAATACCAAGCGACCATTAAAGCATTTAATCTACCAGATCATATCAAAGATATAGATAATAAGATATTAAAAGAAGTCATAGAATGTAGTTCATCTAATTGCGCAGGATCTACAGTATATCGTATAATTCCTAACGAACTTAAATTTTATCAGAAACAAAACATTCCTTTGCCTAGACTATGCCCTGATTGCAGACATAGAGAAAGAATTAAACAAAGAAATCCAATGAAGTTATGGAAAAGGCAGTGTATGAACCCGTCAGTCGACGGGTCAAGATCCAGGTGTAAGACAATATTTCAAACAACATACGCTCCAGATAGAAAAGAGATTGTTTATTGTGAGAAGTGCTATAACAAGGAGGTAGGGTAAAATTAAGCCCATGTAGCTCAGTTGGCAGAGCAACACACTCGTAACGTGTAGGCCGTCAGTTCGATTCTGACCTTGGGCTCATTTACACAAATTAAAAAGAATGTTAAAATGACTAAAAATAGAGATCTAACAAAAGAATTAAAAGGCAAGTATGATAAAAGAAATGCCATTATTTCTATTTATGCTGGCGCTGGAGGAACAGATGCTCAAGATTGGGTAGAAATGCTTTTGCAAATGTATCTTAAATACATTCAAAAGAAAGAATGGAAGCATAAGATTCTTCAAATTAAACCAGGCAAAGAAGCTGGTTTAAAAAACGTTACTTTGATTGTTGAAAAACCTTATTCCTACGGCTATTTAAAGAATGAATCAGGCGTTCATCGCTTAGTCCGGCTATCTCCTTTTAACGCTAACAATCTTAGGCATACTTCCTTTGCTTTAGTTGAAATTCTGCCTGAATTTGATGATTTAAAGGAAATAGATATTAAGCAGGATGATTTAAGGATTGAAGCTTATCGGGCAAGCGGTCCAGGAGGCCAGTATGTTAATAAGACGGATTCAGCTGTCAGAATAACTCATTTGCCAACTGGCTTAGTTGCTGCCTGCCAAAGCGAACGCTTGCAGGGAGAAAACAAGAAAAGAGCAATGAAACTATTATACAGCAAGCTTTATCAATACAAATTAAAAGATAGAGAAAAAGAAATAGGGGAATTAAGAGGACAGCCAACAGCTGTTGAATGGGGAAGTCAAATCCGTTCTTATGTTCTTCATCCTTATCAAATGGTTAAAGACCATAGAACAGGAATTAAATCAGGCGATCCTGAATCAGTGCTTAATGGCAAATTAGATAAATTTATAACAGCAGAAATTAAATGATAACCTTTAAAAAAGTATCAAAAATATATCCTCCTGATTGCCAGGCATTAGGCAATGTTGATTTATTAATAAAAGACGGAGAATTTGTCTCCATTGCCGGGCGTTCAGGAGCTGGAAAATCAACTTTAATAAAGCTTTTAATCAGAGAAGAACTGCCAACTAAAGGCCGGATTTTCTGGAAAGAGCAGGATATTGGAATTCTTGAAAGCAAGGATATTCCTTTATGGCGTCGTCAAATCGGAATGATTTTTCAAGATTTTAGATTGCTTCCCAATAAGACAGCTTATGAAAATATTGCTTTTGCCATGGAAGCAGGAGATCGTACAGATGAGGATATCAATAAGGATGTTCCTCAGCTTTTGAAATTGGTTAGTTTAACAGAAAGAGTAGGTCATTTTCCTGACCAGCTTTCTGGCGGAGAACAGCAAAGAGTGGCTATTGCCAGAGCCTTAGCTCATAGGCCAAAAGTTTTAGTGGCTGATGAGCCAACTGGTAATTTAGATTTGCTTAATACCTGGGAAATTATTCGTCTTTTAATGAAAATCAATGAATTAGGAACTGTTGTTATTCTATCAACCCATGATAAGGATATTATTAATGGAATAGATAAAAGAGTTGTTACTTTGGAAAAAGGCAAAATCATTAAAGACGATCCTAATGGAAAATATATTCTATTTTAATTTATGCTTACAACTGTAATTCGCGTTATTAAATCTGGTTGGTTGAACTTTTGGAGGAACAAGTGGCTTTCTACAGCTGCTATTTCAATAATGAGTTTAACTATTTTTAGCATTACTAGTTTGATATTAGTAAATGTTTTAGTTAATTCTTTAACAGCTAATCTTGAAGATAAGATTGATATTAGCGTGTATTTCAAACTAGGAACTTCTGAAAAACAGATTTTGGATATTAGGAGTGAATTAGTTAAATTAAATGAAGTTCGCAGCGTTGAATATGTTTCCACTAAAGAAGCTTTAAAAAGATTTAAGGAAAAGCATAAGGATAATGAAGTTTTAATGCAGAGTTTAGGCGAATTAGATTCTAATCCTTTAGAATCCAGTTTAAGCATTAAAGCTCAAGAAACATCGCAATACGAATCTATTGTTGAATTCTTTAATCAAGGAGATTATTTAGAAATTATTGATAAGATTAATTACTTGGAGAATAAGATTGTTATTACTAAATTAGCGTCTATTGTCAGGGTTACTCGCCAAGTTGGTTCAATTGTTTTATTGGTTTTAATCATTATGGCTATTTTAGTGGCTTTTAATACTATTCGGTTGACGATTTACAGCTCCCGCAAGGAAATTAAGGTTATGAAATTAGTTGGAGCTAGTAATTGGTTTGCCCGAGGCCCTTTTGTAATTGAAGGAATAATCTATGGATTAATTGCCGCTCTTCTTGCTTTAATTATTTTATATCCTTTTATTTGGTATCTTTCTCCAAAAATTACTTCTTATTTGCCTGGAACTGATCTCTTTTATTTCTTCCAGACAAATCTAATCTCGCTTTTCCTGCTTCAAATAGCAATTGGCATTGCTTTAGGATCAATTAGCAGTATTATTGCGATTAGAAGATATTTGGATGTTTAATTGCCGGGTCATCTAATGGTAGGATGCATCTCTCTGGAAGATGTCATCTAGGTTCGAGTCCTAGCCCGGCAGCTAGTGTTAGCACTGGTTCGAGTGACCGTGGTGTCTCAAATACATGGTCAGTTTAAATAAAACAAAAATATTTCGATTTCATCCTTTAATTCGAAATAGGTTAATCTCTCGCGAAAGTAGTACAGTCGAATTTAAAGAATCCTTTAATTGGTCTTCTAAGGATAAGTACGCAAAAACAATGTCTGCTTTTGCAAATAATAAAGGAGGAGTTCTTGTCTTTGGTGTAAGAAATAATCCTCGTGAATTAGTTGGAATACAAGGCGCAAATTTTGAAAATATAGATGAGGCAAAGATTACAGAATATTTAAATAGCGTTTTTGTTCCTGAAATACAATTCGAAAAATATACAGATACGATACGAAGAAAACAAGTTGGTATTTTGAAAATTCATCCGTCGATCAAAAAACCAGTAATTTCTATCAAAAACGATAGGGTTTTGAAGGAATCGGAAATTTACTATAGATATATAGCACGGAGCGAGAAGATTAAATATCCGGAACTTCAATCAATATTGGAGGAAGAGAAGGAAAAAATTGAAGAAAAATGGCGAAATCTTTTGAATAATCTTGGGAGAATTTCTGATATCGGGCAGGTAACAATGTTAAATGAGGATTCTGGTCAGCCAATGAGAATTACCGATGACCCGAATGCTCCAGTGGTCAGGATAGAAGAGGATCCAACAATTGGCGGATTTATTTTGCGATATCGAGATATCACCATTGAAATGCATAAGAGATCAAAGTCTTTTAAACAAAATGATAAATTTCATAAATTGATGCGTAAGTTAAAAAAGAAAGAAGAGTTATGTCGTATTCGGTTTTTATATCCAAACAATCCAGATAGCACAAAAGCTCAATTTTTTCATCCTAAGATACTCGATGAACTAGAGAAACATTATTAAATAAATCAATATTAAATAAATCAATTTAGCTGGCTGGTTTTATTTTTATAAAACTATTTGAAATAGACTTTGATAATAATGAGAAGAATAAAATCACATACATTGGAAAAACTAAAATATTTCGAGAAATATATAGAAGCTTATTTATTTGCAACTAAAAGGCTTTCTAAAAAGTATTATATTGATGCATTTGCTGGTACAGGAAAGTGTATATTTTGCGAAGAAGATTATTGTAATTCAAAAGGAGGTTCTAGGTGTGAAAAATGTGGAAGCGGTAATTATATCGATGGGTCAGGATTAATAGCCTTAAAAGCTAAAAATAGATTTAGTGGTTACCTTTTAATAGAAGAAAACAAGAGCAATTTCATTTCTTTAAAGAAATCTATTGAGAGGGAAATGCCATATGACTTTTTTAAAGGTATTATTTTAAAGAACGATGACTGTAACAAAGTTTTATTAAATTTAAATAAACATATTGATTTCGATAAATATACAGGTTTTTTTGTTTTTTTAGATCCAGAATCATCAGAATTATCTTGGGATACTATAAAGTGTTTGTCAAAAATAGAAAAAATAGATTTGATGATATTGTATCCTTATAATATGTCATTGGTGAGATTAATAAGGGATTATTCTAGAAGATTAGATAATTTTTATGGAACAAACGAATGGGAAAAGATTTATAAAAATAGGATCAGTCCAAATGATGCAAAAATAAAATTATTAAACTTTTATAGAGATAATCTTAAAAAATTAGATTTTAAATACGTTGAGTATAGACAGATAAAAAGAAGCCTTAGGAGTGGTAAACCACTTTACCATCTGATGTTAGCTACTCGGAATGACACTGCTAAAAAAATAATGATTGATATCTTTGATAAAGAATTAGATGGTCAACAAAAAATAAAACTGCCCGAAAATTAAAATTTATTTAGATTGATATAAATAGTATAATTATTAAGGGTTAAAATGAGAACTATAAAACGAAAGTCTTTACTATACAAAAGTGATGTCGAATACGCTAGTTATGCTTTAAATCATGTTGAAGGTTGTTCCCATGGATGTCTTTATCCGTGTTATGCAATGATGATGAAAAAAAGATATGGTAGAGTGAAAAATTATCAAGATTGGATAAAACCAAGAATAGTTTTTAATACTTTAGAGTTATTAGACAAGGAATTGCCGAGATTGAAAAATAAAATTAATTATGTATTTTTGTGTTTTACAACTGATCCTTTTATGTATCAAATGAAAGAAGTTCAAGAATTAAGTTTAAAGGTGATAAAAAGATTAAATAAGAACAATATTAAAGTTGTTTCTATAAGTAAAGGAGTATATCCGAAGGAACTTGCTAAAAAAAGTATTTATGGAGAAAATAACGAATATGGAAATACAGTTATTTCTTTATCTGAAAATTTTAAGAAAAAATACGAGCCATTTGCCGCTCCTATCAAGAAAAGAATTAAATCATTGAGAAAATTGCATGATAGTGGGTTAAAAACATGGGTTAGTATTGAGCCATATCCTACGCCGAATATTATTAAACAAAATATTGAAGAAATTTTAAAAGAAGTTTCTTTTGTTGATAAAATAGTTTTTGGAAAATGGAATTACAATACGATTATCGGTTCTTTTGCAGGATATAAAAAATTTTATGATGAAACTGCTAAATATGTGATTGATTTTTGCGAAAAAAGAGGAATCAAAGCGCATATAAAAGAAGGTACAATGATATCAAGAAAAAACAATGAGGCTTTTTGCCCTCGGTTTACAGAAAACTTGCGACAAGAATATTTTTTTATTAAATAAAAAAATACATGAAACAACACGAAGTAGTTATAAAAACAATGGAAGAAAACGGAGGTTTTGCAACGCTTGGTTTTTTAAATCAAAATGTTAATGTTTCTAATTGGAAAACAAAAACGCCGTTTGCAAGTATTAGGCGTATTGTTCAAGATGATAGATTTTTCTTTAAAATAAGACCTGGTCTTTGGGCTTTAAAAACTTATAAGGATAAATTGTCTGAAAACATTTTTCCAACAGAGAAAATTTCTAAAGCAAAACAAGAAGAATTTAATCATTCATATTATCAAGGACTGCTTGTAGAAATAGGTAATCTTAAAAAACAAGAAACATTTGTTCCATATCAAGATAAAAATAAAAAATATTTAGGAAAAAATTTATCCGAAGTAACAACTATTGAAAAGTTTTATAATTTCACTTATGAAGATTTACTAAGAAGCGCAATAACAATTGATGTTACTTGGTTTAATAAAAGAAAAATACCGTCTAATTTTTTTGAAGTAGAACATTCTACGGATATTAAAAATTCTCTTGGCAAATTTGTTCAATTACAAGATTTTCATACAAAATTTTATATTGTAGCTGATATTGCCAGAAAAAGAGAATATGAAGATAAATTAAATTTAAGCATGTTTAATTCTGTTCAAGATAGAGTCAATTTTATTGATTATGAAAGTTTATCTATTTGGCATACAAAAAGTTTTGAAATATACAAGTTAGAAAATAATTTTAAATTATAAAAAAATGAAATTAAAAGAATTTATTCAAAAATTAAAAAGAATAGCAAAAAAACATGGAGATGATGCAAAAGTTATTATGGCTGATAATATTCCAGCGGTTAATCCTGTTTTTTCAGAAGAATATCCAAACAAAAAGAATGTGATTATAACAGATGAAGAAGAAAAAAATTAGAATATAAAAAGAAAAAACGTCGCCAAAGAACAAAACTAATGAACATTATTGAAGTAAAAAACTTAACTAAAGAATTTAATGGCCTGATTGCAGTTAATCAGGTTTCTTTTAACGTTAAAAAAGGAGAGATATTTGGTTTTTTAGGTCCTAATGGAGCAGGTAAATCCACCGTTATTAACATGCTTTCAACTCTTTTAACTCCAACTAAAGGAGGAGCATTAGTAAATAATTTTAATATTCTTTCTCAAAGAAATGAAGTTAGAAAATCTATTGGTTTAGTATTTCAAGATTCTTCTTTAGATGATCGTTTAACAGCTGAAGAAAATCTTCGTTTTCATGCCAAGCTTTACCAGGTTCCTAAGGCAGATTATGAGGATAGAATAGAAGAAGTATTGAAATTAGTTGATTTATGGGATCGTAAGAAAGATATCATTAAAACATTTTCTGGAGGAATGAAGCGAAGATTAGAAATTGCTCGTGGATTTATTCATTATCCTAAAATGCTTTTTTTAGATGAACCAACTTTAGGACTTGATCCTCAAACACGCAATCATTTATGGGAATACATTTTAAAACTTAAAAAAGAGCATCAAATGACTATATTCATGACTACCCATTATATGAATGAAGCAGAGTATTGCGATCGTATAGGAATTATTGATTATGGAAAGCTTGTTGTTTTAGATACTCCAGCTAATCTTAAAAAACAAGTAGGCGGGGATATTATTAGAATGAAGGGTCAAGATAATGAATCCCTTAAAAAAGAATTAGTTAGGAGGTATAAGAGGGAAGTTAAACAAGAAAATGAATTTCTTCAATTAGAAGTTGAAAATGGAGAAGAGTTTATGCCTTGTCTTTTTAATGAATTAGATTCTAAAATTAATTCTATTGAATTAAGAAAGCCAACCCTTGATGATGTGTTTCTTAAATTAACCGGTCATGCTATTAGAGAGGAAAAAGGAACATTTAAAGATCGTATGCGCGGGCATATGCGCGTAAGGGGGCCTAAATAAGATGGATTTTATACAAGCAGTTATTACAATTTGGCATAGAGAAGTAATTCGCTATCTTAGAGATAAGATAAGGATTGTTTCAACCTTTTTTCAGCCTTTAATGTTTTTATTAATTTTTGGCATAGGCCTTCAGGAAACATTAGCTGATGGTAATTTTAGCATGGATTTTATTCAATTCATGTATCCAGGCATTATTGCAATTAATGTCATGGGAGTTGCTTTTTTTGCTACAATTTCTACTGTTTGGGATAGGGAATTTGGCTTTCTTAAGGAAATATTAGTTGCCCCTATTTCAAGACTTTCTATTGTTATTGGAAAGATATTAGGGGCTACTACTGTTGCTGTATTTCAAGCATTAATTCTTTTAATTATTGCTCCTTTTGTTGGTATTAATCTTAGTTTAATGATTGTTTTAAAGCTTTTCTTTTTTATGGCTCTTTTAGCCTTTTCTATTTCATGTTTAAGTTTGTTAATTGCTTCTTTAATGACTACTATGGAAAGCTTTGGCCTTATAATGCAGCTTCTTATCTTTCCAATGTTTTTCCTTTCAGGAGCTTTTTTCCCACTTACAGCTGTGCCTTTATGGATGACAGCGCTTTCAAAGATAAATCCATTAACTTATGGAGTTGATGCTTTTAGGCAGATTATTCTTGGTCCTCAGGTTTCTGCAGAAGTGATTAACAGTGTTGCTTTGCATTCTATTTCTGCAAATACATTGTTTCTGATCATTTTCTCCTTTATAATGGTTACAATAGCAGTATTAACTTTTGAAAGGAATAGTTAAAAATAGAATAGATTTATGGTTTGTGGATAAAAAGTATTGACAACCGTTATTTTTTGTAATATTATAGCAGTGTGCTTGTGGGCGAAAGCCCCGTTCAGCCAAGGATTCTCCTAAGCTGAAGGCAAGCACAACAAAGATACCGCTTTTGAGCGGTGTTTTTGTTTATTTACATTTTGTTTAAAAAATGAGAAGATATTATATATGGAGGATGTAAAGTATTTTAATGAAAAAAAGAAGAAGGCAAGAGAATTATATAATAAGCAAAAAGATGTTTATAATCCTTATTTAGAAAGCCAGGTTGTTTTTAATTCTGATGGTTTTCATCATTTACAATTTTCAGCAAGAAGAGAAAGAAACAAGAAAGAACAAATTCTTAAATTTAATCTTTTGTTATTAGCTATTAAGGTTATTAAAAAATCAGGCACTCTTCAGGAATATAGGAAAGATTTATTAGCCATAGGTAAAAAATCAAAAGATGGATTAAGGAAAACAAAAGAAGTTCAATATTGGGGATTTGTTGCTATTATTGGTAGTCCAAGCATTAAGATTAGAGTAATATTAAGAAGAGTTGGTGATGGTAATATTATTTTCTGGAGTGTTTTACCCGATTCTAATCTTAAAAAAGGACAAAAGCTATATACTCAAGGAATTAAAGACGAATAAATATATGAAAATTACTAAATATCCTCAATCATGTTTTCTAATTAAATATAATGGGATGAATATTTTAATTGATCCTGGAACTTATGTTTTTAACTTAATGAATATTAATCCAAGTGATTTTAGAAACATTGATATTGTGTTATTGACTCATGAACATTCAGATCATACATATCCAGAAGCATTAAAAGAAATTTATCAAAATAATAAATGTCCTATTATTTGTAATAAACCGGTTTATGACATTTTGCAAAAAGAATTAGTTCCATCTGAAGTTTTAAAGTATGGCGATATTAATGAAATTAAGGGAGTGAAAATAAAAGGCACTAAGTCAACGCATGGCGATTTGCCGTCGGGTAAGCTAAAGCCAGAAGTGATTGGATTTTTGATTGATAATAAAATTTATCATCCAGGAGACACAGTTTATCTTAAAGAAAAGCCGTATGCAGATGTTGTATTTGTGCCTATTTGTGGAACAGTAGTTATGGATGCGGCCCATGCTGTTAAATTTGTGAAAGACATAAATCCTAAGTTAGTCATACCAATGCATTACGATAATCCAAGCTATTCTCAAGATACTAAGAGTTTTGTTAATCTTATAAAAGAAAATTCTTTGAATGTTAAGGTTTTGGAATTTGGTGAAAGTATTGAGTTTTAAAAACTTTCTCCTTTATAATGGTTACAATAGCAGTATTAACTTTTGAAAGGAATAGTTAAAAATTATGAAAAACATTATCTCAACAATTATTATTTTAGCGGTTATTGCAGCTGGCTTTTATCTTCTTTCTCAGCTAACTGGAAAAGATGAAATTAAAGGAGTGAATTTTGAAGCAAATGAAGTTCAAAATCAGGAAACTCCAGCAGATAGCTCCCAGCAAGGAATTAAAAAAGTTACAGAATTAGCAGCTGAAATTGTAAAAGAGGGTACTGGCCAGGAAGCTAAGAATGGCGATAAAGTAACTGTTCACTATGTAGGAGTTTTAGAAGATGGAACTAAATTTGATTCTAGCTTAGATAGAAATCAGCCTTTTACTTTTGATTTAGGAGCTGGCCAAGTGATTCAGGGCTGGGATTTAGGCGTAGTTGGAATGAAAATAGGGGAAGCAAGAATGCTGTACATTCCATCAGAATTTGGCTATGGAGAAACAGGCACTCCAGGAGGCCCTATTCCTCCTAATGCAAACCTTATTTTTCAAGTAGAGTTATTAGGAATAGAATAAAAATACAATGAAAAAGAAAAAAGCTTTTCAAGTTATTGTTTTGATTTTTTTGCTGGCTTGGTATGGCTTTTTTTTATTACACAAAATTGATTTAACCACAGCTGATTTAGGACGTCATATTAAAAACGGAGAAATGGCCTTAAAAGGAGATTTTGGGATTTTAGGATCTAATTTTTATTCATATACAGAGCCGGATTTTCCAGTCGTTAATCATCATTGGGCCAGCGGAGTAATCTTTTATTTTATTTGGAAAATAGCTGGTTTTACTGGCCTTTCTTTTTTTTATTTTATCTTGAGCTTGTTTATTTTTTACTTATTTTTTCGCTTAGCTGAAAAAGAGTCCAGTTTTAATATTGCTGCTTTTGTTTCTTTGTTAGTTATTCCTTTAATTGCCCAAAGAACTGAAATCAGGCCAGAGATATTCAGTTATCTTTTTATGGCTTTGTTTTTTTGGATTCTTTGGCATTGGCAAAATGGAAAATTAGACAGCAAATGGCTTTTTATATTGCCAGCTTTAGAGTTTTTTTGGGTTAATACTCATATCTATTTTGTTTTTGGCTTTGGTTTAATAGGATTGTTTTGGCTAAAAAGCGTTTTTAAGACTTTTCTTGTAAAGAAAAGAATATCTTTAACGCTTTCAAAGGTATTAGCTTTAACTGTTTTAGCAGCTTTAATTAATCCTTTTACCTGGAAAGGATTAATTTATCCTTTTAATATTTTCAGGAATTATGGTTATCGGATTGTGGAAAATCAATCAATTTGGTTTTTGGAGAATTTAGGCATTATTAACAATCCTAATCTGCTTCTTTTTAAGATTGTTTTCATAATTCTTGTTTTAAGCTTTGTTTTGGTTTTAATAAAGAATCGCGAGTCGTTTTCCCCGACGTCCTTTGAGTCGGGATCCCGACCTTGCGTCGGGACATTCATTTATTTCTGCTTAGCGATTCTTTTTAGTATTATGGGCTGGTTTGCTATTCGCAATTTCACAATTTTTGGTCTTTTTGCTTTGTTAATAATCTGTTTTAATATTAAAAATGGATTAGGAGAAAAGATTAAAATCAGGTCTTTTAATATTAAATTAACTTTTGTTTTTTTATGCTTAGCTATTTTTTTAATTGGTTTTACAGTTTATTCTCAAAAGCTTCCTTTGAATAAACATATGCTTGGTTTTGGATTAGTGCCAGAAAATAATAAGTCAGCTGAATTTTTTAAGGAAAAAAATATTCAAGGGCCTGTGTTTAATAATTATGATATTGGCGGCTATCTAATCTTTCATCTTTATCCTCAAGAAAAGGTTTTTACTGATAATCGGCCAGAAGCCTATTCAGTTTCTTTTTTTGAAGATATATATATTCCTGCCCAGCAAAATGATTCTGTTTGGCAGGAACAAATGGAAAAGCATAATTTTAACAGCATTTTCTTTATGCACAGGGATTACACTCCCTGGGGACAAAGGTTTTTAATTGAACGAGTTAAAGATCCTGATTGGGCAGTAGTCTATTACGACTCCTTTGCCATTATTTTTCTCAAAAGAAATGATTTAAACCAGTCAGTTATTAAAGATTATGAGATTCCTCAATCATATTTTAGAACTTATTAATCTTTGACAATTAAGATATTTCTTGGTAATATATTGTAATGAAGAAAAAAGAAATTTATCTTGATAATTCAGCTACAACATCGGTTGACCCGGCTGTTTTTAAAAAAATGCAGCCGTATTTTTATCAAGAATACGGCAATCCTTCATCTGTTCATAAGTTAGGCGAAAGATCCCGTAAAGCAATGGAAAAAGCTCGCGAACAATCAGCTGATTTTTTAAATTGCCTTGATGAAGAAATATATTTTACTGCTGGAGCAACTGAAAGCAATAATTGGCTGATTTACGGAGTAATTGATAAAATCGCGGAAGAGGGTTCAGTTAAGCCGCATATTATCATTTCTGCTTTTGAGCATAAGTCAGTTATTGAGCCAGCAAAGAATTTAGAAAAGAATGACTTGGCTGAGCTAACTCTTTTGACAGTTAGCAAAGATGGATTGGTTGAATTAGAAGTTCTAAAAAAAGCAATTAAGAAAAATACCAGATTGATTTCAATAATGTATGCTAATAATGAAGTGGGTACTGTTCAGCCGATTAGAGAAATAGGCAAGCTAATTAAAGAAATTAATCAGAAAAGAAAACATAAAATCATTTTCCACACTGACGCAGTTCAGGCAATTAATTACCTTGATTGCAATGTTGATTCCCTGGGAATAGACGCCTTATCTCTTTCCAGCCATAAGATTTACGGGCCTAAAGGAGTAGGCATCTTATACCTTAAAAAAGGAATACAAATTAATCCTTTAATTCAAGGAGGCGGGCAGGAAAGAAATATGAGATCAGGCACAGAGAATATAGCAGGCATAGTTGGCTTGGGCCAAGCATTAAAAAGAATTAAGTCTTTAGATTCTAATCAAAGCATTAAAAAATTAAGGAACAAATTAATCACTGGTATTTTAAAAGATATTCCTGATTCGCAGGTAAATGGTTCCATGGAATATCGTTTGCCTAATAATGCTCATATTAGCTTTAAGGGAGCAGAAGGCGAAAGCATTGTTATGGCTTTATCGCAGAAAGGCATTTTTGCTTCTACTGCTTCAGCTTGCGCCAGTCGTTCTCTAAAACCTTCCTATGTCCTATTAGCCATTGGCTTATCTCCAGAACAAGCTCATTGCAGCGTTCGTTTTTCTTTGGGCAGATGGACAACTAATCAAGATATAGAATATGTTTTAAAGATTCTGTCAGATATTATTAAAAGATTAAGGAAAATATCAGGGAAATAAAAATATGTATACTAAAAAAGTTATTGATCACTTTCAAAAACCTAAGAATATGGGTAAGATGAAAAACCCAGATATTGTATCTGAGGTTGGTAATCCAACCTGCTTACTTCCTAGTGAAAAAGTTTTCCTTAACCCTGAATTTACAGCAATAAAAAACACAGATAAGAAAGATTTGATTTTTTCTCATGATGCTTCAAGAAATAAAATTATTGGTAAAAGTTCAAGAAATTACAAAGGAAAAATAATTGAGTTTAAGAATGCCTTGGGTAAAATATCTTTAACACCAGAACATCTTATTTATGCTTTAAAACTTCCTAAGCATTCTAAGTATTTTAGGATAAAACATAAACAAGAATTAATTCCTGCTTGGTATCATGCAGAATATTTAAAAAAAAGAGATGTAGTCCTTTATCCTATTTCTAAAGAAGTAAGAGATATAAAATATATTGAAATTGATATTTCTAAGAAAAAGTTCGATTTTAAAAGCATTGATATTCCTAAAAAAGTTAAATTGAATTCTGAGTTATTAAGATTATTTGGCTATTTTTTAAGTGAAGGCAATATTCAAGATAAACCTAGTAAAACATATATTTCGTTTAGTTTGAATATAAAAGAAGAAGATATAGTAGAAGATATTAAAAAAACATCTAAAAGATTATTTGGATTAGATGTAAAAATAAAGGAAATTCCAGAAAGAAAAGTAGTTAGAGTATTTATTTATAATGCTCAATTAGCAAGATTTTTTAAACAATTATTTGGAAATGGCGCAGAGCATAAAAAAATTCCTGATTTTATTATGACTCTTCCTTTAGGTAAGCAAAAATCATTAATAAAGGGATTTTGGAAAGGCGATGGTTATATTAATTTGGATAGGATTGGATCAAGAGCTGGATATGCAACAATTTCATATCATTTAGCTCAACAAATAAAACTACTTTTAATAAGGCAAAAAATTATCCCTTCAATATATGAAGAAAAAGAAAAAGAAGTCAATGGAGTAAAACATAAAAAAGCTTATAGAATACATGTAGGACATAGAGATTCATTGAAAAAGTTGTGTAAGATTTTAGGAATAAAATATTATTCCAATAGTTCTTATAAAGCAACTATTTCTTGGTTTGATAATAAATTTTTATACACCCCTATAACTAAAATAAGCAAAAGAAATTATAAAGGAAAAGTCTATAATTTAGAAGTTGAAAATACACATTCTTTTTTATCAGAAGCTTTTGCGCTTCATAATTGCGGCGATACAATGCGCCTTTATCTTAAAATTAAGGATAATATAATAAAAGACATTTCTTTTGAAACAATGGGTTGCGTAGCAGTCATATCAACTTCATCAATGATTACTGAAATGGCTAAAGGTAAAACACTTGATCAAGCAATGAAAATTTCATATAATGATGTAGCTGAAGAATTGGGCAAGTTGCCGCCTATTAAAATGCATTGCGCTGGCTTAGCAGTAGAAGCTTTGCAAAAAGCAATTAAAAATTATGGCTGTTCCAAAACAAAGACACACTAAATCAAGAAGAAATAAAAGACGTTCACACCATGCTTTGAAAAAGAAAGCGCTTTTTACTTGTCCAAAATGCAAAGAACTTGTTTTGCCTCATCGGCTTTGTCAAAGCTGCGGAACTTATGCTGGTCGAGAAATAATTGATGTTTTATCTAAATTAAATAAAAAAGAGCGGAAGAAAAGAGAAAAAGAAATGGCTGAGCAGGAAAAAGAACAGGTTAAAGAAAAAGAATTAAGCATGCAAGAACTTTCAAAATAATAAACTTATAATTATGGCTAATCGTCACTTATCCCGTTCCATTGCCATGCAATCTCTTTATGAGTGGGATTTTAAAGGAAAAGATCCTGCTAAACTAAAAGAGTTTGTTGATAAGAATATTAAGGAATTTGGCCCAGGCATAGAAGAAAGCGATTTTATCTGGCAAATAGTTAATGGTGTTATTGAAAATCTTGCCAAGTTAGACAAAATTATTGAAAAATCTGCTCCTGAATGGCCTTTGGACCAAATTACTATTGTTGATCGCAATGTTTTAAGAATCGGCCTTTACGAACTTCTTTTTGCAGACCGCAAAGAAGTTCCTCCTAAAGTAGCTATTAACGAAGCTATTGAATTAGCCAAATCTTTTGGCGGCGAATCATCAAGCAAATTTATTAATGGAGTTTTAGGAACAGTTTATCGGGAAATTGGCGAACCAGGCAAAGACGAATAAATCAATGAATAACTTATCTTCTCTTGAAAAAATAATTAAAATAGATTTTAATAATAAAGATTTGCTTCAGCAGGCGTTTGTTCATCGTTCATATTTGAATGAGAATCCAGAATTTCATTTAAAAGACAATGAAAGACTTGAATTTTTAGGCGATGCTGTGTTAGAAATGGTAGTAACAGAATACCTTTATCAGTTATATCCTAATTCAGAAGGAGAATTGACCAATTGGCGAGCAGCTTTAGTTAATGCTAAGATGCTGGCTAAAATTGCTGATAAGATTAAATTAAATAATTATTTGCTTTTAAGCCGCGGAGAAGCAAAGGATACTGGCCGAGCCAGACAATATATTTTAGCTAATGCTTTTGAAGCATTAATCGGAGCAATCTATTTAGACCAAGGATATGAAAAATCTTATCAGTTTATTAAAAGAGAAATCTTAAAAGAATTGCCAGAAATTATTAAACAAAAGCTTTATCAGGACCCTAAGAGCGAATTTCAGGAAAAAGCCCAGGACAAGGTTGGAATAACCCCGTCTTATGAGGTTATTAAAGAATGGGGGCCAGATCATGCCAAGAATTTTATTATTGGAGTTTATCTTGACAAAGAATTAGTTGCTAAAGGACAGGGCGTTTCTAAACAAGAAGCGCAGGAAAAAGCAGCCCAAGCAGGTTTAAAAGAGAAAGGCTGGAATTAATATGCTAACTATCCGCTTAATTAGAATAGGTAAAAAAAACGCTTCTAGTTTTAGAATTGTTTTAATTGAGAAAAAAGCCGCCCCTCAAAGCGGAAAGTTTTTAGAAGTTTTAGGCCACTATAATCCAAGATTATCTGCTAAAAATGGAAAAGAAATTAATCTAAAAGAAGATCGGATAAAATATTGGCTGTCTCAAGGAGCTCAAACTTCTAAAACAGTTCATAATTTATTGGTTAAAAAAGGAGTTATTAAAGGGCCTAAGATTAAAAAGAATATTAAAACAAAAAAAGTCCCGATGCAAGATCGGGATCCCGACCCAGAAGGCGTCGGGAAAAAACCTGAAAAAAAAGAAAAACCTGATAAGAAAGAAACAAAAGAAAAAAAAGTTGACAAACCGCCAAAAGTATAATAAAATATAAGGAGAGTGGCAGTCAAATTCAGAAAGAAAGGTCGGACTGCTATGAATTTTATCAGAAAAAAACTAAGACTAAGTTAAGAATTATGGCTAAGAACACAGATCAGGATTTCTTAGAGTTTGTTGTCAAGTCCATAGTTAACAATGCTAATGATGTTAAAATCACTAGAACTGTTGATGAAATGGGGGTTTTGCTAAACCTCAAGGTTAACCCAGAAGATATGGGTCAAATTATTGGACGACAGGGCTCTACTGCTCGGGCAATTCGAACTATTTTAAGGGTTATTGGCGTTAAGAATAATGCTAGAATTAACCTTAAGATTGAAGAGCCAGAAGGCGGCAGAGTTACAGCTCCAAGAGAAACAGCTGCTTCTAAAGAAGAACCTAAAAAAGGCGTTGATGAAGTAGTTGATGAATTAAAACTGTAAGATTATTGTTTTTACAGAATCGCAAAGACTGTGCCACTCTATATAGGCGCGGTTTTTGTATTTGAATATGCAATTCGACATTATTACAATTTTTCCAAAGATCTTTGATTCATATTTTAATGAATCCATTATTAAGCGAGCCCAGCAAAAAAAGCTGGTTAAAATTAATATTCATAATTTGCGTGATTACACCCTTGATCGGCATAAAACAGTGGATGATCGGCCTTATGGCGGAGGTTCAGGCATGGTTTTAATGGTTGAGCCAATTAAAAAAGCTGTAAAAGATATTAAAAAGATTTACCCCGCCAGCCGGGGCAAGAAAAATAAAATTATTCTTTTATCTGCTAAAGGAAAAAAGCTTGATCAAAAAATGGCTCGTGAATTTTCCAAATTAGACCAACTAATCTTAGTTTCCGGACGCTACGAAGGAGTTGATGAAAGAGTAGCTAAATATATTGCTGATCAAGAAATTTCAATCGGAGATTATGTTTTAACTGGCGGCGAGCTGCCAGCTATGGTTTTGGTTGATGCAGTAACCCGGCTGATTCCAGGGGTAATTGCCAAAGAATCTTTAAAAGAAGAAAGTTTTTCTAAGGGTAAAAATATTGAATATCCCCATTATACTAGGCCGGAAAGCATAAGGATTAATGGAAAAGAAAGAAAGGTTCCTAAGGTATTATTATCTGGTGATCACAAGAAAATTGAAAAGTGGCGGAGGAAACATAGCAATTAGTAATTGGCAAATGTGGATAATTGTCTTGGTATCTATTTGTGTACATATTATCATTCGATTATAAAGCCTCCTGTGCCCGCTTGCGGTGTGCATGATTTTTTATTTTATGATATAATACTGGCAAGAATTAGTTGCATTGTTTATATATCCGATAGAGACTTTGTTTTTAGTAGATTGGGTGAGAAATCACGAGCGTAAGAATATTAAATTTATTTGGGATATTCTAGTTAAATTTAAAATTATGCAAGAAAAAATTTTATTACCAGAACAATTCATTAAACAAAAAAAACTCATAGAAGAAAAGAAGCAGAACAAAGAAATTGTTGATCATTTACAATTTTTAATTGAAAACGATCAAAACGTAAATGACAATTTTTATATTGACAGGCAAAAACAAGTTAAAGAAAAAATCAACAACCAGATTAAAGAGATAAAAAATATAAGCTATGAAAAAGTTGTTAATATTCATTTAAGATATAGACTCGCGCAAAATATTTTATCTCAAATTCCCTGTGCTTCAGAATTGACAGACAGATTGGAAATTCGTAACAATGAATCACAAAATAAAATAATAAAGCATACTGATAAATATGATATAAATTTACCTGAAAAGAATAATGAGTTTAAACAAAATAGTGAAGAAATTTTTCAAGAATTAAATGAAGCCGTTGACAAGCAAGGCAAAATTGCTGAAACTTTACAAGATTTATTAGTATCTGACGATGAATTCAGGGAAGAATATATAGAACTTCTTAATCAGGCTAGTAAAAATTTAAGTGCCAAAGAAAGGGGGAAAGATATATTAGCGTTAAATAAAGCAGAAGAAGTTTTAACAGGGTTGCCTTTTTCTTCTAAGTTTTTAGGCCAAATAACAGAATTAAAAGAAAAAATTGAGCAAATAAATCAAGAAGAGAAAGAGGTATTGGAAGAACGAGTTGATTGGGAAATATTGCCGGCAGGAGAAAAACCTATTGGTTTATTTGCACCCAAAAATAAGCATGAAAATGAATGGAATGACTTAAAGAACGAGGAGAGATTAGAATATATTAAGAATTTAGGTCCAGATGCAATATATAGTATGGCAAGTCCTGTTATGGGCAGAGATTATGAGATGTATCAATTTTCTAATTGTATTGTTTTGGCTTCTGTTTGGGCAAGACATGCGGTTTATATCATGCCAAAGGAAAATTTAAAAGAATTGGCGCAAAAGGATAAAATGGAATTAAAATTTCGCGGGGCGATACAGCTTAAAAATATTCCAGGATGGCAAGAAAAATTAGAAAATATTCTTACAGGCGATATTAATATTGAAGTTGATTTGGATAAATCTTATCAGCCAAGAATCCAAGAATCTTGGGGAGACGACCCAGAAAAATGGAAACAAAAAGTGCGTAATGCTATTTTTTTGGAATACCCTGAAATTGCATTAACAATTAAGCAAGGCGACAATGATCGGGCCAAACAATTGCTAAAAAATATTTTAAGTCAAGACATGTCCAGAATGCGAATTTCAACTGCTATTTGGAAATTTGGTAGCCGCGGTAACGCTTTAATTAATTCTTTTCTAGAGGCAAAACTAACTAAAGAGGATTTTCCTGTTAAAAAATATAAATGGAAGAATGCGACCAAAGAAAAAAAGAGGCAAAATATAAGAAATGCAATATCCGAAAATTTACCCGAAGTAGATCAAGCAATAAAAAATGGCGAATTAGAAGAAGCGGCTGAATGGTTGTCAATACTTAAGGATGAAGATTTTAAATCAAAAGCATTTGGTTTAGGATATATCGCGAGTGGTAAAGATAATTATCTTCGCACTAGAAAAGTAGCTCTGATAAAAAGTTATCCCGAATTAAAAAATCTTAAGGATTTATTTAGAAAAGGCAGAAGATATAAAGATAAAAATGAAAAATTAGAAAAGTGGGGCGAAAGATTTAGAAATGTATTATTAGAACAAGTTTTTGATTTAGAAAATACGGTAAAAAGTGGCAATCTTAAACAAGCCAAGTTATTAATTTTAAAAACATTAAATGAAGCTGGGGCGTCAAATTTTGTCGACAAGCACATTAAAAGCATTAGAGGGGTGAAAGAAATCTCGGAGATGGAAATATCAGGATGTAGGAGGTATTTAATGTTAGCATTTCCGGAAATTAGTTGGTCGGATATAAGTTTTCAAAAAGGGCCTAGAAAATAAAGATTAAATTACGCAGACTAATGTTTTATCGTGAGAAAAACGCCAAAATGTATGTCTGTTAAAAATTATGGGAGAATTAATACAATTTGGCGACTTTAAGAAAAAAGAATCCTTAAAGTTAAAAAATAATGTAAATGAGCAAAAAGCTGGCGACTCAACAAGTAAGAACGAATCAGTTGCTTTGAAAGTCGCTCCGAAGGAAGAAAAAACTGAAAATATTGACAGTCCTTATGTCGAAATTGATAAACCTAAAGAAGAATTAATTTTGCAAATTAAAAAATCCTCAATTCAATTGAATAAAGAAACTATTTCAAACGCGCAAAAACATTTTGATGGATGGACAAATACTGAAATAGCAGAATTTATTAACAATACCGATGAGTCAATGATCAAGAAAAAACCAAGCTTCTTTATTTATGCGTATAACAAAATGCGATCAAAAGATTCTATGATTAAATTATCACCAGAAGATATGAATCCAATAAAAGATGGCAAAGATTCTCGTGAAAAGTTTTTTGATGATTTTTTTAAATAAATTGCTAAAATTATTAAAGCGAAGAATGTTTTTTATTGCTTTTCTGCTTTTGTTTTAATCATACTGCGTTTGAGCTCTATTTTATTTTTCTCAGGACACATAAAATATCCTTAACATCTTTGCGGCTAATGATATTACAAATTATCCTATCAAAATGTTTAACTATGCACCCGTCAGGTACACAAGGTTGACAGCGGATTTGGGATAATATAGAATAATAATGTTCTTTGAAAATAGAATAAGAAATTAAACAATTGCAATTTTGTGCAGTTGTCCCAAATTATTTTTATTGAGAGTTTGATCCTAGCTCAGGATGAACGCTGGCGACGTGGATAAGGCATGCAAGTCGAACGACCCCGAGTTTATCGAGGGGTAGTGGCGAACGGGTTAGTAATACGTAGGGATCTACCCTGAAGTCTGGAATAACTTGGAGAAATCTAAGTTAATACCAGATAGTCCCGCAAGGGTAAAGTTCCCCGCAATACTGCGGGGTTGCGCTTCAGGAGGAACCTGCGCCCTATCAGCTTGTTGGTGAGGTAATGGCTCACCAAGGCAATGACGGGTAGGGGGAGTGAGAGCTTGACCCCCAACAATGGGACTTAGACAAGGCCCATACACCTACGGGTGGCAGCAGTCAAGAACCTTCCACAATGGGCGAAAGCCTGATGGAGCGACGTCGCGTGAATGAAGACGCTCTTCGGAGTGTAAAATTCTTTTCTAGAGGAACAATTTTGGCTTGCCAAAATGAGCGTACTTTAGGAATAAGGGGCGGCTAACTTCGTGCATTGGCGCGACCTCTGACGGTAACGTCAGAGAGAGAATCTAGTGCTAAGCTCGCACTAGAGAGAAACTCGGCTTATATGCTGGAACCCATTTATTTGATATTTAAAATAAATGGCAATCAGCAGGGAAGTCGTTTATAATGGAAGTATGAGATCGTTAAATACAAATCTAATTTCTAAAACCCAACAAAAGATTATTATTGGTAATATCTTAGGAGATGGGTCTTTAGAATTTAATGGATTTCGTGGAACACGATTACAGATAAAACAATCATTGAGATATAAAGAATATGTATTTTGGTTGTATGATCAATTAAAAGACCTTTGTATTTCTAGTCCAAAACAGAGAAAAGACAATGATCAATGGTACTTTAGTACAAAATATTTAGCAGAATTAACTATTCTTCATAGAATTTTCTATCCTAATGGTAAAAAAGTAATTCCTAAAGATATTTCGAAATTACTTATTTCACCACTAACTTTGGCAATTTGGTATATGGACGATGGTTCATTATACTGGCGGCCAAAAGAACATAATGGTTTTAGATTATGTACTAATTGTTTTTCTGTAAAAGACACACATCGATTAAAAAATGTTTTATATGATAATTTTGGCATAGAATCTACAGTTCAAAGAACTTCATGTAGAGGCAAAAATTATCCTAGAATATATATTGGAGTAGCAGGTAGAAATAAATTTTTGAAAGTTATCAAATCATATATATTAAACTGTTTTTCTCATAAATTACCTCCATTATAAATTGACCCTTCAGAGACTGATCCCTTTTATGGGAGAGATAATGGGTTCTGGATAATCCAGGTTTAAACCATTATCACACGCCGAGCCCCCGTTAAATATTTTTATATTTAATTGGGTGGTGATATAGTCCAGTAGAATTTTATATTATTGAATTCTATTAGCCAGAAGCCTCGGTAATACGAAGGCCCCAAGCGTTATCCGGATTTATTGGGCGTAAAGCGTGTGTAGGCGGTTTTAATAGTGATTGGTTAAATTCCGAAGCTCAACTTCGGAGCTGCTAGTCAAACGTTAAAACTAGAGCAAGTAAGAGGCTAATGGAACTTACCAAGTAGGGGTGAAATCCGTTGATATGGTAGGGAACACCAAAGGCGAAGGCAATTAGCTGGTACTTAGCTGACGCTGAGACACGAAAGCGTAGGTAGCGAACGGGATTAGATACCCCGGTAGTCTACGCCGTAAACGATGTCAACTAGCCGTTTGGAGTATCGACCCTCTGAGTGGCGAAGCTAACGCGTTAAGTTGACCGCCTGGGAAGTACGGCCGCAAGGCTAAAACTCAAAGGAATAGACGGGGACTTGCACAAGCGGTGGATCATGTGGTTTAATTCGACATTACGCGAGGAACCTTACCAGGACTAGACATCCTGATGACCGTTTACCGAAAGGTAGACTTTCTTTAGACATCAGGGTCAGGTGGTGCACGGTTGCCGTCAGCATGTGCCTTGAGGTGCTCCCTTAAATGGGTTAACATGCGCAACCCTCGCCCTGTGTTACAAGTGTCACAGGGAACTGCCTCCGGACAGGAGGAGGAAGGCGAGGACGACGTCAAATCAGCGTGTCCCTAGATGTCCTGGGCGACACACATGATACAATGGTTAGGACAATGGGTTGCCAAACCGCAAGGTGGAGCCAATCCCATCAAACCTAGCCCCAGTTCGGATTGAGGGCTGCAACTCGCCCTCATGAAGCCGGAATCGCTAGTAATCGCAGATCAGCCACGCTGCGGTGAATACGTTCTCAAGTCTTGTACTCAAAAATAAATGTGCCTGGCAGCTATTATAATGCTAAATTGTTAAAATCAATTCCTCCAATATTTATTGGAGCGTAGCGAACAGACAGGTCTCGCACCGCGAGGTAGAGACTGAAGGGTCTTAGTAGCAAAAGACAGCCCTGTCATTAAAAGGATTCTTACGACCTATACGGTGAGTTATAGGGAAGTAAGCATAGTTAATAATCCGATAGGGATGCCCGGAATAGTATAAATAGTGACCCAGGGAGATCTTTGTGATATAATAGAGTTATGTTATGAAGTCACAAAGAAGTCAGCTGCGTCGTAGTAGCTCTAATTCGTTAGAGCGAAGGACAAAACCGACGGTCTCTCTAGATTATATTGTTGGTCTTACAGATGGCGAAGGATGTTTTTATGTTTGTATTAGACCGCCATACAATAAGAATGGCGGAGCAATGATTTTACTTTCGTTTTATATCAAGATGCAAGCAAAAGATAAATTTCTTTTAGAGAAGGTTAAAAATACGCTTGATTGTGGAAATGTGTATTTCCAGAATGAAAAGCGTCCAAATCATACTCAATGTTATCGCTATACAGTTGCTTCGCATCGTGATATCTTAGGAAAGGTTATTCCATTTTTTAAGAAATATCCTTTACAAAGTACGAAAGTAAAAAACTTTAATATTTTTTGTAGTATTGCTGAAATGGTTCGCAATGGCGAACATCATAATCAAAAGGGAATTGAAAAGATTAGATTATTAAAATCTAAAATGAATCGTCGGGCTCGCTGAGTGCGGGAAATCCGCTCGCTCAGTGGGGATTCGAAAGAACTCTACTTATCGAAATCCGCCCGTCATATTAGGGAAGTCGGTAGTACCCGAAGTCTCTTCATTAGAAGGGCCTAAGGTAAGATCGGTGACCAGAATAAAGTCGTAACAAGGCATGCGTAGCGGAAGCTGTGCATGGATCACCTCCTTTCTATATATTTAATATATATGGGGTGTCGATACAGGTTGAGATATAGAATTCTTATCTCAACTCGTGGGTATTGGTCTTGGAGCCCTAAATTAAGACCTGATAGTTCTAATGAACTTCATTTGGGACAACTACACGAGATTGCAACAGGAAATACTTGCTTTGGCAGGTGTTTTTTGATAGGATTGTTAATAGTCGGGCGTATAGCTCAGTTGGTTAGAGCGCATCTCTGATAAGGATGAGGTCCTTGGTTCGAATCCAAGTACGCCCACAAGGTTATCCACAGGCATATTGTGGATTTTTTTGTTACAATATAGGTAGTAAAATTATCTTGAAAAAACTTAGCTTATAATGAAAGGGGGTGAAAAATGGAATGGTTATTCAAACATGGACAGAAGTGGTAACAGCTTCTCTTCAAACACTCTGGTCTGGTTTTATTGGTTTTTTGCCAAATCTGTTAGGGGCAATTATAGTTTTTATTATTGGTTGGATAATTGCTGTTCTTTTAGGCAAGTTGGCTTCTCAGATTATCAGAACTTTAAGAGTTGATCAGGTTTTAGAGAAGATGGGTTTTAAGAAGAGTTTTGAAAGAGCTAATTTAAAGTTGGACTCAAGCATGTTTTTTGGCGAATTAGTGCGATGGTTCTTTATTATCGTCTTTTTAATGGCTGCTACTGATATTCTTGGTCTTTACCAAGTAACAGAATTTCTAAGAAGGGTTCTTCTTTATATTCCTCAGTTAATTGTTGCTGTTTTGATTTTATTAGCTGCTGTATTGATTGCTAGTTTTATGCAAAAACTTGTTAAGGCTAGCGTGGAAGCAGCTGGTTTTGGAGCATCTAATTTTTTAGCAACATTAACTAAATGGAGTATCCTGGTTTTTGCTGGTTTGGCTGCTTTGTTGCAATTAGGTATTGTTCCGTCTTTAATTCAAACCATCTTTACGGGAGTAATAGCTGCCTTTGTTGTTGCATCTGGCTTAGCTTTTGGACTAGGAGGAAAGGATTTTGCAACTGAGGTTCTTGGCAAGATAAAAAGAGACATTTTAGGATAAACTTTAAGAGGATTATATAAATTAATTGAAAAATCCGAGATCTTTCGGTTGTTATGGTATTGACATAGATTAGGAATAAATATAATATTATATATATAGATATGAATAAACTAAAAAGATCATTATACATAGAAAGCGGTTAATAACTGTCTATTTGTTATTTGTCTCTGAAATGAAGACCGCTTTCAAGCGGTCTTTTTAGTTTAATAGGGCAATTAGGATAGTTTTTTGACAATTAGGAAAAGTAGTTTTTCCGTCAATAGTAAAATTGGAAAAGTAATTTGTCTAAATTTTTAGTGGTAAAATTTAGACGGATAAATATTAAGGGCCTGTGACGGATGCCTTGACATAAAGAGCCGATGAAGGACGTGGTGTGACTGCGATAAGCCTCGGGAAGGTGTCTAACAACCTTTGATCCGGGGATGTCCGAATGGGGAAACCTAATTTTGCGATAAACAAAATTAGCCTGGTCGAATGACTGGGCAGGGAACTCGGGGAAGTGAAACATCTCAGTACCCGGAGGAAAAGAAAATAAGTCCCGACGTAAAGTCGGGAAATATTCCCTAAGTAGCGGCGAGCGAAAAGGGAAAAGCCCAAACTTATTTTATTTAATTTATTAAGTAAGATGAGGGTTGCAAGGTAGTAACGCTCTGAAGCGTCCCTTGGTTGCTTTAAAGTAACTAAAGGATGTCTCAGAAGAAGTTTATTAAATAAAGGCTGGTTAATTGAATCTTGCTGGAAAGCAGAACCAAAGAGGGTAATAGTCCCGTAAGTGAAAATTCCTTTATGCTTCTAGTTATTATTCTTAAGTACCTCGGGACCAGACTATCCCGTGGGAAGCTGGCAGTCCTATGCTGCCAAGGCTAAATACTCTTTATGATCGATAGCGCACCAGTACCGTGAGGGAAAGGTGAAAAGTAGCCCGTTGAGGGCGGTGAAATAGAACCTGAAATCATGGGCCTACAAAGAGTCGGAGCCCCGATTACGCTTGCGTAATCGTGGGTGACGGCGTGCTTTTTGCAGAACGAGCCAACGAGTGTATGTAAACGGCTTGTTTAAGTCCGTTAAGGACGGAGACATAGTGAAAGCGAGGATTAATAGTCCGTCCCGACTTTACGTCGGGGTAGTCGTTTGTATACGACCCGAAGCCAGAGCGAGCTAACCATGGCCAGGATGAAATCTCGACGAAAGTCGGATGGAGGTCCGCACCCACTAACTGTGCAACGTTAGGGGATGAGCTGTGGTTAGAAGTGAAAAGCTAATCGAGCCTGGTAATAGCTGGTTCTTCCCGAAATAGCTTTAGGGTTAGCTCTCTGTTAATGTCTTAGGGGGTAGAGCACTGGATGGGATATGGATGGGTTCGTCCCGCCTATCTCAATCAAACTCCGAATACCTATAATTTCTGCGAAGGAGTCAGACTGTGGGGGCTAAGCTCCATGGTCAAAAGGGAAACAGCCCAGACTGTCGTCTAAGGTCCCTAAATCAAACTAAGTGGGAAAGGAAGTGAAGTTTCTCTGACAGCTAGGAGGTTGGCTTAGAAGCAGCCATCCTTTAAAGAGTGCGTAACAGCTCACTAGTTCAGAGATTTTGCGCCGAAGATTTAACGGGGCTAAAGTTTGATACCGAAGACACAGCTGTCCATCTTTTAGATGGGCGGGGTAGGGAAGCGTTCTCTAATGCGTTGAAGTCCACGACGTGAGTCGGGATGGAGTTTAGAGAAGTGAGAATGTTGGCATAAGTAACCACAAATCCGGTGAGATACCGGATCGCCGAAAACCCAAGGTTTCCTTGGCAATGAACATCAGCCAAGGGTTAGGCGGGCCTAAGTTGCGGCCGCGATAAGCGGTCAGTAGCGATGGACAGACGGTTAATATTCCGTCCCCTCAGTATTTTTTCGATGAAAGGACGAGGTTTAGTAGCTTGAGCGTCTTATTGGATTGTCGTTCTTGGCTTAAGAGCGCTGGTTAGGCAAATCCGGCCAGCATCAACTCAAGAGTTGAGAAAAGGTTTTTCTACGGAATAACCAATTCAAGTGAGCAGGCCTCCAAGAAAAGTTTCTAGAGTTAAGGATATTGAGTCCGTACCGTAAACCGACACAGGTGGGTAGGTCGAGTAGACCAAGGCGAACGAGTGATTCCTTGTGAAGGAACTCGGCAAAACAGCGGGTGTAACTTCGGGATAAACCCTGCCATTATCACTTGTGATATTGGCCGCAGCGAAAGATTCCTGACGACTGTTTATCAAAAACACAGCTCCCTGCTAACTCGCAAGAGGATGTATAGGGGGTGACGCCTGACCAATGCTAGAAGGTTAACGTTTGACGTCTTTCTCTTCGGAGTTAGGCGAAAGGCCGAAGCCCTAGTGAATGTCAGCGATAACTATAATCGTTCTAAGGTGAATTAGTTGCCTTAGTAAAATTCGGCTATATGCTGGAATAGCTGTGTATCTTGAGCTACTCATAATATGAGTAACAATGCTACAAGTGCAGCCAATCAGCAGGGAAGTCTTAGTGACCCCTCAGAGACTACACGCCGAACTCTGTAATATTACAGGGAAGATATAGTCCGATCTTTATAGCGATATAAAGAAGTCTTGAGCGAATCAAGACGATAACAGCTTGAGCGAAATTCCTTGGCTGGTGAGAAATTTGCCAGGCTAGAAAGTGATTTCTAGTAAAAATTCAACTTATAACGGTGAATTCTATATGGTATAATATAGATAATACCGTGGGAAGTTTGATAAAATATCAAACCCCGTAACGACTTAGTTAACTTAGTTGACTAGACGATAGGGAATACAGAAATGTTTAAACTATCGTAATACGTTGACTCTTACTTGATAAGTAAGATGAAGATATAGTCTATGCCATTAGTAATAATGGAGTGATATGAAGTTCAGTCCTGCACGAATGGCGTCACGATCGGGAAACTGTCTCCACAAGGAGCTCGGTGAAAATGCAGTGGGGGTGAAGATGCCCTCTACTTGCGGCAAGACGGAAAGACCCCGGAAGCTTTACTACAGGTTCTCATTGGGGTTTTGTTTTAGATGCGTAGCATAGCGGGGAGGCTTTGAAGCTTGTTTTTCGGAATGAGTGGAGCCGCCAGTGAAATACCCGTCTTTTAAAATAATGCTTCTAATCCTGATTTTACTTTGGGAAACAGTGGGTGCTGGGTAGTTTGAGTGGGGCGCTCGCCTCGTAAAAGGTAACCGAGGCGCTTAAAGGTCAGCTAGGTCCGGATGGAAATCGGACTGGTCGTGTAAAGGCACAAGCTGGCTTTACTGCAAGACGGACATGTCGCGCAGTTGCGAAAGCAGAACTTAATGAACTGATGGTGGGTTATAGAACCGCCAGAGATTAACGGATAAAAGTTACTCCGGGGATAACAAACGTTGTCCCGAGATGAAAGTAATTTCATTTCTAGTACACAGCTAATAACGGTGGAGGTTGTTTAATACAATTAATACCGTGGGAAGTCTTCGTGACCCCGTAACGACTGAGTCGCTTTAAGCGACGAAATAAAAGGTTCCTGATAATCAGGGATATAAAAACTTTTATTATACGCTGTGCTCCGCATTTAAGCGGATGAAGATATAGTCTGCTCTAATAGCAATATTAAGATTAAAGTGAACAGGCTAATAGCGTCTAAGAGTCCCTATCGACGACGCTGTTTGGCACCTCGATGTCGGCTTACCAATTTAAGATAGGCCGCTGTTGGGAGTAATCCCAACTGACAAAATTCAACTTATAACGGTGAATGCTATATAATATAGTTAATACCGTGGGAAGTTAGAGAAATTTATGAAGTTATCATATAGACAAAAAGAAATTCTAATAGGTTCTTTATTAGGTGATGGTCATTTAGAGAAAAATGGAGATAATGTTCGTTTAAGAATAGAACATAAAGAAAATCAGGAAAATTATTTAAAATGGAAACAATTAGAATTTAAAAATTTGTCTTGTGGTAAATCAAGATTAGTTTGTAAAATTGATAAAAGAAATAATAAAATGTATAAATCTTGGCATTTTTCGACATATTCTTTAGAAATATTCAATTCTTATCAACAAAAGTTTTATAAGAATAGAATTAAAATTATTCCAAAGAATATTATAGAATTAATGTTTTCTCCTTTGTCCTTAGCTATTTGGTTTATGGATGATGGTCATAAAAGAACTGATTGTAATGCACTAAGATTAAGTACAGATTCATTTCGGCTTTACGAACAAAAATTATTATTGAAATGTCTAAAAATAAATTTTGGAATAAATAGTAGGCTACATAAAAAGAAAGATACTTGGAATATTTATATTCCAAGTGCAGAAGCAAGAAAATTTTGTAAGATAGTAAAGCCATATATTATTCCAGAAATGAATTATAAGATTTCTTTAACCCCGTAACGACTGAGTCTATATAAGATAGACGAGATAGTGGGTACCTAATATTTAGGATTTAAACCATTATCACACGTTGAGCCCCTATTGAATAATGAACATTTAATAGGGTGATGATATAGTCTATACATGTAGTAATACGTGAAATAATATGCATCTCATCCTGGGGGTGGAGAAGCTCCCAAGGGTATGGCTGTTCGCCATTTAAAGAGGTACGTGAGCTGGGTAAGTGAAAATGAGCCCAGAATAAACTGACTAATAACGATGAAGTCCGTAATTTTATGCTATAATAAAGTTATATGGGTAATATCGTGGGAAGACAAAATTTTATATCTAATTTTCAAAAACAGGCCATTATCAGCTGTCTTTTAGGAGATGGGAGATTAGAGTGTAGATCAAAAAATGGAACTGCAAGATTAAGAATTCATCATGGAGAAAAACAGAAAAATTATGTGTTTTGGAAATATGATATTTTCAAGAATATAGTTAACAGTAAGCCTAAAAGAATAGTATGGAAAGATAAAAAAAGAGATATAAATAATATATCTTGGTATTTTCATACTTCAACAATTAAAGAGTTAGGAAATTTACATTCATTGTTTTACAATAATGATAAAAAGATTTTACCTAAGAATCTTTATAATTTGTTAACACCACTGTCTTTAGCAATTTGGACAATGGATGATGGTGATAATGATAAAAATTCTATAAGGTACAATATACAATCCTTTTCTTATAGAGAACAAAGAATGTTAATAGAATTATTAAAAAAGAAATATCAATTAAAATCGAATCTTAATAAAGATAGAAATAGTTATCGATTAAGAGTAAATAAAGAGAGTAAAACTAAATTGATTAAATTGATTAGCCCATTTATAATTCATTCAATGAAATACAAAATTTTGTCCCCGTAACGACTTAATCATTTTAGATGATTGGGCGATAGGTGCTTAATATTTAAGATTTAAACTATCGCAATACGTCAGTCTAGTTTTTTATAAAAGAACTAGAAAGTTATAGTCTGTACTTTTAGCAATAAAAGAATAATATGTCAGACCGGCGTGAGCCAGGTTGGTCCCTATCTGCCGCAAGCGTTGATACTTGAAGGAAGTTGTCCATTGTACGAGAGGATCCGGATGAACAAACCTCTGGTCTGCCAGTTGTCCTGCCAAGGGCATTGCTGGGTAGCTAAGTTTGGACGGGATAAGCGCTGAAAGCATCTAAGCGCGAAGCCCCTCCTAAGATTAGGTATCATAGATTTGTAGAAGATGACTACATTGATAGGCTCTAGGTGTAAGCGCGGTAACGCGTTAAGCCGAGGAGTACTAATAAATCATCATTTATCCGTCTAAATTTTTTTACTAAGAATTTAGGCAAATTACCTTTCCAATTTTTTTTGCTTAGTCATTGGGTGACTATACTAAAGGTGTTCCACCCGTTCTCATTCCGAACACGGAAGTGAAATCCTTTGAGGCCGATGATAGTGCTTTTGCGCGAAAGTAGGTAGTCGCCTAATGACTGAGCAAAAAAGTAAAGTTGATTAACACTCTATAATTTCTTCGCGTTTTACCCTAAAGGGCTCCGACGCGTCTCAAAAATTACAGAATGTTAATCAAGATACGGCCTTAACCGCTTTACTATATTTAATAAAAGCCCTATACTAATTAGTAAGGGTTTTTATTTTCGAGCAAGTGAGAGATAACGAAAATTTATTTTCGTTTCCGAACGAGCGATGAAAATATAGACTTGTTATATTATGACTAAGCGAACAGTTAAACAAATAATTATTGCTTTAATTTTTTTCCTGATATTATTTAGTTTTTGTTTTTTAATTTATTATTTTACCAAATCAGGACCAACTTGTACTGATGGAATTAAGAATCAAGAAGAAGAAGGAATTGACTGCGGCGGCCCTTGTTCTTCTTGCGAATTAATTAATATAGAAGACATAGAGGTCTTATGGGTTAAGGCTATTTCAAGCCAGAAAGATTTTTATGATTTGGCCGCTCAAATCAGAAATCCGAATCAGAATTATGGCAGTGGCCAGGTTCCTTATCAGTTTGAACTTTACAATACTCAAAACGAACTTGTAACTAAATATTCTGGTTCAACATTTATTCTGCCTAATCAAACTAAATATCTTATTCAAATTAAAGCAGAAAGCAATAATATAATTAGCAGAGCTGAGCTTTCTTTTGGCCAGATAGAATGGCAAAAACCAGAGAATTATCAATCATTGCAATTAATAGTTCAACAAAAAGAATACCGTCTTTTAAGCGGCCAAGAAACAGGATTTAGCCAAGCTAAAGCTATTGTGATTAATAAAACAAACTTTGATTTTGATAAAATAGAAATTGATATATTATTATTTGATTCATTTCGCAATTTAATTGCTGTTAATAGCACTGAAGTTAGAACCTTATTAGCTAATCAAGAACGTGATTTTATCGCGATTTGGTTTAATAAGATAGACGGACAAGCGGTTTTTGTAGAAATAGAGCCAGAAACAAATATTTTTAATCCAGATAATTATTTGCCAGTCAGCAGAGGAAAACAAGAGAGATTTCAGGAATACTAATATTTAACATTTTAAAGCTCAAGGTCTGACCTATTAAGCGGGACCTTCTGCTTCGCGTAATGTCCCTACTTAATTATGTCAGACCTTATATTCAGTTGGCTTAAGGTCCGACATAGGAAAGTAGAAACCTTATTCAAAAGGTTTCGCTTGACAGGTCGGACCTTGAACAAAGAAATTTATAATTATATTTCTATGTATAATCATCTTAGAAAACTTGATTGGCCTCTTGCTGTTATTGCCTTGCTTCTTTCTGGAGTAGGGCTTTTAACTATTAATGGCATTGGTCCCTTAGAGTCAATAGTTTTTTTTCAAAAACAAGCTGTTTTTATTTGTATTGGGTTTTTAATTATGATTGCTATAAGTTTTTTTGATTATCGGATTTTTAAAAACAATTCATCTGTTTTAATTATTCTTTATTTGATTTCTTTAGCTGCTTTATTTTTTGTTCTTTTTTCTAAAGAGGTTAGGGGAGCTTCTAGCTGGTTTCATATAGGCTCTTTTCGTTTTGAGCCGATAGAATTTATTAAAATAATTACCATTTTGTTTTTAGCTAAATATTTTTCTTTTCGGCATATTGAAATGTATAGAGTTCGCCATCTTATTGTTTCTGGTTTTTATATAGGTCTTTTTATTATTGCGGTTATTCTTCAGCCTGATTTTGGATCAGCTTTGGTTCTAATTTGTATTTGGCTGGGAATAATTATTGTAGCTGGAATTAAAACACGCCATTTGGTTGTTCTTTCATTAATTATGGCGCTTTTGTTTATTGGAAGCTGGTTTGGCGTTCTTAAGGATTATCAAAAACAAAGAATTCTTACTTTTCTTAATCCTCAAGAAGATCCTTATGGCAGAGGATATCATATTAGCCAATCATTGATTGCTGTTGGATCAGGAGGGTTATTTGGACAAGGACTGGGTTTAAATTCTCAAGCTGGTCTTAAGTTTTTACCTGAACAGCATACTGACTTTATTTTTGCCGCTTTGTCTGAACAAAGGGGATTGGTTGGCGTTTCTTTTTTGCTTATTCTTTTTGCTTTTTTGTTTTGGAGAATTATTAAAATAGCTTTGGATTCTTCAAATAATTTTTCTCGTCTTTTTGCTGTTGGTTTAGCAATAATGATTTTTGCTCAAGTGATTATTAATGTTGGCATGAATATGGCTATTCTGCCGATTACTGGATTAACTTTGCCTTTGGTTAGTTATGGCGGCAGCAGTTTATTAAGTATTTTTATAGGATTAGGCATTCTTCAGAGTATTAAAGCGCGGATTTAGTTATCCACTTGACCTATGTTCAGCAAAAAAGCTATAATAGATAAAGATTAATATACATTACAAAACATTAATAAAATCTGTTAAAAACTATGAAATACCTTACTATTAAAAAAGCTGCTAAACTGCTTCATGTTACTCCTTTGACTTTAAGAAACTGGGATAAAAAAGGAATTCTAAAACCATATCGCAATCCAGTTAATAATTATAGGGTTTACCGCCTTGATCAAATAGAAGGGTTTTTAAGAAAACTGGAATTAAGCCGGGCTAAACAGGCAAAAAGGAAAATGGACTTGTTTTAGGAATTGAAGTTAGTATTTTTAAGGTCTGACATAATCAAGTAGGGACATTACGCCATAGGCGGAAGGTCCCGCTTGATAGGTCAGACCTTTCTATTAAACTTAATTCACCAAAACCACCATATCAAAATCTCATCTGTGGATAACTAAACAGGTAAAAATTAAAAAAGCTGGATTAAAAATATTTAAATTGATAGCCGATAGGGCTTTTTTTGTTTATTTAAGCCATAAATCAGCGTCAAAAATAAAGATTATCAGTTGATGTTTTAATTCATCCGATACTATCGGATAACACCTTGACGCGGTTTTTGTCTAAATGTATAATAGAATTACAATTCGATAAATAAGTTTTCTTGCAGGAAACCTTAGAATTCTTTTCAGAATTCGTTTTTAGGTTTCCTGCTTTTTATTTTAATGGCCCAAGACAAGAATAAAATTAAATATATTTCTCTTAAACAAGCGTCTGAGAATTGTCAATATTCGCAGGATTATTTAAGTTTGAGGGCCCGGCAAGGGAAATTAAAAGCAATTAAGATGGGCCGTAATTGGGTAACTACTTCAGAATGGTTAGAAAATTACATTAAACAAGTTCAAGAATACACAGAACAGATTCAAGATTCTAAAAAAGAGAAAAAAAGAATTTTAGATATACTTGACAGGTACGATGTATCTGATCTTATTAAAGTAAAAAACAATATTAAAGATATTTTGCTTGAATTTAAGAATATTGTTTCTGAAAATGAAATAAAAGATATTTCAGAAGAATTTATTAGTCAGCCCATAGATAAGGGATTGGCTTTTATTGATGACGCAGTTTCTCAATTTAATCAGATTAAACAGAAGCTGTCCCATCCGAAATTTGCTTTTAGCGCTCTTTTAATAATTTCTTTGATAATCAGCTCATTTTTAGCTTTTAATCCTAATGCGCGGGCCTCTCTGGCTCAATGGGCAGATAATTCTATTAAAGCGTTAGCCAGTACTGGAGAAAAAGCAACTGATTATATTTTTAGACAAACGCAAAGTATAGTTGATTTAAGCAAAAACACAGGAGAGAGAATAATTGAAATGCCTGTTGAAGCATCTGAACAAGCGCCTCTTGTTAAAGATTTATTACTGCGAGAAATAAGCAGATTGCCTGAAATACCTAATAAACTTGCTGTTATATCTAAAAATATAGGCAGAAAAGCGTTTTTAGGCATAAGAGATAACGGCTTTTTCTTAAAACAAAGTTTTTATAAAGGATTAATAGAAATGCAAAATGGATTTAATAAAACATTGGTTTTTGTCCAGGATTTGCCTCAAGCAACTATTCAATTTGTTCAGAAATCAGATCAAAGAAATAAAAAACTAAAATCAGATTTTAAGATTATTCTTATAGAAAATTACGTGAAAATAAAGAAATTGCCAGGTCAAATCCAAAAAACAGGACAAGAATTACCCCAAATTACTCAAATTACTAGAAATAAAATAGAAATGCTTGATAATAAGATAGAAGCATTTCCTGATTTAATTTCTCATTTGCCTGCTTTGCCTCAATTAGCTTCTTTAACTTATTCAAAGGCAAGCGCATGGATATATGGTTTATCCGATACTTTATCCAATACGCTGTATAATATTGTATCCGATATACCTAAAAAGTTATCCGATATAGGCAAAAACCTTTCAAATAAAGGATTATCAATTAAAGAAACAATAGAAGATAATATTTATGAAATAAGTGATTTTAGAATAGAAAAAAGCGAAGCAACAGCTAATTTTCTAAAAACTATTGGTCAGTTAGGCAATGAATTTTCTCAAGAAACAACCCAAGTTATTTCTACTACCCAAAAAACATATAATAGAACGCGCAATATCGTTAAAAATAAGTTTGCCAATACATATTTTAAATTAGCTGATTTTTTAATTCCTGATTATCTTTTTGAAACAACAGATAGCAGAGTAAGAGGATTAAAAGAAACAGTTGTTCAAACTAAAAAAATAACTAAAACAATTGTTCAAACCCAAGCCACGCAAACAATCACCAAAACCATAGATTCAGACGATTTAACCAAACTAAACCAAGACATAGACAATCTATCTCAATCAATAACAACTTTAGGCAATCAGATAGACAGCAGAATTGGCTATTCCACGCCGTCATACGCGCCAATCTATATTCCATCTTCTGGATTGCAAGTATCAGGCCATTCCTTATTATCTACTCTTAATGTTTCTGGCTCTGGATCAATTGGCGGTTCTTTATCAGTTGGCGAGAATGCCGCTTTTGGCGATCCTAACGCTTCCATAGATAACACCTTTAATGTCTATGCTGACGCTAGCTTTGCTAATCCAACTACCTTTAGCAAAGGCATCACTGTTACAGAAGGATTAACCTCTGACACGCTTACAGTCAGCGGTAATGGAAGCATAGGAGGATCATTATCATCTGCTACTACTACCATTACAGGAAGCTTTACAGTTCAGGATGCTAATAGCGCGGTTCATCTCTATGTAGATAACAATTCAGGCAATGTTGGCAT
>CAZQLH010000005.1:0-46075 GCA_964594155.1 uncultured Candidatus Saccharibacteria bacterium
GTTTGGTCTTCCAGTTGCCAAATGGATCACTAATGAATTAAAAGATTTTACTTTTGATTTATTAAATGAACAAACTATTAAAAAACAAGAAATTTTTAATTATTCAGAAATTAGAAAAATATTAGATGAGCATTTAAATAAAAGAAATGATCATAGAAAAAAACTTTGGACCTTGTTAATGTTTCAGCAGTGGTACCAACAATGGAAATAATATGAAATTAATATATTTAGCTAATGCAAGAATGCCAACAGAAAAAGCGCATGGAATTCAAATAATGAAAATGTGCGAGGCTTTTGCATTGTCTGGTCATCAAATAGAATTAATAGTGCCTTGGCGATTAAATCATTTAAAAGAAGATGTTTTTAAATATTATGGAATAGAGAAAAGCTTTGAAATTAAAAAAATTCCTTCAGTTGATTTAATTGGCTTACCTTTTGGTTTTTGGATTCAAAGCATTAGTTTTTCCTTTTTTGTTTTTTTCTATTTATTATTTAGAAAAGCAGATATTATTTATTCTCGCAATCCATTAGTTTTATCTTTTTTAGGATTGTTTAAGAAAAATATTGTTTATGAAATACATGCTGTTCCAAGAAATTTTTTCGTTTATAAGTGGATTTTTAAAAAAGCCAAGGCAATTGTAGTAATTACTCAAGGCATTAAAGATTCTTTTATAAAAAGAGGAATAGATAATGATAAGATTTTAATTGCTCCAGATGGAGTTGATTTAGAGCAGTTTAATATTGAGGAATCACAGAAAGAATGTAGACAAAAATTAGGATTGCCTTTAGATAATAAATTGGTTATTTATACTGGCCAGTTGTTTAAATGGAAAGGAGCTTACACTTTAGCTGAAGCAAGTAAATTTTTAGATGATAGTTTTAGAATTATTTTAGTTGGCGGAATGAAAAAAGATATAATAGAATTAGAGAAATTCGTTCAAAAAGAAAAATTAGATAAAGTGATTATTCTTGGCCATCAAATGCCAGATTCAATCCCTTTTTATTTAAAATCAGCTGATGTTTTAGTTCTGCCAAACTCAGCTAAGTCAATTATTTCTCGAAAATGGACTTCGCCAATGAAAATGTTTGAATATATGACTAGTCAGCGTCCGATTATAGCTTCTGATTTACCTGCTTTAAGAGAAATTCTTAATCAAAATAATGCTTTTTTAGCAAGACCTGATGATGCTAAAGACTTAGCTAATAATATTAATCAGAGCTTGAGAAGCTCTGATTTTTCTGCTAAAATATCAAAACAAGCCTTTGAAGATGTGAAAAAATACACTTGGACAAAGAGATCTAAGAAAATTTTGTATTTTTTAAAAAATGGGTAATAATTTTTCAAAATTTAGTATTTCAGCTTTTTTCCCTTGCTATAATGATAAAGGAACAATTGGTAAATTAGTTAGAGATGTTTTTTTTGTCTTGAAAGAATTAATAGATGATTTTGAAGTGATTGTAATTGATGATGGCAGTACAGATGGCAGTAGGGATTTGTTGAAAGAATTAGAAAAGAAATATGATTTTCTAAAAGTGGTTTTTCATGAGAAAAATCAAGGATATGGCGGAGCTTTACAAAGCGGTTTTAAAACAGCAACTAAAGATTTAATTTTTTATACTGATGGTGATGCTCAATATGATGTTAAGGAATTGCCTTTATTGTATAAAAAAATGGATGATGATATAGATTTTGTTAATGGTTATAAAATTAAACGAAATGATCCTTGGTATCGAATAGTAATTGGTAAAATTTATCATTGGGTTATGAAATTACTTTTTGGTTTTAAGATTAGGGATGTTGATTGTGATTTTCGTATTATTCGACGTCGTGTTTTTAATGATATTGATTTAGAATATAAAAGTGGAGTTATTTGTGTAGAAATGATAACTAAATTTCATCAGGCGGGATTAAAATTTAATGAAGTTGGAGTGAGTCATTACAATCGTGAATATGGACATTCTCAGTTTTTTAATTTTCCTCGTTTATTTAAAGTGTTTATTAACTTATTTAAACTTTGGTGGGAATTAATTCTTTCACAATTGTTTAAGAATAATAAAAGTGAAAAATAATTTATGGTTAAAAAAATAAAAGTTAATAATTCAAGTATTGTAAAATTACAATCTTTTGATGATTTCCCAGATGGGAATTTAATTATTGGCGAAGGCAATAAAAATATTCCTTTTGAAATTAAAAGATTTTATTTTATTAACAATTTATTTAATTCCAAAGCTATAAGAGGGCGCCATGCTCATAAAAAAACAGAGCAAATTATTTTTTGCATTAATGGGTCTTTTGTTTTAGATTTAGATGACGGAATTAATACCCAAAGAATAACTCTTAAAGATCATTGTTATGGAATAAGATTAGGCGCTAAGTTATGGCATACAATGAGCAAGTTTTCCAAAGACTGCGTTATTTTAGTTATAGCCAATGATTACTATAAATCAGATGATTATATTAGGGTTTATGAGGATTTTTTAAAATATATTGATAAGAAAAAATGATTCCTTTTGGTAATTTAAAGAAGCAGTATTTATCTATTCAAAAAGAAATAGATTTTGTTATTAAACAAATCCTTAATAAGGGTTGGTTTATTTTAGGAGAAAATGTAGAGAAATTTGAAAAAGAATTTGCTGAATATTGCGGGGTTAAATATGGAATAGGCGTAGCTAATGGAGTAGAAGCAATTCAGATTACTTTGATGAGTTTGGGCATTGGAGAAGGAGATGAGGTTATTACAGTAGCTAATTCCTGTTCAGCCACTGCCTTAGGTATTTATTTATCTGGAGCCAAGCCAGTTTATGTTGATATAAATCTTGATTCATATAATATTGATGTTTCTAAAATAGAAGAGAAAATTATTAAAAAAACCAAAGCTATTTTACCAGTTCATCTTTATGGACAGGTTGCTCAAATGGATTCAATAAGTAAAATAGCAAAGAAATACAAGTTAAAAGTTGTTGAAGATGCTTGTCAGGCGCATGGAGCAGAGTATAAAAATAGAAAAGCAGGATCTTTAGGTGATGCTGGATGCTTCAGTTTTTATCCGAGCAAGAATTTAGGAGCTTATGGCGATGGAGGAATGATTGTAACTGATAATAAAAGATTAGCTGAAAAGTTGAAAAGATTAAGAAATTACGGCAAAGATAAAAAAGGTGAATTTTTAGAAAAAGGAATTAATAGTCGTTTAGATGAATTACAAGCAGCTATTTTAAGAATAAAATTAAAATATCTTGACAAATGGATTAAACAAAGAAGATATTTAGCTGATTTGTATAATAATTATTTAAAAAATTCTGTAATGATCCTTCCGAAAGAAAACAAAGATTCTTTTCATAATTATCATTTATACGTTATACGATCTAAAAAAAGAAATCAATTAATGAATTTTTTAAAGAAAAAAGGAATACAAACAGCAATTCATTATCCAAAAGTGACTTATTTAGAAAAAGCCTATCAAGATTCTAAATTTAAGAAAGGAATTTGTCCAATAGCTGAAAAATACAGTCAAGAAATTCTTTCTTTGCCTATTTATCCAGAATTAACTAATCAAGAAATTAAAATAATATCTAAAACTATTCTCAAATTTAATTATGTTAAATAAATCAATATTAATTCTATTACTTTCTATTATAGCTGGAGTAATAGCTCAATTAGTTTTAAAAAAGGGAACTTTTGGGCTATCTAATTTTTCTATATCAAATCTAATTCCTTTTATTAAAAGCATACTAACAAATTACTATTTTATATCATGGGTATTATTCGGTGGAATTAGCGCTTTTTTATGGCTATTAGCAGTTTCTAATTTTGATTTAAGTTTTGTTTTTCCAATTTATCAAGCAGGAAGCATTATTTTAATTGTTATTCTTTCATTAGTATTTTTCTCAGAAACTGTTTCTGTTTATCAATGGACAGGAATTTTTTTAATCATTATAGGAATATTTTTAATGGGAAAATAAGATGGATGATATTTATTCTGAACTTAAAAAAAGATATAAGAAATTAGGTTTTTTTAGTTATCTTTATTTTATTATTCGTTGGCAATTAGTTAATTTTAATAAAATCGAAAAGTTAATTTCAAAAAGTGGCAATATTTTAGATTTTGGCTGCGGGATAGGCATTCTATCAAATCTTTTAGCATTAACTTCTAAAGAAAGAAAAGTAGTTGGAATAGATAATAATAGGAAAGCAATTATGAAAGGAGAAAAAGTTGGTAAAGATATTGAAAACATTAATTTTATTAATAGTATTAATAAAACAGAAAAAAAATTTAAGGATATTATTTTAATAGATGTTTTGCATCATATTCCATATAAAAAACAAAAAGAAATACTTATAAATTTAAAAGAAAGACTTGATATAAATGGCAAATTAATTATTCAAGATATTGATAAAAATTCTTTTCCGAAATATTTAATAGGTTATTTAATTGATGTTATTCGTTGTGGTAGAAAGAATATTTTTTATCGAAGCAAGAATCAGTTTATTAGTTTATTAAAAGAATTAGGTTTTAAGGTAAGAATTTTATCAAATAATAGAATTGCTCATATAACTTTTATTGTTTATGAATAAATATAAAATAATTTTGATTAGTCCGCCTCTATCACCAGAAAAACAGGCTGGTAAATTAGCTAGCATTGCTAATATTCAACCTACTTTAGGCATTGGATATATAGCTTCTGTATTGCTTAAAAATAATTTTGATGTTGAAATTATTGATTGTTATTTAAAAAACTATACATTTGACCAAGTAGGCGAATTAATTAACCAAAAAAAACCGGATGCTATAGGAATAACTTCAACTATAATAAATATTGATGATTCTTTAAAAATGGCTGAATATTTAAAAGAGAGTTTTCCTAAAATTACTTTAGTTGTTGGAGGACCTCAATTAACTGCAGATATTAAAGGCACATTTAGAAATAGTGAATTTGATTTTGGAATTTATGGAGAGGGAGAATATGCAGCTTTAGAATTATTTCAAAGCTTAAGAGATGAAAATAGTAACTTTAATTCTATTCCCAATCTTGTTTGGCGCAAAGGAAAAGAAATTATTATTAATCCTGTTCGTCCATATATTATTAATCTTGATGAATTGCCATTTCCTGCTCGTCATCTTTATCCTCATATTAAGGAATACAAACCAGTTCCAGCATCTTACAAAAGATTGCCAGTTGGACAGATGATTACTAGTCGAGGATGTCCTAATCAATGTATTTTTTGCGATAGAAGTGTTTTTGGTAATTATTATCGCGCTCATAGCGCTGAATATGTTTTAAATGAAATAGAAAATTTAATTAATAATTATGGCGCAAAGGAAATTAGATTTATGGACGATACTTTTTCATTATTACCTGAAAGAGTTGAGAAAATTTGTCAAGGAATTCATGATCGTAAATTAGATATTACTTGGTCTTGTTTAACCAGAGTAGATAGAGTTAATTTGGAATTACTTAAAAAAATGAAAAAAGCTGGTTGTTGGCAAGTTATTTTTGGTTTAGAAACAGGCGATCCTGAAATATTGAAAATTGTCAAAAAGGGAACAACATTAGAACAAGCTAAGAAAGCAGTTAAATGGACTAAACAGGCTGGTATAGAAACAAGGGCTACTTTTATTCTCGGGCTTCCAGGAGAAAATACAAAGACTATTAAAAGAACAGTAAATTTTGCCAAAGAATTAGATTTAGACGTTGTTAATTTTTTTACAGTTGTTCTTTATCCAGGAAATGAATTATATAAAATTGCTAAAAAAGAAGGAAAGATTTTACATACTCAATATGATCAATATACATCATTAATAGATACAAATAGCACTAAACTTCATTATCTTCCAGAAGGCATGACAGAAAAAGATCTTAAAAAAGCTGTTTCTTGGGCATATCATAGTTATTATTTAAGGCCATTATTTTTAATTAAGAAGATTTTGAGAATTAGAAGTATAGATGATATTAAAAGATATTGGAATGCGCTTAATGCTATTATTAGTATTTAAACATGGAAATAGTTAAAAAACTAAAAAGAGAATTGAATAATATTAGGATGCTTAATGCATATTCTTGGCGGGATTTATTTCAGCAAGTTTATCTTTTTCCTTTTGATTATTATTTAAGAAAAGACTGTAAGAGTTCATCAGTAAAAAATATTGCTTTATTTGTAACTTTAAAATGCAATGCTAAATGCAGGATGTGTAATATCTATGAACTTTTAAATAATAAGGATTATAAGGAGCCAAGTTTTAAATGGATTAGTAGTTTTATCAATTCAGTTAAAAAGGAAAGACCAGGGATAATTCTTTTTGGAGGAGAGCCATTTGTTAGACCTGATATTTTTAAAATTATTTCTCTGGTTAAAAGTAGTAAAATGTCCTGCGGGATATTTACTAACGGCATCTTATTAAACCGAGAAAAGATAAATAAATTAAATGATTTAAAATTAAACTATTTAATTTTTTCGCTTCAGGGTTCTAAAGAGGTTCATAATAAAATAGTTGAAATACCAAATGCTTTTGATAAGATAATAAAAAATATAGAGCACTTTACTTCTTTGAAAAATAGAAACACTAAGGTAATTATTCACAGTACTATTTCAGAGGATAATTTAAATTCTTTAGAAAGCATTATTAAATTAAGTAGAGAATTAAAAGTAGATGGTTTTCGCTTCGGTCATCCTACTTTTTTTACTGAAAAAGATATTAAAAGAAATAATATTTCCTGCCAAAATATTTTTCCAGGAGAAAATATTAAAGGAATTAGTTATTCATATAATCCTAAAGAAAAAAGCAAAGAGTTTATTAGTAAAATCATTGAAATTAAAAAAAAGTATCCTGAAATTGTTTTTTCTCCAGAATTAAGTGAAGAAGAAATCAAAGATTGGTATTCACCTAATTTTAAATCAAAAAGAAAATGCCATTTTGTTTGGCGTGGCGCATTTGTTTATCCTAATGGAGATGTTTGTCCATGTGAATCATTTTACTATCCAATGGGGAATATTAATCAAGAAAGTTTTAGTAATGTTTGGAATAATAAAAAATATCGTAATTTTAGAAAACAATTAAAAAAAGGATTGCTTCCAGGTTGTGTCCGTTGTTGTAAACTTTAAATAAATGAATTTTTTAAAAAACAATTATTTATTAATAATAGGCATATTAATTATTGGTATTTATTCTTTATCTCCTCAATTAATTTTTGAGAAAAAATTAGGGAATAATTATCAAGGAATATATTTTTCAGCTACTGATGCTGAGCTTTATTATACTTCTCGAGTTCAGGAAATAAAGGATGGTTATTATGGAATGGGTAATTCTTATCTTTATGAAAATAAAACCGATCCTTATTTAGCGCCTCCAATAGGAGAAATAATTATGAATGGCTTTGGTAAGTTATTCGGCTTAACCACGCTTCAGATTATGATTTATGGCTCAAGGTTCTTTTTTCCTATATTAATATGGTTAGTTATGTATCTTTTTATTTTGGTTTTACAAAAAGATAGAAAGACCGCTTTTTTAGTTTCTTTAGCTATATTTTTATGTTCTAATTTAGTTTATAATCCTCAAGATTTAATTAATATTTTTAAAGTATTTGGCAGCTTTACTTTTAGCCCTTATTTGCGCCCGATTAATCCTCAGATAAGTTCCTTGTTCTTTTTTTCATTTTTAATCTCTTTTTATTTATCTTTAGATAAAAAGAAAGTATATTTGTGGATTTTGTCAGCTTTATTTTTCGGTTTAAGTTTTTACATTTATTTTTATACTTGGGCTTTTATTATTACTTTTATTGGCTTGCTTATCTTATTTTTTATCTGGAAAAAGAAATTTGACTTGTTAAAGATTGCTATTAAAGTTTTATTTGGAGGAATAGTTGTTTCATTGCCTTATTGGATTATGCTTTTTAAAGCATTCCAAACATCTCAATTTGGTTATTCAGTCAATAATCAAGGGATGATTATGGCTCATACTTTAATTTTAAGCAAAGTGGCTTTATTAACTATTGTTTTTTATTGGCTGACTTTTAAAATTCTTAAGCTATCTGAAAATCTAAATCATTATTTCTTGCTTTCTCTGTCTTTAACCACTATTATTGTAGTCAATCAACAGATAATAACTGGTCGAGAATTATATCATGGCCATTTTCATTGGTATTATAATGTGCCAGTCTTTATTATTATTTCTATTATTTGTTTAGATTTATTGATTAAAAAGTTTTTACCTAAATTTAAAAATATAATATTTTCTTTATTAGTTATTTTGATAATTTATAATGGAGCTGTAGTTTGCTATAATAGTTTTGTTTATCGTTTTGATCATTATGTTCAATTGCAGAAATATGGGCCAATAGTTGATTGGATAAATAGTAATCTTCTAAAAGATGAAGTAGTGGTTTCTGATGATTTGCTTTTGGATTCTATAATTCCTGCTTATACTTCAGCTAATGTTTATTTAGCTGAACAAGCATCTTGGTATTTTGCGTTTCAAAAAAGAATAGAACATAATTATTTTATTTATCTTTGGATGAAAGGAATTTCAGTAGAAGAGATAGATAAATATTTGATTGAAAATAAAATAGAAATATCAATGATGTCTAGTTTGGATTTGCCTGGCAAGCATTATATTTGCACTAAATGCGTTACTCCAGAAATGATTCAATATTTGTCTGAAAGATATATTGAGTTTTCTAAAAACGGATTTTTAAATGAACTTAATAAATACAGGGCAGATTATATAATTTCTGAAAGTGATGTTTTAAAACTATACAGCTCTATAAAGCCAATTAATGAAATTAATGGATTTGTGATTTATAAGATTAATTAATGATTAAATTTACAAGACAATATATAGAAAATATATTATTTGTTGTTTTTAGTTTCTTATTGTCTCCATTTTTTTATGGAATGGCTTTTTTGCATAAGATTAAGAAAAGAAAGCAATTAAAAATTTTAGTTATTCCGCCAGTTAAAATAGGTGATTTGGTTTGTTCTACACCGGTTTTTAGAGAAATTAAAAAAAAATTTCCAAAAAGTCATTTGGATGTAGTTCTTTTAGCTGACGCAGATAGAAAAAATACTTCTTATCAGCTTATTAAATACAATCCATATATTAGTGATATTATTCTATTAGAAAAAAGTAATGTTTTAGGATTAATCAGGAAAATACGCAAGAGAAAATATACATGGAGTATTGTTTTAACTAGAGGAACTATGGAAAGAATAATTCCTTTTTGGTCAGCTATTCCTAATAGAGTGATAAGTATTTCTAAATATGAGAATAAATCTTCAAAAATACTTAGATTCAGCGGGAATTATAAGCTGGAGATTAAACTACATACTTTAGCTTTGAGACATTATTTAGATTTATTGAAATTTTTAGGTATTGATAAATTTGATGAAAAAAAAGAGATATTTGTCAGTCAAGTTGAAGAAAAAATAGTCGGGCAATTCTTAGAAAAGAATAATCTTAATGCTGATGATTTGTTAATAGGTATTGCTATTACAGCTGGCAATAAATTAAAGGAGTGGTCTAAAGAAAAGTTTGCCCAATTAGCTGATAAATTGGTTCAAGAATTGCAGGCCAAAGTTATTTTTATTGGCAGTTCTAGTGATAAAAAAGATATTTCTTTTGTTCAGTCCATAATGAAAGAAAAAAGCATTGATTCTAGTCAAAACTTTGATTTAATTGAATTAGCTGTTTTGCTAAAATACTTAAAATTATTCATTAGCGTTGATACAGGCCCTCTTTATATGGCTAACGCTATGGGAACACCAGTAGTAGATATAGCTGGCCCAATTGATATTTATGAACAGCCGCCTCTGGGTGATAAATGTGAAATTGTCCAAAAAGATTTGCCTTGTCTGCCTTGTTCTTTTGTTATAAAAACAGCTCGTTTCTGCAAGCATAAGCATCTTAAATGCGTTAAAGATATTTCAGTAGATGATGTTTGGCAAGCAGTTAATAAATTAATTAAAAATAAATGAAAAAATTAATAACAAATATTATTTATAAACTACAGAGATATTTTAAGATTGATTTTTTCTATTTAATTAAAGGTGAGGCATGGTTGATTTTAGGCAAAGCAATTAATACTATAGTTGTTTTTACTACAGCTTGGGCTTGGGCTAATTGGATAGATAAAGGTATTTATGGAAATTATCAATACATTCTTTCCTTAGTAGGTATTGTTTCTATATTTTCTCTTCCAGAAATGGAAGCAGCTGTAATTCAGGCAGTAGCTCGTAATTTTGAAGGTTCTTTTATCAAAGGTTTTAAAACTAAATTAAAATGGGGTTTATTGGGAAGCTTGCTAACTTTAATTATAGCGGGATATTATTTTTTTCAAGGCAATTTAAATCTTTCTTTAGCTCTTTTGGTAGTTGCTCTATTCTTATTCTTATTTAACGCCTCTTTGGCTTATACCGGGTTTTTAACTGGGAAAAGATTATTCAGTGTTCAAGTTAAGTATGATTCTATTACCCAGATAACAGCTGGAGCAATAATGCTTTTGACTTTGTTTTTGATTAAGAAGATATTTTTCAACTGGCCTGGTCATATTATCCTTTTTTTGATCATTAGCGTTTATTTTATTTCTAGAACTTCCTTGCGCTTTTTCTTCTTTATGAAAACCAAGACAAGATTTTTGCCTAATACTAAAGAAGATCCTGAAACTGTTTCTTATGGTAAAAAATTAAGTTTTTCCGGAATAATTGATGTTTTGTCCAGCAGCTTGGATAAAATACTTCTTTTTCATTACTTAGGAGCTGTTGAGTTAGCTGTTTATGCTTTTGCTGTATTAGTTCCACAGCAAATTAATGTTTTTCTAAAGCATATTGGCGCTTTAGCTTTGCCGAAATTTTCTATTCGCTCTAAAGATGAGATTAGAGAAACTCTTCTTAGAAAGATATTTTACTTAGCTACTTTAATCAGTTTTTTAGTTATAGTATATATATTAACAGCTTCTTTTATTTACCAGATTTTCTTTCCTAAATATTTAGATTCAGTTGCTTATTCTAGAATATTTGCTTTGTCAATAATTCCTTTATCTTTTTCAATGGGAGCGATTTTCAGGGCTAAGATGATGATCAAGCAGATTTATCAGATAAAGATTATTGTTCCTTTGGTTAGGGCTAGTTTATTTCTGATTCTTATTCCTTTATATGGAATCTGGGGAGCTGTTATCGGAGTTTTAATTACTAGAACATTTTCTGCTTTTTTAGCAGTTTTTCTATTTAAGAAATATTTTTAATAATGAATAAAGAAAATAAAAAAGAATATTGTTTATCTGAAATGCAAATGATTTTCAATAAAATGTTGACTAACTTTTTAGAAATGGGGTTAGATAAGTATTACTTTAAATCCATTGAAAATGGATTGAATAGTTATTTATCTATTAGAAATATTTGTTTTGGAAAATATACAATTAATTACTGTAAGGATAATTTAAGTGAATTAATTATCGAATTATATAAAGATTTAAATAAATTAAAAAAAGAAATTTCAATAGAAAGAGAAAAAATACTAGTAAAAGTTGATAGTAGATTTGTTTATTCAAAATTCAAAAAATTAGGTTGGCAGTATAATGTAATTAATTTTCTTCAAATGGAGGTAAATAAGAAGTTAAAGAATTTTGTTAAAACTTTCTTAATTCATGGAAGTTTTGCCACGAAAGATTTTTTGCCTAAATGGAGTGACTTAGATACAAAAATAATTCTAAATAATACTGTTTTTGAAAATTCTTCTAATTTAGAATATGTTCAAAAATGGATGAGAAAATTGTCTTTGTTATGTGATAAGATTGATCCTTTGTCTCATCATCGCTTTTCTTTTTTGACTGAATTTGATTTAAAATATTATTCTAATTTTCTTTTTCCTAAAATACTCTATAATTACTCTCTTTTATTAAATGGACAATCAAAATTAGAAATATATTTAAGAGATGATCAATTTGAGAGGATTAATTTAATAAAGAAATTTATTGATAAATTTGAGAGTAAGGTTAAAAATGGTGATTACAGTAAAAACCTAAAAGAATGGAAGGATGATCTTTCTTGTATAATGCTTTGGCCAACTTTGATATTGCAGGGAAAAGGCATAGAAATTTATAAAAGAGATTCTTTTAATAGAGCTAGAAAAGAATTTCCTGAAATTGATTTTAGAGTAGTTGATAAAGCCACGGAAAAAATGAAAAAATGGGAAAGAATAAATCTTTTAAAGTATTATCCAAATTTTCTTTTTACTCTTATGCCATTTCGATTTAATCAGATTGTTATACATCGCCACAGGAAATATTTTAACAAGCATGTTAAAGACAGCGAGATTAAAAATATTAACACCAAAGCATTAAAATTATTTAAAGAAACATTTAATGAGTAAATATATTTTTTTAAACTTACCTGAAGAAATGCAAGTTTCTGATTATCAAGAAGTTTGTGATTTAGTAGTTGATGATTTAAAGGATAATCCTAATATTAAATCCGTTTATTTGGCTGGTAGTCAATGGTTGCCAGGTATTTCTGATTTGGATATTATTGTAGTATTTAATGATCAAATAAAAGACGGTTTTGATTTTCAGTCACCGTGGAATTTATCAAAAAAAGCTAAATATATTTTTTCACATAAATATGCTATCTATAATGAAAAGAGTTTTTTCAATATTAATTATTTGGTTCCAACTGAGCAGAATTTAAGATTGCTTTTTGGAAAAGATATATCATTTAGGGATCCCGAAAAAGAACTTTCGGAAAGAGATTATAAATTACTTAACGCTATTTTAGTTTTCGATTTATTGATTAATAAATTATTGTTTAATTTTAAATATTTAAATTACACAAAAATAGATGTCCGTAATTTATTAAATACGATTTATTCCTTGGTTTATAGTTTGTTAATGATAGAGATGGCTGGTGGTAAAAAAATAGAAAGCGATTTTGTATTAAGAATTGATCAATTAAGAATGAACTGGTTTGAAAACAATTCAACAGATAATCTTGAAGAGTTAATTTCTTTATATCATCAAAGCAATGATTTAATTTTAGAAATAGTTGTTGAATTAAATAATATTGTAAAAAAACAGTTTCAATTAATTGATAACGATATTCTTTTTAAGAATAGAAAGTATAATATCTCTTTTAAAGAAAATTGGGATAACGAATTATTTTTAAAGGAGTTTAAAAAGGGATATATTTTTTTAAAGAAACCATTTTCTGATAAAGGTATAGAGAGTTTTAAATTTGTTTTGCCTTATTATTTAAGTTATTTTTTAGTTACTTATGCTAATTATGAAGGTTTATTTAGTGAGTGGATAAAAAAAGGTTTGACTGGTTATCAATATCAAGATTATTTTTCTATTTCAAAAGGCGTAAAGAAACATATTATGGCAGTTAATGATTTTACTAAAGATAGCATTGATAATAATGGAGTTTTTAAATTACCTTTTCCTTATGGGCTATTGATTAATAAGCGAACTTTAATTAGTATAATTGGTGAAAAGTATTTATCCTTTTTAAGGATTATTAAATAATGAAAAAATTTCAACAAACCAGAGAGGTGATTAAATATAGTTTGAAATATATTTCAGGCAAAACACTTGATTTGGGCGCTGGTTCAGCAAAATATCGAGACATTATAAAACAAAGATCATCTGAATATATAGCTTTTGATATGGTTGATGGAGAAAATATTGATGTAGTTGGTAGTGTTTTTGATTTGCCATTTGATGATGATCAATTTGATACAATTATTTCTACTCAAGTATTAGAACATATAGAAAAGCCGTGGATAATGATAAGAGAAATTCATCGAACTTTAAAAAAAGATGGTATTTGTATTTTAACTGCTCCTTTTTTACAGCCTTATCATCGCGATCCAGGAGATTTTTTTCGATACACTAAAGATGGTTTAGTTTCTTTATTTAAAGATCAAGGGTTTATTGTTATTGAATGTGATTACTATACAGAAGTTTTTTCTACAATAGCTGAATTTATCAAATTTATTTTCTTTAATCCTTATAAAGGAAAAGACAGAGGTCGGTTGCGGTGGAAAATATTAAGGACTATTCAAAAAGTAAGTAAATTTTTAGATAGATTTACCAAATCAAGTAGAATCTATGCTAATAGTTATATTATTGTTAGAAAATAATATTAAATATATATGAAAATCGGTTTAGATTACATATCTTCTTTTGGCGCCGGTGGTAATGCTACTTATACTAGAGAGCTTATTAAGTATTTAGCTAAAATTGATCAAAGAAACGATTATTATTTGTATACTTATATACATAAATTATTGCCTTTTTACAAAGAGGAAATTACTTGTCAAAAGAATTTTCATTATCAAGCTGGGTATATTTGTTGGCCTAGTAATTTTTTAAAAAAAAATATTAAAAGTTTTGATCAGCAATTACTATCAAAAAACATAAAGAGAGATAAGATAGATATTTTTCATTTAACTAATCCATTACAATTTAACCGTAAAATTAAAAACTTTATTGTTACTATTCATGATCTTTGTTATTTAATGGAGCCTGATTTTGTTAAGCAGTCATCAATATATTTTTATCAGAAAAATCTTGAAGATATTTTAGAAAGATCTGATGCTATTATTGCTGTTTCGCAAAGTACTAAAGCAAATCTTTTAGATAATTTTAAATTATCAACTGATAAAGTTTTTGTTATTTATGAAGGGGTTTCAAAGATCTTTAAGCCTAATATAAATAAAAATTATCTGAGTGAAAAATTTGGTTTAACAAAAAAGTATATTTTATTTGTTGGTCAGCTTCAGCCTAGAAAGAATTTAATTCGTCTTTTTAAGGCTTATGCTAGATTAGGCCATGAATTAAGAAATAAATATCAAATGGTTGTAGTGGGGCAACCAAGAAATGAGGCTATTCTAAAAAAGTTGAATAAATTAGTTGATAAGTTAAAAATAAAGGACAAGGTTACTTTTTTGGGTTATGTAAAGACTAAGGAATTACCTTATCTTTATGGTTCTGCGGCGGTATTTGCTTACCCTTCTTTATATGAGGGATTTGGCTTACCTGTTTTGGAGTCTTTAGCTTGTGGTGTTCCTGTTATTACTTCTAATATATCTTCATTACCTGAAGTTTTAGGTCAAGGCGGTTTACTGGTTAATCCTTATAGTGTTGAAGAAATAAAATCTGCTCTTGAAAAAATTTTAACAGATAATAATTTAAGAAACGATTTAATTAAACAAGGGATAAAACAGAGCCAAGATTTTAATTGGTTAAATACTGCTCAACAAACTTTTAGTTTATATGAAAAAATTTATCAAAAAAAATATCAAAGATAATCTTTTATTTATATATATATTTTTATTAACTGTTTTTCTTTTATCAGTTATTATTTGGTATTCGCCTGTTTTATTTAAAGGTTATCCAGCTTATTCAATGAGCGCTAATGCAGTTATGGCGCGCAATCTTTATCAAATTGATCTTTATTCAGCTGAAAGCAATCTTAATGTTTTTTTATCCTCAAATTTAATCAAAGAGCATGGTAATATTTCAGCTAAAGGCAATAAATTAACATCTTTGATTTATAGTCAAATTTTTAGAGTTACTGGTTTACCTCAAGTTAGTAATTTTATTTTACTATCAATCTTTATCCATGCTTTAACTTTATTGATTTTTACTTATATAGTTTTTTATTTATTCAATCTTAAAAAAGCATTAGTATTTTCTTTTATTTATATATTTTTGCCTTTTAATTGGGCCTTGCCTTATGGTTTAGCTAGTTATGAATTTACTTTGTTATTTTTATCCTTATTTTTTTTATTTTATTTTTATGGAATTAAGCAAAAGAAATATAGTTATTTTTATTTAATTATTGCTGGTCTTTTTTTAGGGTTAGCTGGTTTAGCTAAAGAAGCAGTTTTATTGATTGTACCATTTCTTTTTGTTTATTTATGGCTAAGAAAGCAGAAACGTCATTTGATTTATATTTTTATTCCTTTTGGTATTTTATTGGCTATTTTTTGGTTGCCTAACTTTTCCTATAATACAAATTTAAATCTTTTTACTACTCAAACCTCAAAAGAGCTTAAATCAGCTGACTATTCTTTTTACGGTCATATTTATCCAGATCCTTATACTTATCATTTTGAGCGAGAAGAATTTATTAATCAGCTTGAGAATAAAATAGATAATAATGAACTTGTTATTACCAAGCAATTAGGTGAAATTAAAATGTTAAAGAATGTGGGTATTCGGGAAATAAGCTTTATTGAAAGAATATCAGCTGGAATAATGCTTGGAACACGGCATATTTTCAGGTTTTTCTCTTTAGAAGACATTGGCGGTCCCTTTATTTTTCTTTTAATTTTATTAGGCGTTTATAGCTTAAAACAAAAAAACAAGCCCTTATATCAATTGCTTGTTTATTGGATTGCTTCAGCTGTGTTTTTACTTACTTTTGTTGTTCTAGCTGCTCGCAATCATTTAATGGATTTTAATTGGGCGATTTCTTTGTTTATTACTTTAGGTTTCTTTTCTTTAGTTAAAATGATAGTTAACCATTTTGAATTAAAAAACAAAAATATTATTTTTGTTTATTTAATAATTTTGTTTGCTGTTTTATACAATCTCGTTTTAGTTAATCATATTGTTTGGAGTCATGTTTATGATAATAGCAGTAATTTAAAAATAAGCGCTTATAGTGAAGAGATAAAAAAGAAAGGTATTTTTGATCAAGATGTTATAGCAGTTAATTTAAATTCAGGTAGCGCTTTAAATTTGAATTATTTAACTAATAAATCAATTGTTGTTTTTGTCCCAGCATCAATTAAAAAATTATTAGAAAAAAATGAATTAAGTTCTGTTTTTGATAAATTTGGCGTAAAATATGTTTTAGGTTATTCTAACGAATTAACCGAAGAGATCACTAATCAAGCAAAAGTAATTAATATTGCTAATAATTCTTTAGAGCCAGTTGTTCCAGAAATGTCACGCAACAAAGGCTGGTTAATGAATTTAATTAAATAAATTATTAAGAAATATGAATTGGTTTGATAAACCAGCAGATTAAGCCGATCAAAGCGCTTAAAAGAGTCATTGAAAGCATTAATAAGGAAAAACTAACACTTAATTCTTTACTAATACTAAAAAAAGAAAATAAGAAGATTAGAGTTGCTTCGCGCGTACCAAGTCCTAAAAATGAAATAGGCAAAAGAATGACAAAAGCAGTAATAGTTACAGAGATAGATAAGTATAGCGGGGAAATATTGGTAATACCAATACTTTTAGCTAAAAAAAACATTTGGGAATAGTAGATTAACCAAGATAAAAGAGTAATCAGAAAAACAGAAAAATATTCTTTAAATTTATAATATTTAAGATTTTTGATAAAGTCCTGGAAATTCAATTGCCAGGACTTTTGATATTTTAAAGGAATTAATGAATTAAATATTTTTTTGAGAAAAATTTGAATCAAATTGTTTTTAAAAAAAACAAACATTAATACAGGAATAAGAATAAAAATTATAGTTAGGATAATAACAAGATTTTGGAAAAAAGAAAAAAATAGAAACATTCCTAAGTAGCCAAAAACAATTAAAAAAAGCAAATCAGATAATCTGTCTAAAATAACACTGACAGATGATTTGCCTAAAGAGTAATTATCATTTTTTAAATAAAGTATTTTACTTAAATCACCTAATCTGCCAGGAGTAAGAATGCCAAGAAACAAACCAGTATTATACATTAAAAAAGAATCTTTAAAAGAATAATTTATTATTTGTTTTTTCTTTAAATAGTTCCAACGATAGCTTTTAGTAATAATTAAAAGGATAAGCATTAAACAGGCTAAGCCAAAATAAAAATAATTTATTTTATTTAAAATATTAATCAATTTTAAAAGATCAAGCTTAAAAAGAATTAAAACAAAAATTATTAATCCAATTACAAAACTATATTTTTTAATAAAAGTCATTTTTTAAAAAAGAAGGTTTTTAATAAAGCTAAAAATCCAGCCAGCGAAGTTTTAATTTCGCCTTTATTAAGCATGGTTAGCCTTTTAAGAATATATAAAGGCCGGAAATAAAAAGATTGATAAGCTTTTTTCATAAGCTGTTCAAGTTCAGCATTAGAAAGGTTAGTTGCGTTCATAATCAATTCCATATAGGCAACTGCATTGAGATCTGGATTAGTCAGCCAATTGTTTTCAATAGCCATATCTCTTAGCTCTGTTCCAGGAAAAGGAGTAGCAAAGCTGAAATGAACATAGTCTGGATTAATTTCTTTGGCTAAGTTAATTGTTTTTTCAATAGTTTCTTTGGTTTCTTCAGGGCTGCCAATCATAAAATTAACACTTGTTTTAATTTTAGCTGCTTTAGCTTGCTTAACTCCGTTTTTTATCTGTTCAATGGTAATGCCTTTTTTTAATATTTTTAAGATATGCTCATCGCCTGATTCAGCTCCAAAGGAAATAATTTGGCAGCCGGCTTTTTTCATCTTTTTATAAAGCTGATAGCTGCCGCAATCAACTCTAGCATTGCAAGACCAGATTATATCATAATTTCTTTCAATAAGCAGATCGCAGAGCTGATTGATATTTTCTTGATTGAGAGTAAATTCACTGTCTTTGAATCCAATTTCTTTAACTTTGAATTTATCAACTAAATAATCAATTTCTTGGATAGTTTTTTTTGGATCTTGGACTCGATAGCTACGGCCAAACATATTTTGAACTCCGCAGAAAATACATTGAAAAGGGCAGCCTCGGCTTCTAATCATGCTAATAAAAGGCGTTTTAGACATATAGGGACTGCGGTAATCCTCAGTTTTAAGTAAATCATAAGCTGGAATAGGCAACTGGTTAATATCTTTAATTAATTCTCTTCTCGGATTAACAATGATTTGATTATTTTCTTTGAATCCTAGTCCTTTAATATTTTTAAATTCTTCTGGCTGACTAAGTTTTTTTAAGAGTTGGTCAAAAGTAACTTCTCCTTCACCTATCACAATAAAGTCTATTGCTTTGTTTAGTAATACTTTTTCAGGCGAAACAGTGGCGTGAATACCGCCTATTACTGTAATGATATCAGACCTGTTTTTCTTAACAGCTTCAGCTATTTTTAAGGCCCGGCTGATATTGGTAGTCATGGCAGACAAGCCAAGGATTTGAGGGTTGTATTGAAGAATATTATTTGCTGTTTTTTCAATAGAGCGATCTTTATCTAAATTAGCGTCATAGATTTGAATTTCTATATCTTTTTTTTGTCTAACATAACCAGCAATAGCAACAAGCCCCATAGGGGCGTATTTAACCATTGAAGAAATTCCTTCTTCTGAAAATGGAGGCTGAACAAGCAATATTTTCATTTATTTAAAACTTAAAGAAATCTTTAACTAAATCTCCGCTATAAACAGCATTGGGAATAGTTTCGCATCCTACCCAGCAGCCTGGGCATTTTTTAGCTAAGTCCCGGTATTTTTTAATTTCTTGGCCAAACCATAGTTTTCTAATGGTTTCTCTTTTTAGATTACCAGCTATTTGCGAGTTAAATAGACAGATTGGCACATCACCATTAGGCAGTATTCTTAAGTGATTCTTTAAAGCAACACAAGGAGGATTGGGTTTGTCTTTGTTTAAAACTAGTCGATTGTATAATCCTTTAAGATAATATTTTTTAACTAATTTTTCTTTAAAATCAGTTAAGGAATCAGCTTCTTTTTGAAGTAAGGCAATAAGTTTGGACATTTCTTGTTTAGAAAATTCAAAATAGCAGCTACATTCATTTGCTTTTTTAGGAAAAAGATTCAAGTTTTCTTGATTGGTATAGAGCGCGGTTTGACCATGGGCCACTACTGGGTGAACTTTAATTTTAAGAGGGGCTAAGGCCTGGCTTAATTTTTGATAATCTTTTAATCCTTGATTATCAATTATTGTTTGATTAACTCCTAAATAGAATTTCCGGCTATTTTTTAATTTAGATAATTGTTTTAAAGTGTTAGTTGCTTTTTTATAAGCTCCTGGTATACCGCGAATTTGATCATGTTTTTTTCCAAAAGCATCAATAGAAATTTTAATATGAATATTATCAGTTTTCTGACATTGTTTGATAAAAGAAACAATTCTATCAGTTAATAGTCCATTAGAAGTGATATGAATTAACTTTGGCTTATTATACTTTTGAACAATGTTAACTATTTCTGGTAAATCTTTTCTTAAAAATGGTTCACCTCCGCTAATTCTAAGAGCATCTAATCTTTTTAATTGCTGGAAGATGCTTTTAATTTTAGATAAGGTTAATTCATTATTTTTGTGTTTTTTCCAAACATCGCACATTTGACACTTAGCATTACATTGCCAAGTGACTAAATAAGTACAAAAACTCGGCAAAGAACTCAAACCGAGTTGATTTTTAATAATTTCTGTAAGAATCATAATTGAAATTATTTCTTTTTATTGTAGCTAACTTGGTCAGCTAAGAGTCCAAAAAGAATGATTTGAAATCCAACAATAGTTAGGATAGTTACTGTGGCATCGCCAAAAAATGTTTCGCCATAAGTAAGCACATAAATAGCAGCGACAATTCCTAGAATTAGACAAAATAAACCAACAATTAAAAAGAATCTTAAGGGCTTGAAGTGAATATACATTCGCAGCATAGTTGGTAAAACATTAGCTGGATATTTAAAGCCCATTTTAATAAATGATTTGCCGCCTTCTCTTTTATGGAATTTAGTTGGAACTTCTACTACTCGCATATTCTTTCCCCATGAATCAATGATTAATTGCTGGGTTTCGTTGTAGTCTCTAATAATGTTAAAAACTTTTAAATATCTTTTATGAAAAGCTATTAGACCAGTAGTAGCGTCAGTAACTTTTAAGCCAGTGATTTTAGAACATAGCCAAGCAAAAAATTTATTGCCCCATTCGCGGTAAAGCGGCATTTTGTATTGAAGCCCGCCAGTTAAACGAGTGCCAAAAACAACATCAGCTCGGTCATCTAAAATTGGCCGAATGATTTGTTCAATATCTTCTGGCGGATTTTGAAAATCAGCATCAATTTTAACAGCAATATCAGCTCCCATTTCATAAGCAGTTTCCATACCAGTTCGTGTAGAAGCGCCTAATCCTTTGTTGTATGGATGAATAACAATTCTTTTAACACCTGCTTTTTCTGATTCTTCAATAGTTCTGTCTTTAGATCCATCATCAACTACAATCGTATCAAGAACAAAGTCTCTTTCTTGATCATTACTGTAAAGGTTATTAATTTTTTTAATTACTCCAGCAATAGTTTCTTCTTCATTATATGCTGGAATAAATACAATAACATATGGTAAACGATATTCTTTCATAGTTTTTTATTTTAATTAAGTAATCTTTTAATTGTAGTAATCATATAATTTAATTCTTTTTTAGTCAATTGTGGAAACATTGGCAAAGTAATAATTGACTTAGAAACTTTTTCTGTAATAGGGAGTTTGTTTTTTTGTTTGTAATATGATTGAAGATGAACAGGCGGATCAAAATGAACAGAAGCTTCAATTCCTTTTTGCTTTAGTTTTTTAACTAATTCATCACGATTGCCTTTTTTAAGCTTAATTGTGTACATTTGGTAAACATGTTTGGTTTGTGGCATTTCTATTGGCAAGCCAATTGAATCAATGTTTTTCAGTTTTTGATTTAAATAGATAGCGTGTTTTCTTCTTAAAGAATTCATCTTATTTATTTTTTTCATTTGCTCAACGCCGATTGCTGCTAAGATATTGCTCATTCGGAAATTATATCCAGGCATTATAGCAGAACGATGCCAAGGTTTTTTTTCTTTGATTCGCTGGTCAGTCATCTTAGGGATGCCATGCCCCATTAATGTTTTAATTTTTTGAATTAGTTTTTTGTCATTGGTTGTAACCATACCGCCTTCGCCAGTAGTCAGGTTTTTGGTTGGAAAGAAGGAAAAACAGCCAATACTGAATGAGCCGGTTCTTTTATCTTTAAATTCTCCGCCGATAGCTTCAGCTGAATCTTCAATCACCCAAAGTTTGTGTTTTTTGGCAATTTTCATTATTTGATCCATTTGACAGGATTGACCGGCAAAATGAACAGGCATTATAGCTTGGGTTTTTGAAGTGATTTTTCTTTTGATATCTTCTGGATCAATATTATTGGTTTGATAATCAATATCAGCAAAAACTGGCTTAGCTCCGGCTGTAACAATAGCATTAGCTGAAGCAGAAAAGGTAAAGCTAGGCAGAATAATTTCTTTAGTAATATTAAGCGCTTTAATTACAGCAAAAAGAGCTGAAGCGCAAGAGTTCATGCTAACTGCATATTTAGTGCCAGTGTATTTGGCAAACATTTCTTCAAATTCTTGGTTTTTTGGGCCATGAGCAAGCCAGCCAGAATCAAGCACTTTTTCAATTGCTTTTAATTCTTTTTTGTCAAGATATGGTTTTGATAAAGGGATTTTCATTTTTGTTTTTTAAACAATTCAGTGGAATGAATATAGTCAATATATTCTTTAAGTCCTTCTTCTAATTGATACTTTGGTTTATAGCCAAGCAGTTTTTTAGCCTTGGTTATATCTAATGAGCCTCTGATCGGCCTGCTTTTATCAGCTGGCGTAATTATTGTTTTAACTTTATTAGGAACAAGCTTATCTAATATTTTGGCAAATTCTTTAGCACTCCTGCCTTTGCCAGCTGTAATATTGAAAATTTGATTGGCGCCTTTAGGATGAAGCGCTGCTAAGCAAAAACCATGAGCTGCGTCAGTAGCATAAGTGAAATCAACTTTATCTTTGCCGCCTCCGTGTAAAGTCAAAGGTTTGTCAGTCAGAACGTTTTCAACAAAGATTTGACTAACTCTGCGATTAGAATCAGTTGGCCCATAAACAGCTGACGGTCTAATAATTACATATTCAGTGCCAAATCTCTTAGCATAAGTTTTGGTTAAGAATTCGCAAGATAATTTGGTTGCTCCATAAATATCAATTGGATCTGTGGGGTGATTTTCATCAGCTGGATCATATTTGAAATGTCCATAAACAAAACTAGAAGAGGTATAAAGGATTCTTTTGACAGAATTTACTTCTCTAATAGCTTCTAAAAGATTAATATGGCCATTCAGGTTTGTGTGAATAGCATCTTCAAAATATATAGTAGAGGCATTAGCTAATGGAATAGATATTAGGTTAATAACAATATCTGGTTTAATTCTTTTAACTGTTTTAGTTATGGTATCTTTATTTCTAATATCACCACGAATAATTTCAATATCATTTTTAATATCCTCTAATCGTTTTTGCAGATAAAAAGGATAATGGCCCTCTTTGGGAGGGATATAGTTTGAAAAATTATCATAAGTTATTATTTTATGGCCTTGGGGGAGCAGTTCTTTAGTAATAAAGTAGCCAAGAAAACCAACTCCTCCACAGATTAGAATTTTTTTACTCATATATTTACCGCCCTCCTCCTTTCAAAACAATTTTAATGGTTCTTAAAAGAATGCTTAAATCTAAAACAAAAGAGCGGTGTTTGATGTAATAGAGTTCAAATTGCAGTTTTTCAATGCTGTCTTTTACTGAAGCGCCATATCGGAAGTTAACTTGGGCCCAGCCGCTTAATCCAGGCCTGACAATATGGCGAATTTGGTAATATGAAATTTCTTTTTCTAATTGCTGGACAAATTCAATTCTTTCCGGCCGAGGGCCAATAAAGCTCATTTGTCCGATAAAAACATTCCAAAGCTGGGGCAGTTCATCTAAACGGGTTTTCCTCATAAATTTTCCTATTTTGGTAATTCTATGATCTTGCTTATCAGCCCATTGGGCTCCGTCTTTTTCCGCTTCATCAATCATAGAACGGAATTTGATTACATTAAAGATTTGGCCGTCTAAACCAATTCTTCTTTGTGTATAGAAAACAGGTCCAGGGCTATTTAATTTTATTGCTAAAGCAATAAAAGGATAAAAAATTAAGCTGATTAAGCCAAAGATAAAAGAGCCAAGCATGTCCAGAATTCTTTTAATTGCTTCATAAAAGTTTTTCTGGCTTTCAGTCAGGTTTTCTAAAAACCAAATCTCGCCAATGCTGGAAATAGGCACCTTGCCTAATATTTTTTCATAAAAAGAGGGCAAATCATTAAAGCTGATTTTTAATGGCAGGCATTGGTATAAACTTTGAACTAACTTTGAATCATGATGAGGATTAACCCCGGTAATAATTGTTTTTATATTTTTTTGAGTGACCATTTCCAGTAAATCAAACGGCGTTTGGATTTCCTGCGGTTTAATTTGTTTAATTACTTGATAGCCTAATTGAGGGCTGTTTTTAATAATTTGATTTATCTGATTTGTTTCTTTGTTTCGGCCAATAATCAGAACATTATTAATTAAAGCTGAGCTTTTAATCAAATTATTATAAAGATGTCGCCAGCCAGAGAATAATATGGCAAAAATAGCTAAGTTTAAAAATAGGTTTGTTTTAGGAGTAATGCCGAAATACGGGATAAGATAAAAGAAAGCAACAGATAATCCAGCATTGATTATTAGTCCGTTAAGAAGTATGGAATAGAATTTAATATTATTTCTAGCTAAAGATAATTCATAAAGTCCGGCAATAAAAAAAACAATCAGCCAGAAAAGGTAGAGGATAGTAAATGGCCAGAAATGCTGCTGCCAGCGATTATAGTCAAATCTGTCTCCATAGCGGATAAATAGAACCAGCCAGAGAGATAAATACAGGACAAAAATATCGCCAAGCAGTAAAATTATTCTTTTGATATTGGGCATTAAACTTATTCTACCATTTCGCCTTGATAAATCAAGACAGATAGAGTAAAATATAATATAATGAGCCCAAAAATCATTAAAGGAATTATTTATACTTGCCTTTATTCAATTTTGATAGCCCCTTTTTTAGTTTGGGGCAAGTTTTTATTTCCATATATTACACCTAAGACATTCTTTTTTAGGATTCTTATTGAGATAGCCCTTTTCTTTTATATCCTGCTTATTATCTATAAGCCGGAATACCGTCCTAAGTTTTCCAAATTAACTTGGATTATCTTGGTTTATATTCTAATTATAACTTTTGTCAGTATTTTTGGCGTAAATCCTTATCGCAGTTTTTGGGGCAATATTGAAAGAGGCGAGGGATTATTGACAATTTATCATTTATTTGTTTTCTACATCTTAATCACTTCGCTTTTCAAGGAAAGAAAAGAATGGTTAAGGTTTTTTAGTATTTCTATTTTTACGAGTTTATTGATAAGTTTTTACGCCTTAGGGCAAAAGTTTGGGGTAGATTTTCTTTTACCTAGTTCTGGAGGCACTCGTTTGACTGGAACAATTGGCAATGCCAGCTTTTTAGCCGCTTATTTGTTAATGAATATTTTTCTTTGCTTGTTTCTTTTTGTTAACAGGAAAGAGGTTGGCTGGCGAGTTTTTTACGGATTAGTTTTTTTATTTGAAGCATATATTATTTTTCAAACAGAAACCAGAGGCGCTTTATTGGGATTTTTCGGCGGTTTGCTTTTAATAGCTCTTTTAACTGTTATCTTTTCCAAAGACAAAAAAACCAGACTATATTTTATCGGCTTATTCCTGCTTCTAGTCATTTTTGCCGGTTCGGTCTGGATTTTTCAGGATCAGTCATGGGTAAAGAATAGCAATGCTTTGCGCCGTTTAACTGAAATTTCTTTTGATGATGTAACCACTCAAACGCGTTTGCTTGGCTGGCAAGCAGCTGCAAAGGGCTGGAAAGACAGATTTTTCTTAGGTTATGGATATGAGAATTATAATGTTGCTTATAACAAGTATTTTCCAGTTGCGATTTTCCTTGATATTGGCTCTCGGGTTTGGTTTGACCGGGCTCATAATATTATCCTTGATCAAGCGGTTCCAGGAGGAATCTTTGGCTTGCTATCTTATTTAAGCATCTTTGGATTTGCTATTTATATTTTAATTTCTTTATTACGAAAAAAAATTAAACATTTTGAAACAGGATTTATTATTTTAATCGCTTTGTTAGCCGCTTATTTTGTCCAGAATTTCTTTGTTTTTGACACTTTAGGAACTTATATTCTTTTTTATTCAGTTTTGGGATTTGTATCTTATTTATTATTAGAAAGCCAAAATATTTCTAAAGAAGATAATCAAGCCAAAACAAGCAGCGAGCCAAAACCGTTCTTTATAATCATATCAGTTTTAATCTTAATTTTCTCTATCTATATTTTCAATCTTAAGCCAGCTATTGCTAATACTACTTCTGTAAAAGGCATGAGTTACGCGTATAATAATATGTATAAAGAAGCGCTGCCTGAATTTAAGAAATCTTTAAATTATGGAACATATCAAGCGCCGGAAATCAGGCATAATTTATCTAAAACAGTTGTTATGGCGTACCAGAGCAGACAATTCACCAAACAGGAGAATATAGATAATTTTGAATATGCTATTGAAGAGATAAATAAGAATATTAAAGCGGCTCCTTTAAACGCTCGTCATTATGCTTTTGCCATGACTCTTTATAACGCGGCTGCTAATCTTAATACTGCTTATTATGACAAGGTTGTTGAATTAGGGCATCAAGCGTTAAAGTTAAGCCCAGACAGGCCGCAATTTTATTACTCCATGGGCCAGGCAAGAATTTCCCAGGGCAGATTTGAACAGGGTGTTGAGTATTTTGAAAAAGCAGTTGAATTAAGCCCAAATGTAGTTGAATCGCATTGGAATTTAGCAGCTGCTTATATTATCGCTGGAGAGGATGAATTAGCTGAACAAGAATTTGCTGTAATGGAAGAGCTTAACTTTAATTATTATTCAATGAATAATTTATTAAGGATGGTTAGGCCGTATTTAATTAGAAGGGATTTTCACAAGCTTGCTTTTATTTATGAAGAATTGATTAAATTAAATCCAAATAATCCTGATTTTTACGCTAAATTAGCCGCTTCTTACAGAGAAATTGGTGAAATAGAAAAAGCCAGACAAGCTGTTCAAAAAGCAGTTGAATTAGATCCTGATTTTGCTGATGAAGCAGAAGTATTTTTAAGATTATTAGAACAATGATGGAAAAATTCAAAATTCAAAATTCAAAATTCAAAATTCTATTATTAATTGGGGGCTTTTTTCTTTTGCCTGTAAGTATTCAAGCGGCTGAATTAGGCGATCAAGTTAATTTCTATGTTGATTCTACTTATGATATTTCTAACAGAAATCAATTAACAGCTGAATTAAAAGTCATTGGCGATTTTATTTATTTCTACGTAGAAAAAGATTATTACAATAGATTAAACATTGCCCAAAAAAGCTTGTTAAAAGAAAAATTAAAAGAATTGGCTGATGAATTTGACCAAGTTATTTATCCCAAAGAAAGAGCAATCTTTGGTTCTGAATGGAGTCCAGGGATTGATAATGATGTAAAAATCACTGTTTTAGTCAGTGAATTGGTTAGCGATGCTGGCGGCTACTTTAATACTTTTGATGAATATCCCAAGTCGCAGATTTCTACATCCAATGAAAGAGAAATGATTTATCTTAATGTTCTTAGTATTTTTAATTCCAAAAATAAATCTTTCTTAGCTCATGAATTCCAGCATCTTATTTCTTTCTATCAAAAAACCAAGTTATATGGATTAGAAGAAGAGGTCTGGCTGAATGAGGCCCGTTCAGAATACGCTTCAACAGTCTGCGGTTATAATGATAAATATATTAATAGTTATTTGGCCAATAGGGTAGATACTTTTTTAGATGAGCCGTCTGATTCTTTAACTGAATGGAAAAACAAGGTGGCTGATTATGGAACAGCCAGCTTATTCATTCATTATTTAGTTGATCATTATGGAGAAGAAATTCTGACTCGGATGGTTTTGAATAACCAGGTTGGCATAAATAGTATTAATAAGGCATTAGCTGATTTGGGCTATACAGAAACATTTTCTGATATTTTTGCTGATTGGGCAGTGGCTAATTATCTAAATGATTGTGAGGTTGGATTAGATAGAAAGTATTGCTATCTTAATGATAATTTAACTTATCAGCGCTTGCATATTGATCATACGGTTAGTTATAGCGGCTTTCCTAATTTAATTGTTTCCCGGAGCAGTTCTGTTAAGGATTGGCTGGCTTATTGGTATAGATTCAGACAGGGAACAGCCCAATTAACAGACAGAGACACCTTAAAACTTGAATTTGTTGGTTCAGCAAACAGAGGCGATTTTCGCGTCCCTTATATTATTACTGACCAAAATAATCAAACAACTGTTAAATTTATTTCTTTAGAAGACCAGCAAGGAATTGCATATATCCCAAATTTTACCAGTTTGAACAAATCAGTTATTATGATTCCTTTTAATCAATATCAAAAAAGCGGCTTTGGCAGCAATGAATCTTCAGCTTCATTTAGTTTTACTGCTTCTAGCGTGGCTTATACGCCAATAATTGAAGAAGAAGATAACAAGCCAATTAATAATTATCCTGAAGGAAGCTTGCTTAGAGCAAAAAATGATTACAAGGTTTATATTATCAAAGGAAATTACAAGCGCTGGGTCCAAAGCGCTGAGATATTTAATCAGTATGAACATCTCCTATGGGAAGACATTATTGATGTGGACTCTTCTGTTTTAGCCCAATATCAGGAAAGCTGGCTAATCAGGGCAGATGGGGATAAAAAGGTCTATGAGCTTAATGCTGATGGAACCAAGCATTGGCTTAATATGACTGCTGAACAATTCACTATTACTGGCCATCTTTGGGATATGGTCTATATTACTAATTCTTTTGAAAGAGACTCCTATCTTACTGGCGCAGATGTGATGTATAGCGGATTATGAAAATTCAAAGAAACATTGTCTTAGCTCCATATACGAGCTTTAAGATTGGAGGGCCAGCTAAGTATTTTACAATTATTAAAAATAACAATGATTTAATTAAAGCGGTTGAATTTGCTAAAAGCAAAAAACTGCCTTTTTTTATTCTTGGAGGAGGGAGTAATATTTTAGTCAGTGATAAAGGATTTAACGGATTAGTCATTTTAATGAATAATAAGGAAATAAGAGTGGATAATAATCTAATTAGAGCTGACGCTGGAGCAAAATTATCTGATTTAGTAAGAATTTCTATTGATAATAATTTGGCTGGCTTGGAATGGGCAATTGGCATTCCTGGAACAATTGGCGGAGCAGTAAAAGTGAATACTAGCGCTTTTGGCTCTGATATTTCTGAATTAGTTAAAAATATTAAAAAGAAAGATAATATTATTATCTCAGTTGAATTAGAATTGAAAAAGGGAAATAAAAAAACCAGCCAGGAAATGATAAAGAAATATTCAAAACACAGAAAAGAAAGACAGCCTTTGGAGTATCCATCAGCTGGCTGTATTTTTAAAAATCCAATCAATCAAAAAGCTGGATATTTAATTGAGCATAGCAGCCTTAAAGGAAAACAAATCGGCCAAGCTCAAGTTTCAGAAAAGCACGCTAATTTTATTATTAATTTAGGCGTCGCTAAATCTAAAAATGTAAAAGACTTGATTAAACTAATAAAAAAAACAGTTAAAAAGAAATTTGATATAGAATTAGAGGAAGAAATCCAGTATCTTGGTTAGAATTTGCTTAATTTCTCAAAAAATGCTAAGATAAAACCAATGAAAATAATTATCAAAGCGACCAATACTAAGCTTTCACCGAGTATTAACCAGTATATTGAAGAAAAAATTGGCGGCTTGGATAAATTTCTTAAAAAATACGATCCTAATTTAATTGAAGCGCGAGTAGAAGTGGGTAAGACCACTCGGGGTCAGCGCCGCGGAGATATTTTTAAAGCTGAAGTGAATTTAAATATCAATGGTTATTTAATTCGGGTTAAAGAAACAGAAGGATCTTTAACAGCAGCTGTTGATTTAGTTAAGGATGAATTAAAAAGAAAGATTAGAAGGTATAAGAAAAAGCAGGAAACTAAGTTTATTCGCGGAGCTCGTTCATGGAAAAAATTCTGGAGGATTAGCCCTTTGGCTCGTTTTCGCAATCCAAAATCAAGAAAGATTATTAGGAAGTAGGAATGTCTTTTTTAAACAAATTCTTAGGCGACGCTAATGAGCGTCAAATAAAAAACATTCAGCCAATAATAGACAAGATTAATCAGCTCGAACCAGAATTCGAGCGTTTTTCTGATGAGCAAATAAAAGAGAAAACAAAAGAGTTTAAGGAGCGATTAAATTCGTCAGCCAGACAAAAGGAAACATTAGATAGCTTGTTGCCAGAGGCATTTGCTTTGGTGCGGGAAGCAGCCAAGCGAACCCTTAATCAGCGTCACTTTGATGTTCAATTAATTGGCGGTGTTGTTTTGCATCAAGGCAAGATTACTGAAATGAAAACAGGCGAAGGTAAAACCTTGACTGCTACCCTAACTATTTATTTAAATGCTTTAAATGGCAAAGGCGTTCATGTTATTACAGTTAATGATTATTTAGCTAGAAGAGACGTTAATTGGATGGGTCCGATTTATAATCTGTTAGGACTTTCTAGCGCTTGTTTAAATCATCAAAAATCATATATCTTTAATTCTCAAGTAGAAATAGAAAACTTAAAAGAAATTCCCCGCAAAGAAGCTTATTTAGCTGATATTACTTATGGAACTAATAATGAATTTGGTTTTGATTATTTGCGTGATAATATGGCGCCTAATTTGGAAATGATGGTTCAGCGAGAGCCGTATTTTGCCATTATTGACGAGGTAGACAGTGTTTTGATTGATGAAGCCAGAACCCCGTTAATTATTTCTATGCCTGATGCTGAATCAACTAAGATGTATCAGCAGTTCAGCCAGATTGTTCCACAGTTAAAAGAAAATAATGATTACAATGTTGATGAAAAAGCCAGGGCTGTAACTTTAACTGAAGATGGCATTGCCAAAGTAGAAAAGATTTTAAGCATGGATAATATTTATGAACAGGGAGGCATTCGTTATGTTCATCATTTGGAACAGGCATTGCGAGCCAGGGTTTTATTTAAAAAAGACAGCCATTATGTGGTCAAGGACGGACAAGTGATTATTGTTGACGATTTTACCGGCCGGCTAATGCCCGGCCGCCGTTATTCTGATGGCTTGCACCAGGCCTTAGAAGCCAAGGAAAAAGTATCTGTTCAGCAGGAGAGCAGAACTTTAGCTTCAGTAACTTTTCAGAATTACTTTAGGATGTATCCTAAATTAGCCGGCATGACTGGCACAGCAGTTACTTCAGCTGAAGAATTTCACAAGGTATATAATTTAGAAGTAGTTATAGTGCCGACTAATAAGAAGATGATCAGGCAGGATCTGCCAGATAGCGTTTATAAGACGGAAAATGGCAAGTTTCAGGCAATTGTCAGAGAAGTAAAAGAAAAACATGAAAAAGGCCAGCCAGTTTTAATTGGCACGGTTTCCATTGAGAAAAATGAATTGCTTTCATCTTATTTAAAAAAACAAGGTATTGCTCACCAAATCCTTAACGCTAAAAATCATGAACAAGAAGCAAAGATTATAGCTCAGGCCGGCCAAAAAGGAGCAGTGACTGTGGCAACTAATATGGCTGGTCGCGGTGTTGATATTGTTTTAGGCGGAACAGTAGAGCTTGGGGGTCTTCATGTGATTGGCACAGAACGCCATGAAGCCAGAAGAATTGATGATCAATTGCGCGGACGATCTGGCCGTCAGGGAGATCCTGGCTCCAGTCAATTCTTTGTTTCTTTGGAAGATGATTTAATGCGTATTTTTGGGGGAGACCGGGTTAAATCAATGATGGATACATTAAAGGTTCCAGAAGATCAGCCAATTGAGAATAAATTGGTTTCCAAAGCAATTGAATCAGCCCAGGGAAAAATTGAAGGACATAATTTTGATATTAGAAATCATGTTTTGGAATATGATGATGTGATGAATAAGCAAAGAGAGACGATATATAGCAAGCGGAAAGAGATTTTAACTAAAAAAAATGTTAAATCAGAAGTATTAGAAATGATTGATAATGAAATTAAAAAGATTGTTAATTTTCATACTCAAAATGAGCCATGGAATTATAAAGAAATATCAGAGATTGCTAAAAGTATTTTTCAAGCGCCGGATGATTTAGAGCAAAAACTTAAAGAATTTAAAAATCAAGAACAAATATCTGATTATTTAATTGAGTTAACTCAAGAGGCCTATCAGAAAAAAGAAAAAGAAGTGGAAAATGGAAATATGCGGAAAATAGAAAAATTTGTTCTTTTAAGAAGCGTTGATTCTCTTTGGATGGATCATTTAGATAGTATGGATCATTTAAGAGACAGTGTTCGCTTGCGCGCTTATGGCCAGAAAGATCCTTTAGTTGAATACAAAAATGAGGGTATTAAAATGTTTCAGCGTTTATTAGATTCAATTCAATCAACTGTAGTTAATACGATTTATAAAGTGTCTTTAGCTCCAGCAGCGCAGCAAGGTGCTGTTAGAAGCCAGCCTGTTCGCGCTGGACAAAAAGTTGGCCGAAACGACCCTTGTCCTTGCGGTTCAAATAAAAAATATAAAAAATGCCATGGGAGATAAATCAAAATTTAAGATTTTAACTTATCAAAATTATTTATCAATGATTAAAGACAGCAAAGGCAGTAAAATGTTCAGGCGTTTTTATGTTTTGAATAATAATAAAAAAAGAGACATTCTTAAAAATGGGCAGCTTTCCTGCGCTCGATATGTTTCTTCAATTTTAAAGCTATTTGACTTAATTTCTGAAACTCATGCAACTGTTAATGGGACAATAAAAGATATGTTAAATAATAATTGGAAAACAACTAAAAAATTAGTTCCAGGCAATATTTTGCTTTGGGAAGAACAAATTCAATCTAATGGAAAAGCTCATCAGCATATTGGATTTTATTTAGGTAAAGACAAGGCAATTAGTAATTCTTCTAAAAAAGGCGTTCCAGTAATTCGACATTTAACTTATAGAAATAAAAGAAAAGTTATTAAAATTTTTACTCATCAGATAATTAAATAAGTATGTTTTTTAAGGAGCCGGAAAACACCAAAGAGATTTATTGGACTCGGCATGTTAAAGAAAAGATGCGCTATTATGGTTTGAGCGAAAGTCGATTAAAAAGGATTTTAAGAAATCCAAAAAGAAAAGAAATAGGCATTGTTCCGAAAACAATCGCTTTGATGCAGACAGCTAACACTAAAAAACCAACTGAAATTTGGTTAATGTATCAGCAAGTTGGAAAGAAAAAGAAAATGATTTCTGCTTGGCGTTATCCAGGCATTAGCCCAAAAGGCGAACCAATTCCAATTCCAGAAGATATTATTAAAGAATTACAGTCTTTACATAATATGAGGAATAAGGTAAATTAAATTTATGGGGATTTTTACCAAAAAAATAAAGACATCTGTTAAAGATAGAAGAAAGAGAAAAAGCAGCAAGCCCAATTGGGCTGTTTTTGCTATTATTATAATCGCTTGTTTAGCTGTTTTTTTAGACGCGCCAGTTGTTTGGGACAAAAGCGCTGATTGGATTAATCAAAAAACAAATTTAGAATTATTGCCTAATTTCTATAACCGTGATTTTAAATTGGGTCTTGATTTGCAAGGCGGCACCCACTTGGTTTATCAAGCGGACTTATCTAATATTAACCCAGAAGATTACGCAGATTCAATGCAAGGAGTGCGTGATGTGATTGAGCGAAGAATTAATCTTTTTGGAGTGGCAGAGCCAGTGGTTCAGGTTAATAAGGTTGGACAGCATTACCGTTTAATTGTTGAATTGGCTGGAGTTAAAAATCCATCTCAAGCTATTGAAATGATTGGCCAGACGCCTTCTTTGGATTTTCGGGAAGAAAGAGATTCAGCAGAAGCAGAAAGTATTTCAGCTGATCAAAAAGAAAGCTTGGAAAAATTAAAACAGGGAATAACTCTTACTCCAGCAGAAGAAAGACAACTTCAAGAAGACCCTTACTTTTCACCAACCCGCTTAACTGGACGTTATCTTAAAAGAGCGCAGCTTCAATTTGATCAGCAAACCTATCAAGCGCAAGTGAGTTTGGAATTTGACGACCAAGGAAGCATTATGTTTGAAAATTTAACTAAAAATAATGTTGGAAAAAGAATAGCTATTTATTTAGATGGAGCAGGAATTAGCGCGCCAGTGGTTCAAGAAGCTATTTCAGGCGGCAAAGCTCAGATTTCAGGAAATTTTACTTTAGATGAAGCCAAAGAATTAGTTCAGCGTTTGAATGCCGGGGCTTTGCCAGTTCCAATTAATTTAATTAATCAGCAGACAATTGGCGCCAGCTTAGGAAGCATTTCTTTAGAAAAATCCTTAAAAGCAGGTCTTTTTGGATTTTTAATTGTTTTGCTTTTTATTGTTTTTTATTACCGTTTGCCCGGCTTAATAGCTAGTTTAGCTTTGTTAATTTATGTGGTTTTGGTTTTAGCTATTTTTAAATTAATTCCAGTTACTTTGACTTTATCTGGTATTGCTGGATTTATTTTATCCATTGGCATGGCAGTTGACGCAAATGTTCTCATTTTTGAACGTTTTAAAGAAGAATTAAAAGAAGGCAAAAGTTTAAGCGGAAGCATTGATGAAGGGTTTCATCGGGCTTGGCCAGCTATTCGAGACGGCAATATTTCAACTATAATTACCTGTTTAATCTTATTTATCTTTGCCACTGGCTTAGTTAAAGGATTTGCTTTAACATTAGGTATTGGCGTTTTAATGAGCATGTTTAGCGCCATTGTGGTAACTAAAAGTTTTTTAAAGTGGTTTGTTCACGGTCGATTAGAAAAAAGACAATGGCTTTGGGGATAAATTCAAGGCTTTGAATTTACATGCAGATTATTAAACATCGTAAAATTTATTTCTCTATCTCTTTAATCCTGTTTTTAGGCAGCTTGTTAAGCTTGCTGGTTTTTGGATTAAAATTAGGCATTGATTTTACAGGCGGTTCTTTAATGGAAATAGAGTTTTTACAAGAACGTTTATCTAATCAAGAAATCCAGGAAAAACTTAAGGATCTTGAATTAGGCCAGATTCATCTTCAGCCAACCGGTCAAAAAGGATTAATTTTAAAATTAAAAGATATTGACGAAGAAACTCATCAGAATATTTTAGGAAGAATTGGCCGAAATCAGATTAATGAAAAAAGATTTGAATCAATCGGTCCTTTAATCGGCCAGGAATTAAAGAAAAAGGCATTTTGGGCGATTGTCTTAGCTTTAGTTTTTATTATTATTTATATTGCCTGGGCTTTTCGAAAAGTTTCTCAGCCAGTGGCTTCTTGGCAATACGGCATGGTTGCTATTATAGCCTTGTTCCATGATATTTTTATTACTATTGGCTTTTTCTCTCTTTTCAGTCATTTTAGAATGATAGAAATTGGTTTGCCTTTTGTAGCTGCTTTTTTGACTATTTTGGGTTATTCGGTTAATAATAGCATTGTTATTTTTGACCGGGCTCGGGAAAATCTTTTAAGAACTAATTGGACTGATTTTATGGAAGTAATGAACAAGAGCGTTAATCAAAGCTTGACTCGCTGTTTAAATACAGCTGTTACAACTTTATTTGTTCTTTTGGCAATATTTTTCTTAGGCGGCCAAAGCATTAAGTATTTTTCTTTGGCTTTAATAATCGGAATAATTATCGGCACATATTCTTCAATTTTTATCACTAGTTCTTTAATTGTTGCTTGGCAGGAGAGAAAATACAGATAAAGGTTGACGTATATATATTAGTGTGTTAAGCTCATATTGTTATGAATAAAATTTCAAAATACGAGAAATTAATTCATCAAGTCCTTAAAAATATTTCTAACCAACGGACAAGAGATATTGTTCATCTTCGTTTTGGCCTTAAAGACGGCCAAAGAAAAACTCTTGAAGCAATTGGCCAGAAATATGGGATTACTAGGGAGCGGGTTCGTCAAATAGAGGAAGCCGCTTTTTCTGATTTACGGAAGCCGGTTTTAATTAATATTCTTAAGCCGTGTTTTTATTCAATTGATAACTTTTTAAATAAACAAGGAAGAATTGTTAAAGAAGATAGATTACTGTCTTCTTTAGCTAAAACTGATTCTCTTTGTCCGGCTAAAGGAGCTATTTTCCTTATTCTAACCTTAGGCGAGCCATATAAGCGTTTTGTTGAATCAGATAAATTTCATGCTCTTTGGACTAATTCTCAAGAAGCTTTAGATCAAGCAGATAAATTAATTAATCAATTGGTTAAGAAATTAGAAAAAGACAGAAAGCCTGCTTCTTTTGATTATGTTTTAAGTTTTTTTAAAGATAATTTGCCAAAAAAGGCCTTATGTTCTTATCTTGATGTTACTAAGCAAATTGATCAAAACAGCTTTGGGCAATTTGGCTTGATTAAATGGGCTGAAATAAATCCTCGGGGCGCCAAAGATAAAGCATACCTTGTTTTAAAAAAACAAGAAAAACCGCTGCATTTTAGAGAAGTAGCTGATTTAATTAATCAAGCTGGTTTAGGTCCTAATTTAGCTCAAGCTCAAACAGTTCATAATGAATTAATTAAAGATGGTCGTTTTGTTTTAGTTGGGCGGGGAACTTACGCTTTGAGAGAATGGGGTTTTCAACCAGGCACTGTTAAAGATGCTATTGCTCAAGCATTAAAGGGAAATGATTCTTTGTCTAAAGATGAAATATTAGATCAGGTTTTAAAGACTCGCTTGGTTAAAAAGAATACTGTGCTTATCAATCTTCAAAACAAAAAACATTTTGTTAAAAACAAAGATGGCCAATATAGGTTGGTTAGATAATAAGTTTAATTAAAAATTAATTCTGATACTTTATGTCTCTTTTTTTAGAAATCCTTGCTACTATTTTTGCTGTTCTCTATGTTGTCTTGAGATTTCTAATATCTCTCTGGTGGATTTATATTCCTCTTTTTTTAGGCGCCTTAGCATGGAGTTTATGGATTAGATATATTAGAAATAAGTTTATTCAGGGCATAGAATGGGTTATTTTAGAAATAAAACCTCCTAAGGATATACAAAAGACAGCTAAAGCTATGGAACAGTTTTTTGCTGGATTGCATGGTATTGCAGGGACGCCTAATTGGTGGGGTATAAATATGAAGGGTATGTTTCAAAGATGGATTAGCTTGGAAATGATAAGTCAAGGCGGAGAAATTCATTTCCTTATCAAAGCTCCTTCAATGTATAGAGATTTAATTGAAGCTCATATTTACGCTCAATATCCTGAAACAGAAATCGTTTTAACTGATGATTATGTTTATTCAGTTCCAAAAGACATATTTGAAGAAGATTACGATCTTTATGGAGCAGAATTAATGTTAACTAAAGAAGACGCTTATCCTATACGAACTTATCTTGATTTTGATAAAGGAATTCTTGTAGATGAGCATCGCATTGATCCAGTAGCGTCTTTATTAGAAGCAATGAACAAATTAAAAGAAGGAGAACATATTTGGATTCAGACATTGGTTAGGCCTATTGGAGATAAATGGAAAGAAGAAGGGGATAAGTTAAGAGATGAATTAGTTGGCCGGGCAAAAGAGAAAAAACAGGGCGAGATTGCCAAAGAAGTTTCTGCTTGGAAAGACGCTGGCAGGGATGTAGCTCGCGAAATAGTAACTGGCGAGGCAGTTGAAGGAGGCAGTGGCGGAGATAGCAAAGAAGAAAAAAAATATCTTGATTTTATGACTAAGATTGAAAGGGGTATTATTACAGCTGTGGAAGAGAATGTGTCAAAGATTGGTTTTGAAACTATTATTAGATATATCTATTTTGCTAAAAAAGATATATTTCAATCAACTAAGCCAACAGTGGTTGGTTCTTATAAGCAATTTAACACTCAACATCTTAATGGGTTTAAGGAAAATAACGATACAAAACCAGGCATTGATTATTGGTGGGAATTTAAAAAAATAAGAAATGCTTATCGTAAAAGAAGGATTTTAGCTGATTATAGGAAAAGAGATTTTGTTGAGCATTCAAAATATATTTCTTATCTTAAACCGCTTTTTTTTGAAAGAATGCCTATTGTTAATTGGTATTTTTTCAGAAGCAAGCCGTTTGTTTTGAATATAGAGGAATTAGCCAGTATTTATCATTTTCCAGCTATGGCAGTTAAAGCTCCATTAACGCCTAAGGTAGAAGCTAAAAAGAGCGAGCCGCCTATTGGTTTGCCTATAGAGTAGTTTAAAAATAAATAATTATTTATGAGCGATATTAATTTTTTTGCGAAAACTAATTTTCGCAATCAACAACAAACTTTTGGAATAAAGACCCATGATCGGCGACAGCATATGTATGTTGTTGGAAAAACAGGAGTGGGTAAAACAGTTCTGTTGAGAAATTTGGCTATGCAGGATATACAAGCAGGCCGGGGGATTTGTATTGTTGATCCTCATGGCGAGTTTGTTGAAGAGGTTGTGTCTAAAATTCCTTCGCATCGGATTAATGATGTGGTCTATTTTAATCCAGCTGACACTGAATATCCAATTGGTTTTAATGTTTTACAAGTGCCTGATCAAAAGTATAAGCATTTGGTTGCTTCTGATTTAATGGGCATTTTTACCAAGATCTGGGCTAATGTCTGGTCTGCGCGAATGGAATATATTTTAAATAATTGTATTTTAGCTTTGGTAGATACTCCAGGCACAACTCTTTTAGGCGTTATTAGAATATTAGTTGATAAGGATTATCGACAAAAGATTATTGACAATGTTAAAGATCCAGTGGTTCGGTCTTTTTGGATTAATGAATACGCTAGTTGGCGAGAGCAATTTAGAAATGAGGCTATTGCTCCAATCCAAAACAAAGTTGGACAATTTCTTTCAACTGCTTTGATTCGCAATATTGTTGGCCAGTCTAAAAGCACGATTAATATTTCAGAAATAATGAACAGTAATAAGATTCTTTTGGTTAATGTTTCCAAAGGAAGAATTGGCGAAGATAATTCAGCTCTTTTAGGAGCAATGTTGATTACCAAGATTCAATTAGCTGCTATGGAAAGAGTTAGGATTCCAGAAGATGAGCGGGAAGATTTCTATTTATACGTTGATGAGTTTCAAAACTTTGCCACTGATTCATTTGCCGGTATTTTATCTGAAGCTAGAAAATATCGCCTTAATTTAATTATTGCTCATCAATATGTCGGCCAGTTAATAACTGAAACAACCACTAAGGTGAGAGATGCGGTCTTTGGCAATGTTGGAACCATGATTGCTTTTAGGGTTGGCGCTGCTGACGCTGAGTTTTTGGAAAAAGAATTTGCTCCGCAGTTTGGCATTCAAGATTTGGTTAATCTGGAAAATTATAATATTTATTTAAAATTAATGATTGATGGGCTTAATAACCGTTCTTTTTCAGCAACTACTTTGCCGCCAATGGAAATAGGCAAGGTAGACGAAGAACAAAGAAAGAAAATTATTAATGTTTCTAGAGAAAGATATGCTAATTCATTAAAGGATGTTGAAGAGAAAATTACTCGTTGGAGTGGAATGTCTGTTGAAAGCGAAGGAGGAGAAAAAAAAGAAGTTAGTAAAGAAAAGTCATCTACTCCAAAACACAAGACTAATTGTTGGAGTTGCGGCAAAGATACAGAAGTTGTTTTTGAACCAGATGGCCGAAGACCTGTTTATTGTAAAGATTGTTTAGAGAAATCAAGAAAAGGAGAAGAAACGCCACTTCGTTTTAAGCCTAAAACACAAAAAAGAAAAGAAGAAGTTGTAGAAAAACGAGAGGAATTAAGAGATTTAGGTATAGAGTTTGAAGTTAAAAAACCTTCTTCATCTGTTTCTTTGGATGATGCTTTAAATAAAGAACCAGTTCCATTTAGAAAAAAAAGAAAACAAGTTGATCTTAATGAATTGAGAAGCGCTTTAGACGATGCAGTAAAGAAAGAAAAATAAGAATCTTATATTTGATAAAAGAATATTTTATAGGTACAATAAAAATGTAGTATATGCTACATCTTTATATTTTAAGAACATGAAATCAAAAAATAAACAATGTCAGAATTGTAAAGCTAGGTTCACTATTGAACCAGCTGATTTTAAGTTTTATAAGAAAATGGATGTGCCAGAGCCCACATTTTGTCCTGATTGTAGAGCACAAAGGCGTTTGGCTTTTCGCAGTGGCAGGGCTTTATATAAGAGAAAAGTTGAAGGAATAAAAGAAGAAGTTTTTTCTTGTATTTCGCCAAAATCACCTTATAAAGTTTGTAATTCAGATCTTTGGCTTACTGATAAAATAGATACTATGAAATATGGAAAGGATTATGATTTTAACAAACCTTTTTTTGAACAATTAAAAGAATTAATGCATGAGGTTGGATTTGGACATATTGCTGTTATGGAAGCGGTGAATAGTCCATATTCTAATAATGCAAATAGCATTAAAGATTGTTACCTTACTTTTAATATTGGCATGTCAGAAAATTGTGCTTATGGAATAGATATTACTAATAGCAAAGATTGTCTTGATATAACTAAAGTTCATGATTGCGAATTAAATTATCAAGTTTTTGATTGTGTTAAATGCTATCAAACTTTTTTTTCAAGTGAATGTCGGGAATGTTCTGATATATATTTTTCTAAAAATTTAGTTAATTGCCATAATTGTTTTGGCTGTACAAATTTAAGGCATAAGAAATATTATATTTTTAATAAGCCATATACTAAAAAAGAATATGAAAAGAAAATTAAAGAATTTAATCTTGGTTCGTATAAAAATATTTTATCTTATTTAAAAAAATCAAAAAAATTTCATTTAAAATTTCCAAATAAATTTATTCATGGCAGTAAAAATGTTGATGTAATAGGAGATTATCTTAATAATTGTAAAAATACAAAGAATTCATTTCTTAGTACAGGATTAGAAGATTGTTCTTATTGTCAAATGATTCTTTTTTGGCCAAGTAAAGATTGTCAAGATATGTCTATTGCTGGCGGAGAACTATGTTATGAAATTGGAGAAAGCGGGGGGTATAAGACAAAATTTTGTTGGTTTAATGCGCCAAAGGCTTTAAAAAGCTATGATGCTGGCCTTTATGATATGGAATATTCTGTTATTTCATTTAATTCTAATAACCTCTTCGCCTGCGTTGGCCTACGACACAAACAATACTGTATCCTAAACAAACAATATACAAAGGAAGAATACAATGAATTAGTACCTAAGATAAAGAAACACATGGATGATATGCCATACATAGATAAACAAGGTAAGGTATATAAGTATGGAGAGTTCTTTCCCACAGAACTATCACCATTTGCATACAATGAAACAATAGCTAATGAATACTTTCCTTTAACCAAAGAACAAGCATTAAAGAAAGGATATACATGGTATGACAAGCCTAAACCAGAGTATAAGGCTACAATCAAAGCTAATGATCTATCAGATCATATTAAAGACATAGATAACAGTATATTAAAGGAAGTAATTGAATGTAGCTCTTCTAACTGCGCAGGATCTACTGTATATCGTATTATACCTAGCGAACTAAAGTTCTATCAGAAACAAAACATTCCTATTCCTAGACTATGCCCTGATTGTAGACATAGAGAAAGAATTAAACAAAGAAATCCAATGAAACTATATCATAGAGAATGTATGAAGAAAGGTTGTAATACAACATTCCAAACAACCTATGCTTCAGATAGAAAAGAGATTGTTTATTGTGAGAAGTGTTATCAAAAAGAAGTTCAATAATATATGAAATCAAAAACAAAACAATGTCAGAATTGTAAAGCTAAGTTCATTATTGAATCAGAAGATTTTGAATTTTATAAAAAAATAGATGTGCCAGAGCCAACATTTTGTCCTGATTGTAGGGCTCAGAGAAGAATGGCTTTTAGAAAAGAAGGCCCATATTTTTATAAAAGAAAATGTGATGCTACTGGTAAAGATTTGATTAGTTTTTTTCATCCTGAAAGTCCGGTTAAAATATATGATCAAAAATATTGGTGGTCAGATAAATGGGATGCAACTAAGTATGGTCGGGATTATGATTTTAACAAGCCGTTTTTTGAACAATTTAAAGAACTTTTTTTAAATGTTCCTCAAATAGCCATTTCCAGAGATGCCCAATCAGTTAATAGTGATTATTGCGCTTCTTCTAATTTTATGAAGAATTGTTATTTAGTTAACAATAGTAGCTATAATGAAGATGTATCTTATTCTAATAGGGTTTTAGAAAGCAAAGATTCTTTAGATTTGTATCTTAGTAATAAGTTAGAACTTTGTTATCAAAATATTTATTGTTCAAATTCATATAAGTTGTTTTTTAGCAATCATTGTGATTCTTGCGTTGAATCAGCTTTTTTGTATGATTGCCGTAATTGTCAGAATTGTTTTGGTTGTACTAATTTAAGGAATAAAAAGTATCATATATTTAACAAGCAATATACTAAAAAAGAATACGAAGAATTGATTCCTAAGATTAGAAAACATATGAATAAAATGCCTTATATAGATGAAAAAGGAAGGATATATAAATATGGAGAGTTCTTTCCTTTTAAATTCTCTCCTTTTGGCTATAATGAAACTATAGCTAATGAATATTTTCCTTTAGCTAAGCAACAAACAAAAGAACAAGGATATAATTGGTATGACAGACCTAAATCTGAATATCAGCCAACTGTAAAAGCAAGTGATTTACCTGATCATATTAAGGATGTAGATAAATCAATATTAAAGGAGAATATAGAATGTGATAATAAGGATTGTCAGGGTACAGGAGTGTTTAAGATTATTCCTAAAGAATTTAAGTTTTATCAAAAGTTAAATATTTCTTTGCCTCGTTTATGTCCAGATTGCCGTTATCGAGAACGAGTTAAAAAAACTAATCCTCTTAAACTTTGGCATAGAAAGTGCCAATGTGCAGGCCATTATTCAGATAATAAGGTGTATAAGAATACTATTGAACATCCACATCATAAAGATAAGCATTGTTCTAATGAATTTGAAACAACATACTCTCCAGATAGAAAAGAAATTGTTTATTGTGAAAAGTGTTATAACAAAGAAGTAGGATAATATATGAAATCTAAAACTCCTAATTTTGATAAAAACCTTAATAATATTTTAGATAAGCTTAAACCTTATCAAATAACTTGCCAAGAATGCAAGAGTAAATTTGAGATTTTTAAAGAAGATATTAGGTTTTATAAAATGCTGAGAATTCCTCCTCCAAAATTATGTCCTGATTGTCGCAAGCAAAGAAGATATGGATTCTATAATAACATCCTTAAATTTTATAAAAAAAAGTGTCAAGCTAAAAATAAAGAGGTAATTTCTACTTTTTCTCCAAAAAGCCCTTATAAAATCTTTGATCTTGAATATTGGTGGTCTAGTAAGTGGGGAGCTGAAGAATATGCTCAAGATTATGATTTTTCAAAATCTTTTTTTGAGCAATTTCAAAAACTCAATCAATTAGTTCCTCATCCAGCTATCCTTAATTATTATAAAAGAGTAATTAATAGTCCTTATACAATTTCTACTTTTGATATTAAGGATAGTTATTTTTCTGCTTTGAGCGGTTTTGGAGAAAACATGAATTATTGTTATTGGGTTGTTACTTCTAATGATTGTTTTGATTTATTAGATTCAGAATCTTGTGAAAATTGTTATCAATCTGTTGGTCCTGCCAAATGCTATAACTGTAAGTTTTTCGAAGAATCTGAAAATTGCGTTGATTGTTCTTTTATTTACGGTTGTTATAGTTGTCAGAATTGTTTTGGCTGTACTAATTTGAGACATAAGAAATATCATATTTTTAATAAGCCATACACTAAAGAAGAATATTTAGCCAAAATGAAAGAGATAAATTTAGGAGATAGAGATGTTTTAGAATATTACAAAAAGAAATTTGAAAAACTTCTTAAAGAAACAATCAGAGAGAATTTAGACGTTGATCCAAAAAATATTAATTGTATTGGAGATAGACTATATGAATCCAAGAATTGTTATCAAGTTTTTCAAACTATTATGGGAACGGATAAAAAGAATGAGAATGTTCGTTATTCAACTGATATAGGAGGAATTAAAGACTCTATGGACTTATATATTACTGGATTTAATGTTTCTTTAGCTTATGAAGTTATTGAAGCTGTGGATTCAAGTAATATCAAATTCTCATATTTTACTAATAATAGTTTAAATTTAGAATATTGTCTTAATTGTCGTAATTGCCAGAATTGCTTTGGCTGTTCTGGTCTTCATAATAAGAAGTATTATATTTTTAATAAACAATATTCAAAAGAAGAATATTTTAAAGAATTAGATAAAATTAAGACTAAAATGCTGCAAGATGGAGAATATGGAGAATTCTTTTCTTTATCTCAATCTCTTCATCCATATAATGATACTTATGCCATGGTGGAGTTTCCTTTAACTAAAGAAGAAGTGTTGAAAAAAGGCTGGCAATGGTATGATGAGCCAAAAATACCAGTTGATTTAAAAGGAATGGGATTAATTCAAGCTAAAGATTTACCTAAGGATATTAAAGATGTTAAGGATGATATTTTAAATAAGGCTATTGTTTGTGAAGTGAGTGATAAGCCATTCAGGATTATCAAATCAGAACTGGAATTTTATAGGAAGCATAATCTTCCTATTCCAACTAAGCATCCTTATCAAAGAATGATGGAAAGATTTAAAAAAAGAAATCCTACTAGATTATGGGAAGATACTTGTGATAAATGCAGTAAAGAAATGCTTACTTCATATCCTCCAAAAAAACAAAAAGAATTAAAAATATATTGTAAGAAGTGTTATCAAAAGGAAGTAGGGTAATACATATGAAATCTAAAACAAAACAATGTCAAAACTGCAAAATTAAGTTCACTATAGAACCAGAAGATTTTGAATTTTATAAGAAGATGGATGTGCCAGAGCCGACTTGGTGTCCGGAGTGTAGATTACAGAGGAGATTAGCTTTTCGTAACGAAAGAAAATTGTATAAGAGAAAATGTAATTTTTCTGGAAGAGAGATTTTTTCTATGTATTCTTCAAAAGCAAGAGTTAAAATTTACAATAACGATATTTGGTATTCTGACAAGTGGGACCCGATAGATTATGGCAGGGAATATAATTTTAACAAACCATTTTTTGAACAATTAAAAAGTATTATTAAAGAAGTACCTCTTCAGAGTCGTCCTGCTCTAAATTTTGTCAATAGTGATTATTGTATGAATGCAGGAAATTTAAAAAATTGTTATCTTGTTTTTGAAGCTGACTCTAGTGAAAATTGTGCTTATGGAGAGGGTTTAGATTATGTTAAAGATTCATACGATAACTATAATTTAACAAAATGCGAACTTTGTTATTGTAGCTTTATGCTTATTAATTGCTACAAAACATTCTTTTCTTCTCATTGCGATGATTGTCAAGAATTAATCTTTTGTCATGATTGTATAGGATGTTCTAATTGTTTTGGTTGTACTAATTTGCGTCATAAAAAATATCATATATTCAATAAACCATATACTAAGGAAGAATATTTTAAAAAATTAAAAGAGTTTAATCTTGGTTCATTTAATAACATAGAACAACTAAACAAAAAAGTAAAAGATTTTTGGTTAAAATATCCAGTTAAGTTTATACATGGACGCAAGAATGTTAATGTTTCTGGCGAATATATTAATAATTGCAAGAATGTAAAAAATTCATATATGATCAGATATGGAGAAAATTTAAGATATTGTTATGCCGTCAGATATCAACCAAGCACAAAAGATTGTTATGATTACTCTTTATTTGGCTTGAATGTAAGATTTGTATATGAAATTGCAGTAAGTGGAAGCGGAATAAATAATATAAGATTTTGTTATCAGTGTTGGGATGGTTGTCATGATATAGAGCATTGTATAGAGTGTTCTTCCTCCTCCAACCTCTTCGCCTGCGTTGGCCTCCGTCACAAACAGTACTGCATCCTCAATAAACAATATACAAAGGAAGAATACAATAAATTAGTTCCTAAGATTAAACAACATATGAATGATATGCCATACATAGATAAGAAAGGAAGAATATACAAATATGGAGAGTTCTTTCCAATAGAACTATCTCCTTTTGCCTACAATGAAACAATAGCTAATGAATACTTTCCTTTAACCAAAGAACAAGCATTAA
>CAZQLH010000006.1:0-45570 GCA_964594155.1 uncultured Candidatus Saccharibacteria bacterium
ATTGGCATGTCTGGCAGGCAGTGGTGGAAAAATTACAATAATTTAAAAATGGGCCGTCAACTAAAAATTGATGGCCTTTTTATTTATAACAACCGTAGAAAGCCCCAAAACAACCATTAAAAGAGCTAAAACAGAAGGACTATAAATCGCTGTTTCAAAACAACTATGAATTGAAAAATAAACTAAAGAACCGATTAATCCGATTAAAATATATTTTTTTTCTATATTGTCTAAAATAATAAGCTTTTCAAAAAGCTGTCCTATAGTCCCTAAAATCAATATTAACCAAACTGTTAAAGTAAAAATTCCCATCTCTGAAAAAAAATCCAGATAAAGATTATGAGCTGTAACTGGATTCCTGTAATCCAAATCTGAATCAACAATTAAAGAATAATTGCCCAAGCCAACTCCCTGCCAAAAATTATCCATTCCTGTCTGGCTGGCTTGCTGCCACATTTCCAATCTTCCAATATTAGAACCCTCATCTAAGTCAAACGACGCGTAAAATCTGTCTGAAAAAGGAGTATTGGGAATAATAAATATTAAAATAGACAAACAAAGAAGAAAAGATATTTTTTTATCGCCTAAACATTGCCAGATAAGCCCGGCTAAAACCAAAAAAGTAACAATAATAGCTATATAAGCTCCTCGAGTAAAGGTTAATAATAAAACAATAAATAATAAAGGATAAATAACAAGCAATAATTTCTTCTTAGAATTATTTAAAAGCAAAACAACAGCCAAAGGCAAAATCAAACCCAAATAAAAAGAAAATATATGGGGATCAGAGAAAAAAGAAAAAGACCTCATTATAGTCGCGCCCCCAACATTAACCAGCCAACTTGGATAAGCTAAAATCATTGCGCCTAAATTAAAGCCAGAAAAAATCGGTGTAACATTAACAGCCCAAAAATTATAAACCCTATCCAATCCAAAAACAAATTGGGCTAAAAACTGAACCAAACCAACTAAAGCTATTAAACCCCCGCTGATCATTAAAGCTGAAACAATTTTTTTTATTTTTAACCGATTATCAACCAGAGCTATGAATAGAAAGTAAAGAGGGAAGACAGATAAAAAGAAAACTATTTTCTTAAACCCCCAAAAAATATTTTCTGTTCCAATTAAAGAAAAGCCAGACAGGATTAAAAAAGCCAACAAGCCTGTTTTCTGAAGATTTTTAGAAAAAATACCAATAAAATCTTTATTAATAAAACTTCTAATAAGCCAAATCAAAAACAATAAAACAATAAAAACCCTGACAGAGGCCAAATCAAAACCAGGTCCAGGGTTTAAAGCAATTTGAAAAGGAAGATAGAAAATTAACAAAAGAAGCCAATTAAACATCTTTTTTAACTAAAACTAAAATATCTTTAAAGGAAATCCCATTAATTAAATACAAAAACCCAAAATAAACTAAGACAGCTAAAATAACTAAAACCAATAAAGGCCATTGGGCCAAAAAATAAAGCATTAATCCCATTACTAACCCAGCTAAAATATATTTAAAAACAGAAACAAACAAAGAAAGTGTTTTAAGAGTTTGAAAAAGTATAATTATCATTAAAACAGTTACAATTAATTCAGTTAAAACAGTTGTCCCAGCTGCGCCATAATAAGAATAACGGGGGATAAAAATAAAATTAGTTACTAAATTGATTATTGCACCAAGCCCATAAATATAAATGAGGGTTTTTTGTTTTTCTAAAGCAATAATCATATAAGAAAAAAGAGTTCCTAAAAAAATAATGCCAGTGGCAATAATCAAAATATCTAAAACCCCGGCTGATAAAATAAAATCTTTTCCTCCAACTAAAACAACTAATCGCTGAGATAGGAAAAAAGTTCCAATAATCAAAGGAACAACAAAAACCAATAAAACATTTAAAGTTTTTTGAACAATATCTTTAAATTTCTTTTTAGCGGAAAAAGCATATTTAGACATTAAGGGCATTGTTAAACCAACAAACATAGCTGGAAAAAAAAGCAAGCTTTCTAAAAATTTGTAAGCTAAATTATAAATACCCACATCAGCTATTGGCTTCATTAAAGAAAGCATAATTGTATCTAATCTAAAATAGATTAAAACAAAAATAGAAGCTAAGGCCAAAGGAAGAGAATTCTTTAATAAAACGCGCCAATAGGAAAAATCAAACTGAAAAGAAATAGATACATACTTGCGGCTAAAGAAAAAAACTAAAAGAAAATTAACCAAAGCTCCAACAGTTAAAGCGCTGACAATAAACAAAAAGCTTTTTTGTTGCCAGATAAAAAACAAAACTAAAACCAATTGAACAATTCTGCCTAATAATTCTACCAAAGCAACCTTATCCATTTTTAAGTATTTCTGAAAAATACCAATTAAAACCTGCTGATTAGACATTAACCAAAAACCAATTCCTGCAATAATCACGCCTATTTTAATTTCATTAGGATAAGGGAAAAATAAAACAATTAATGGGGCTAAGCTGAAAATAAAAAGGCCGGCAAAAAACCTTAAAGTAAAAGCATTGCTAACTATTTTTTTTTCATCAGCTTTTGGCCTGGAAATTTCCCTAACGCAAATATGATAAAGGCCAAAATCAGCAAAAACAGTAAAGAAAAAAAGAAAAGCTAAAATAGTAGAATAATAACCAAATCCATCTTGTCCTAAGTAACGAGTAATAAAACCGATTATTACTAAAGAAAGGGCTAGTCCGATAATTCTAGCCCCTGCTGATATAATACTATTATAAACTAATTTTCTATTGAGCATATTCTATATCTGGCGCTGTTTCTTTAGTTATTTTTCTTGGAACAACCGCATCTTCAACTATAATCTTATCTTTCTGAATTTCAATAACTTGATTAGCATTAATAATCAAGGGTTCTCTTAAAAAATCAAGTAATTCTCCTTGAGTATAATATTTAATAATTTTCTGGCTCAAAACATCTATTTCAAAATCAATTACTTTGCCTAAATAATAACCGCTTCTGCTAATAACTTTTTTGCCAATAATTTTTTTTGCTTTAATAAACATACCCTATTTAATAGGCTTAATAACTATTCTCCTTTCAGATTCATAACCAATACTTTCTGTGTTTACCTCAGGATGGTTAACTAAAGATAAATGAATAATCCTTCTTTCATGAGCTGGCATTGGCTGAAGAGTAATAGCCACTCTTTCTGATAAAACTTGTTTAGCCATGTTCCCAGCTAATTCTTTTAAAAGATTAATTCTGTTTTTCCTATAATCATTAATATCTAAAAGAAATTGGATTGATTGATTGCTTTTTTTATTAATCAAAACCCTGGATAAATACTGCAAAGCGTCTAAGTTCATTCCTGCTTGGCCAATTAAAAATCCAGCTTCATCAGTTCTAATATTAACTAAAATATTATCCTGATCAGAGTTATCAATAGTTACTTCGCCTTTGAAGTTCATTTTTTCTAATAATTCTGTAATTGTTTTTTTAATAAATTCTATATCTTTCATAGTATTTAAATTAAACTGCTGTTTTTGTATTTTCAAGAGAAACCTTAGTAAAATAATGTTGGATAATGCCAAATAAAGTAATAACTACCCAGTATAAAGGAAGAGCAGCTGGCAAGCTTAAAGCAATAAACACAGTTATTAATGGCATAAAATATGTCATTTGCTGAGTCATTATATTAGAAAAATCAATACTATCTGATTTTTTCTTTTTTGATACGCTTGTTTTAGGCATAATCATTTTTGACTGAATAAATTGCAAAAACCCAGCTAAAAGACCTAAAATAACGCTTCTTTGAGAAAGATCAACTAAGCCTAAAAACATAAAATTAAGCGAATCTGGTTTAGAAATAAAACCATAAAGAAGATTTAATTGCTCAGGATCTAATCCGGTAAAAAAAACGCGGTAAAGAGCAATTAAAATAGGGAATTGAATTAAAATAGGCAGACATCCAGTTATTGGATTTACTTTATACTCTTTATATAAATCCATCATTGCTTGAGCTTGCTCTTCTTTTTTCTGATGTTTTTTTTGAATCTCCTTTATTTTTGGCTGTAAAACACTCATTGCTTTTTGCGACTGAATAGCTTTTTTTGAAAGAGGGTATAAGAAAAGACGAATTAAAACAGTTAAAATAACAATAGCTATTCCCAAATCATTAAAAGCAATTGTGTTATAAAGCCAGATTAAAATGTTAAACAAAGGACGATAAAGAACTTCATTAAATATATTTATTATTATTTCCATAATATTTAAACAATAACTTTAGCTTTTTTAAATAATTCAATTAATATTCTTTCTATTTCCTGATATTTCTTTTCTATTATTTCTGAATTAACTAAAATAATCACATCAAATCCTTTTTTCATTTGCTCTAATTCTAATTGAATTATTTCTTCTAATTGACGTTTAATTTTATTTCTTTGAACTGCCTTTTTAGATATTTTCAATCCAACTATTAAACCAAATCTATTTATTTCTAAGCCGTTCTTTAAGAACTTTATTTTAATAAAGTCCTTTTGATAATGCTTTCCTTGATTAAATACTTTCTTAAAATCATTATCTTTTTTTAATTTATATTTTCTGGGCAACATAAAAACTAAGCGGTTAGTTTTTTTCTTTTTTTTGCTCTTCTTCTGGATAAAACTCGGCGGCCAAATCTGGTGGCCATTCTAGCTATAAAACCATGCTTTCTTTTTCTTTTTCTTTTTTTGGGTTTATAAGTAATAGACATTATATTAAGTCTAATCTTTTTTTGTCCTTAAGTCAAATTATATTTTTTATCCACGATCCCTCCACAATTTATTCACAGAGACAAGGTATTAAAAGGGGTTTTGTTTATTTTTTTATTTATGATACAATGGTTTTATACTGTTTAATATTTTTTATTATGAATCTAAAAGAACTTTGGCAAACTGTTTTAGGAGAGGTTGAATTAACTATTTCTAAAGCTAATTTTATTACCTGGTTTAAAAATACCAAAGTCCATTCTAAAAAAGATGGATTAGTTACTGTTAGCGCGCCTAATGGTTTTACTAAAGAATGGTTGGAAAACAAATATAATAAACTTATTTTAAAAATTCTTCGTAATAATTATCCAGATATTAAAGAAATTAAATTTATTATTAATAGCAGAGAACCATTAAGTATTGATAAAATTAAAAAGAAATCAATTTTAAAACCAATTGGCGATCAACTTAATTTTCAAGAATTTACTCTTAATAAAGAAACAAATCTAAATCCTAAGTATACTTTTGATAATTTTATTATCGGCTCTTTTAATGAATTAGCTCAAGCAGCTAGTCGAGCAGTGACTAAACACATAGGAACCCTTTATAACCCTCTATTTATTTATGGCGGTGTTGGATTAGGAAAAACACACCTACTTCAAGCTATTGGAAATAAATTAAATAAAAAATACTCATCAAAAAAAATTAAATATATAAGTTCTGATAAATTCGGCAGTGAATTAATTGACGCTCTTTCAAAAAAAGGAATGGATGCTTTTAAGCGCAAATACCATAAAATAGACGTTTTAATTATTGATGATATTCAATTTATTGCTGGTAAAGAAAAAACTCAAGAAGAATTTTTTCACATTTTTAACACTCTTTATCAAAAAAACAAGCAAATTATTATTAGCTCTGACAAACCGCCACAAGCTATTTCAACCTTAGAAGAACGTCTTCGTTCTCGTTTTCAAGGAGGAATGATTGCTGATGTTGGTTTTCCTGATTTAGAAACAAGAATGGCTATTTTAAAAAGCAAAACCAAAGAGAAGAAAATAAAAATATCAGAAGATGTTTTAAATTATATTGCTACTCATATTCAAAAAAATATAAGAGAATTAGAAGGAGCTCTTAATCGGGTTATTGCTTTTTCTCAAATAAATAATACTATTCCTAATATTAAAATAGTTTCAAAAATACTTCCTCAAATTATTAATTCTCCTAAAAAAATGACTAATTGTAAAAATATTTTTAAAATAGTATCTGATTTTTATGATATAAAAATCAATGACTTAACAGATCGTTCTCGTAAAAAACAATTAGTTCGTCCTAGGCAAATAGCTATGTATTTAATTAGAAAAGAATTAAATAGTTCTTATCCTTTTATTGGTGAAAAATTAGGCGGACGCGACCACACAACAGTAATGTATGCTTGTCAAAAAATTAACAAAGAAATAAAAAGTAATGAATCACTTCAACATGAAATAAATTTAATTAAAGAAAGATTATATAATTAATTAATATTTTATCCACAAGTTAATTAATTAAAAATTAACATATTAATAAATAATAATTATCAATTAACAACACATTAAAAACAGTTTTTAACAATTTAAAAATATATAATAATAAATAATAATAAAATATATAAATATATTATTATTATTATATACAATTCATATGCATATAATTTGTCTCCAAGAAAATTTAAAACAAGCTTTAAATATAACTGAAAAAATTATTGGTAGAAATTTAACATTACCAATACTTAATAATATTCTTTTAAGTATAGAAAATAATAAATTAAAAATATCTTCCACTAATTTAGAAATTGGTATTAATCATTGGGTTTCTGGAAAAATACAAAAAAAAGGCAATATTACAGTGCCAGCTAAATTATTTAGTGATTTTATTAGTAATTTACCCAATGAAAAAGTTGAATTAAAAGTAAAAAATAATCAATTAAATATAAAATGTAAAAATTTTAAAGCTAATTTAAAAGGATTAAGCGCAGATGATTTTCCAATAATTCCCAAAATTAAAGATAAACCTTTAATAAAGATTAAAGGAAGTATTTTAAAAAATGCTTTTTCTCAGGTAGTGGAAATGACTTCAATTTCTGAATCCCGGCCAGAAATTTCAGGTGTTTATGTAAAATTTGATAAAAACACAATTAAATTAGCTGCCACAGATAGTTTTCGTTTAGCTGAGAAAAATATTGAAATTAATTCTAATAAATTAAAAACACAGTCAATTATTATTCCTCAAAGAACTATTCAGGAAATAATTAGGATTTTAAGTGAAAAAGATGAGTCAAATCAAGAAGTAGAAATTGTTTTATCAAGTAGCCAGATCTTATTTGATTTAGGTTATACCCAAGTTATTTCTAGGTTAATAGATGGTCAATACCCAGATTATCAACAAATTATCCCTGATAGCTTAGAAACACAAATAGTTATTAATAAAAAAGAATTACTTAATAATATTAGAATAGCCAGCTTATTTAGCGGAAAAATTAATGATATTAAGGTGTTGGTTAAACCTAAAAAATCATTAATTGAAATTTCATCTCAAGATGTTGATATTGGAGAGAATAAATCACAAATTAAAGCAGAAATAAAAGGAAAAGAAGTAGAAGTAGCTTTTAATTATCGTTATCTTTTAGATGGTTTAAATAATATTTTTAGCGATAAAGTAATAATTGGTTTAAATGACAGTGTTAAGCCAGTAATGATTAGGCCAGTTGGCGATCTTAATTATATTTATATAGTTATGCCGATTAAAGTTTAATTTAGTTTTAAATTAAAAAAATCACTCTATTTAAAGAATGGTTTTTTTAATTAATTAAACTACTAATTAATAATTAGTAGTTATATTTATTTCATCTTCTTGTCTGTTTAAAACCTTGTCATAAGCGCGCACTTTAATGGTTTGCCTGTTAGTTGGCTCTAAGTAAGAGGAGAGATTAAAAGTAATTGAATACGGATAAGTAGTATCAGTGCCAACTAATAGGTTGTTGAAAAAGAAATCAACTTGTTTAATTCCTAAAGGCGCTGATGTTTGAATTTGAATCATTAAAGTGTTTCCAGTAATTAAATCATTTTTTTGCGGGAAAATAATTTTTACTTCTGGTTGGTTTTCTTTAGTATGAATATCATCATACTGGGTTGGCGGGTCAGATTGATTGCCAGCCCATTCTAAAACTGCCTTTTCCCAATTTAAGAATTGCGGATCTTGATAAGGATCATCTGGGTTAATATAATAAAGAATAGAATGAACTTCTTGATATGTTTTTTCTTCAATTAAGTCAGGCGGGGTTAAATCAGTGGCTAATTTATTAGATATTTTATCAATTCTAACCTTTTTTTGATAAGTAAGTTCACCATTAATCATTGGTTTATTAATATCTGATATTAATTCTGGAGAAGTAAAGTTTTCTATATTTTTTGGAAGAAAAAATTTATTTTCTATAGAATTATCTGCTTCTGAAATAATATTATCGTCTTTTACTTTTAGTTTATAGGCCTTTTGCATAAATTCATTCCAAATAGGCGCAGCTACATAAAGCCCAGCTGCGCCTTGGCGCATTTTTTTAGTAAAATCATTATTCCCAGCCCAAACACCAACCACTAAACTTGGTGTATAGCCAACTGTCCAACCATCGCTATAATCTTGAGTAGTGCCGGTTTTAGCAGCAGCTGGACGATTTGGCAAATAAAGCTTTGAATTATTGCCAAACATTGGCGCTCGAGCTGATTCACTAGAAAGAATATCATTAATTTGGCGCGCTATTTGCTCATCTAAAACATTTACAGGTTTATCTTGATATTCTTCTAAAATATTTCCTTGAGCATCTTCAATTTTTAAAATTAACTTAACTGGGTGTTTAGTTCCTTCGCTGGCAAAAACACTATAAGCAGCTGTTTCATCTAAAAGCTTAACTTCACCGCCGCCTAAAACTAAGGACAAGCTATAACGATCACGATCTTTTAAGGTAGTAATGCCCATATCTTGAGCTAAATTAATTGTGTCATGAACTCCGGCTAAATAAAGGACTTTAACTGATGCAAGGTTAATTGATTGGGCTAAAGCGCTTTTTAAGTTTATTGGTCCTCTGAATTTTAAATCATAGTTTTTTGGCGCATATTCTTTTTCTTCTCCAACTGGTCCAAATTTACCAAAACTAGTCGGCAGATCAAAAATAATTGTCTCTGGAGTATATCCTTTTTTAAAGGCCATGGCATAAGCAAAAGGCTTAAAAGAAGAACCAGGCTGCCGATAAGGACTGGTAGCAACATTAAATTGATCTTCTTTATAGTTTTTTGAACCAACTAAAGTAAGCAATTGTCCTGTTTTAGGATCAATTGTTACTAAAGCGGCATTAGTAGCTCGATAGTTTTTTTCATTAGCAATTACCTTTTCACTAATTATTTCCTCAGCTAGTTTTTGAAGATCCCAATCCAGAGTGGTATATACTTTTAATCCAGCCATATTAATATCTATATAGTCTTGACCATATTCTTTTTCTAAATACTCTTTAACCATAGTTACAAAATGATGAGCTTTTAAATCAGCTTGAGAAGCGTATTTTAATTCTTCTTGTTTAGATTCTTCAACTTGTTCTTCGGTAATATAGTTGAATTTAATCATTCTATTTAGAATATATTCTTTTCTGGCTTTAAGTTCGTCTGGATGGGATCCATAAGGAGAATAATAGCTGGGCGCGTTAGGAAGAGCTGCTAAAAGAGATGATTCAGCTAAATCTAAATCTTTAGCTGATTTATTAAAGAATGTTTGAGCTGCAGCTTCAATTCCATAAGCATTAGAACCATAAGGCACTTGATTAAGATAAAAGCCTAGAATTTCATCTTTAGAATATTTTCTTTCTAAAATTAAAGCTAAAATTAACTCTTTAATTTTACGAGTGTAGGTTCTTTCTGAATGGGATCCGCCTAAATAGGCGTTTTTAATGAATTGCTGGCTTATTGTAGAACCGCCTTGAGATATTTTTTTTCCTTGGAAATTAGCAATAAAAGCTCTTAAAATACCTCGCCAATCAAAGCCAATATGATGATAAAAATTATCATCTTCAGCAATTACAGTAGCGTCTTTAATAAACTGCGGCATTTCTTCAAAAGGAATTAATGTTCTTCTTTCTTCACCGTGAATATCATAAAGAACTATTTGGCCGGTTCGGTCATAAATCTTAGTTGATTCTACTAATTCACGTTCATTAATTTTTGTTGGATCAGGAAGGTCTTTAGCAAAATAAGCAAGAACGCCAATTCCGCTAAGAAATCCAATAACAATACAAAAAACAATAAATCTAATTATTGTTTTAATAATTTTTCTTTTTCTTTGTTTGATCATACTTCTATTTTACAGAATTGATTATTTTTAGCAAGGATGATATAGTGGATATATGACTAAACAAGAACAAATTAATCAAGTTTTAACGCGAGGAGTAGAGAATATTTATCCTAATAAGCAAGCGTTAGAAAAAATATTAAAGTCTGATAAAAAAATTAAGCTTTATAATGGCATTGATCCGACTGGCCCAAGCTTACACTTAGGCCATTCAGTGCAAATGATGAAATTAAAACAATTTCAGGATTTAGGACACAAGGTAATTGTTTTGATTGGAGATTTTACTGCTCAAATTGGCGATCCTACAGATAAATCTGCTGTTCGCAAAAAATTAACTCATGAACAGGTTATGAAAAATTGTAAGGGATATAAGGAACAAATCAGCAAGATATTAAATTTAGATAAAATTGAATTTAAATACAATTCAAAATGGCTGGGAAAATTAAGTTTTGCAGATACATTAGAACTTTCTTCTAATTTTACCGCTCAACAGACCTTAGCTAGAGATATGTTTAAAAAAAGAATACAAATTGGAAAGGATTTGTATTTACATGAATTTCTTTATCCTTTGATGCAGGCCTATGATTCTGTTTATATGAATGTTGATTTAGAGGTTGGAGGCAATGATCAGATGTTTAATATGTTGGCTGGTAGGACACTAATGAAAAAGATGAAAAACAAAGAAAAGTTTGTTTTAACTACTAAATTATTAATTGATCCTTCTGGCAAGAAAATGGGCAAGACAGAAAGCAATATGGTTAATTTAAATGAAAAGCCAGACCAAATGTTTGGCCAAATTATGGCTTGGCCTGATGGATTGATTATTCCTGGTTTAGAGCTTTGTACAGATATTTTTATGGAAGAAATTAAGCAAATAGATAAAGATATTAAAACAGATAAATTAAATCCAAGGGACGCTAAAGCAAAATTAGCTAAAGAAGTTGTAAGTATTCATTATAATAAAAAAGAAGCTGAAAAAGCTGAAAAAGAATTTAACAAAATTTTTAAGGATAAAGATAAACCAACAGAAACTCCTGTTCATAAATTATCAGATAAGAAATATAATGTTTTGGATTTATTAATTGAAACAAAATTAGTTTTAAGTAAAGGCGAAGCTAAACGACTTATTGAACAAGGCGGAGTTAAAATAGATAATCAAAAAATTACAGATTGGCAAAAGGAAATAACTATTAAAAACAATATGATTATCCAAGTAGGCAAAAGAAAATTTATCCAAATTAAAATTTAATTGTTAGAAGTTCGAATCCGGAACGGGCAAACTTGACACGATTGATATAATCGTGTATAATTCTACTGAATTTATAGAATCCAAAAACTTTGACAAGGAGGAGGTTAATTATGTGTCCTTTAGCACCTTTCATTATTTTTTGCAAAGTGGGGTTAGGTCAATTTTCCCCAACAGCAGTTTGGTTTCTTGCCATATTTATGGCATCAGGAATGGTTTGGGTTGCTACCGAATCTTTTGCCAAAATAATGAGCAGGAAATTACAGTAATATCATCGAACCTTAAGCCACTGGGCAAACCGTCCAGTGGCGTTCTTTTTATCCAAAATTCGGTATTGTTCTTATTTCACCGCTTAACCGTACGAAATAGGTTCGAACGTCGTCCAGTGCGGGGAGCCAGATAGGATTTTAATTAAAAATCTGTTATAATATATTTAAGGCAGGTTTTTTTATTTTTCACAGATTAACTATTGACATATATCATATATGATATACAATAAATATAAGGTTTACTATTATCAAAATAGTCAAAACAACAGAATACCTGTTTTAGAATATATTGGAAAATTATCTTCAAAAGAAACGGCTAAGGTCTTTAAATATATTGATTTTCTTAGAGATAATAAAGGAGTATTAGATGAGCCATATTCTAGATATATCAAAGACAAGATCAGAGAATTGCGAGTAGATTTTTCTCGGAATAAACATCGTATCTTTTATATTACTGTAATAGGAAAAAAAATAATTCTTTTGCATTCTTTTTTAAAGAAAACGGCTAAAACACCAAAACGGGAAATTAATAAAGCTTTAGATAATTTTAAGGATTATAAAATAAATAAAAATCTAGTTGAATATGAAAAAGAAAAATAAGAAAATTGAATATCCATCTTTTGATAAGATTTTAGCTGAACGGTTAAAAGATCCTGAATTTAAAAGATACTATGATGAATATGGCAGGCAATTAGAAATTGCTTACCAGATTTTGCAATTGAGAAAAAAGAAAAAAATGACTCAAGCAGAATTGGCCAAAAGAATTGGCACTAAACAGAGCAATGTAGCTAGAATGGAAACAGGGCAGCAGAATTTTACGATTGATATGCTTCAGAAAATCGCTTCTGTGTTAGGGAAGAATCTTAAAGTTGAATTTACAAAATAAGTTCTATTTAAAATTTAAAAATTATAATTACCGAAGTAAGGTTAAAATCCTTCGCTGACTCGCAACTGTGAAGCTCATTTTAATGAGATAAGCCAGGTCGAGTAATTATAGTTTATTTATTACTTTAACTCTTCGATGTTTAAGAGTTAAGGTTTTTTTAGTTCTTTAAAATCAAAAGAAAGGAGGTGAGTCTTATGTTTTTTGCGTACTTGGCAAGTTTAATTGCCGCTTCTCAAGGATCAGTTGATGGATATACAATTTATATCCATAATTTTAAAGATTCTGACAAGGCGTTTGCTAAAATGCTTTTAATGGACTAACATTCAAACAAAAAAGCCGGTTTAAAACCCGGCTTTTTTTATTAATATAAAGGTCCGACCTGTCAAGCGAAACCTTTTAAATAAGGTTTCTACTTGCCTATGTCGGACCTTAATTATAACTCTTCTATAGCTTTGATTAATAATCGGACTGGAGCTCCAGCTGCTCCTTTAGCAAGAAAATCTCCCTCTACATTAGTCATGGTTGGAGCAATATCAATATGAACCCAAGGATATTTCTTAGCGAATTGATATAAGAAGGCAGCTGCAGTAATAGCTCCGCCTAATCGTTTAAATTTCCCAATATTATTAACATCAGCAAATACTCCTTTAACTTCTTCTTCATATTCTTCCCAAAGAGGAAAAGGCCAGACATAATCTCCTGTTTTTTCGCCTAAATTCTGGAAAATCTTATGATATTTTTCATTGCTTGAAAAAATAGCTGATGCTCTTGAACCAAGAGCAACCATAGCTGCGCCAGTTAAAGTAGCTACATCAATTACTATCTTTGGCTTATACTTTTCAGCGTAGGTTAGAGTATCAGAAAGAATAATTCTGCCTTCAGCATCAGTATTTCCAATTTCAATAGTTTTGCCAGACATTGTTTTAAGAATATCTCCTGGGCGATAGCTTGTTCCAGAAGGCATGTTTTCAACAGATGGAATTAAAGCAATGATATTTTTCTTTATTTTTAATTTAGCTGCAATAGTGATAGCAGATACTACTGATGCTCCTCCTGACATATCCATATGCATACCCATTATTCCGTCAGCTGACTTAAGATTAATTCCGCCAGTGTCAAAGGTAACTGCTTTACCAACTAAAACAATCGGTTTTTCTTTTTTAGCTCCATTGTAGTTTAGGATAATAAATTTAGATGGTTCGCTTGATCCTTGTCCAACTCCTAAAATTCCGCCCATGCCTAGCTTTTTCATATCTTTATCTTCTAGGGTTTTTAATTTAACAGGCGTATTTTTAATTGTTTTCTTAATTTCTTTTACAAGCAGAGCAGGAGTTAAATCTATGCCTGGGGTATTAACTAATTCACGGCATTGATTGATTGATTCACCAATAATATTTCCTTTTTCAAAGGATTTTTTAATTGAATTTGAAATATTTCCTGTAATTGTAACTTGATTAATAAAATTCCAGCCATTTTTTGGCTTTTCTTTGTATTTTATAAATTCATAGTTAGCCATCCAGAAATTAACAGCTAGAATTTCAGCGATTTCTTCTTTATTAAATTTAGCGCTAGGGAAAATAAAATCAGAAAAATTAAGAGCAAGCTTTTTAATTTTATTTTTCTTAGCTAAAGAAATTACTTTGCGAGCTAAGAGAATGAATTTGCGATTATTAATCTTTTTAGGGTTTTCTATGCCAAGAATAATATTAAAAATGCCTAATTGATTTTTATAGGTTTCATCTTGTTTTTGTTTTTTAACAGAAACAATCGCAGTATCCTTATTTTCAATTTTTTTATCAGCAAACCTTATTTTCATAGATTTTATCCTTTGGCTAGGAAATTAGGAAAGAAAAACTTTTTAATTTTAATCCAGCGGACTGGCTTCGTGTCAAAAGCTTGATAAACAGTTTCAGCTACTTGCTTAGCCCAAGGGTTTAGTTCTTTATAATTTGAATCTAAAACTCGGTCAAGGGTAAGAATGCGGCAAAGTCGGCGATTGGGACTAAAATGGGATCTTTTTAAAGGAATACCGTCAGTTAATAGGAATTCTTCTTTGTTTTTTAAATGTTTTAAATTATAACCAGGTCTAAGATATTTTATCTTGTTTTTTCTTAGCTTATAAGCCCCAGGTTTAACTTGTTTGTGGTTTCTTGCCCAATGCCCAGTTAAATTATGGAGAATCATTTGAGTTCCTGTTTTTTCCTGTCTCATTAGTCTATTTATTCTTTCTATATCTATTTGATAATCATGGTTAAGAAATTCTAGAACATGGAAAGCTAAAATTGATGGTTCATTGTTTAGCAACTGAACCATATTAAGGACCGGGTAAGAAGCAACTAATCTAGGATTGCATTCTACTACATAAAGTTTTTCTGTTTTTTTACTTAAAACAAAGTCTAATCCAAAAATACCCTGATAGCCTTGTTGTTTAAAATATTGCCCTATTTTTTCAACATATTCATAAGCTTGCTCGCAAACTTTTTCAGAGAATCGTGAACTGGTCCAGTCATGGCCGCAGAAAAGCCCAGAGCCTTTTTCTGGATTATATAATTCAGGAACATCTAAGATTTGATGTTGAGGATTAGTAGAGAGAATTCCGTTTTTAGTAACGCATCCAGTGATACTAGGCGAAGATCCTTGAATAAACTTAGTGATGATTACTTCGGTAGGAGGAATTACTTTCTTTTCACCTAATTCATCCCATTTTTCTTCTAATTTAAGAAGGGTTTCTTCAAAATCTTCTTGATTATGGATAAAAAAAGTTCCCTTTCCTCCTCCTCTGGTTGGATGTTGGACAACAAAAGGCAAGCCATATTTATTTATTAAGTGTCCATAGTGTAGCTTATCAATAGAGGCAATTTTACCAATTGGAACAGATACATCAAATTTTTGAAGAATTTTTCTGAACTTGATTTTGTTTTCAAAAAGTTTTTTACCAAAAAAAGTTGGATTGGCTAATAACTGCCAATCATTTTCTTGGCAAACTCGTTCCATTCTTTTAGACGGCTTATACACTAAAAGAGCGGGATTTTCAAATTTATCAAGATACTTTTTTACCTTTTGGCTTCTGGTAATTATAGTTGTGGCATTGCGCGGTTCCCGGATATGTTTAGTTCCCATTCCTTTTTCTAAAGAAAGAACTTTAATATCTTTTTCAATCAATTTAGTGTCTAAGCTGTAACGAAGAGCAAGAATTCGGTATTTAGAAACAATGTTTTCTAAGCCAAGTCGGTGAAAAGCATAAACCCCCACGCCAAAAATAGGGGTTTTGATTTGTTGGAATAATTCTTTAAGTGTTTTTAAATTTTTTACTGTCATGCTAATTTTTTAGCTATTTGCCTTGATCTCATAAAAACATTTTTAGCCGGATCAACTAAGAATCTTTTTAAATCTCTTCGACCAACAATAATATCATACTTCATTTCAGTTCGGTCAGCCATAAAGGCTTCGCTAGTAACCAGTCGTTTGTCTAAAACAAAGGAGAGGTTAATAATTTCTCTTTCTTCTCCTCCTAAAGCCCCTCTTACTTTTTTGTAGCCAATTACTTGATCAATGCCTAATTCTTTAGCTAAGCTTTGGCAAATAGTGGTTCGATAAGCGCCAGTATCAACTTTGGCTGTAGTTGAGTGTATTTCTTTTTGACTATCCAGAATTTCAATCGGTTCATTAATGCCAATAACTTTTCGTCCGGAAATTTCTTCTAATTCTTCTTCAATTTCTCCGCCAAAGAGATTTTGGGAAATTTGTACTCCTTGAGTTACTGTTTTTACCTTGAGCCCTTTAACTCTTCGCAGTCGTTCATCAAGAGGGCTTAAATTAGCAATCTGAATAGACAGACCTGGCCGGGCATTGAGTTCTAAAATTACTGGGCCTTTTTCTCTGTCAAGAGCAATGTCTATTCCTAAAAAGCCAATCTTAGTTATTTGCTGGGCTTGAATAGCCAATCTTAAAGCTTCTTTCCAATAAGGAATTTGTATTCCTCTTAATGGCAATCTAGTTCCTGGAACATATTCAATTAAGCGGTCTTTTTGAATAGCAGTGGTAGTAACGCCAGTTCCCATATCAATACCAACTCCAATGCCGCCTAAGTGAAGATTTGATTTGCCGCTTGATTCCTTAGTTGGCAGACGCATTTCAGCCATAATTGGCACTGAATTATATACAATTATTCTAATATCAGGAATACCACGGTAACTATAAGGTTTAAGAAGTTTTAATAGTTTAATCCTTTCTTCAAAAAAAGCAACATCAGGCAAATTAGTTAATGAAAAAGTTCCTTCTAATATATTTAAAATATGGCTTTGAAGATCTTTGATTTCAATTAATTTTTTATCAGCTTTAACCCAAGGATAGGGATATTTTTTCTTGCGGCCAAAAAGAATCATGATGCCTTCACCGCCCAGCCCCCGATTTGGTTTTAGGGTAAAAGTTGGCGGCAAGATAGCCCAATTAAATGATTTTAATTCCTGAATTCCTTGAATAATTGAATAGGTTTGCAGAACTGGCAAGCCGTTTTTTTCTAAAATTTTCTTAGCCAATAGCTTGTTATCAGCAATACGAATAGCCCTCAAGGAGTTTGAGGGCCGCATATAGGTTAAAATACGGGCATTAATACCTAAGATGTGACGTGATTTTTCTAAAAAATCAAACATATTTTAGCGTTTCTTAGGTAATTCAACATTTTTAATTACTTCTTTGAAACGAAAATATTCAGTTAGCCGAAGGCCAGTCCATTTACCTAAAAGTATGTTTATAGCAATGCTGCCAAGAATGATTCCAAGAGGATAGGTAAGAGCTAAGCTTTGCAGCCAGGACCAGCTGGCTATCCAATAACATGCAATAGAAAGAATCAATGTTTCTGATGTTAAAAAAATTGCGCCCTTAGCTCCTCGTTCAATTTGGGCGGCAATGAATTTTTCAACCAAAGTGATCATAATAAGGATAGCAAAGATAGAGGCAGTAATTAGCCCTTCTCTGTTAGAACGAGCTCCTTCCAGAAAAAGAATTAATATTGCTAAAGCAACCGCAGTTAAAACAATAGCCATGCGTGGTAAATAAAGAAGGCGGAATTTTTTAACTATTAATCTAGTCATGGTGCCGACTAATAAAATAACTACAAAAAAAGCTAAGCCGTATTTTAATCCAGTAGCTAAAAACGCAAAAGTAATAATCAGAGGAGTATAAATGCCAAACCCTTTAATGCCGATAATCTGACGAGCAAAAGCAATAATCATAGCAATAATAGGTAGCATTAAAAGCAAAACAACTGTTTCTTTAGGTATGCCCTGATTAATCATGTATTGAGTAAGAGTAGACATATTATTTTATGCTATTGGCGCAGCAGATAGCAGTGGCTAAGGCGTCAGCTGCGTCATCTGATTTAGGTTTTTCTTTAAGGTTTAATAATAATTTAACCATCTCTTGAACTTGTTTTTTATCAGCTCGGCCATAACTAGTTACAGCTTGTTTGACTTGAAGAGGAGTATATTCTTCTACTTGAGTTTTCATTTTAGCAGCTCTGGCTAAAATCACTCCGCGAGCCTGGCTTACTTTAATAGCTGTTTTAAGGTTTTTAAAAAAGAAAATATCTTCAACAGCTACAACTTGAGGCTTGTGTTTGCGAATTAATTTAGCTAATTGTTCATCTATTTCTTTAAGTCGTTCTGCTGTAGTTAGATTAACATCAGTTTTAATGCATCCATAATCAATTAATTCCAACTTATCTTTTCTTTTAATGATTCCAAATCCAACAATGGCAGTGCCTGGATCAATTCCTAAAATGATCATATTTTTAAATTAGAATAAATTTCTTGGACATCATCATTTTCATCTAAAGCTTCAAAGAGTTTTTCTAATTGTTTTTTAGTTTTTTCATCAGTTATTTCCAAGGGATATTTAGGAATCCAATCTTCATTTTTTTTATCAAAAAGGTATTGAACTGAACCTGGTTCAGCTAATTTACCGTTAAATTTACTTAATATATTCTTAATTCCAGCTACAGTTCTATTTTTGTTATCTGTAATTCCTTTAATAATTAAAGCTATGCCAAATGGGCCATAGGCTTCGTATAAGACTTCTTCTATGCTTAATCCTTTTAATTGGCCAGATCCTCGCTTAATCGCCCGTTCAATATTATCCTTGGGCATATTAATTTTTTTAGCTTTTTCAATGGCCATTCGCAGTTGGGGATTCATTTCTGGATTACTGCCTTTTTCTTTAGCGCACATGCTAATTAAACGGGATATTTTATCAAAACTTTTACCCCGTCTGGCATCTGTAATTTTCTTGCCATGCTTAATTTTACTCCATTTTGAACTTCCAGACATAATAAAAATCCCTCTATATAGTAATAATACTATTGAATTATGAGGAATGTCAATGACGAAGTCTAATCAATCCCCAGCTTATTATCAAAGAAGCAGAGATGATAATAGAGATATAGAGGATTAATTTAGATTTTTGGCTGGATTGAGTTGTTTGGGCTAAAGAAGCTGTTTGTTGTTGTGGTTTAATTAAACAACTATCAAGCAAGCATTCGCTATCTTGGTCTGGAGGATTTTGAGCAAGAAGACTTTGTGTTTGAGTAAGATTAGTATTAGCTAATATTTCTGGTATTTCTTGAGTTTCTTGGATTACTGGCTTAGGATTATTGCTGGAAATATTTTCTTTTTGATTATTTAAATCAGTTGAACTGATAATATTAACTGAACCAGGAGTAGGTATTTTAGTCCAGAAATAGTCAGAGCCGTTAAAAGCAATGGAAAACCCCTGTTTTTCTTCTGCGTAATAACTAACTTCAGTAGCCACAGAACCATCTGGATAAATTAATCTAACTTGATCATTATCATTATTAAGAGCTAATTTAGTAATTTGCTGTGTTAAAACCAAAAACTGATGAGGCGCGATTAAGCTATTAGGCGGAAAAACAAAAGAAACACTGTCTTGTTCTTGATCATCTAATTGCCAATTAGTTAAATTAGCTACTTGGTCGCTTTGGTTGTATAATTCAATCCATTCGCTGTTAAATTCACTAATAAGTATTGATTCTTCGTATACATTAACTGTAATAACGTCTAAATTGGATAATTCGCCGTCGTTTACTAATAAGGAGACAATGTATTGTCCGGGATAAAGATAAGTATGAAGACATTCTTTTTCAGTATCTGTGGCTCCATCGCCAAAATTCCAGAAATAGGTTAAAGTGTCGCTGTCTGGATCAGAAGATTGGCTTCCATCAAAAGATATTTCTTGATTTACCAGGGCAGTAATATTTGTTCCAGCTTTAGCCACAGGCGGGTTATTAACTACAGTTGGCGGAACCCAGTCAGAAGCGATTGTTTCTTCAGGTTCTTCATTTGGTTCATCTTGAGATGGTTCTTCTTCGCCTATCGTGATTAAGTCTTTAATATTATCAAACGTAACCTGTCCAATTCCAGATACATCCATAATGTCTTCAATAGCTTGAAAAGGCGTCACAGTACGATAATCAATAGTTGCTTGGGCTTTAGATGGTCCAATACCGGGTAATGTGTCTAATTCTTCTAAGTTAGCTGTGTTTATATTTATTAAATCTAAAGCTTGAGCTGTTCCACAATAAAAAAACCCTCCTAGGATTAATAAATATATAATAATTTTAGATCTTGACAGTATATTATTAATTTGATAAGATTGTAATACATATTATTACAAATTATTACAAACAAAACTAAATTTTAATAATAAATAAAAACAAAATTATGCGTAATATTATTAATATTTCTATGCCTGCTGAAACAGTTAAGTTTATTAAGCAGGAGGTTAAAAAAGGCAAATATGCCAGTGTCAGCGAATTTTTCCGCGCTCTTTTGCGTGAATATGAAGAAAATAAGGCTTTAGCTGAATTAGAAGAAATTGATCGAGAATTCAAAGCTGGAAAAGGTAAAGTTTTACGTTCTTTTAAAGATTTAGATTAAGAATTAATTAACGGCGGAAAAAAATATGAAAATATTATATTCTTCTAAGTTTGTTAGAAGTTATAAGAAGTTGCCAAATAAGATTAAAGATTTAGCTAAAGAAAAAGAAAAAATCTTTCGCAAAAACCCTTTTGACCCAAAATTAAAAGCTCATAAGCTTTCAGGAAAATTTAAAAACTATTGGTCTTTTTCTATTGGCTATAAACACAGAATTATTTTTAGATTTGCAGAAAAAAATGTGATCTATTTTTATAAAATTGGAACTCATCGGATTTATCAATAAATTAAAGCCTTCCAGGATAATTAGGAGCTTGTTCAGTAATAATCATGCTATGCGGATGAGATTCTTCTATAGATTGTTTGCTAATTAAGATGAATTTAGCTTTTTTTTGCAGATCAGGAATATCTTTAGCGCCTGATAATCCCATACCTGATTGAAGACCTCCAATTAATTGATCAGTTACTTTAAATAAAGGCCCTTTATAAAGCACCCTGCCCTCAATTCCTTCAGGCACTAATTTAGCTGGACCATTGTTTTGTTGATTATATCGTTCTTTAGATCCTTTTTTAAGAGCGCCTAAGGAGCCCATTCCACGATAAGATTTATACGTCTTATTATCATGATAAATCAGCTCGCCAGGCGATTCATCAGTGCCAGCAAAAAGATTGCCGATCATTACTGCTTTGGCGCCAGCAGCCAAGGCTTTAGTAATATCGCCAGAATACCTAATACCTCCATCAGCAATAATACCAACCTTATTTTTCTTCGCCTCTTTGGCGCATTCAATAACAGCGGTTAGCTGAGGAACACCGCCTCCAGTAATTGCTCTGGTAGTACAGGTGGAACCAGGTCCAATGCCTACCTTAATTAATTTAGCTCCAGCTTTAGCTAAGGATTTGACACCTTCTTTAGTGGCTACATTGCCAGCCATTAAAACAATTTTAGGATATTTTTTCCTGATTTTTTTAATTGTTTCTATAACCATTTTAGAATGGCCATGAGCTGTGCTAATAACTAAGCAATCAGCTTTAGCTCTAACTGCTTTTTGAGCTCTTTTTAATGCTTCTTCTCCTACGCCAATTGAAGCAGCAACTCTAAGCCGTCCATCTTTATCCTTATTAGCTAATGGATAATCAACAAATTTTTGGATATCTTTAATTGTGATTAATCCTTTTAATTCTCCCTTTTTATTAACCAAAGGAAGTTTTTCAATTCTGTGCTTGTATAAGATAGCTTTAGCTTCTTTAGTTGATGTATTTATCGGAGCAGTAATTAATTTCTTAGTCATTACTTTTTTTATCTCTATTTGTTCGTTCTCTATAAATCTTAAATCTCGATGGGTTAAAATACCTATTAGTTTTTTGTCTTTAATAATAGGGATGCCAGAAATATTATTTTGTTTCATTGTCTTGATTGCTTTTTCAACTAAATCTTCTGGATCTAAAGTAATCGGGTCAACAATTAATGTAGATTCTGATCTTTTAACCTTATTAATTTCTTTAGCTTGTTCATTAGGAGACAGGTTTTTATGAATTACTCCTAATCCGCCTAATCTAGCTAAGGTAATAGCTAAAGAGCTTTCAGTAACTGTATCCATGTCAGCTGAAATTAAAGGAATATTTAAAGAAAACCCTTTGCTTAGATTGGTTTTTAAATTAATATCTTTAGGAAGAGTTTCAGATTTTTGAGGCAGAAGCAGAACATCGTCAAATGTTAAATTGTCTCGATCTAATATTTTCATATAAGTTTATCTTGGTTAGTATCTGGATATTTTATCTTCAGATGATCATAAGCTAATTTAGTGGCAATGCGGCCTCTAGGAGTGCGGTCAATAAAACCAAGCTGAAGTAAATATGGTTCATAAACATCAGCAATAGTTTCTGTTTCTTCATGACTGGCAGCTGCTAAAGCTTGCAAGCCTACTGGCCCGCCATTGAATTTTTTAATAATTATTTCTAAAATCTGGCGATCAGCCGGTTCTAATCCCAATTGATCTATTTCCATCATTTGCAGCGCTTCCTGAGCTGTTTGCTTGCTAATTATTCCATCAGCTCTAACTTGGCTGTAATCTCTAACCCGTTTGAGCAAGCGGTTGGCCACTCTTGGCGTTTTGCGAGCTGATTGAGCAATAGTTTTAACAGCTTCATCTTCATTAATTTCAACTTTTAAGATTCCAGCTGAACGAGCAATAATCCTTTCTATGTCTGAATGTTTATAGAAATTTAAGCGATGAGTAACGCCAAAGCGATTTCTTAAAGGAGAAGAAATTAATCCAGTTCTGGTAGTAGCGCCAATTAAAGTGAATCTAGGAAGTTCTAATTGCAATGTTCTGGCTGAAGGCCCTTTGCCAATAATAATATCTAAAAAATAATCTTCCATAGCAGGATAAAGCGTTTCTTCAATAGTTTTATTCATTCGATGGCATTCATCTATAAAAAGAATATCATTGTTTTGCAGATTAGTCAGAATAGAAGCCAAATCGCCAACTTTTTCAATAGCTGGGCCAGAAGTAACCTTAATATTAACTTTCATTTCTTTGGCAATAATATAAGCTAAAGTTGTTTTTCCAAGTCCAGAACCTCCGCATAATAGGATATGATCAATTGATTCTTTTCTTTTTTTAGCTGCTTCTATTAAAATATTAAGATTTTCTTTAATCTTTTCTTGTCCAACATATTCATTAAAAGAATTTGGACGCAGAGTAGAGTCCAAATAACGGTCTTCATTTAATTGTTTAGGGTTTACTGTTGGGCTTGACATTTTAATAATAATTTGTTATGATGCTAATAGAGTTATTGAAACTATTTAATATTTAATAATCTGTAGGCAATAAGGATCTGATTTTTTTAATTTTAGATTCGATGGGGGCTTATCTTAGTTTTTTGGGTATTTTGGCTTCGGCTGGAATATTCCTCGGAAGGTCTTTTCTCTCTGTTCTCAGGCAGAGGGTCGTTGTCTACAGATTAATGAATATTACTTAATTGTTCCAATAACTCTTTTTACTTCTTCTAAATCAGTTGAACCTTCAACTACTCTTAAAAGAGCGTCTTGAATTAAAGTAGTCATTCCTTGTTCTTGAGCTTTGTTTTGAATTTCAAAAGCAGCTGTTTCTTTAAGAATCAGCTTTTTAATTTCTTCGCTTACAGCTAATAATTCAAAGATGCCAATCCTTCCTTGATAGCCCAGACCATGACATTTAGAACATCCTTGAGCTTGATAAAAAACAAGTTTTTTAGGAATACTTAATCCTGATTTTTGCGGAATAGAATCAAGGATTTTTTTAATTGATTCTAATATTTCCTTAGGAGGCTGGTGTTCTTTTTTACAATCTGTGCAGAGCTTTCTAACCAATCTTTGGGCAATAGCCAGGTTTAGAGAAGAAGCTAAAGCATCTGGCTTGATTTTTAAGCTAATTAGCCGAGGAATAGCGCCAGCTGCTTCATTAGTATGAAAAGTGGAAAAAACCAAGTGGCCAGTCAAGGCAAATTGAACAGCAACCTCAGCGCTTTCTTCGTCTCTAATTTCGCCAATCATTAAGATGTCTGGGTCTTGGCGAACAACCGCTTTTAAAGTGGTAGCAAAGGTATGCCCTTTGCGCTTGCTGATTTGTGTCTGGGTAACCCCTGCTAACCTATATTCAACCGGATCTTCAACTGTAATAACTTTTGTGCCGGGCTTATTAACATAATTAAGGCAAGCATAAAGAGTTGTTGTTTTTCCTGAGCCAGTTGGCCCGGTTGTTAAAATCATGCCAGTTGGTTGGTTAATCTGGGCTTCAATAATTTTGAGGAATTCCGGCCTGATATTTAAATCCTTAAGATCTAATTTAACGCTAGATAATCCTAAAAGACGCATAACCACGCTTTCTCCATGACTGCTTGGCAGTATAGACACTCTAATGTCAATTGTTTGTTCATCTACTTTAACTGTAAAACGTCCATCCTGGCTAATATCATGAACATTAAGCAGCATATCTGATAAAGTTTTAATTCTAGAAAGAAGAAAACGATATTCTTTTTGCGGGAAATCAGTGATATCCTGAAGCAATCCATCAACTCTATAGCGCAATTTTATCCCTTTTTTAGTTGGCTCAAGGTGAATATCAGAGACTTTCATTTCAATAGCGCCAGCCAGGATAATGGTCAAAAGCTGGGTGGTTGATAAACTGCTAATGGCTTTTTTTAATTCCTGAATAGTTCCCAAAGATTTTTTAAATTCAGTTAATTCCTTTTTTTGAATAAAAAAAACACCCTTTAAAGAGGCGCTTTGTTTTTCTCTAACAACTGATTCATATCTTTTTAAAGATTTTTTTAAGCTGGTTAAAGTAGCTATAAATAATTTACATTCAAATCCTTGTTCTTTAAGTTCATTAATAATTTTAACTGTTTCTGGATTTTCAGGATTATTAACAGCAATGTTTAACACATTGCCAGCTTTTTTTATAACGATCAATTTTCCTTTTTCAGCTTTTTCTTGAGGAACAATAGCTAAATCTTTAGTATCAATCGGTATGATAAGCAGGTTAATATATGGAAGATTAAATTTCTCAGCTATTTGTTTGGTTCTTGCTTCTTCTTCTTTATTTCTGATTTCAGAAAGCTTTTCATCAAGATCTTTAGTTTTAGTATTTACTTGGCTCATGTATTAATCTTATCCTATTTTTATCCTTGGGTCAAACTTTCTTTAACAACAGTTAAGAAGAACACGATCTTTTTTAGGCTTGACATTTTATATTTTTTTGTTATTATATTGTTAAAGCTAAATATACGAAGATATAGTTTTTTTATTTAACAATTTTATATTTAAAGGAGGAATAAATGAAAAAAGAAAAAAAACTTAAGGAATTATGGCAGAAACTTCTTGAACAGCAGCCAACCAATGATGATTTGCGTTATATCATCAGATGGGTTGACCCCTTAAGAGAGGCAGCTTGGCAGAAACTTCTTGAACAGCAGCCAACCAATGATGATTTGCGTTATATCATTGAGTATGTTGACCCCTTAAGAGAGGCAGCCCAAAAGCTGTTTAAACATTCCAGAAAGGAAATCATGGAAGAGATTAGAAATTTAACATAAAATTGTTTAAACTTTTAAACCACTCGGTTCAAATCCAACCGAGTGGTTTTTTCTATACTAAATTTTCTTAAAAATTGTGCTTAAGAGATAGATAAAGTATACTAAAATCAGCTATGAATAAAAAACAAACAGAAATCATTATTAACAATGCTCAAGAAATGCAGAAGATGGGAAATGATTTGGCTGAAAAGATATTAAAGAAAAATAAAAACAAAGCTTTAATTATTGGCTTAGAGGGCGAATTAGGAAGCGGCAAAACAACTTTTATTCAAGGATTAGCCAAAGGATTAGGAATTGAAGAATTAATCACTAGTCCTACTTTTGTAATTATGAAGAAATATGATTTTTCTAAAGGAAAACTATATCACATAGATTGCTATCGTATTGATTTAAAGGATCTAATTGAGTTAGACTTTAAGGAAATTATTAATAACCCTGAAAACATTGTAGTGATTGAATGGGCTGAAAAAATTAAAGATATTCTGCCCAATAACACTATTTGGATGAAGTTTGAATATCTAAATAAAGATAAAAGAAAAGTCGGCTATCCGATAGCCGAATAATTATATATGAAGAAATTAATCATTCTTGATGGCAATGCTTTAATTTACCGGGCTTTTTACGCTTTGCCGCCTTTAAAAAACAAGCAAGGCAAATTAACTAATGCTGTTTATGGATTTATTAGTATTGTTTTTAGATTTATCCAAGAATTAAATCCAGATTATTTAATAGCTACTTTTGATTTAGAGGGGCCAACTTTTCGTAATTTAGAATTTAAGGAATACAAAGCTAAAAGAGTAAAAGCGCCTCAAGATTTATATGATCAGATTCCAATGGTTAAAAAAGTAGTTAAATCATTAAATATTCCTATTTATGAAAAACAAGGATTTGAAGCAGATGATGTTATTGGAACAATTGTTCAAAAAACAAAAGACGAAGAAATTAAAAAGATCATTATTACTGGAGATTTAGACACCCTTCAATTAGTTGATCAGAAAACAGAAGTATATACTCCAAAAAAAGGAGTTAAAGATATGTTTGTTTACGATCAAAAAGCTGTTAAAGAAAGATTTGATTTAAAACCCAAGCAAATTATTGATTTAAAAGGACTACAAGGAGATTCTTCTGATAATATTCCTGGCGTGCCAAGCATAGGCGCAAAAACAGCTGTGGAATTGCTTAAACAATTTGGCAGCTTAGAAAAGCTTTATAAGGATTTAGAAGTTAGCGATTTAAATCCTAAACTAAAAGCCAGATTATTGGAATACAAGGATTTAGCTTTTCTAAGCTATAACTTAGCTACGATTAAAAAAGACGTGCCAATTGATTTTAATTTAAAAAAATGTGAATGGGGAGGATATAATGAAAAACAAGTAATTAAATTATTAGAGGAATTAGGTTTTAAGAGCTTAATAAAAAGATTGCCTAGTTTATTATGAAAACAAAGAGTAAATTAATTGGTTTAATAGTTATAATTTTAGGATTGATTTTTGTTTGGCAGTATTCTAGCAGAACAATTGAAATAAATAATCAGATAGCTGGTTTAACAACTGAATTGAATAATAATGAAGTTAGTCCTTTAAGCGGACTGCCCTGCTCAAATTATCAAAGGCGCGCTTTAGCAGTAGTTTTAGCAAATGACCCAGTAGCGCGTCCTTTATTTGGCCTTAGCCAAGCTGATTTAGTCATAGAAATGCCAGTGATTACCAATAGCATTACCAGAATAATGGCAATTTATGTTTGCAATTCGCCAAAAGAAATTGGCTCTTTGCGCAGCGCTCGCCATGATTTCATTCCTTTAGCCATAGGATTTGACGCTATTTTAGTTCACTGGGGCGGTTCTCATTTTGCCTTGGATGAACTTGATGCTGGAGTAATGGACAATATTGACGCATTAAAAAACCCATATAATGCCTTTTATCAGGATTGGAGCATTCCTCAGCCGCATAATGGATTTACTTCTATGAGTAGATTAATTAACGCTGCTAAGAAATTAGGTTATCGCTTGGAAAATGAATTTGAAGGTTATTTATTTAAACAAGAAGATAATAAGCAAAAAACAGATAAAGTTTTAAGAATTAATTATTCATATCCATATAATGTTTCATATCAATATGATTCATCTGCTAATTCATATTTAAGATATAGGACAAATCTTAAAGAAATAGATAAAAGCAATAACCAGCAGATTAAAGCTAAAAATATTGTAGTTATGAGAGTTTTTTCCAAACAAATTCAAGGGCCTGATTACAATGATTTGGATTTAGAAGGAACAGGTGAATGCCAAGTTTATCAAAATGGAGAAGTTATTAATTGTACTTGGCATAAAAGCGAGAAAAACCCATTTAGCAAGCTTAAATTTTTAGACAAAAACAATCAAGAAATTCCTTTTGTGCCTGGCCAAACTTGGGTAGAAATTGTTGAGCCAGGACAAGAAGTAAGTTGGGAATAGGGCTCCGAAAACAAATTTTTTTAAATCATTTATCCCTAAATTTGCTTCGCAAATTTGCACGCCCACACCTATGATTTAAAAAACTTGTTTTCTTTACTTAAAAATATTTTTAAAATTATGCTTATACTGCTCTACGGCGAGGATACGTTTCGCTCGCGTGAAAAATTAAAAGAGATTACTAAGGAATATCAAGCCAAACATCAAACTGGCCTGGATTTAGTTTGTTTTCAAGAAAATGGCTTGGATTTTGATAAAATCAGAGAAAAAATTGAAGCAGTTTCCATGTTTAGTGAAAAAAAATTAATCATTCTAGAAAATGTTTTAAAAAACAAGCAATTTCAAGAAGATTTTTTTGCCTATGCAAAAAAGAATAAATTAAAAAATAATCAGGATATAATTTTAGTTATTTTCCAAGAAGGAAAATTAGCTATAACTCCTTTTAAGAATAAAGTAAATATGCTGGAAAACTTTGAACCTTTAAAAGGAATAAGTTTAATTAATTGGATTAAAAAACAAACAGAAAAAAACAAGGTTAATATTAATTCAGAGGCGATTAATAAGTTAGTTCTTTATGTTGGCAATGATTTATGGCAGATGAATAATGAGATTAATAAATTAGCAAGTTACAAAGCAGGGGAAGCAATTAATCCAGAAGATATAGATTTGTTAGTTAAAGCAAAAATAGATGTTAATATTTTTAAAACCTTAGACGCTTTAGCTCAAAGAGATAAAAAAACAGCTTTAAAGCTTTTACATGAACATTTAGAACAAGGCGAAAATGAGATTTATCTATTTTCCATGTTAATTTACCAATTGCGAACTTTGCTTAAATTAAAGGACTTAATAGAAAAAGGAACTCCTTTTCATAGTTTAGCAAAGCAAAGCAAGCTTCATCCTTTTGTCATAAAGAAAAGCTCGCAGCAATTAAGAAATTTCAGTATGGATCAGCTTAAAAAAATCTATTATCGCTTATTAGAAATTGATCTGCAAATTAAAACAGGCCGCATAGACGGCCTGACTAGTTTAGATTTGTTAGTGGGGGAGATATAGATTTATTTAACTTTCTCTATGATTTTGTTAAAAACTTCTGGATGTTTTTCTGCTAAATGAGCTAAGATTTTACGGTCTAATTCAATCTTAGCTTTTTTTAATTTATTAATAAACTGACTATAAGTAATGCCTTTTTCTCTGGTGGCAGCATTAATCTTAATATTCCAGAGACGTCGAAAATCCCTTTTTTTTGCTTTGCGATCTCTATAAGCATAAGTCCAAGCATGCCTTAAAGCGTCCTTGGCTAATTTGTATTTAGATTTACGGCCCCACTTGAATCCTTTAGCTTGCTTGATAATTTTTTTCCTTCGCTTGTGGGCTGTGGCGCCTCGTTTTACTCTGGTCATATTTTTAAATACTGCGTAATATCTTTTTAAATTTTTTTGTATCAACTGAAGAAACCTGATTTGTTTTTCTCTTGCTCCTTGTTTTATTACCTGATTCTTTGGCATTAAAATGGCTCTGATGCAGAGCTCTTTTTAATATCTTTTTCTTTCCTGTTATTTTAATTCTTTTTAATAATGCTTTTCTTGTTTTAAGTTTGGTCATTGTTCTTTATCTTTAGTAATTATTACAAATAGTCCTCTTGGCTGTCTTTTAATTTCTTGTTCAAAAACAGTTTCTAAATCAATTATTTCAATAAATTGATTTAATTTTTCTTTAGCTATATTAATAAGCCCTTTTTCCCTGCCTTTTAAAATCATTTCAATTTTAACCTTATGGCCTTGATTAAGGAATTTTTCCGCTTGCTTAGCTTTGAATTCTAAATCATGCTGTCCGATTCTCGGACTAATTCTAACGCCTTTGATTTCTGTTTTTTTCTGCTTTATTTTCTGCTTTCTTTCCTTTCTTGATTTTTGGTATTGAAATTTGCCGTAATCCATTATCCTGCAAACAGGCGGTTTGGCATTAGGCGCTATTTCAATTAAATCAAGCCCTTTTTCTTTGGCCATTTCAAGGGCTTTTGATGTTTCAATAGTGCCAATGTTTTTTCCTTTTTCATCAATAAGTTGAATAGGAGTAATTCTAATCCATTGATTTATTCTGGTTCTAATTTGTCTTTTTCTTTTGTAGTATCTTCTTTTGTAAATAGTTTTTATTTTAATTTTACGGGGTGGAGACGGCGGGAGTCGAACCCGCGTCTAAAAGCTATTTTTCTAATAATTCTACAAGTTTAGCTTAATTTAAGGTTAAGAATTAAAAATTAAAAATTAAGCAAAATATTCTTAATTCTTGTTTCAAAAGTTTCAATGATTAAATTGAAACAGTTTTAATCATCTATCCTAATAAAGTAACACCCGAAGTTTTCTATTAGGAGTCAAAAGTTCGGATGACAACTGAACTTAAGCAGTTGCAAAAGCTAAATTTGGAGTCATTAGCGAAGCTAATGTATCCTTAGCTTTGGAGAATAAGTTTGCACTTATATCTTTTCAAAATTTTTATCCCGCCGGGCGGGATGAACGAGATTTTGAACTCGACTTGCATATTAAAGAAACAAACTTTCATCGATGCCTATCATCCCCCGCGATTTTTTTCAAAATCTTTGATTTTATTTAAAAAATCAGCGTCCCGCCGAAGCTTTAGCGAAGGCGGAGCGCCCTGGCTATTTTTCTATCAATTTCTCTCTTTTTAATCTTTTCTCTTTTATCTGATTTTCTTTTACCTTGGCCTAAGCCAAATCCCAGTTTAATTCTATTGTGTTTAGTGTAAACCCGCAAGGGCACTAAAGTCAAGCCTTTTTGTTTTATTCTGCCAATTAAGCTTTTAATTTCTTTTTTATTTAAAAGCAGTTTTCTAGTTCTAATAGGATTATAATCATCAGGAGTATTTTTGGGCTGAAAAGGCGCTATTTGAGCGTTAATTAACCAGACCTCCTCATTTTTAATAGTTACATAACTGCCTTTTAAGCTCATTAGATTGTTTTTAATCGCTTTAACTTCATAACCAAACAAAACTAACCCTGCTTCAAAGGTTTCTAAGATATGATAGTCGTATTTAGCTCTGGGATTAGTTGCTAAAGTAGGCATAAGTTTATTATATCATAAAAGGTTTCCTTGAGAAAATTAAGCAAATAAGCTATGATGAAAGTATGTTAAGGAAAAAGATAGAAAAATTAGTTAAGGATCTTGTTAAAAAAGATGTTCAATTAGAACATCCAACTGATTCAAAATTTGGCGATTATTCCACTAATGTAGCTATGAAAGCCAAGATTGATCCAGAAAAGATCATCAAAGAATTAAAAGATAATCCTTTATTTGAAAAAGTAGAAAAAGCTGGTCCAGGCTTTATTAACTTTACTTTATCTCAAAAAGCGTTTAAGGAAGAATTAATTGAAATTCTTAAACAACAGGATAATTACGGACAAATAGATATTGGTCAAAATAAAAAAGTCCAAGTTGAATTCATTTCTGCCAATCCAACAGGGCCTTTAACCGTGGCTAATGCCAGAGGAGGCCCTTTTGGCGATGTTTTGGCTAATGTTTTAAATAAAGCTGGTTTTAAAACAGAAAAAGCATATTATGTTAATGATGTTGGTATGCAGATTTTAGCTTTAGGAAATTCAGTATTAAAAGACGGCGAAGCCGAAGCAAAATACAAAGGAGAATATATTGATAAACTGAATAAGGAGATATCCGCCAAAGGCGGACTCGCTGATCGCTCGGATCCATACAAAGCAGGCCAATGGGCTGCTAAGAAAATTATCAAGGATCTAATTCAAAAAACAACTGATGAATTAGGAATTAAATACAATGAATGGATTTTTGAATCAGATTTGTATAAATCCAAGCGAGTGGACAAAACACTTGATTTTTTAAGAGAAAAAGGGTTAATCTTTGAAAAAGAAGGAGCTCAATGGTTTAAGTCGTCAAAGTTTGGCGATGAAAGAGACAGAGTCGTAGTAAAAAGCGATAAAGAAAAAACATATTTAGCAGGTGATATTGCTTTGCATAATTACAAATTTGAGGATAAGAAATTTGACAAAGTAATTAATATTTGGGGAGCAGATCATCATGGAGACATTCCTGGATTAATGGCTGGAGTAGAAGTAATAGGGCATAAAAATAAATTAGATATTGTTCTTTTGCAATTCGTAACTATTTTAGACAAGGGTGAAAAGAAAAAAATGTCTAAAAGAGCTGGTCTTTATGTGACAATGGATGAATTGATAAACAAGGTTGGCTCTAATGTAGTTAGATTTTTCTTTCTGCAAAAATCCTTTAATACCCATTTAAATTTTGATTTAGCTTTAGCTCAAGAGCAGTCAAGTAAGAATCCAGTCTATTATGTCCAATACGCTCATGCTAGAATTTGCAGCATATTAAAAAAAGCAAAATCAGAACCAGATTTTAAAACTATAATTTTAAATCATCCAACAGAATTAAATTTAATTAAAAAATTAACTAAATTTCCAGAAATTATTGAAGATACAGCTAATGATTATCAAATCCAGCGAATTCCCCATTATTCTTTAGAATTAGCTAATGCTTTTCATAAATTTTATGAACAATGCAGAGTTTTAGATGAAAAGAACAAAGAATTAAAAGAATCCAGAATTAATTTAATACAAGCAACTAAAATAGTTCTAAAAAATACTTTAGAAATGATGGGGATTTCAGCTCCAGAAAAAATGTAATATGAATTTACCTAAGAACGAAGAAAAAATATTAAAGTTTTGGAATAAAAACAAGATTTTTGAAAAAAGCCTAAAGAAAAACCTGCCTCGCCGTCAGGCAGGCAAAGGCAAAAAAAGTTTTGTTTTTTTTGAAGGTCCTCCTACAGCTAATGGCCGGCCAGGCATGCATCATGTAGAAGCCAGGGCTTTTAAAGATATTATCCCGCGGTATAAGACTATGCAGGGATTTTTTGTTGATCGAAAAGCTGGCTGGGATACCCATGGCTTGCCAGTTGAATTAGAAGTAGAAAAAGAATTGGGCTTTAAAAACAAAGATGATATTGAAAAATATGGAATTGATAAATTTAATCAAAAATGCAGAGAAAGCGTTTGGAGATATAAAGATGAATGGGAAAAACTAACTCAGCGAATTGCTTTTTGGGTGGATATTAAAGATCCATATATTACCTATGAAAATTCATACATTGAAAGCGTTTGGTATATTCTAAAAAAAGTATGGGATAAAGATCTACTCTATAAGGGATTTAAGGTTATCCATCATTGTCCAAGATGCGTAACCGGACTTTCAAGCCATGAAGTAGCCCAAGGATACAAGAAGATTAAAGAAAATTCTGTTTATTTAAATTTCAAGGTTACTAAAGGAAATGACAAAGTTAAATCAGGAGATATTATCTTGGCTTGGACAACTACTCCATGGACTCTTCCAGGAAACGTAGCTTTGGCTGTAGGCAAGAACATTAAATACGTTAAAGTAAAATACAAAAACAAAAAATATATTCTTGCCAAGCAAAGATTAGAGATTATCAAAGGCGAGTATAAGGTAGAAAAAGAATTTAAAGGCGAAGATTTAATTGATTTAGAATACCAGCCATTATTCAATATTAAATCTGTTAAAGACAGTAATAAGAAATCTCATTACGTGGCTTTAGCTGATTTTGTAACAGCAGATGATGGCACTGGCATAGTTCATACGGCAGTAATGTATGGCGAAGATGACTATATCTTAGGAGAAAAACTGGACTTGCCTAAAGTTCATACAGTCAGTGAACAAGGATTTTTCTCTAAAGATCTTGCTCAATACAATTTAGCTGATGATTTTGTTAAGAGCCAGAAAACAGAGAAAAAGATTTTAGATTATCTGAAAGATAAAGGATTATTATTCAAACAAGAAGAGCATGAGCATGATTATCCATTTTGCTGGAGATGCGATACTCCATTGCTTTATTATGCTAAAGATTCTTGGTTTATTAAAATGTCTAGCTTGCGCAAGAATTTAGCAGCTAATAATGAAAAGATTTATTGGGAGCCAAATCATGTTAAAAAAGGAAGATTTGGAGGATTTATTAAAGAAGCCAGAGATTGGGCTTTATCTCGTGAAAGATATTGGGGTATTCCTTTGCCTATTTGGGAGTGTCAGAAATGCGAAGAAAAAAAATGCATTGGCAGCGCAAAGGAATTAAATAAAAAGATTAAAGATTTACACCGTCCATATATTGATCAAGTTAAATTAAAATGCAAATGCAATGGTCAAATGATTCGCGATAAAAGCGTTATTGATGTTTGGTTTGATTCAGGAGCAATGCCTTTTGCCCAATGGGGCTATCCTTATCAAAAAGACAGTAAAAAGAATTTTAAAGAACATTATCCAGCTGATTTTATTTCAGAAGCAGTTGATCAAACCAGAGGCTGGTTTTACACACTTTTAGCCATTGCTACTTTAATGGAATATTGCGGAGAAATTAAAGACGGCGCTCCGTATAAGAATGTGATTTGCTTAGGCCATGTTTTAGACGCTAAAGGAAAGAAAATGTCCAAATCGTTGGGCAATGTAGTTGATCCTTGGGATATGTGCAATCAATTTGGCGCTGATACTTTGCGATGGTATCTTTATACAGTTAATCAGGCTGGTGATCCTAAGAAGTTTGATGTTAAAGACGTGGCTGATAAAAACAGGCGCTTCTTTGGAACTTTATTCAATTCTTCTGTTTTTTGGCAGACATATAAGGATAAAGATTTTAAACCAAAGAAAATTAAATCTGACAATATTTTAGACAAATGGATCATTTCCAGATTTAATACATTAAACAGTTTTGTTATTGAGAAATTAGAAAAATATGATGTTGTTTCAGCAGCTCGCCAAATTGAAAATTTTACTGATGAATTTTCTAATTGGTATATTCGCCGTTCAAGGGAAAGACTGCAAAAGCCAAAAAACAAGAAAGAAAAAGAGCAGGCAACTCAGATTATGCATCAGATTCTATTTAATTTATCCAAGATTACTGCTCCTTTTGCTCCGTTCATAACCGAAGAAATTTATCAGAATTTAAAAACAGCTAAAGATTTTGAATCAGTTCATTTATGCGATTATCCAAAGCCAGATAAAAAACTAATTAATCAGAAATTAGAAGAAAAAATGCTGCAAGTTCGCGAGATAACAGCAATTGCTTTAGCTAAGAGAGCTCAAGCAGGAATAAAAGTAAGACAGCCATTAAAGCAATTAATGATTAATAATAAGCAGATAGCAAATGATAAAGAATTAGCTGATTTAATTAAACAAGAAGTTAATATTAAAGAAGTTGTTTTTGGAAAAAGCATTAAATTAGACACTAAAATTACAAATGAATTAAAAACAGAAGGAATGATTAGAGAATTAATCCGTTCTATTCAGGGAATGAGAAAAGACGGCGGATTAAAACCAGGCCAAATGATTTATTTGCGCTATTCAGCAGATTCTTCTTTAAAAGATTTAATTCAAAAATATGAATCAGAAATTAAAAAAGAAGTTTCAGCTAAACAAATAAACATTGGCGATAAAAAACAAAAGTTTTTAGTTGAAAAAGAAATTAAGTTAGACAATCAAAAGATTTGGTTGGGGATAAAACCAAATAAATAAATGCTTTACAAAACACAAGGAATTGTTATTAAAAGAAAAAATCTTGGCGAGTTTGACCGGCTTTTAACTGTTTATACTAAAGAATTTGGCAAAATTTTAATTAAAGCCAAATCAGTCAGAAAAAATCAATCAAAATTAAGAGGCCATTTAGAGCTTTTTTTATTTAGCCATCTAATGATTGCTCCAGGAAAAGGATTTGATATTATTACTGGCGCTGAAACCATTGAGAGTTTTCCTTATCTTCATCAAAATTTACCTTGCCTGACAGCTGCTTATTATTTGTCTGAATTAACTGACAAGCTGATTATTGGTCCAGAACAAGATAAAAAAATCTGGTTACTTATTCATTCTGCTTTTCAGCAATTAAATAAGGAAAACAAAGATATTAAACTAATAATTAATGATTTTGAGAATAAATTACTAGTGTTTTTGGGTTATGGCAAACAGAAAAATTTTCTTTCTTTTGTTGAATCAATAATAAACGATAGAATTAAAACTTATCCGCTCTTGACAAAGTTTTTCTAATGTAGTAGCTTTATAATAAGTTGCCGCAGGAGGTTATTATTAAAAGCTTGTGGCAATAAATGCTGTTAATCTTTGAATCGCATAAGGAGGGGCTTATGGTGAGGTTTACCGGCGTTTAAGCGCCATTAGGCAGGTCGGCGCAATGACAAAAATAGACCAGTCAAAAAAAAAACAAAAACAAAAACCAAATTACTAAGCCCTTGGCGCGCGAAAGTTGCCAAGGGCTTTTTTCTTTTTAATTAATTATGATATAATAGAAGTAATGAAATTAGATGAATTAAAAAAGAAACTATATAAACCAGAAGCAGAATTTGAAAAAAGATTGGAGGCTCCAGAATCTTTTCAGCTTGAACAGAAAAGAGAAAAAGAAGCTTCAGAAGAATGGCAGAAAATAGAAAAAAAACAACTATCTCCTAAACAGAAAAAACGCCTGTTAATCGGCGGAATTTCAGCAATAGCTGTTTTTTTAATTGTGGCTGGCTTTATGATTTGGCAGGGATTGACTTCTTTTGATAAAGATAAAGTTGAATTAAAAATTAAAGGGCCAGAAAGAGTGGTTGGCGGCGAAGAAGTTCAGTTTACAATTGAGTATAAGAATAATACCCGATTAGTCCTTGAAAACATTCAATTAATTGTTCATTATCCAGATAATTCCATAGTTAATGGCGAGCAAAAATCAGTTGAGACCATTAATCTGCCTGAATTAAATATTGGACAGGAAAACAAAGTAGAATTATTAGTAAGAATTATCGGACTCAAAGAGGAAGCAAAGAAGGTTTGGGTTGAATTAAACTATCAACCTTTTAATTTGAGTTCTCGCTATACTAATAAAGACGAATTTTCAACTACAATTGTTTCTGTTCCTTTGGTTTTGGATTTTGATTTGCCAGAGAGGCTAATTGATAACCAGACATTTGATTTTTCTTTGAGATATTTAAATCAAGCTGATGTTCCTTTTGACAATCTTCAAGTTCGTCTTGAATATCCTGATGGTTTTTCTTTTCAATCAGCCCAGCCAGCGCCAATTGAAGAAGATAAGGTTTGGGCTATTTCTAATTTAATAGCTAATGAGCAAGGAAAGATTTTTATTCGAGGGACTATTCAGGGAGAAAAAGGGACAACCAAATCATTTAAAGCCCAATTAGGCATTCTTAAAGATGATCAGTTTATACCTTATACTGAAACAGTCAGCGCGGTTAATATTTCTTCTTCTCCTTTGTTAATCAGCCAAACAGTTAACAATTCAACAAACTATATTGCTCAAGCAGGCGAGAAACTGACTTATAGAATTAATTATCAGAACACTACTGATCTGGGAATTAAGAACGTTATTATCACTTCTCAATTAGAAAGCAAAGTTTTGGATTTAAGCAGTTTAGAATTAGGCGATGGCTCTTTTGACGGAAGTAATCAGACAATTACTTGGAATGCAAGCAATTTGCCAGATTTAGAATATTTAGGGCCTTTTCAAGAAGGTCAAATCACTTTTTCAGTTGAAGTTAAAGATCCTTTGCCAGTTGATAATTATACTGATAAGAATTTTACAGTTGAGAATAAGATTAGGATTAATTCTTCTGAAAAACCTCTTTCTTTAGCAAGTGTTGATATTGCTGGAGAGAGCCAATCAATAATTAAGATAGCCAGCCAAATAACCCTTCAAGCCAAGGCATATTATTATGATGATTTAATTACTAATAGCGGACCGATCCCGCCTCGAGTTGGCCAGACCACGGCTTATACAATTAAGTGGAGATTGGTTAATTCCAGCAATGATTTAAATCAAGTTAAAGTAGAGGCCTTTTTGCCGCCTCATGTTCAGTGGAATAACAGAATCAGTCCAACTAACGCTAATTTAAAGTATAATTCCCAGACAGGGAAAGTAACTTGGTCAGTTGGAGATCTGCCAGCTGCCACAGGTATTCTATTGCCAGTTAAAGAAATTGCTTTTCAAATATCAATTACTCCTAGTTTGGCTAATTTAGGCAGTTTGGTTGAGTTAATTGGGCAATCTCAAGTATTTGGCCAAGATGGTTTTGTTAATTTAGAGCTGACTGATAAAGATATTCTAATTGATACTGACTTGCCTGATGATTTGAAAACAGGGGATAAAACTGGAACAGTTGTTGAATAAAGCTTGATTTTTTTTAAATAAACTCATAGTATTGTAATAATATGACTTTTCAAAAAATTGTATTAAAACTTCAAAAGTTTTGGGAAAAATATGGTTGTCTTATTGGACAGCCCTATGGTTTAGAAGTGGGAGCAGGAACTAGCAACCCCCATACTTTTATGAGAGTACTTGGTCCAGAGCCTTGGAATGTTGCCTATGTTGAACCATCTCGCCGTCCTGTTGATGGCCGTTATGCAGAGAATCCAAATCGTCTTCAGCACTATTTTCAATTCCAAGTTATTCTAAAGCCTGATCCTGGTAATCATATTGAGGCCTATTTAAAATCTTTGCGCGATCTAGGCATTAAAGCAGAAGAACATGATATTAGATTTGTTGAGGATAATTGGGAATCACCGTCAATTGGCGCCTGGGGCCTTGGTTGGGAAGTTTGGCTGGATGGAATGGAAATTACTCAATATACATATTTTCAACAAGTTGGCGGAGTGGATTTAGACCCGCCAGCAGTAGAAATTACCTATGGCATTGAAAGAATTGCCATGTATATGCAAAACGTTTCAGATATTAAAGACCTTAAATGGACTAAAGATATTACCTATGGCGATGTTTATAAGCATTTTGAACATGCTCATTCAGTATATAATTTTGAAGCAGCTGACATAGGCCGCTTACAAGAAATGTTTAAGCTTTATGAACAAGAAGCAATTGATTTGATTAATAAGGGATTTTTCTGGCCAGCTTATGATTATGTATTAAAAATGAGCCATACTTTTAATGTTTTGGATGCTCGAGGATCTGTTGGAGTTAATGAACGGGCTGCCAGCTTTAAAAGAATGAGAGAATTAGCTAAAAAAGTAGCTTATGGATATTTAGAAGAAAGGGAAAAAAATAATCATCCTCTGTTAAAGAAAAAATAGCATATGAAAAAAAATAAGGACAATTTAGATTTGCTTTTAGAGATTGGTACAGAGGAATTGCCTTCTGATGATGTTTGGACAGCTATAGAACAAATAGAAGAAAAGATTCCACATCTTTTAAAAGCGCAAAATATTAAAGCGGGGAAGGTTTCTATTTACAGTACTCCCCGTCGTTTAGTTGTTCATATTAAAAAAGCTAATAGTGCTACTGACGCAGAATTAAAAAAACTATTCCTTTCTTTAATTGGTTCTTTAAAGTTTGAAAAGACAATGCGCTGGATACCCAACAGCCAATTAATTTTCTCACGGCCAATTCGTTGGATAGTAGCTTTAGCTGATGATCGTTTAATAAATATTAAATACGCTGGCGTAAAATCATCAAAGATTAGTTATGGCCCTCGTTTTCTTTTATCGCCTAAAATAAAGATTAGATCTACTGACGATTATTTAAAACAAATAACAAAGAATCAGATTATAGTGGACCATGATAAAAGAAAAGAAATGATCTTAAAACAAGCCAAGGCATTAGCAGCTAAAGTAAAGGGACGAATTGATGAAGATAAGGAATTATTAGATGAAGTAATTCAATTAGTTGAATATCCACTTTGTATTTTATGCGAATTTGATAAGCGCTATTTAAAAATTCCTAGGGAAGTAGCCACCATGGTAATGAAAAAACACCAGCGCTATTTTCCAGTTAATGATTCAAAAGGAAATCTTCTTCCATATTTCATTGTGGTAGCTAATCACTTAAAAGAAAATACTAACATAATCAAAGATGGCAATGAAAAAGTGGTTAGCGCTCGGTTAAATGACGGAGAGTTCTTCTATAATCAAGATAAAAAACATAAATTAGAATATTTCAGATCTAAACTCAAAGATATTGTTTTTCATGAAAAACTTGGTTCTGTTTATGAAAAAAGCGAACGATTGGAAAAGATATCTCCTTTATTAGCAAAGATTTTTAATTTAAATAAAAAAGAGGAAGAAGAATTAAAAAGAGCAGCATATTTATCCAAAGCAGATCTAGCTACTAGCTTAGTAGGAGAATTTTCAGCCTTAGAAGGAGAAATTGGCAAGATTTACGCTAAAAAGGATAAAGAAAAAACATCTGTTGCCCAAGCGATTGCTGAACATCGTTTGCCTAGATTTAGCGGGGATAAATTACCAGCTACTAAATTAGGCCGAGTTTTATCCATTGCTGATAGAATTGACACCCTAGCTGGTTTTTTCGCAGTTAATATTAGACCAAGCGGTTCTCAAGATCCATATGCCTTAAGAAGATTTGCTTCAGGCCTAGCTCAAATATTAGCTAAGATTGATCAGAATATTAATCTTTTTAATCTATTCAAACAAACAAACGAATTTCTGCCAGTAACTTTAAAGGATAAAACAGTTGAAGATTTGGTTAATTTTGTTAAAGAACGAATCAAAGCAGATTTTAAAGAAGAAGGAATACGAGATGATATTATTAAATCTGTTATTAATGGACCAATGGGCGAGAATATTTATGCAGTTAACCAGATTATTAAGGAATTATCTGACTTAATAAAAAAGAATCAATTTAAAAAGTTTATTCAAACAACTAAAAGAGCTCAGAATATTACTAAAAATGTTTCTTTAACTGGGGATGTAAATAAAAAACTTTTGAAAGAAAAAGCAGAAAAAGAACTTTATCAAGTATATATGAAAACCAAAAAATCATTTGAAGATTTTGTTAAAGAACAACAATTCAAAAAAGCGCTTAATTCATATCAAGATTTAGCAAAACCAATTGAAGAGTTTTTTAATGATGTTTTGGTAATGTCAGAGGATAAAAAACTTCAAAAAAATCGCTTAACTTTACTCTGGCATATTAGCCAGCTTTCTAATCAGCTTTTTACAACTTCTGATTTGGTTGGGAAATAAAAACATAATGGTTAATTATAAAAAAACCACTTTTAAGAATGGATTAAGGATTTTAACAGTGCCGAATAAAAATACTAAAACAGTTAGTGTTTTAGTGTTAGTTGGCACTGGCTCTAAATATGAGACTAAGGATATTAATGGCCTTTCTCATTTTTTAGAGCATATGTTTTTCAAAGGAACTAAAAAATACCCCAATACTTTAAAGCTAATTGAGCAATTAGACAAAGTAGGCGGGAAATATAATGCCTTTACTGGGCAAGAATACACTGGTTATTGGGCTAAGGTTGACGCTAATCATTTGGATTTAGCTTTGGATTGGGTTTCTGATATTTATCTAAATTCTGTTTTTGATAAAAAAGAAATAAATAAAGAACGCGGCACAATTTTGCAAGAATTAAACATGATTTTAGATACGCCAATGCGTTATGTTGGACATCTTTGGATAAAGCTTTTATACGGCGATCAGCCAGCTGGTTGGGATGCTATTGGCGCTGAAAATACAATTAAAAGAATACAAAGAAATGATTTTGTAAATTATCTTAAAAATCATTATTCTGCTAAAAATACAATTATTGCTGTAGCAGGTAATATTAGTGAAAAAGCAACTATTGATAAAATTAAAAAATATTTTCAAAAAATCAATTCTCAGCAAGCTAAAGACAAATTAGCAGTTAAAGAAAAACAAAATAAACCACAAGCTTTAATTCATTACAAAGAAACTGATCAATCTCATCTTATTATAGGAGTTCGGGCATATAATATGTTTCATCCTGATAAATATGCTTTAAGTGTTTTAGGAACAATTTTAGGGGGATATATGAGTTCACGCCTATTTATTTCTGTTAGAGAAAGACAAGGTCTTGCTTATTATATTAGCGCTGGAGCAGATATGGACACAGATACTGGATATTTGATAGCTAACGCAGGTGTAGATAATCAAAGGATTGATAAAGCGATTAAAACTATTTTAAACGAGTTTAAGAAAATTACTAAACAAAAAGTTAATTCTAAAGAGTTAAAAAAGGCCAAAGATTATATTAAAGGATCTACTTTGATTGGAATGGAATCATCTGATACACAAGCTTCTTTTTATGCTTCTCAAGAGCTTTTAACTAATGAGATTTTGACCTTAGAGCAAAAATTTGCTAAAATAGAAGCATTAACTGTTGATGATATTCAACGAGTAGCCCAAGATGTTTTTAAACCAGAGAAATTAAACTTGGCTTTAATCGGGCCGTTTAAAGATAAAAAACGTTTTGATGAAATACTTAGTTTATGAGTAACAATTCTAAAACAATTAATATTTCAACTTCAACCATTTTCCGTGTCATTTTAATTCTATTAGGATTCTTTTTTCTATATCTAATTCGAGATATTTTATTAATGGTTTTTGTTTCTGTTATTATTGCCGCGGCTGTTAATGGACCGGTTAATTGGCTTCAAAATCGTAGAATTCCGCGTCTTTTGGGAGTAATTTTTATTTATTTATTCTTTCTTTTATTATTAGGGTTGGTCATTACTTTAATTATTCCTCCTTTAGCTGATCAAGTTAAGCAATTAGCTACTTATTTTCCAGAAGCTGTTGAAAAGATTGATTTAAGCGCTCAAGAATGGTGGGGCAAGTATAAGATTGAAGGTAATTTACAGGAGATTTTAAGCAAGATTAGCAATAAATTATCTCAAGCAACTTCAAGTGTTTTTGGAACAATTGTTGGCCTTTTCGGCGGACTATTTTCAGCCATAGTTGTTGTTGTTATTTCTTTCTATTTAGCTACTCAAGAAAAAGGAGTTAAAAGATTTTTAGTTTCTTTAATTCCAAGCGAACATAGGCATTATCTTTCTGGTTTAATTGATCGAATTCAGTCTAAAATTGGCGGCTGGCTAAGAGGACAGCTTGTCCTTATGCTTATTGTTGGCATATTAGTTTTTATTGGACTTCGTTTATTAGGAGTCAAGTATGCCCTGACTTTGGCTTTAATTGCTGGATTTCTTGAGATTATTCCATATATTGGCCCGATTCTTTCCGCTATTCCAGCCACTATTTTAACTTTTTTCCAATCACCTTTATTAGCTTTAATGGTTATTGTTCTTTTTACTGTTGTTAATCAATTGGAAAATTATGTTCTTATTCCTCAAATAATGAAAAGAACCGTAGGCTTGAATCCTATTACTATAATGATTGCTATGTTAATTGGAGCTAAATTAGCTGGCGTTTTAGGAATTATTTTAGCAGTGCCAGTAGCAGCTATTGTAGCTGAATTTTTTAAAGACTTTCAAAAAGAAGGCGCATAATTAAGGTCTGACATAAACTCATATTCTAAAATTTATGAGCGCTTTACCCAAAAGGACTTTGACGCGTCTCAAGAATTTCAGAATATTCGTTTAGGGATATGTATAAGGTCTGACATAAGCAAGTAGGGACATTACGCGAAGCAGAAGGTCCCGCTTGATAGGTCGGACCTTAATTTTTATTAAACCAATGTTATACATTATTGCTACTCCAATCGGAAATTTAGAAGATTTATCTTTTAGAGCTTTGCGTATTTTAAAGGAAGTTGATTTAATTCTTTGCGAAGATACAAGAGTAACTAAGAAATTATTAAATCGTTATCAGATTTCTAAATCATGTATTAGTTATCATCAGCACAGTCGATTAACAAAAAGCAAATATATTTTAGAGCAATTAAAAAAAGGCCAAAGCTTAGCTTTGGTTTCTGATGCTGGAACTCCGACTATTAGCGATCCAGGAGCTAAATTAATTGATTATTTAACAAGCCAATTAGATGATTTAAAGATTATTCCTATTCCTGGTTCTTCAGCTTTAATAACTGCTTTAAGTATTTCTGGTTTTCCAGCTGATAAATTTATTTTCCTTGGCTTTCCGCCGTCTAAAAAGAAAAGAAGGAAATTCTTTCAAGAAGTTGTTGATTCAAAACATACAGTTGTTTTTTATGAATCTTGTCATAGAATAATTAAAACGCTTGAAGAATTAGATTCAACTCTTCAAATTGTAGTTTGCCGCGAACTAACCAAGAAATTTGAAACAATTTACCGAGGAACAACTGAAGAAATTATTAAACAATTAAAAGAAGATAAAATTAAAGGCGAATTTGTTGTAATAGTAAAAAGAAATTAATATGTCAAAGAAATTCTATATCACTACTCCAATATATTATACTAGCCAAGCTCCGCATGCAGGGACAGCTTATACAACCATAGCAGCTGATGTTTTAGCGCGTTATTATCGTTCTCAAGGCAAGGACGTTTTCTTCTTAACTGGCACAGATGAACATGGCGAGAAAATTGCTCAAACAGCAAAAGAAGCAAGAAAATCATCACAGGAATTTGTGGATGAAATAGCTGAGTTGTATAAAAAGGCTTGGAAAAAACTTAATATTTCTTATGATGATTTTATCAGAACTACAGAACAAAGGCATAAAAAAGGAGTAGCTAAATTCTTATTAAAACTTAAAGCAAGCGGAAAAATTTACCAAGATGATTATAAGGCGCTGTATTGTTCTGGCTGTGAAGATTTTGTTTTTAAAAAAGACTTAGTTGATAATAAATGCCCTTATCATCAAGAAGAACCAAAATTAATTTCTGAAAAGAATTATTTTTTCAAATTAACTGATTTTTTGCCTCAAGTTAAGGAATTAATTGAAAAAGATAAAATATTAATTGAGCCGCAGGAACGCAAGAAAGAGATTCTTTCATTATTCAAACAAGATCTTGGCAATCTTTCTATCTCTAGAGAAAAAGTAAAATGGGGAATTGATTTGCCTTTTGATAAAAAACAAAAAACGTATGTATGGGTGGAGGCTTTGCAAAACTATATTACTGCTATTGGTTATGAAGATAATCCAAAGCAATTTAATAAATATTGGCCAGCTGATCTTCATTTAATAGCAAAAGATATATCTAAATTCCATGCTATTTATTGGCCGGCATTGCTTTTAGCTGTAGGATTAAAACCGCCAAAGAAAATTTTTATCCATGGATTTTTTACAGTTAACGGACAAAAAATGAGCAAGACATTAGGCAATATTATTGATCCAATTCATTTAGCTGATAAATATGGAACAGATGCTTTAAGATATTTCTTATTGCGAGAATTTTCTTTTGGACAAGACGGGGATTTTAATATTGAAAGATTAGAAGAAAGATACAATTCTGATTTAGCTAATGGGCTGGGTAATTTAGTCAGTCGGGTTTTAACTTTATCAGAGAAAATTAAAATTACATCTTCTGCGCAAGGACTTAGTAAAGAAATTAAATCAACTCAGGAAAAATATCATCAAGCAATAAAAGAAATTAAGTTTAATGAGGCCCTAGAATCAATTTGGCAATTAATCGGCGTTTGCGATGAATATATTGAAAAAAACAAGCCTTGGGAATTAGCCAAGGATAATCAAGAAAAATTTAAAAAAGTTATTTCAGATCTTTTAAATGCATTAAAAGAAATAACTATTTTATTAGAACCGTTTATGCCAGAAACATCAGAAAAGATTTTAAAGCAAATTGAGGAAAATAAAAAAGGCGGGACATTATTTCCGCGGTTATAAAT
>CAZQLH010000007.1:0-20462 GCA_964594155.1 uncultured Candidatus Saccharibacteria bacterium
AGAGAATAGCTAAATTAAAGAAAGTTATTAACCATCATCGCTATTTATATCATGTTTTAGATAAGCAAGAAATGAGCGATGCAGTTTTAGATTCGCTAAAACATGAATTAAGCAAGTTAGAACAGCAATATTCTGATTTGATTGCTTTGGATTCGCCAACTCAAAGAATAGGCGGCCAGGCCTTGGATAAGTTTAAGAAAGTTAAGCATCATAAAAGAATGCTTTCTTTAAATGACGCTTTTTCTAATGAAGATCTTGAAGCTTGGCAGGAACGAATTCAGAAATTAGTTCCTAATCAAAAATTAAACTATTTTGCTGAATTAAAGATAGATGGTTTTGCTATTGCTTTGATTTACCAAAATGGAGTTTTAATTCAAGGTGCTACTCGGGGTGATGGGCAAATTGGCGAAGATGTTACTCAAAATCTTAAAACTATTGATTCTATTCCTTTGAAATTAGAAATTCACCAAAAACTTTCATCAAAGGCTGTTCAAGATAGAATTGAGAAGTTATTAACCAAGGGAAGAATAGAAATCAGAGGCGAAGTATATATGACTAAAAAAGATTTTGAGAAAATCAATCAAGAGCAAGAGAAAAAGGGATTATCTCCTTATGCTAATCCTCGCAATACTGCAGCTGGAAGCATTAGACAGTTAGATCCTAAAATAGCTGCTGATCGCAGATTAAACTTCTTAGCCTATAACCTTATTACCAATCTAGGACAAAGAACTCATAATCAAGAACATCAAATTCTTCAAAGTCTGGGATTTAAAATCAGCCAAGATCAATATTGTTCTGAATTAAAAGATATAATAGGTTTTTGGAAAGAAATTAATCAAAAAAGGAAAAAACTGCCATATTTAATTGATGGAATAGTGGTTAGCGTTGATAATAATAAGATTTTTAATAAATTAGGAATAGTTGGCAAAGCGCCAAGAGGTTCAATTGCTTTAAAATTCCCAGCTAAAGAAACAACTACTGTGATTAAAGATATTGTGGTGCAGATTGGCAGGACTGGCGCTTTAACTCCAGTGGCGCATTTAAAGCCAGTCCGCTTGGCTGGTATTTTAATAACTCGGGCTACTCTTCATAACCAAGATGAAATCAAGCGTCTGGATGTTAGAATTGGAGATACAGTAATTATCCAGCGGGCTGGCGATGTTATTCCAGATGTAGTTAAAGTAATTAAAAAATTAAGAACTGGAAAAGAAAAAGAGTTTCAGATGCCAAAAAAATGCCCGGTTTGCCGCGGACCAGTTATTAGAGCAAAAGGCGAAGTAGTTCACCGCTGCGCTAATTTAAAATGCGGTTCTATTCAGCGCCAGCAAATTATTCACTTTGTTTCTAAAAAAGGATTTGACATTGAAGGATTAGGCCCTAAGATTATCAATCAATTAATGGACCAAGGGTTAATTTCTAATTTAGCTGATATTTTTTCATTATCTCAGGGCGATTTAGTTCCTTTGGAGCGTTTTGCTGACAAATCAGCTGATAACTTAATTAAAGCTATTGAGCAAAGCAAAAAAATTACTTTGGCTAAATTTATCCATGCTTTGGGCATTCGCCATGTTGGCGAGGAAACAGCTATTGCTTTAGCCCAGTATTTTGGGAAATTAGATAAAATTAGAAAAGCAAACTTAAAAAAGCTTTTGCAAGTTGAAGACATCGGCCAAATAGTTGCTCAAAGTATTTTTGAATGGTTTAATAAGGAGGGTAACAGGGAGCTGATTAAGAAATTATTGGATAATGGAATAGAGATTGAAAAAGTAAAAACAGTTAAAAAGAAATTAATTGGCCAAGTTTTTGTTTTAACTGGAGAAATGAATAGATTTAATAGAGAACAAGCTAAGTCAAAAATCAGACAATTAGGCGGCAATGTTTCAGGTTCGGTTTCCAAGCAAACTGATTTTGTAGTAGTTGGCCAAAATCCAGGATCAAAGTATAATAGAGCTAAGAAATTGGGGATTAAGATTATTAGCGAAAAAGAGTTTTTGGAAATAATAATATGATAACTAAAAAACAAGTCAGCCATGTGGCTAAATTAGCCAGATTAGGCCTAACTAAAGAAGAAAAAGAAAAATTTACAGAGGAACTCTCTTCTATTTTAGATTTTGTTAATAAATTAAATGAAGTCAAAGCAGATAAGATTAAACCAACTGCTCAAGTAACTGGTTTAGAGAATGTTATGCGCAAAGATAAAGGACGAGCTAAAACCAAGCAAGAAACAGAAAAATTGTTAGAATTGGCTCCAGAAATCAAAGATGGATACGTAAAAGTAAAAGCAGTGTTATGAATTTAAATAAATTAACCATTACTCAAGCCCATCAAGGGCTAAAGAAAAAAGAATTTTCTTCAGTAGAACTGACTGAAGCTGTTTTAATTCAAATTAAAGAGCGCAATCAAGAAATCGGCGCCTATTTAACCATTACTGAAGAATTAGCTTTAAAACAAGCTCATAGAATTGATAAAAAAATCGCTCATAATGAAGAAATTAGCGTGTTAGCTGGCATACCAATAGCAGTTAAGGATATTATTTTAGTTGATGGAATTAAATGCACAGCTGGATCAAAGATTCTTGAAAACTATATTGCTCCTTATGATGCCACAGTAATAAAAAAATTAAAAAAAGCAGGAGCTGTTATTATTGGAAAAACTAATTTAGATGAATTTGCTATGGGAAGCTCAGGAGAGAATTCTGGTTTTTATCCAACTAAGAATCCTCATGACTTGAAAAGAGTGCCTGGAGGAAGCTCTAGCGGTTCAGCAGCAGCTGTAGCAGATAATCAATGCCTTTACTCTTTAGGTTCTGACACAGGCGGTTCAATTCGCCAGCCAGCTTCTCTTTGCGGAGCAGTAGGATTAAAGCCGACTTATGGCCGCGTTTCCCGCTATGGCTTAATTGCTTTTGCTTCTTCATTGGATCAGATTGGTCCAATAGCTAAAACAGCTGAAGATGTTCAGATAGTTTTTGATGCAATCAAAGGAAAAGATGAAAAAGATTCAACTAGCTTAGAATCTGAAGGTAGAAATTCTAAATTAGAAATTAAGAATTTGCGAATCGGCATTCCTAAAGAATATTTTATTAAAGGCCTTGATTTAGAAGTAGAAAAAACAGTTAAGCAAGCTATTGATAAATACAAGGAAATGGGAGCTCAAGTTGCGGAAGTAAGCCTGCCTCATGCTGAATATGCCTTGTCTTGCTACTATATTATTCAGCCAGCAGAGGCCTCGGCTAATCTGGCTCGTTATGATGGGATTAAGTATGCCTTGTCTGAAAAAGGCAAAGATCTTTTAGCAGGTTATTTAAAAACTCGGCAAAAAGGTTTTGGCAATGAAGCGCGAAGGAGGATTATGATCGGCGCCTATGTTTTATCAGCTGGCTATTATGACGCCTATTATCTCAAGGCTCAGAAGGTAAGGACTTTAATTAAACAAGATTTTGACAATGTTTTTAAAAAAGTAGATGTTTTAATGGGGCCTGCTTCGCCAACATTAGCTTTTAAATTAGGAGAAAAAGCAGATGATCCTGTTTCAATGTATTTAGCTGATATTTATACAGTTTCAGCTAATTTAGCTGGAGTGCCAGCTATTTCAATTCCTTGCGGTCAGATAGATAAATTACCAGTTGGCCTGCAAATTATCGGCCAGCAATTTGATGATGAAAAAATCCTTCAAGTAGCCCAGATGTATAAATAATAATTCATGAGAACAACTCTGCTTAAAATCTACGATAAACTTTCTCAATGTTTTTTTTCTTTTGATTATAATGGATGTGTTTTTCCATTCAAGATTATTTCTTTAATTCTTTCTGTCTTATTTATAGCAATCATAGTTTTTCTGCTTATTCAAATCAGAAAAGATATTGAAAAATTCTTAAACCAGGTTGTTGAAAGCATAGCAGCGCCAGCAATAAAATTGTCTAAAAGCGAAATGGATAAAAAATGGCAAACAGTTTTAGATAAATTAGAAAGCGCGGAAAAAGATAGTTATAAGATGGCAATTATTGAAGCAGATAAGATTTTTGATGATATTATTAAAAGAATAGGGTATAAGGGAGATGATATGGGCGAACGATTAAAACAGATTAATTCTGCTCAAATTGCTAATATTGATGAAATTTGGCAAGCGCATAAGCTTCGCAATCAATTAGTTCATGAACCAGGTTTTCAAATTAACCAGTCTCAAGCTAAGCGATCTATTGAAATTTATCAGAGAGCAATAAAAGATTTAGGAGCGCTTTAATCAGAAACCTAAAATCAAAAAAGCCCTTAGGGCTTTTTAATTTTGCGGGATAAACAGGTTTTTTTAAATACTTATTTTACAAAGAGTCCCTTGGCAATGTATTGCTTAATAAGAGATTGATAGGGTATTTGCAGGGCATTTGCTCTTTCTTTAAGGCGAGCTAAAATATATTCTGGCAATCTAATAGAAATAGAGCGAGAACTTGGTTTTAGATCGCTAAAAGAGACTGATTCAAAATCATCAGCTTTAAAATATTCATTAAGGTTAATTTTAGACCAAAAATCTCTTTCTTGGTCTTCATTTTTAAATTTTGGAATTTTAAGTTTTTTGTTCATGTTTCTAATATTAAGTTTATCACATAATTAATTTTTTTGAAATAAAAAACAACTCAAAGGAGTTATTTTTTAATCAAATATCTATGAATCTATACAAATATGGACAAATGCGGGGACGACCGGATTCGAACCGGCAACCTCTGCCGTGACAGGGCAGCGCTCCGCCGATTGAGCTACGCCCCCCAATGATTTAATGCTTTTTGAAAGATGTTGTATTTTCTTTCTAAAAATTTGTCACTTTGAACACTTTCATACATGAATTTACAAAGTCGTAAGCTATCTTTAATACTGAAACTTAAGGCAATACAATCACTTTTTTTATAATATATGCAACCTCCTCGAAGTTTTGCTTGCTTTTTTAGTGTCTTAAAAAAATTTTTTAAAAAATATTTACTTCCAGAAACAAAATGGGTATGTAGTATAAAAGTGGGTTTATTGCGGTCTTTTTTAAAATAATTTCCAAGACTAATTCCACCATCTCCATCAAAATATCCTCTAACAAAATGTCGAAAATAAGTTTTTGGAATGCTTGGTAATTTTAGCACTTTACTTTTATTCGGCATTAAACCGTGATTAGTCAAATCTTGATACATTCTTTTACTCCCGATTTGTATCTGGTAACGCTTTTTCCACTTTAGATTTTCGTATTCCCACACGCCTATTTTATGCTTTGAATTTAGGATTTTTCTAACTTTTAATATTAGTTCATAATCTGTTGAGTAAAATCCAATATATCGAGATCCTCGTGGGTTAATAAACATACATCCATCGGCAGTAAAATATCCTAAAACATAAGCCATTTCTGGCGACCATTTTTTAAAGAAATTTTCATTAACTTGGATTCGTTCTTTTGGTTTCTTATATGGCTTTAGTTTTTTAGGTGGGCGATTAGGTCCTACATAAAGTAAGTTGTTGTTGGTAAAACGAGTGTGACTTTGAGTGGGAATTTTTAATTCTTTAAACCACCGAGTTATAGTTGGTCGGGGAATGTTTAATTTTTCTCCAATTTCTTTGTGCTTAAGATTATCTTTCCAATGCCAATTATAAAGTAGTTTTTCTACTGAATTGCTCCACCTATTTTCTATGTTTTTTATACGTGGAGATTCTTTTAATTTATACATAGACCTCCTAGTAGCGGTGGAGGGACTCGAACCCTCGACTTCGAGCTTATGAATCTCGCGCTCTAACCAACTGAGCTACACCGCCATAAAATAAGAAAATTTAAAGAAACTTGTTGCGGGGGTCGGATTTGAACCGACGACCTGGTGGTTATGAGCCACCCGAGCTACCAGACTGCTCTACCCCGCATTAGTATTATAAGGGATAGTTTTAAGAATGGCAAGGGTTTTAACTCTTGTTTTGTACGCCTAAATATAGTAAAATATAGGTAGAAATAGAGTATGAATTTATCTGTATTATTAACAGGGTTGGTTTTAACTATCTTGGTAGCTGGAATTTGTCTGGCGGCTATTTTAGTTTATTTCAATCCTGTTTCTTCCAACTGGTTAATATTTGTTTTATTCTACCTTACTCTATTTATCAGTTCATTATCCTTTTTTGCTTTAATTGGATGGTTTGTTAGACGAATTTCTCGGAGATCTAAAAATCAAGCTATTCAACAATTAGAAATTTCTTTTCGCCAAGGAATGCTTTTGGCTTTGCTTTTGGTAATTGTTTTGATTTTACAAGGCCAGCGAATACTATTTTGGTGGGATTTATTTCTTTTAGTTGGATTAATTGGATTAATTGAATGGAGAATAAGCAAGTAATATGTTAAATAAAATAAAAGAAAAATTTATTAGGGAAATAAATCTGGTTAAAAACTTAAAAGAACTTGAGGAAGTTTGCCGTTTTTATTTAGGCAGAAAAGGAGAATTAACAAAAATTTTACGCTCTTTAAAAGATTTATCAGTCAAACAACGGAAAGAAAAAGGACATTTAGCCAATCAGATTAAAAAAGAATTAGAAGAATTAGCTGAAATAAAAAGAAGAAAACTATCTGCTAAAAAACAGAAGAAAGATTGGATTGATGTGACTGCGCCTGGGATTTTGCCTCCCCAAGGACATCTTCATCCTCTTACTCTGGTTCAACGGCAAATAGAAGAGATTTTCCAATCAATGGGTTTTTCTGTAGTTGATGGACCAGAAGTAGAAACCGAACACTATAATTTTGACGCTTTAAATGTTCCTAAAGATCATCCAGCCAGAGATTTATGGGATACTTTTTGGCTAAAGGATTTAGATTTGCTTTTAAGAACTCATACTTCTCCTGTGCAAGCAAGGTATATGGAAAAGAATAATCCGCCTTTGCGAATCATTGTGCCAGGCCGTTGTTTTCGCCATGAAGCCACTGATGCTACTCATGATGTTCAGTTTTACCAGTTTGAAGGACTAATGGTAGGTAAGAATGTTTCCGTGGTTAATTTCAAAGGAATCATTGAAGAATTTTTTAAACAGTTTTTTAAGTCAGATATTAAGGTTCGTTTACGGCCAAGCTATTTTCCTTTTGTAGAGCCAGGTTTTGAGGTTGATGTTATGCCTCGACAAGCTCGGCATAAAAAAGAAAAGGAATGGCTGGAAATTATGGGCGCTGGCATGGTTCATCCCAATGTTTTTAAAGAAGTTGGATATAATCCTAAGAATTGGCAGGGTTTTGCTTTTGGCGCTGGCATAGAGCGTTTAGCCATGATTAAATATCAAATTGATGATATTAGATTATTCTATTCGTCAGATTTGAGGTTTTTAGAACAGTTTTAATATGAAAGTATCATATAATTGGCTGCAAGATTTAATAGATAAGAAATTACCAGCTCCGGATAAGCTGGCTGATTTATTGACTTTTCATTCTTTTGAAGTTGAACAAGTTAAAAAACAAGACAAAGATTGGATTTTAGATATAGATGTATTGCCTAATAGGGCTCATGACTGTTTAAGTCATCAAGAAATTGCCAGAGAAATAGCTGTTCTTTTGAAATATAATTTTGAATTAATTGATTATTCTAAAAAAATTAAACAAAGCTCAAAATCAGTTAATGATTTAGTTAAAATAGAAGTTAAAGATAGCAATCTTTGTCCTCGATATATGGCCCGAGGCATAATTGATGCGCAAGTTGGCCCTTCTCCAAAATGGATTAAAGAAAGATTAAAAGCTTGCGGATTAAAACCAATTAATAATATTGTTGATGTTGCTAATTACGTGATGCTGGAAACTGGCCAGCCATTACATGCTTTTGACGCTGATAAGCTTGATCAAAAAACATTGATTATCCGGCGGGCCAAAAAAGGAGAAAAGATTGTTATTTTGGATAATGAGAAACCAGCCTCGCGTCTAGGCGGGTATGATTTAGATAAAAATATTTTAATTATTGCTGACGCTAAAAAACCAGCCTGTATCGCTGGTATTAAAGGCGGTCAAGGCCCTGAAATAGACAGCAAGACCAAGCGAATTGTTTTAGAAGCGGCTAATTTTAACCCATTGATTACTAGGAAAGCATCACATCAATTAAAGCTTCGCACAGATGCTTCTTGGAGGTTTGAAAACGAATTAGACCCTAATTTAACTGAAGAAATTGATATGGCTGCTTATCTAATTCAAGAAGTTGCCCAGGGCAAGGTTCTTAAAGGAAAAATTGATATTTATCCAAAAAAAGTTAATGTAAAAAAGATTGATTTGGATATTAAAAAAGTACATACCTTATTAGGCGTTAAAATACCTGAAAAAGAAATTAAAAGCATTTTAACCAGATTAGGCTTTGAATTAAAAGGCACAAGCAGTAAATTACAAGTTGCCATACCAACTAGAAGATTAGATGTTTCTATTCCAGAAGATTTAATTGAAGAAATCGGACGGATTTACGGTTTTGAAAAGATTCCTAGTAAGTTGCCAGACGCTGCTTTGATTCCTCCAAAAAAAAATGAGGATTTGATTTGCCAGAATAAGATTAAAGATATTTTAATTAATTTAGGATTTACTGAGGCATATAATTATTCTTTAGTTAGTGATAAGGGAGTTGAATTATTAAATCCGATTAGCCAAGAGCAAAAATATCTTCGGCCTAGTTTAATGCCTCTTTTAATCAAAAATATTAAAGAGAATAAGAAGTATTTTAATGAAGTAAGATTATTTGAAATTGGTCGGGTTTTCAAAAAAGATAAAAATAAAGTAATTGAAAAGAAGAAATTAGGTTTAGTATTGTTTCCATCTGATTTTTATCGTTTAAAAGGAATTATTGAAACACTGTTGAACAAGCTGCGAATCAGTGATGTTTGGTATGATGATGAATCAGAAAAAGACATTAGAGCAGAGGTAAAAGCAGGAAATGAATTATTAGGTTGGGTTAATGATGATGGTTTTGAAATAGATTTTGAAAAAATAGTTGAATTAGCTACTGAAGAAAGAATGTATTTGCCTCTTTCTAAGTATCCTTCAATAATAAGGGATATTTCGCTTTTGGTTAATCAAGGAACCAAGATGGTTGAAGTGTTGAATCTGATTAATGCAGCTGGCGGCCCATTAGTTAGAGATGTTGATTTATTTGACATGTATGAAGGCAAAGGTGTTACTGAAAATAGAAAAAGCTTGGCTTTCCGCATTATTTACCAAGCTGATAATCGTACTTTGACTGATCAGGAGGTAAATAAGCTTCAGGAAAAGATTATTAAAACATTAGAAGAAGAAGGAGGCTGGGAAGTTAGAAAATGACCAAAAAGAACAAGAAAACAACTTATGAAGCCAAAGATATATATGTTTTAGAGGGTTTGGAACCGGTAAGAAAAAGACCAGGCATGTATATTGGTTCAACTGGCGCTGAAGGACTCCATCATCTTATTTGGGAGGTAGTTGATAATGGCCTTGATGAGGCAATGGCTGGTTATGGCGATACCATAGAGGTTATTTTATTGCCAGACAACAAGGTTAAGATAACAGATAATGGTCGTGGAATTCCAGTTGAAAAACATCCTCAAACCAAGAAATCTACATTGGAAACTGTTATGTGCACGCTTCACGCTGGCGGTAAGTTTGGCGGAGAATCCTATAAGATTGCCGGAGGATTGCACGGGGTTGGCGTTTCAGTGGTTAATGCTCTTTCTAAATGGACTAAAGCAGAAGTTTGCCGCAATGGAAACAGGTATGTTCAAGAGTATTCTCGAGGCAAGCCAAAGAATAAGGTTAAAAAAAATGGAAAATGCAAACAAACCGGAACTATTATTACTTTTGAGCCAGATCCAAGCGTTTTTAAAAAAATTGAATTTAAATGGTTTAAAATATTAAAGCATTTGCGCCAGCAGGCCTATTTAACAAAAGGCATTAAGATAATTATTAGAGATGAACGCAGAGAGACATTAAAAAGCCATACTTTCTATTTTGAAGGCGGCATTGTTTCTTATGTTAAATATTTAAATCGGGACCAAACAACCAAACATGAAAATATTTTCTATATTTCAAGAGAGCATCAGGATATTTTAGTAGAAGTTGCTTTTCAATACACCAATGATATTCAGGGTTTAGAAGAAGGGTTTGCCAATAATATTCACACTGGCGAAGGAGGGATGCATATTACTGGTTTTCGAACAGCTTTAACCAGAACTTTTAACGATTATGCCCGCAAGAATGGTTATTTAAAAAATTCAGATGGAAATTTGAGCGGTGATGATGTTAGAGAAGGATTAACAGCTGTTATCAGCGTTAAATTAAGAGAGCCGCAGTTTGAAGGACAAACCAAGGCTCGTTTAGGCAACCCAGAAGCGCGGACAATAGTTGAGTCAGTAATGACTGATGCTTTAGAAGAGTTTTTAGAAAAAAACCCGCAGGATGCTAGGTCAATAATGGAAAAGAATATTTTAGCGGCTAAAGCCCGCCAAGCAGCCAAGGCAGCCCGTGATACAGTTATCCGCAAAGGGGTTTTAGAGGGATTGGCTTTGCCGGGCAAATTAGCTGATTGTTCTAACCGCAATCCTGAAGAATCAGAGCTGTTTATTGTTGAAGGAGATTCAGCAGCTGGCTCAAGCAAACAGGGGCGTGATAGAAAATTCCAAGCTATTCTTCCTTTGCGCGGCAAGATTCTTAATGTAGAAAAAGCTCGTTTAGACAAAGCATTAACATCTAAAGAAATTAGAGCTTTGGTTATTGCCTTAGGAGCGGCTATTGCTGAAGAATTTGACATTAATAAGCTTCGTTATCATCGGATTATTCTTACTCTTGACGCGGATGTTGACGGAGCTCATATTAGAACTTTGCTTTTAACCTTATTTTATCGCTATTTTCCAGAAATCATTGAAAAAGGATATTTATACATTGCCCAACCGCCGCTTTACCGAATCAAAAAAGGCAAGCAAGTAAAATATGGTTATACTGAAGCAGATAAAAAAGAAATTTTATCTGTAATGGGCAGTGATAAGGTTAATATTCAGCGTTATAAAGGATTAGGCGAAATGAATCCAGACCAGCTTTGGGAAACAACCATGGATCCAGCTAATCGGATGATGAAGCAAGTGACTGTTGATGATGCTAAAGAAGCTGATAAGATTTTTGATGTTTTAATGGGAGATGAAGTTGCTCCTCGAAAAAAATTCATTCAGACACACGCTAAAAAGGTTAAGAATTTGGATATATAATATTGACATTAAAGCAATATTAAGATAGGGTAGAGTTACTACCCCGCGAGGGGTTTTTAAATACAATGAAAATCAATCAATGGTCTAAAAAAGTAGTAAGCTTTCTTAAGGAAGTCCGCATTGAATTAAAGCGGGTGACTTGGCCTACTCGCCAGGAAACAATCAAGCATACTTTAATTATTATTGGTTTTAGTTTGGCAGTAGCTGCGTTTTTAGGCGGATTAGATTTCCTATTTTCATACTTGCTTAATAAATTTGTGATATAAATATGGCCAAACAAGTACAACAAGGTAAAAATTGGTATGTTCTTCATACATATGCTGGTTATGAAGAAGCAGTGGCTAGAAATTTAAAACAGCGGATTGAATCAATGAATATGGAGGACAAGATTTTTAATGTTTTAGTGCCGACTGAAAAGAAGATTAAGATTAAATCAGGCAAGCGACAGATAGTTGAAGAAAAAGTTTATCCAGGATATGTTTTAGTTGAAATGATAGTTACTGATGATTCTTGGTATGTGGTTCGCAATACGCCCCGGGTAACCGGCTTTATCGGAGCTGGGACTGTGCCAACCCCTATTTCCTTGGAAGAAATTAAAAGTCTTCAGAAAAGAATGGGCGTGGAAGAGCCAAAATACAAGATTGATGTTGTGATTGGCGATCCAGTTAAAATTACTGATGGTCCATTCAAGGATTATGACGGCAAGATTTCTGAGATTGATGAAAAAAGAGGCAAGATTAAAGTTTTAGTTTCAATGTTTGGCCGGGAAACGCCAGTAGAATTAGATTTTCTGCAAGTTAAGAAATTATAATTTATGTCAAAACCAATCAAATCAATTATTAAACTGCAAATTCAAGCTGGACAAGCTAATCCTTCTCCGCCAATTGGTCCGGCCTTGGGCCAGCATGGTTTGAATATTCAGGATTTTTGTACTAAGTTTAATGAAGCAACCAAAGAAATGGCTGGCGATATTATTCCAGTGGAGATTACGGTTTATGAAGACCGAACTTTTGATTTTATTCTAAAAACGCCTCCAGCTTCTGATTTATTAAAAAAAGCAGCTGGGATTCAAAAAGGCTCAGGCGAGCCGCATAAGAAAAAATCAGGCAAAGTAACTAAAGAACAAATCAAGCAAATCGCTGAAAAGAAAATGGTTGATTTGAATGCCTATAATTTAGAACAAGCAGAAAAGATTATTAAAGGAACAGCCCGGAGCATGGGCATAGAGGTTAAATAACTTTACTTTTTTTGAAAAAAAAGATACAGTGGATTATAAGAGGATAATAAGGAGGGCAATGTTTGCCCTCTTAAGTTTTTTAATAATAAAATAATTGATGAAAGAGAGGTGATTAAAATGAGTAAAAAAACACATGATATTTTTGGGCCTGGCTCAAATTTCAAAGAAAGAGTTTTTAGAGATTACAACCAATTAAAAGAAAAGATTAGTTCTTGTAAGCAGTTGGACTTAAAGATAGTTTTAACTTCAGGAGCTTTTGATCTGTCTCATATTGGTCATCTTCGTTATCTTGAAAGAGCAAAAGAATGCGGCGATGTCTTAGTTGTTGGCGTTGACAGTAATGATAAAATAAAGAAAAGAAAAGGTCCGCATCGGCCGATTGTTGACGAAGAAGAACGAATGGAGATTATTTGTCATAGCCGGCATGCAGATTTAGTTTTCTTAAAACAAGATAAAGATACTAAATGGCATCTCATTAAAACTGTACAGCCAGATGTTTTAATTGTCACTAAAAGAGTATACAAGGAAAATGATTTGGTTGGTCTTGATGAATATTGCGGAGAGATTAAGCTTCTTGAGTCGCAAGCAACGACTTCAACAACAGCTAAAATTAGACGTATTTTAATTAGTCCGGTTGAAGAGATAAAAATGCGATTAAGGGAAGCTGTTGAAGGCGCTTGTAGTTTTCTTGATGGTTTAACTGGAGATGGGGGTGCATCATGAAGAAAATTATTCTTGCCTATGTCCCTGTGCTTCATCAGGGTTATCGGCAGTTTTTTGAAAAGTACGCTTCTAAGATTCAAACTCTTTATCTTTTTGGCCAAGGATTGATTCAAGAATTTGATCATTTGTCAAGAAAAGATATTCGGGCTTTAAAACCTGAAGATATTGAACGCGCTATTCAAAGCTGGCATCTTTTTTCCGAAATTCGTATTGCTGACCATAAAGTTTTAAGCGATATTCAGTCAAAGAAACTTACAGTTATTATGCCGGACGAAGATGAGTGCCGCGAATTGTCTGAAAAATATCTTAATGGATGCGATATCAAGTTTGATTCTGTTTTTCTTCGCTGGGATAAAAGCAAGTCTCTTGCGCAAAAAGAAGTGAATTGCGACCGGGTAATTCCTTTTGAAGGTTTTGTGTCTGAAATGCTGTCTTTTGCAGCTGAAGAAGCAAAAAAAGCATCTAATTGGTGGCGACAAGTAGGAGCAGTTATTGCTAGAGATAAAAAAGTTCTTTTGACAGGGTATAATCGTCAAGTGCCTTTTCCGCGAATGCCTTATATAGAAGGCGACACGCGCAGTTTTTTTAAAAAAGGCTTGCATATTGAGCTTACTACTGACATGCATGCTGAAGCGCGAATGATTAGTCAAGCAGCAAACAAAGGAATATCTCTTAATGGTGCTGATCTATTCATAACTACTTTTCCTTGCCCGCCTTGCGCTAAAATTGTTGCCTATTCTGGCATTAAAAGATGTTATTTTAATTCAGGGTATGCAATGTTAGATGGCGAACGAATTCTTCGCAGTCAAGGAGTGGAAATTATCTTTGTTAAATAAATAAGCCCCCGCCATTTAATTTAAATGGCGGGGCTTAACATTTGTTTGTTTTTTAATTAACCGACTTTAAAACGAACCTTTTTATATTCTGGATCGTCTTTATTGGTTATTTTTGCGGCAATGATATGCGCATGGAGATGAAGAACTGTTCCTCCATTTATTTTAATGTCGCCAAAGCGTAAACCAATGCCTCCGCCTGACATTTGGTATTTGTTTTCTGTCCATTGGGCGAGTTCAATGAGTTCTTTAGCAGCTTCTGGGCTTATTTCAGAAAGTTTTTCTACATGAGTATTATGGATTGCGATTAAGTGCACACGAGTGTTCTTGTACGGCCACCGATTTTTTCTTAAATGCCAGTATTTACCTTGTTTGACAATTGGCTTAAGTTCAGATTCAGAGAATTGATCGGGGCAAAAAGGACAAACTCCCTTTTTTTTAGCAGATTCCATTACTTGGTATTGTTTTTCAACTCGCGCATTTTTCAGATTAACAAAACTTGTTAAATTGGCGTCCATATTGTTCTCCTTGATAATTGGGGTTTATAATCGCTTACTTCAAAATGTTTCGGCCTAAAGGCGAAAATATCTTTTATATCAGGATTCATTGTTACTGTTGAGAGCGGTTGAGGAGTGGTCTTTTCAAGAATTTTATTAACATCGTCTATCTGGCTTTCAAAAATATGAGTGTCGGATGTTGTGTAAACAAGTTCTTTGGGCGTATAGCCCGTAACCTGCGCGATCATAAATGTCAAAGCCGCATATTGAACAAAATTAAAGACCAGACCAACAGGCGCATCTGCGCTTCTTTGAAAATGATGGAGTGAAAGTTCCTTGGTGTAGGTATTAACCAGAACATGAAACCATCCATGACAGGGAACAACAACTACTTTTTGCTGTTTTCCTTTGCCTCGGCCGAGATATTGGGGGATCCAGGGATTAACAATGTGGGTGCGGAGATGGGGAATTTCTTTGATTTGTTCAATCAGATGCGTAATTTGGTCAAACGGCTTACCTTCGCTCGTGGGAAAACTTCGCCAGGCCGGACCATATGATCCTGGACCAAGATCACCTTTTTTAAGGCCCCGTTTAGCGCATTTTTTTTCGGTTACCCAGGCCTTCCACCATCCGCAGCCGAATTTTTTCATTTCTTCCAAAGTCCTTGCGCCGTTTAAAAAAGCGAAAAGTTCGCCAATAGCCATTTGGAATTGAGATCGTTGTCCTTTAGCAGCGCTGACAATATCCCGTTCAGTAATGATGGGGAATCCGTTTTTTAAATCAAACCGCATTTGATGGCCTAAAACCATTATAGCGTCTTCTTCTTGTTGAGAGTAAACTTTTTGTCCTTCGGATAAAATCCGCTCAAGAAGTTCTCGATACTGACTGTCTGGTGTTCTTTTTGAAAACTTTTTATATTTGAACATAAGCTAATACCTCCGTTAATGTTATTAAAGGGTTAATGAACAATTAAAATACTGTTAATATAATTTAATAATAGTGGTTTAATTCATTATAGTCAATAGAAATCCTTTTCTTTTTGCTTAAAACCTGATATGATATATTTATAAAAATTTATCAAATATATGGATTTAAACAAAAATCGGGAACTGCTTAAGCAGAATGATCCCAAAATATATAATGCCATTGTTGGCGAAGAAAAACGCCAAGCCAAAGGAATTGAACTGATACCTTCAGAAAACTATACTTATCCAGAAGTTTTAGCAGCTAATAGTTCAGTTTTAACTAATAAGTATTCAGAAGGTTATTCTGGAAAAAGATATTATGGCGGACAGGAATTTACTGATCAAGTAGAGGACTTGGCTATTGAACGAGCTAAGAAGCTTTTTAAGTGCGATCACGCCAATGTCCAGCCTTTGTCTGGTTCGCCAATGAACCAAGCGGTTTATCTGGCTTTTTTAAAACCAGGCGACACTATTTTAGGCATGGATTTGTCTCATGGCGGGCACTTGACCCATGGCGCGCCAGTTTCTCATATGGGCAAGCTTTTTAATTTTGTTCGGTACAAGACAGATACTAATAATGCTGGCAAGATTGATTTTGATGAATTAATGGAAATAGCTAAAAAAACAAAGCCAAAAATTGTTTTATGCGGATATACTTCTTATCCAAGAGATAATAATTACGCTGGTTTTAAAAAAGTAGCTGATGAAGCAGGAGCTATTACTATGGCTGACGTAGCTCATGTTGGCGGATTGATTGCTGGCAAAGCATTAAAAAATCCTTTTGATTATGGATTTGATATTGTCACAACTACAGTCCATAAAACTCTTCGCGGTCCCAGAGCTGGAATGATTTTATGTAAAAAAGAATTTGCTCAAGCAATTGATCAATCAGTTTTTCCAGGATTACAAGGCGGTCCTCATATGCAAACAATCGCTGCTATTGCTGTTGCCTTAGAAAAGGCCTTGCAGCCGGAATTTAAAGAATACGCTCAACAAGTTTTAAAAAACGCTAAAGTTTTAGCTCAAATATTAATAGATAATAGAGTAGAGCTTATTACCGGAGGGACTGACAATCATATGGTGGTTGCAGATACTGTTAAGAGTTTTAATCTTGACGGAGAAGCAGTTAGCCAGATTTTAGATAAAGTTTCTATTACGGTAAATAAGCAAGTTATTCCTGATGATCCTAATCCGCCAATGCGTCCAAGCGGAATTCGCTTAGGAAGTCCAGCTGCCACTACCCGGGGCATGAAAGAAAAAGAAATGGAAAAGATCGGCCAATGGATTATTAAAGCGTTAAAAAATCACCAGGATGAAAAACATTTGGATGAGATAAGAAAAGAAGTTGAAGAAATGTGTTTGGGATTTAAAGTCCCTGGGATTGAATAAATGAAAATTATTAACGGCAGAAAAATAGCTGATCAGATTTTATTTGATTTAGAAAAAGAGATTAAAGAGAAAAAAACCAAGCCTTGCTTGGCTATTATTTTAATTGGGAATGATCCTGCTTCTGAAATATATGTTAGTTTAAAAGAAAAAACCGCTCAAAAGATTGGAATTAAAATCAAAAAATATCTTTTATCAGATCAAACCTTAGAAAAAGAAATTCTAGATATTATTAAATCATTAAACAATGATAATCAGGTTAATGGCATTTTAGTTCAGTTTCCTCTGCCTAAGCGCATATCTTCCAATAAGATTGTCCAGGCGATTGATCCGAAAAAAGATGTAGATGGATTTCTCTTAGAAAGCAAATTTGATCCTCCTTTTATTTCAGCCATTTACCAGGCAGTAAAATCAACTAAAGAGGATTTGAAAAACAAAAAAATAGCAGCTTTGGTTAAATCAGATATTTTTGGCAAGACATTGGTTAAATTTTTTAAAAAGAAGAATCTAAAAGCAGAATATTTTTTATTTAAGAATAAGAGAAAAGAAAAAGAAATAAAACAAGCTGATGTTTTAATTACTGCAATTGGACAACCTAATTTTATTAAAGCTTCAATGATAAAAAAAGGAGTTATTTTAATTGATGGCGGAATAAGCAAGAAAGATGGTAAAATAACAGGAGATATTGATAGAGAGAGCGTTAAAGAAAAGGCTAAATGGCTTTCTCCAGTGCCAGGCGGCCTTGGCCCAATAACAGTAGCTTTGCTGTTAAAAAATGTATTTTTAGCATATAATCTATAATATGAAATACCAGTCAAATATTGGTTTAGAAGTACATAGCGAGTTAAAAACAGACAGCAAGATGTTCTGCGACTGTCTTAATGATCCAGCCCCGACGTCCTCTGAGTCGGGGTCCCGACTTTACGTCGGGAAACCCAATATTAATATCTGTCCGATTTGTATGGGTCATCCAGGAAGCTTGCCGGTAATTAATCAAAAAGCAGTTGAATTAGTTATTAAAACTGCCTTAGCTTTGAATTGTAAAGTTCCTAATTCAGCTAAATTTGACCGTAAAAACTATTTTTACCCTGATTTGCCCAAAGGTTATCAGATTTCTCAATATGACTTGCCTTTGTCTCAAAACGGCTATTTAAAGATAGGAGATAAAAAGATAAAAATTACCCGAATTCATTTGGAAGAAGATACTGGCCGCTTGGTTCATCCTAAATCAACTAACTATTCATTAATTGATTTTAACAGGGCTGGCCGTCCACTAATGGAATTAGTTACTGAGCCATATATTGATTCTAGCAAGTCAGCAAGGCAGTTTTGTGAAGAATTGCAATTAATTTTGCGCTATTTAGATGTATCTGAGGCAAATATGGAAAAAGGACAAATGCGCTGTGAAGTTAATATTTCTCTAAAGCCAATCAAAGGCAAGTTAGGCACTAAAGTAGAAATTAAAAACTTAAATTCTTTTCGGGCAGTGGATCGGTCAATTAATTATGAAATACAAAGACAAACTGATTTATTGGAATCAAATAAGAAGATTATTCAAGAAACCAGGGGATGGGATGAGAACAAGCAAAGAACTTTTTCTCAAAGAATTAAAGAAGAATCGCAGGATTACCGCTATTTTCCAGAGCCAGATCTGCCTCCGTTGAATCAGCTTTCAGATATTAGTTCTCAATTATCAAGTGAAATTCCTGAACTGCCTCAAGATAAACGAATAAGATTTGAAAATGAATATGAATTATCTAATATTGATATTAATATTTTAGTAAGCAATAAAGGGCTATCTGATTATTTTGAACAAGTTGTTTCTGAATTAAAAACTTGGTTAAAAATTAAATCAATTGATGACCATCAATCTTTAATTAAATTAACCGCCAATTATCTTTTAACTGAGTTGCAAAAACTGTTATTAGTTAGTAAATCAAGAATTGAAGATTGCAAGGTTAGTCCGGAAAACTTTGCTGAATTTATTACCTTAATTGAACAAAAGGAAATTTCCAGTTCAGCAGCGCAGTCCGTGCTTAAAGAAATGTTTGAAACAGGCGCTGACCCGTCTCATATTGTTGAAGAAAAAGAATTAAAACAAGTTAGCGATGAAGATATATTAACAAAAATAGTTAATCAGGTGATTAAAGAAAATTCAAAATCAATTCAGGATTATAAAGCAGGCAAGGAAAACGCTTTACAGTTTCTTATTGGTCAGGTTATGGCTGCTAGTCGAGGCCAAGCCAATCCCCAAGTAGTAGGGGAGATTTTAAAAAAGAAATTAAAGAAATAAAAAAATGCGCGAACAAGAACAAGAAAAACCGAATCTTGCTCCTGAACTTAAGGTTTATGAAAAAACAGGCGGATATTTTAAGAAAACAGATCAAGAGGTTGATAAAACAGCAAGAGAAGTTAGAGAAAAAAAAGAAACAGAAATAGCGAAAAAAAAAGTAAAAGAAGCAAAGGAAAAAGGCGAAGTAAAATTTGAAACAGAACCAGAAAAAGCAAATAAGCCGTCATTTGAAGAATACAAAGCTAAAGAACAAGCTGAGCAGGAAAAAGCGCTTGAACAAGCAAGAAAAGCATTAAAGGAAAAATACGATAAAGCAGCTTAATTTACAAAATTACTTATTAATTTTTTAGCTTTTGAATAATTTTTAATCCATTTAATTCTTTTATCTCGCTTAAACCAGGATATTTGGTAGCGGGCGTATTGCCTGGTGTGGATTTTTATTAATTCTTTGGCTTGGTTAAGAGTGATTTTTTCTTGTAAATACTGGATTATTTCTTGGTATCCAATGCCGCTCATTGAGTATGGCTTATGGCTGTATTTTTTGATTAAATTTTTTACTTCCTCAATTAACCCGGCCTGAATCATTTGATCAGCTCTTTGATTGATTTTTTCCTCCAATGTTTCTTTACTTGGTTTAATCCCAATTTGTAGAATATTAAAAAGCAACTTGCCTTTTTTTCTTTGTTGAGAAAAAGGTTTTTTAGTTGTCAAGCAAACTTCTAAAGCCCTAATCATTCTTCTTTTATTATTAATATCAATTATTTTTAATGACTGTGGATCTAATTTTCTAAGCTGATTGTATAGTTTTTGATTAGTTTGTTTTTCAAGCTTAATTCGAAGTTTTTTATCTGGTTTAACTTCTGGGATTTGCAAATTATCAGCAATTGCCTGTATATATAAGCAAGTGCCGCCAACTAAAAAAGGAAGTTTGTTTCTTTTTTGAATGTCTTTAATGGTTTTAAGAGCTAATTTTTTGTATTGAGCCATGGTAAATTCCTGATCCGGGTTAATGATGCTTATGAGGTGATGGGGAATGCCATTCATTTCTTTTTCAGTTACTTTAGCTGTTCCAATATTCATTTCCTTATAAATCTGCCTTGAATCAGCTGAAACAATTTCACCGTTAAATTCCTTAGATAGCTTAACAGCTAAGTCGGACTTGCCAGATGCAGTCGGGCCAAGGATGATGATTAGTTTTTTAGTTGTGGATAAGTTTCTTGACATAAAATTTAGAATATGATAAGAATAAAGATAGTACTTTTAACCTTTAACCAAGGAAGGTGTTATATGATTGTGAGAACCGATTATCTTTTAGGTATTTCTTATCTATGCATTT
>CAZQLH010000008.1:0-19725 GCA_964594155.1 uncultured Candidatus Saccharibacteria bacterium
TCAAAGCTAATGATCTATCAGATCATATTAAAGACATAGATAACAGTATATTAAAAGAAGTCATAGAATGTAGTTCATCTAATTGCGCAGGATCTACAGTATATCGTATAATTCCTAACGAACTTAAATTTTATCAGAAACAAAACATTCCTTTGCCTAGACTATGCCCTGATTGCAGACATAGAGAAAGAATTAAACAAAGAAATCCAATGAAATTACATCATAGACAATGTATGAAGAAAGGTTGTAATATTGAGTTTGAAACAACCTATGCTTCAGATAGAAAAGAGATTGTCTATTGTGAGAAGTGTTATAATAGAGAGGTGGGATAAAAGTAGTTTGAGCCCCGCATTTAGTGAAATAGCCGATATTTTATACGGTTATTTTTGTTGATTTTTTATGGTATTTATTGTGATTTTATGTTATAATTATAATATGAATAAAGACAAGAGAGAACAAAAAAAATTACCTGATTTTTTTAAACCAATTCTTTGGTCTTATGATTTTAATTCTATGGATGTAAAAAAAAATAAAAAGACAATTATTGTTAATGCAATAAATTACGGCGATTTAAAGCATTGGCGATGGTTAATTAAAAATTATGGCAAAAAAGATATAAAAGAGGTATTAATGAAAATTCCTTTTACAGAAATAAGGCCAAGAGTTGCTCCTTTAGTTTCAATTATTTTTTCTATTGATAAATTTAATTATGCACTTAGAAGTAATACCTGAAAAAAATAAGAATATTTTTTCAAAGCTGAATAATTTTGATGATTTTTACTTGGCTGGCGGCACTGCTTTAGCTTTACAAATAGGTCATCGTATCTCAGTAGATTTTGATTTGTTTTCCGATAAAGAAATTTCTAAAAATCTTTTACCTAAAGTAAAAAGAGTTTTTCAAGATAACAAAATTATTGTTTCAGTAAATAATCCAGATGAGCTTACTGTTTTTATAAATGAGACCAAACTAACTTTTTTAAAATATCCTTTTTCAGTAATTTTTGATTTTCTTGAATATCAAGATATCAAACTATTAAACGTTAAAGAGATATCGGCATCCAAGGCTTATACTATAGGCAGAAGAGGTTCTTATAAGGATTACATTGATTTGTATTATGTGCTTTCTGAAAATCATTCTTGCTTTAATGAAATTATAGAAATATCTGAAAAAAAATATAAAGATGAATTTAATTCCCGTTTATTTTTAGAGCAATTAGTTTATCTTGACGATATTACAGATGAAGAGGTTATTTTTTTAAAGGACAAGATTAACAAGAAAGAATTAAAAAGATTTTTTGAACAAGAGATAAAAAAAATCAAATTTTGACATGTCCAGAGATAAGATTCGTAAAATTAAATACGCGCCTCCGCCTCCAGAACTGCCTGTTTATGGAAAAGTAGACGCTAAAAAATGTTCTTTTTTTGGCCGGACTAATTATGAAGCAGCTTTAGAAGAAAAAAAGTTCATTTTCGGCATTAAAAGAGATGACAGAAGAAGGCATATTTATACAGTTGGAAAAAGCGGAGTCGGTAAAAGCAAATTCTTAGAGCTTTTAATTCGCCAGGATATTGCCCATGGCCATGGTGTTTGCTTAATAGACCCTCATGGAGATTTAATTGACGGTATTTTGGATTTTATTCCAGAAGAAAGAATAAAAGATGTGGTTTTAATTGATCCTTCAGATACAGAATTTCCAGTTTCTTTTAACCCTCTTTCTAATGTTGATCCTGAATTGAAACATCAAGTTACCCAAGGATTATTAGAAGTTTTAGAAAAGCAATTCGGCGCTAACTGGACTCCTCGTTTAGAGCATGTTTTTAGATTTACTACTTTGGCTTTACTTGATTATCCAGAAGCAACTATGAGAGGAATGATTTCTATACTAACTGACAGGAATTACCGCCAAAAAGTAGTTGACTATATTGAAGATGACATGGTTAAAAGATTCTGGGCTGTTGAATTTGCTGATTGGTCGGAAAAGTTTGATACTGAAGCAATTATTCCTTTGGTTAATAAATTAAGCCAGTTTCTTTCCAATCCTTTATTGCGGAATATTTTTGGACAAAAGGAGAATAAAGTTGATCTAGAACAGATTATGAATGAACAAAAGATTCTTTTAATTTCCTTGTCTAAAGGAAAATTAGGCGAAGAAAACAGCAGTTTTTTTGGTTCTATGTTTATTACCAAGCTTTATCAGGCAGGCATGGCCAGAGCTTCTATGAAAGAAGAGGAAAGAAAAGATTTTTATCTTTATGTAGATGAGTTCCATAATTTAGTGACTACAACTTTTGAAAATCTATTTACTGAATCAAGGAAATACGGTTTTTGCATTACTGTAGCTCATCAGTATATGGCTCAGTTATTGCAGCAGGTTTTAGCCACTGTTTTAGGCAATATTGGGACAATAGTTACTTTTAGAGTAGGCGGGGATGATGCTGAAAAATTAGCTGTAGAAATGAAACCGGTTTTTCAAGCTGAAGATATGATTAATTTAGGCACGCGCGAGTTCTATATTAAAATGACTATTGATGGAGAATCTTTTGATCCTTTTTCAGCAGAAACGCTTAAGGTTTTGCCAGCCGTTCATAAATCTTACAGGGATGAAATTTTAAAAGAAAGCAGAAAGAAATACACTTTTCCTTTAGAAGAGGTTAAAATGAAATTAGAAGATGAAGAAAGAATAAAAACAGAAGCTGAAATTGAGATGGATAAGCTTAAAGATTTAACTAAAAAGAAACAAGAAAAAGAGAATAAGGAAATAGAGCCATTAGTTTGAATTATTATGACTGCTAAACAACTACGACAAAAATATTTTGATTTTTTTAAAACAAAAGGGCATGCGATTATTCCTAGCGCTTCTTTGATTCCAGAAAATGATCCAACTGTTTTATTTACCACAGCTGGAATGCATCCTTTAGTGCCTTATTTAATGGGTGAAAAGCACCCAGAAGGAAAACGTTTAGCTAATGTTCAAAAATGCATTAGAACAAATGATATTGATGAAGTAGGTGACCCAACTCACCATACTTTTTTTGAAATGCTTGGTAATTGGTCTTTAGGCGACTATTTTAAAAAAGAAGCTATTGAATGGAGCTGGGAATTTTTAACTTCTTCTAAATGGCTTAATTTAGATAAAAAATTATTAGCTGTTTCTGTTTTTGAAGGCGATAAAGATGCTGATAAAGACGATGAAGCAGTTGAAATTTGGAAATCATTAGGCGTGCCAGAAGAAAGAATCGCTTATTTATCCAGAAAGGAAAACTTTTGGGGGCCAGCCGGACAAACAGGACCTTGCGGGCCTTGTTCAGAAATGTTTTATTGGGTTGGCGATCCTGATAAAGTTCCAGATAGTTTTAATGATGATAATGATTTGTGGGTGGAAATCTGGAATGATGTATTTATGGAGTTTAATAAAAAAGAAGATGAAAGCTATGAAAAGCTTTCTATGCAGAATGTTGATACAGGCATGGGTTTAGAAAGAACCTTGGCAGTAATGAATGGATTAGATGATAATTACAAAACAGAATTATTTTCTAATATTATTAAAAGAATTGAAGAGTTGTCAGAAAAGAAATACGAAGAATCAGAAGAAATAACTCGGGCAATGAGAATTATTGCTGATCATCTTAAAGCAGCAACTTTTATTATTAGTGATGACAAGGGTGTAGTGCCATCAAATATGGATCAAGGATACGTGATTCGCAGGTTAATTAGGCGGGCAATCAGATATGGTCGTCAATTAGAAATGAAAGATGATTTGTGGATTTCAAAAATAGCTCAAGTAGTAGTTAGTGATTATGCTGATGTTTATCCAGAATTGGAAAGAAACAAGGATTTTGTTATTGATCAGCTTAATCAAGAAGAAGCTAAGTTTAAAAAGACATTAGAAAAGGGATTAAAAGAATTTGATAAACTAAAAGGCGATGGAATTAGCGGACAAGAAGCATTTAACCTGTATCAAACTTATGGATTTCCTATTGAAATGACTCAAGAATTAGCAGAAGAAAAAGGAATAAAAGTTGATGAAGAAGAATTTAAAAAAGAACTTAAAAAGCATCAAGAGCTTTCCCGGACTGCTGCAGCTGGTAAATTCAAAAGCGGATTGGCTGATACTGGCGAAGAAACAAGAAGATTACACACAGCTGCTCATCTATTATTAGCTGCTCTTCGCAAGGTATTAGGCGATCATGTAATTCAAAAGGGAAGCAATATTACTGCAGAAAGATTGCGCTTTGATTTTTCTCATTCAGAGAAAATGACTGACGAACAAAAACAAGAAGTTGAAAATTTGGTTAATGAGATTATTAAAAAAGATTTGCCAGTTAGTTTTGAAGAAATGTCTAAAGGTGAAGCAGGCAAACAAGGCGTATTATGCGCTTTTGAATATGGCGACAGAGTAAAGGTATATAGCGTTGGAGATTTTTCAAAAGAGGCCTGCAACGGTCCTCATGCAGAACAAACAGGCCAGCTTGGCCATTTCAAGATTATTAAAGAACAATCAAGTTCAGCCGGCGTCCGCAGGATTAAAGCAGTGTTAGAGTAGAGCTTGACACTATTTCTGTCTATTGTAATATAAGGGTAATATGAAAAAGAAAAAAGTATTAAATTATTTAGTTATTATTGAACCTGATAAAAGAACTGGTACAAATAAACCATGTTTTTCTGTTTATTGTCCAATTTTAGGTTTAGTTGATAATGGAGATACTATTGAAGAGGCAATGGTTAATATAAAAAAATTAATTAAGTTTCATTTAGAATCTTTATCTAAAGAAGGTGAGTCAATTCCAATAGAGGAACCGGAAAAAGGATTAATTAGTACTGTTCAAGTATCTATATCATAAATATAATTTTAAATTCTAGTAATTCATTTTAATATGAGTCAAGTTTCTTTAATTCTACCAAAAGATTTAGTTAATGCTTTAATGAAACTTGGCTTTTTTAAATTACGTCAAAAAGGAAGTCATTTAAGATTGGCGCATTCTGACGGACGGAAAATAACAATTGCTTTGCATCCAAAGCCGATTCCTAAAGGCACTTTATCGGCAATTCTGCGTCAAGCTAAGATTTCTAAAAAAGAATTAAAACAAGTTTTATGATCAATCTAAAAGATAAAATTAGAGAAGTGCCTAATTGGCCTATTAAAGGAGTTAATTTTAAGGATATTACTACTTTAATGGAAGATCCTAAAACTTTTAAATATGTAGTAGATGTTTTAGCTAATCCTTTTTTGAAAAGAAAGATTGATAAGATAGTGGGCATTGACGCCCGAGGTTTTTTATTTGCCGCGCCAGTGGCATATAAGCTAAAGACTGGATTAGCTATTGTTCGCAAGCCAGGCAAGCTTCCGTATAAGACCATTCAAAAAAAATATACCTTGGAATACGCCAGCAATACTATCCAAATGCATAAAGATACAGTTTTGCCCAATGAAAAAATTCTTTTAATTGATGATTTGATTGCTACTGGCGGAACAGCTGCAGCAACTTGCGATTTGATTGAAAAATTAGGCGGAAAGATAATTGGAATTAGCTTTGTAGTTGATTTGCCGTTTTTAGGCGGCTCAGGAAAGCTTAAAAAAAGAAAATATCCTGTAAGAAGCTTAGTTTCTTATAACAGCGAATGATTATGTCAAAAATAAAAATAGGGGTTATTGGCGGAAGCGGGCTTGATGATCCTAAGATTTTAAAAAATGTTAAATATTTTTATAGACGAATCAGGAACTCTTCCGGATCCAAAAGATAAATTTATTGTTATTTCTGGAGTAGGAGTTAAAAGAATAAAGGAAGCCAAGGATGTGGTAAGTAGAATTCTTTTTTCTTTGCGACAGAAAAAGATAAAGATTAAAGAGTTAAAATTTTATTATGCTGGTCAACGAACAAAAAGACAGTTTCTATCTGGAATAGTTTCCGCTAGTTTTGAGATTTTTGTTCTAGTTGTTAATAAAAAAGGAAGAAAGATAGCTGACACATCAGAGAATTTCGCAATATTGGCAGCTGATTTAATCAATGAAATTAATCTTTGGTATAAGGCAGAAAAAGTTATTATAACAATAAATAGACATTTTCATAGAAAAATTGATCAGAATAATTTTAATAAATTTCTTAGAAAATGGGTTGATAAATCATTAAAATACACAATTAGGCATTCGGATAGTCAACAAAATCATTTAGTGAATTTAGCAGATATGACTGCTGGAGCAGTTTTATGGAAATATAGTGGCAAGGATTCACAATTTTATAATATTATTAAGGAGAGTATTATGGTGGAAAAGCTAGTAAGTTGGCCGGAAATAAAAAGAAAAAGCATTAAATAAAAAACTCACCTGAACCAGCGCATGCACCCATCCAAGTGAGAATTATTATTAGTATATCAATTACAATTACTTTGTCAATAGGTATTATAAATTTATGCCGCAATCTAAAATAAAAATAGGGGTTATTGGCGGGAGCGGGCTTAATGATCCTAAGATTTTAAAAAACGCTCAAGAAGTTGAAGTAAAAACTCCTTTTGGAAAACCTTCAAGCAAATTAACTGCTGGCAAGATTAATAATCAGCAAGTGGTTGTTTTAGCTCGCCATGGCAAAAAACATGAAATTATGCCGACAAAAGTCCCTTTTCAAGCCAATATATGGACTTTAAAAGAAATTGGCTGCACTCATATTTTAGCTACCACAGCTTGCGGTTCTTTAAGAGAAAAAATTAAACCTAAAGAATTAGTTTTTTTAGATCAGTTTATTGATTTTACCAAGCATCGCAATTTAACTTTTCATAAAGATAAAGTAGTTCATACTTCTATGGCTGATCCATTTTGCGAAAAACTCCGGCAGTTATTAATTAAAACAGCCAAGAATTTAAAAATTGCTCATCATCAAAAAGGAACCATGGTCACTATTGAAGGGCCGCGTTTTTCTACCCGTGCAGAAAGCCATATGTTTAGGTCTTTGGGGGCAGATGTAATTAATATGTCTACTGTGCCAGAAGTTATTTTAGCCCGCGAATTAGGCCTTTGTTATGCAAGTTTAGCCATGGCCACTGATTATGATTGCTGGCGAGAAGGCGAAGAGGATGTTACCTGGCAAATGATTTTAGAAGTAATGAAGCAAAACGCAGATAGTGTTAAAAAAATAATATTAAAAGTAATTCCTAAAATAGATTTTTCAAAATGTTCTTGTCAAGGATAGCTGTTTTGTTGTAGAATATAGAGGATGGGGCAAGTATTAAATTTTTTTCAAAATCGCTTATTAACGCGAAAAAGAAGCAAATCTAAAAAAGATTATTTGCTGGCTTTAGATATTGGAACAGAGTTTGTTAAAGTATTAATTTTTAAAATAGAAAAAGATTTTTCTGGTCAAGATACAAACAAGGAACAGGGTGTAGTTATTGGGATTGGTTATCAAAGGCAGTCTCTTGGCAATATGTTAGCTGGAGCAGTGGCTGATATTGAAGGAGTTACTCTTACTTGCCAGAGAGCTATTGAACAAGCTTCTAAAATGGCTCGAGTAAGGCCAGCTAAAGCAATTATGGGCGTAGCTGGCGAGTTTGTTAAAGGAGTAACAACTCATTATGTTTATCAAAGAAATGAATCAGATCAGGAAATTGATTTAGCAGAGCTGCAGAATGTTATTCAAAAAATTCAATGGAAAGCGTTTGATCAGACGCGAAGCCAATTAGCTTATGAGACCTGCCGTCCTGAAATAGAGATTAAGCCAATCAATGCCTTATTTACCGAAATACGAATTGATGGATATCAAGTAACCAATCCTATTGGTTTTCAAGGGAAAGAGATCTTTTTCAGTATTTTTAATGTTTATGCGCCTTTAGTTCATTTGAAGGCTTTAGAGAAAATTGCTTTGAAATTAGACTTAGAATTACTTTCTATTGTGGCTGGATCATATGCTTTAACCAGGTCATCCAGTTTTAACCCTTCAGAAGGAGCAATTTTTATTGATATTGGAGGAGGAACAACTGATATTGCTTTGGTTCGCAAGGGAAGAGTAGAAGGAATAAAGAGTTTTTCTTTAGCTGGTCAGGCCTTTACCAAGCGACTAAGTCAAGTTTTAGGATTAGGATTAACTGAAGCTGAAGAACTTAAAATGAGATATACTCAAAAAGAGCTTAGTCAGAATGTTCAAAGGAGAATAAGGGATATTCTTGAAAACGACATTCGTATTTGGCTTAGCGGAGTAGAATTAATCTTGGAAGAATTTAATCAAAGCGAGCCTTTTCCTTCATTGGTTTTGCTTTGCGGCGGAGGGAGCTTACTGCCTAGTATTAGGAATATTTTAAAAAGAGAAACTGTTCAAAAACAATGGTTGGATAAGTTTTCTTTTGAAGAATCGCCTCAAATCAACTTTATTCAATCAAAGCAAATTAGCAATATTATTGACCAAACAGATATTTTAAAAGGCCCAAGCATTATTACGCCTTTAGCTTTAGCTGGTTTAGGCTTGGAAGTAGCCACTGATGAAGAAAAAACCTTGCCGCCTGTTTTACGTCGGGTGGTAAGGATAATGCGTTAATTTTATGAACATATATTTAAAACCAGATGAGGAAATTATTTCAATCATTGATAAACTTGTTCAATCTCAAGAAGAAAAAGTTAATTTAATTGTGCCGTTAGGAGCTCAGATATGGCAAAGCTCTATTAATTTAAAACTGCTTAAAAGAGAAGCTGAAAATTTAGGCAAAGATGTTATTTTGGTTGTGGCTGATGATTTAGGAGCGGAAATGGCCCAAAGAATAGGTTTTACAGTTGAAAAAGAAAAGAACTTGCCAGTTGAGTTAGTTAAAGATGAAGAAACAGAGCCAGAAGAAATAGAACCAAAAGAAAAACAAGGCGATAAAGATATGATCGAGTTTTTAGTTGAAGAACTAAAGCCAGAAGAGAGAGAAAAAAAGAAAAAACAGACCTCTTTAGCGTCTTTTAAGCCAAGCAGTCCTAAAGGCAAGATGGCTGATATTGTTAATCTAGAATCTGATAAAAGAAAATCAGGAATTAAAGAAAAAATAGCGAGTAAATTAGAAGATAAAAAACCAGAGTTTTTAAAAACACCAAAGGAGCCAGTTATCAGAGAAAGCTATTCAGAATCAGTATTAAAGGAGAAAAAACCATCGTTTGATTCAATTGTTAAAAAGTCTTTTTCTTTAAACTGGCCCAAGCTTTTGATTCTTTTTATAATCTTAACCTTTATCATAGCTGGTTTGGTTAGTTTCTTGGTTTTACCAACCACAGAAATAGTTATTACTCCTAAAACTGAGAAAGTGAGTTTTGATTTATTAGTGATTGGTTCTAAAGAAATTTCTCAAGTTGATGAAAGTTTAAATAAAATTCCTCTTCAGGAAATTGAAATAACTAAAAGAAAAAGCAGGGAATTTCAATCTACTGGCGAAAAAGAGATAAATGAGAAAGCCCATGGAATAATTACAGTCTATAATGAGTATAGTTCTGATCCTCAAACACTGGTGGCTACCACTCGTTTTCAATCTCCTGATGGAAAGATTTTTAGAATATTTGAAAGCGTTACTATACCTGGAGCTAAAATAGAACAAGGAAAGATTATTCCTGATAGTATTGAAGTAGAAGTAATAGCTGATCAGCCAGGTGAAGATTATAATATTGAGGCAACTGATTTTACTATTCCTGGCTTTAAAGGAAGCCCTAAATACGCTGGTTTTTATGGAAAGTCTAAATCTTCAATGAAAGACGGGTATACAGGCAAAGTTAAGGTGGTTACAGCTAAAGATATTGAAAAAGCAGAAGAAAGCTTAATTAATGAACTTAAGGAAGAAATTAATCAAGCTTTCCAAGAACAGATTCCAACTGAGTTAAGAGTAATTGATAACAGTACTAAAGAGGATGTAACAGTTATTTCAACCGTTAAAGAAGAAGATAGAATGGATAAATTTACTGTAGAAATAGAAGGGGTTATTAGCGCTTTGCTTTTTAAAGAAGAAAATTTAAAGAAATTAGTTGATTTAAATGTTATGTCTGTGATTTCTGAGAATAAAATTCCTCTTTCTGAAACACAGCAAATCAAATGGATTGATCCAGTTATAGATTCATCAAAAGAAGAAGTTTCTTTTTCCCTATATGCTGAAGAAAAAGTGGCTTGGCAAATAAATGAACAGTCTTTAAAAGAGAATTTAGCTGGTCAAAGCGAAGCAGAGGTAAGAAGTTATTTAGTTAGTCAGCCAGAAATTGAAAAAGCCAAGGTGAGCTTTTGGCCGTTTTGGGTTAAAAAAATACCAACTCAAGTAGAAAAAATAGAAATAATTATTGATTTTGAATCTATATAATATTGACTAATTTCTATTTGTCGTTTAATATATCAAAGTGACTAAATCTGACGAAAAAAACATTCAAGAAGGGATTATTATTGAAAGCTTGCCTAGTCTTACTTTTAAGGTTAAATTGAATGACGGACGAGAAATTTTAGCTCGTCTTTCAGGTAAGATGCGGATACACCGTATTCGTGTATTAGTGGGCGATCAAGTCAAAGTGGAAATGAGTTCTTATGATGAGACTAAAGGAAGAATTATTTATCGAGGCAAATAAAGATTTTTTCAAGAAATCCAGGCCATAAGCGCAGGATTTTTTGAATAGAAAATATTTTTTATGAAAGTTCGCGCTTCTGTTAAGAAAATTTGCGCTCATTGTAAAATCGTCCGACGGAAAGGTCGGGTTTATGTAATTTGTAAGAAAAATCCTAAACATAAGCAAAGACAAGGATAGATTTAAATTTTTATTTTATGGCTCGCATAGCAGGAATTAATATTCCAGAAAATAAAAGAATAGAAATTGCTTTAACCTATATATATGGTATAGGGCTTTCTTTAAGTAAGCGTATTTTAGCTCAGGCTAAGATTAATCCAGATACTCGGACAAATAAATTGTCTAATAAGGAGCTTAATCTTTTACGAGATGTAGTTGAAAAAAAATATAGAATTGAAGGAGAATTAAGACAGGAAAAAATGATGAATATCAAGCGATTAAAAGATATTGGCTGTTATCGAGGCACTCGCCATATTAAAGGATTGCCAACCCGAGGACAGCGAACTAAAACAAATACTCGAACAATTCGAGGCAATGTTCGCCGAACTATGGGAAGCGGCAGAAAAAAATCAGCTGAAAAAACATAATTAATTAATATTAATTAATGGGTAAAAAAAGAATTATTAAAAAAACTGAAGAAGAGCTTTTAAAAGAAACAGAGAAATCTGAAGCAGCTGAGAAAAAAGCAACCCGGATAACTCAGCCAAAAAAGAAAAAAAGCAAATTTGGCAATCTTGATTGTGTTAATATCTATATTCAATCAACATACAATAATACCCTTATTACCCTGACAGATCTTAAAGGAAATGTTGTTACTTGGTCTAGCGCTGGTTCAATTGGTTTTAAAGGGCCAAAAAAAGCCACTCCTTTTGCCGCTTCTAAAGTAGTAGAAACTTTAATTGAAAAAGTAAGGGGCTTAGGGGTAAGAGAAGCGTTTGTTTTTGTTAAAGGAATAGGCAGTGGTCGTGAATCAGCTATTCGGGCTTTAGCTAATCATGGCTTGGAAATTAATAGCATTAAAGATATTACGCCTGTGCCTCATAATGGTTGTCGGCCTAAAAAACCAAGAAGGGTTTAAATAAATATGGTAGATTCAAAATGTAGAAAATGCAGAAGAGCAGGACAAAAACTCTTTCTTAAAGGAGATCGTTGTTTTAGTCAAAAATGCGCTATGATTCGAAAACCATATCCTCCTGGAGTTCATGGAAAAACCCGCAGAAGAAGAATTTCAGAATACGGCCTGCAATTAATTGAAAAACAGAAAATCAGACATGCTTATGGAGTTTCTGAAAAGCAGTTTAAAGGATATTTTAAAAACATTATTGGACAAAGAGGAAACAAAGAAGATCTTCTGGCTCAGAAATTAGAAAAGCGTTTAGATAATATTGTTTTTCGTTTAGGTTGGGCCAAATCGCGTAAATTAGCCAGACAAATAGTCAATCACGGTCATATTTTAGTTAATAATCGAAAAGTAGATATTCCTTCTTACCAGGTTAAAAAAGAAGATATTATTAAAATTAAAGAAAAAAGCAAAAAAACAACTCTTTTTAGCGATTTGAAAACAATATTGAAGAAATACGAGGTTCCTAAGTGGCTTTCTTTAGATAAACAAAAATTAGAAGGAGGAATGAAAAGAGAGCCTCAATTGGATGATTTAGATAAAATTGGAGAAATAAATATGATTATTGAATACTATTCAAGATAAATTTCTAATAAATTAATTTCTAAACTAAAATTAAATTTATGATTACTTTACCTAAAAAACCTAAAATTATTGAAAGAGATAAAAATCAAGCAAGTTTTGAAATAGAAGCTTGTTATCCAGGATATGGCATGACCTTAGGCAATTCTCTTCGTCGGGTTCTTTTGTCTTCTTTGCCCGGAGCTGCTATTACTGGAATAAAAATTAAAGGTGTTCAACATGAATTTTCTACCATTCCTCATGTTGTAGAAGATGTTGTTCAGATTATTCTTAATCTTAAGCAAGTTAGGTTTAAATTGCTTACTGATCAGAAACCTGACCGTCCTTTTAAAGGAATGCTTAAAGTAAAAGGAGAAAAAAAAGTAAAATCTGGCGATATTAAAACAACTTCTGAATTAGAGGTAATAAATAAGAATGTCCATATTGCCACTTTAACTGACAAGAAAGCTGATTTTGAAATGGAAATAGATGTTGAGCCAGGATTGGGCTATTCTCCTGTTGAGCAAAGAAAAAAAGGCAAGCTGGAAATTGGCAAGATTGCCATTGATGCCATATTTGGCCCAGTTCAAAAAGTAAATTATTTAGTAGAGAATATGCGAGTAGGCGAAAGAACTGATTATGACCGAATAAGATTCAATATTGAAACTGACGGAACAATTACGCCTAAACAAGCCTTTTTAAAAGCAGCTGAAATTTTAGTTGATCATTACAAGGTTTTCACTTCTTTAAAAGAGAAAAAACCAGCTAAAAGCAAGCCTGTTCCTAAAAAGAAAGCAAAAACTATTAAGAAAAAATCTGTTGCTCAAGAGAAAAAAGAAAAGAAAAAAGATGATGTTAGCAAGATTAAAATAGAAGATTTGAAAATTTCTTTAAGGGCTGTAACCATTCTTAAAAAAGCAGATTTAAAAACAGTGGCTGGATTAGTCAAGAAAAGTGAAAATGATTTAAGAAAGATAGAAGGATTAGGCGACAAAAGCATTATTGAAATTAAAAGAGCTATTGGCAAGCTTGGCTTGATTTTAAAGTCATGAAGCACGGTAAACAAGGAAGAAAATTAGGACGAAAGAGAGACCAGCGGAAAGCGCTTTTGAAAATCTTAGCTGCTAATTTAATTTTGGAAGAGAAAATAACCACTACTGAAGCTAAAGCCAAGTCAGTTCGTCCATTTGTTGAAAGATTAATCACTAAAAGCAAAGACAATAAGCTATCTAATATTAAATACTTGGCTAAGTATTTGCCAGTCAAGGCCAGAAAAAAAATAATTCAAGAAATCGGTCCTCGTTATCAAGAAAGAGCCGGTGGTTACACAAGGATTGTTAAATTAGTCCCTCGTAAAACAGATGGAGCTAAAATGGCAATCATTGAGCTAGTAAAATGACCAAACATACTATTGACGCTACTAATAAGATACTTGGCCGTTTAGCTGTGGAAATTGCTAATTTATTGCGAGGCAAGCACAGACCAGACTTTGTTCCTTATTTAAATAAAGGAGATGATGTTATAGTGACAAATACAGATAAAATTAGAGTAACTGGCCAAAAATTAAAGAAAAAAATCTATTATCATCATTCAGGTTATCCAGGAGGCATTAAAGAAATCAAATTAGAAGAATTTTTGAAAAAAGATTCTCGGGAAGTAATTAGAAAAGCAGTTTATGGAATGCTGCCTAAGAATAAGTTAAGAGATAAGGTAATTAAGAAATTGACGTTATATAAGAAGGAAAAAGTGTAATATGACAGATAAAAAGAAAAAAACAATTAAAAAAAGCCCAACTAAGCCCCGACGCAAGGTCGGGATCCCGACTCAGAAGACGTCGGGAAAAACTTCAGTTAAAAAAACTACAGAAAAAAAGACAAGTAAATCCAGGCCTTATTTTGAAGCAGTTGGCCGGCGAAAACAATCTACTGCCCGGGTTCGTCTTTTTACCTGCCGGCCTTTTGAAGATGAAAAGGGCAAGATTTTAGTTAATGATAAGCCTTATACTGATTTTTTCACTACGCTTGAACTTCAGCAAACAGTAGCCAGCGCCTTAAAGAAAATAAAGTCATTGAATAGATTTGAAGCGACAATTAAAGTTAAAGGCGGAGGCATTAGAGGTCAAGCTGAAGCTATTCGCCATGGTTTATCGCGGGCTTTAGTTAAATTTAACGCAGATTTTTCAAAAAAACTAAAAAGAGCTGGTTATCTTCGCCGGGATCCGAGAAAGAAAGAAAGAAAGAAGCCCGGGCTTAAAAAAGCTCGCCGGGCTCCGCAATGGAAAAAGAGATAAAAAGAACCGCCAATGGCGGTTTTTTTTATTCTTTTAAAGAAATGCTTAGTAATTGTTCTTTTTTAACTAAGTATAATAATTCAGTTTCTTTATCATAAGCTATTTGATTAAAGTCCAGTTTAATTAAATCGTTTGTGTTTCGTCCATTGCGTGAATCAAGTTCAGTAATTTTAATATTCTGGCCAACTGAGAAAATAATATGCTGATTGGTTTTATCATACCAAATAGCTTGTTTGATTTCTTGGCTTAAGCGAGTGATTAGTTCTTGTTTATTGTTTTCTCTGTTTAAATAATAGACCCAGATTTCTGAAGGAGTAAAGTATAGTAATTTATTATCATTAGAGAATTGAAGGCCTTGAACATTTTCATTGACTAATTGAAAGGCCTTTGTTTTTGGGTTAAGCAAATAAAGTTGCTTGTTTTCGTCTAAAACAGCTATTTGTTCGTTTATTGAAACAAATATTTGGTATTGATGATTAACAGGGAGCGAGGTTAAGCTGATTTGTTCCTGAAAAGAATTTTCTGCATCTGTTTTGTAAAGAATATAGCTTGGTTCTTGGATATAGAAAATATTATCAGATTTTTTTGTTTGGATAAATTCTTCTAAGGAAAAATCTATTGGCAGAGCTTCATTAGCAATCTTAATTTCTGGATTCAAAGGAATTAAAAGAATATTTTTTGCTTCAGTAACTAATTTTGATTCTATTCTTAGTTTTTTTTGCCAAGGATGATATCCTTGCTTGATTATTTTAACTTGATATTCTTTAGGCAAAAGCCTTTTGATAAAAACAGGAGTTTCTTGTTTGGGTTTGTCATTAAGATAAACCTTTGCTTTTTTAGGAAAGGATTCAAAATAAAAGCCGCCAGTTAAAACAACCTTTTTATTTTGCCAATCAAAGCTATACCCATAAGAATAGAGCAGCGCTGTAGGAGCAACTACAATAAAAAAAAGAATTGTTCCAAAAAGAATAATTCGACGTGTTCTAAATGTCATATATTTTAAGTATACATTACTCAAAACAACAGTCAACTTGCCAAGCAAGTTAAGATAAGATAGTATAGAAGTGTTATGGAGAAGTTTGTCATTAAAGGAAGCCAGTCATTAAAAGGAACGATTAAGGTTAATGGAGCTAAGAATTCTGCTTTGAAAGTTTTAGCAGCCTGTCTTTTAACTGATGAAGAATTCAAGGTTTCCAATGTTCCTCAAATTAAAGATATTTTTCATTTGATTGAACTACTTAAAGGTTTGGGGGTTGAAGTTAAAGATAATTCTAAAGGCGCTTATCAATTAAGAGCTAAAAATATTCAAGCAACTTCTTTAGAGCCAAGCATTGCTCAAAAGTTAAAAGGCTCAATTTTAACCACTGGTCCTTTATTAGCTCGTTGCGGAGAAACTATTTTTCCTCAACCTGGCGGTTGTGTGATTGGCCAGCGGCCAAGAGATATTTTTTTATCTGGTTTTGAAGCGTTTGGCGCTAAGATAAATGAAAGCAAACAAGGTTATCGTTTAACCACCAAGGGATTAAAAGGAACTAAATTTGTTTTTCCTTTAATTAGCGTGACAGCTACTGAAACAATGATTTTAACCGCTATTTTGGCTAAAGGCAAAACAGCGCTTAAAAATGCTGCTTGCGAGCCAGAAGTTGTTTCTTTGGTTAATTTTTTGAATAAATGCGGAGCTAAGATTAAAGGCGCTGGCACGTCTTTTATAGAGATTGAAGGGGTTAGTTCTTTAAGGGGCGGTCAGCATCAAGTAATGCCTGATAGAATTGAGGCTGGCAGTTTTGTTGTTTTAGGAGCAGCAGCTAATAGTCCAATAAAAGTTGCTGGTTTAAATCCAGATCATTTAGATGTTTTGTGGTTTATTTTAAACAGAGCAGGGGTTGATTTAGAAATAAGCAAGGACTTTGTTAAAGTTAAGCCAGGATTTAAATTAAAAGCAGTTAATTTAAAAACTCATGAATATCCTGGTTTTCCAACTGATTTACAAGCGCCTTTTGCTGTTTTAATGACTCAAGCTAAGGGAATTTCTTTAATTCACGAAACTATATTTGAAGGACGATTGTTTTATACTGATAGATTAAATCAGATGGGAGCTAAGATTATTCTTTGCGATCCTCATAGGGCAATAGTTCATGGTCCAAGTAAATTATTTGCCCGCCGCTTGATTAGTCCTGATATTAGAGCTGGCATTGCCTTGGTTATTGCTGCTTTAATAGCTAAGGGAGAATCAGTTATTGAAAATATTTATCAGATTGACAGGGGATATGAAAAGATAGAAGAAAGATTATCAAAAATTGGCGCTGATATTAAAAGAATTTAAATTTATGTTTATAAAAAAAATTGGAATTGATTTAGGTACGTCCAATACATTAGTTTATCTTCCTAAGAAAGGGGTAGTTGTTAATGAACCGACTGTGGTAGCTGTTTCTATTGATGACAACCGTATTTTAGCTGTTGGCAATGAAGCTAAGAAAATGCTGGGAAGAGCGCCAGAAGCAATCAATGTTTCTCGGCCTATGAAAGACGGAGTGATTGCTGATTACCGGATTACTGAAGCAATGATCAGTTATTTTATTGGCAAAGTTTTAGGCCGTTGGAAGATTTTCCGTCCTGATGTTATGGTTTCTGTGCCAGCTGGAATTACTTCTACTGAAAGAAGAGCTGTTATTGAAGCGTCTATTAAATCTGGCGCTAAGAACGCTTATGTGGTAAAAGAGCCGGTTTTGGCAGCTATTGGAGCTGGGATTAATATTAATGAACCAGCTGGTCATATGATTATTGATATTGGCGGAGGCACTTCTGAAATGGCTGTAATTTCTTTAGGAGGAATTGTTTCCTGGGCTTCAGTCAGGGTGGGCGGTGATAAAATTAATCAGGCGATTAGCGAATATATTCGCAAGAAGCATAATTTAGCTATTGGCGAAAGAACAGCTGAAAAGGTTAAAATAAAGCTGGGCAGCGCCTTGCCTCAGGCAGAAGAATCTTCTTTAAAGATTCGCGGTCGTGATTTAGTTGGCGGGCTGCCTAATACTATTGAAATAAATAATAATGAAATAACCGAGGCAATTTCCGAACAGTTAAGGGAGATTATTAAAGCAAGCAAGACAGTTCTTCAAGCAACCCTGCCTGAATTAGTGGCTGATGTTATGGACAGAGGGATGGTTCTTAGCGGCGGAGGCGCTTTGCTTAAAAATTTGGACAATCTTATTACTGAAGCAACTGGAGTAAATTGCAGAATAGCCAAAGAGCCAATGCTTTGCGTGGCTAAAGGAACTGGCTTAGCTTTAGAGAATTTAGAGGTTTACAAAAGAAGTATTTTAAGTAAAAAATAGTTTTTGAAAATATGTTTAATAATTATGAACAATAATTTTGCTTATATTGATGGCGCGAATCTGTATAAAGGATTAGAATCTTCTAATTGGAAACTTGATTATGAGCGATTTAGAATTTGGCTTAAGGAGAAATACAATGTTAAACGCGCCTATATTTTCATAGGACTTATTTCTAAATACAAAGATCTTTATACTTATTTACAAGAATCAGGATTTACTCTTGTTTTTAAAGAAACAGTTTATGATGGTGATGGCAAACCAAAAGGAAATTGCGATGCGGATTTAGTATTACAAGCTGTTCGTGATACCTATGAAGATAATTTTGATAAAGCAGTGATTATTTCTAGTGATGGAGATTATTCATCTCTTGTAAAATTTCTTCAAGAAAAAGATAAATTAGAAGCTATTCTATCTCCAAGCAATGTAGATAAATGTTCTATTTTACTTAAAAGAACTAATGCTCCCATTGTTTATATAAATGATCAGAAATCAATTTTAGAAGCAAGAATAAAAAAAGCCCCCGATGGCGACAAAACACCATAAGGGTCTTTTTCGTAGTAATAATATTATACTATCAAGAAAAAGAGTCATTGTCAAGTAATTAGTTGGGGATAAATATATGCCGCAATCTAAAACAAAAACCTGTCAAAATTGTAAAAATAAGTTTGTTATTGAACCTGAAGATTTTGAGTTTTATAAGAAGATAGATGTTCCAGAGCCAACTTGGTGTCCTGATTGTCGGGCACAACGACGATTTGTTTTTAGAAACGAAGGTGATTTATATAAAAGAAAATGTGATTTTTCTAAAAAAGAGATTTTTTCTGCTTTTTCTTCAAAAGCAAAAGTAAAAGTTTATGAAGGAGAAATTTGGTGGTCTGACAAATGGGATCCTATGGATTATGGTAGGGATTATGATTTTAAACGACCATTTTTTGAACAATTCCGAGAATTAAGAAAAGAAGTGCCTTTTATTAGTCGTTCTGTAACAAAATTAATTAATAGTGATTATTGTATGAATGTTGGTAATTTAAGAAATTGTTATCTTGTTTTTAATAGTTCTCGTAGTGAAAATTGTGCTTATAGTCATGGTTTACAGGATTCTAAAGATTCTTATGATAATTCTTATTTAGATAAATCAGAACTTTGCTACGATGGATTTATGCTTAACAATTGCTATAAAACATTCTTTTCATCTCATTGCGATGATTGCCAAGAAGTAATCTTTTCTCACAATTGCGTAGGATGTTCTAATTGTTTTGGTTGTACTAATTTAAGGCATAAAAAATATCATATTTTTAACAAACCATACACTAAAGAAGAATATTTTAAGAAGTTAAAAGAGTTTAACCTTGGAAGTTTTAAGAATAAAGAACAATTAAATAAAAAAGCTAAAGATTTCTGGTTAAAATATCCTGTTAAATTCATGCACGGCAGGAAAAATGTTAATGTAACAGGTGAGTATATTGGTAATTCTAAAGATGTGAAAGATTCATATATGGTTAAATATGGTGAGAACTTTAGATATTGTCAGTTTATTACATTTAAGCCAGATAGTAAAGATTGTTATGATTATACAGTACTTGGCTGGGGTGCAAGATTAATGTATGAATGTGTGGTGACTGGCAGAGGATGCAATAGAATAAGATTTTGTTCTGATTGCTGGCCAGATTGTCGTGATTTTGAGTATTGTTCTTCCTGCCACTCCTCCTCCAACCTCTTCGCCTGCGTTGGTCTACGTCACAAACAATACTGTATCCTAAACAAACAGTATACAAAGGAAGAATACAATAAATTAGTTCCTCAAATAAAGAAACATATGAATGAGATGCCATACACAGATAAACAAGGAAGAACATACAAATATGG
>CAZQLH010000009.1:0-19037 GCA_964594155.1 uncultured Candidatus Saccharibacteria bacterium
CTAATGCTAATCAGCTCATGACAATTTTAGGGAGCGGCAACGTCGGCATCGGGACTACGGGGCCGGGGGGAAAACTACATATTAATGATAGTGGAAATACAACCCAACTAGAGCTTACTAATCCTTCTCAAAATTGGTGGATAGGCCCTGCTGGTGCTGGAGAATTAATATTTAAAAGTAATCAGGGTGACAAGTTTACCATAGAAGCTGCAGGCAACGTCGGCATCGGCACGACGGGGCCAGGGGCACAGCTTGAGATTAAATCCTCAACTGTCGGCGCAGCTGGCATTTCGGATGCCCGTTCTACTGCCGCAGCATTTTTCCATGGCGAAAAGAATTCTACATGGGGTACTGCTATCGGAGTAATCAAAACAACCGAAGTGCCTTATATTCAAGGCATGGACCTTGGCCAAACATCGGGCAGAAATTTGATTCTTCAACCATACACAGGCAACGTCGGCATCGGAGACACGAGTCCGGGATCAATTTTGTCTCTGGGTGGCACAAATCCAACAATTACCACAGGAACTAGTGACGGTTCAGATAATCAAAATATTGTTATTGCAAGCACAGGTACTGCTGGTGCAGCTCGTGGGAGTTATATGTATTTAACGGGTAATGAAGCTATTGGTCATGGAGGGGTTGATATTATTCTTGGTGAAGGAACTACAGGATCATCATTTATGGTTTATTCTAATACAGGCACAGGAACGGCTAATTATCCAACGCTTGTAGTTGCGCCAGGTCAAAAAGTAGCAGTTGGAGGCGGAGGCGGAGGTAGTACAGATACTACTCCTGATTATGATTTGGAAGTTGGGGATGATACAACTGGAACGGCTGGCAAACCAGGCGGCGGTACTTGGTCTGATTCATCTGACCAAAGACTAAAGACAAATATATCTGATTTAACTGGTTCACTTAATTTATTAATTTCTTTGCGACCAGTTAATTATGAATGGATTAATCCAGAATCACACGTTCCTGGGACTCACGCTGGTTTAATTGCTCAAGAAGTAGAATCAGTTTTTCCAAATTGGGTTCATAATATTACTCCAGATGGGGATGATATTGACTTAATTCCAGAAGGAGAAAAAGCTAAAGCTTTATATTATCCATCTGACTTTAATGCTTATGTTATTGGAGCATTTAAGGATATTGGCAATAGGATTAGTTTAACCGACGCCCCCACCAGCACCCCCTCAATGTACATCAATCCAGACGGCAACGTCGGCATAGGCACTACGAGTCCATCTCAAGTGTTATCAGTAGAAGGCAATGTTTTGGCTGATGCATATCTGGAATATTCGCCATTTTATGGAGGCGACGCTTTAAGCCAGATAAATAAATTTCAATGTATTCCAGGCACAGAAAACGGCGACTGGTGCGATATTGAACACTCTACGCTTCCACAAGGGATTGAATTAGAGCCAGGATTTATTTCTCTTGGCCATTTGCTGTCTTATAATACCAAAGCTATTCAGGAAATTACAGATATTATAGATATGTCTGACGCGCCGAGTACTACTCCGTCGTTATTGATTGACCAGGCAGGTTATATTGGAATAGCCACTGCTACGCCGACTAATATCCTGACCATAGGCCAGGGAATGGGCAATGCCATAGCAGACGGCTGGTCTGTTTATTCATCCCAGGAATACAAAACAGACATAACATATTTAGAAGAGCAGGATTATGATGATATCTTAGCAGAAATTGAAGATATGGATTTGGCCAGGTATAGGTGGAAATCAGATTTAGATTCTGAGGACTATTCTTTGAATTTAGGAGTTATAGCGGAAGAAGCTCCAGAACAAGTGCTGTCTTCAGACAACAAATCAGTTAGCTTGTATGATTACGCTTCTTACGCTTTAGTCGGAGTTAAAGCGCTGAAAAAAGAAATAGAACAGTTGAAATTTACTCTTAATGGAGAGGAATTTCAATTAGCGCTGGACCCAGACGGCTATGTGGTTTTAGACAAGATAAGAGTTAGAGATTTGGAAATTGTCAAAGGCGGAAAGATTACTCTGCCCCAGGGAGCAAATGAAATCATGGGCATTGGAATAGTGGCAACTTCTTCAGATTATACTATTGTAGAGAATAATAAGATTGAACAGAGTTCCAAGGTTTTTGTCAGCTTTACTTCTAATTTATCCGGCGCTTCATGGTGGGTTTGCGATAAGATAGAAAACCAGTCATTTAAGGTTTGTCTGGACAAAACAGCTTCAACCAGCTTGAGTTTTGATTATTGGATTGTTCAGGCAGGAGAGGACGCATTAATAGAGACAGTTATTACAGAAGAAGCTCCTGTGATAGAGGACAATTGGGTGGAGTTGACTCCAGAAGAAACATATATGGTTGAGTTGAGTCCGGAAGAAATGTCTTCTCCAGCGCCAGCGCCAATAATAGAAGAGCCAGTTGTAGAAGAAGCCACAACTACAGTAATAATCATAGAAGAGCCAGTAGTAATTGAAGAAATACCAGAAATACCAACAGAAGATTTAGCTACCAGCACAGCAGTAATTCTTTAATAATTCCAGGTCTCATATATTGGATAAGCATACAGATATTCAAGAATTCAGGACATTTTTAAAATAAGATTAGAGACCTAAACTCTATTTTATAGCTTATCTATCGGTAAAATCAGGGTATAGGCCTATTAAACGCGCAACCAAGCCAAAAACCATGATTTTAAGCGTTTTTTAAAAATTTTTATGAAATCAACCTTAGTTTTTTCCAATATTTGGGACATAGATATCAATTTCTAATTTCTATTAAATTAAGGTAATGTTGACGCAGAATTAGTCTTGCAGGCAATGATTGATTACAAAAAATATAATAAGGCAGTAATTATTTCTAATGATGGAGATTTCTATTGTTTGGTTAATTATTTTTATAAGAAGAAAAAATTGAAAAAAGTGATTAGTCCAAATAGCGCAAAATGTTCAGTTTTGTTGAAAAAGGCCGCAAGAGAAAAAATAGATTTTTTAGATTATCAAAAACAGCGACTTATCAGAAAATGAAAAAGCACCGCTGAAAGACAAAACAAACAGCCGTGCTTTTCCCTAATGATTATGACTTAAGTATAGCGTTTTTATAATTTATGTCAAGTGATTTTTGTGGATAAGTTAAAATTAAAAATTTAAGTTTTATGCTATTAGACAAACAAGATAAAAAACAAGAGAAAAAGGTTGAATTTTGTCCTTATTGCCATAGTCCTAAAATTATAAAAAAAGGCAAGCGGAAAAAGAAAATGGAAGAAATTCAGATTTATTTCTGCAAGCACTGTTTAAAAAAATTTATACCTCAAATCAGCAAAAGCAAAACCTATCCATTAAGAATTATTTTAGACGCTGTTACTTTATACAATCGCCTTTATACTACCAAAGATATTGTTAATAAGATCAATGAAATATACGGCATTAAAATAAGCGAGCAGACCATTCTTAATTGGACAAAGAGTTATAGAGATTATTTGCCATTTTTACGGTTGCGAGATTTTGTGTCTAAAAAATATTCTTTCAAAGATATTATTGACGAAGTTCATTTAATGCATGGCCAGATTTATGATTTTAAATATCATCGGGCTAAAACCAATTGTATTTTAGAAGATGATTTTAAGCATTACAAGCTTAAGCAGATTAAAGAATTTTTAGAGTTAGTTGCCATAGAATGCCCTCATAATGTTTTTAGAGAATCAGAAAACAGAATATCCCAATACAATAATTTTTTTAATTTAGATGAAGTAAAGATTGTAAATAAGGATAATACAGCCAGAAAAATCGTTCGCTTTGTTATGCAGGCGGTGGCAAATAACAAGCTTCGCCACCAAATTTTGCAGGAATTCATGCTAGTTAACGATTCAGTTACAGTAGGAGTGGAAATTCCAGTTTTATTAGACCAAGATGATATTTTGCACTTTCAAAATCAATTAAATTGGCAAGTGCCGATTGATTTGGCTGATGGAGAGGTGATTACCGGCCATATTGACATTATTCAAGTGCGCAATGGCATGATTCATATTATGGATTACAAGCCTAGCGCTAAAAAAGTTAAGCCAATTGACCAGCTTACATTGTATGCGTTAGCAATGAGCAGATTAACTTCATTGCGCTTATTTAATTTTAAGTGCGCTTGGTTTGATCAAGATGATTATTTTGAATTTTTTCCTCTGCATGTGGTCATGAAGAAGAAAAAGTCCCGACGCAAGGTCGGGATCCCGACTCAAAAGACGTCGGGAAAAAATAAGTTATGATTGCTAATTTACCAAAATCAAAAATATATATTGATGGAGCAAATATGTTTTATAGCCAAAAGAAATTGGGTTGGTCTTTTGATTGGAAAAAGATAAAAGAATATATTGAAAAAGATAAAAAGGCGCTTGAGTGGAGATATTATGTAGGGGCTAAAAAAGACGATGAAAAGATGCAAAGTTATTTAAGGTATTTAAACGCTATTGGTTTTTATACTTTTACAAAGCCTTTAAAGAAAATTAGAATCAGCAATAGTGAACCATTATCTGAGGCCTATAAGAGAAATTACATATATAAAGCTAATTTTGATGTCGAAATAGTTGTTGATATTCTTTTGGATAAGTCAAAGTTTGATGAAATTATCATTTTTAGCGGGGACAGCGATTTCGAATATTTAGTTAAAAAATTGAAAGATATTGGCAAAAAAGTAATAGTTTATTCTTCTAGGAAAACACTATCGTGGGAATTAAAATTGGCAGTTTCTAAATATATCTATTTAGAAGATAATAAAGAGATTTTTGAGCGTAAATAAAAGACCGTCCTGCCGAAGCAGGACGTTCTGTAAAACTATTATTATTATAGCGGGTTGAATAATTTTGTCAAGAGTTTGAGTGGGGATAAAAAAATATGGCTTATCAAAAACAAGAATATAGGAAATATAGAGTCAGAACAGCGATTAAGAGCTTTCGCGATTTAGAAGTTTATCGCCAAGGAACGCTTTTGTCTGTTGAAATATTTAAGTTAATTTTTAAGATTGGAAATAAAAAGAAGGATAAATATCTACTAAAAGAATTTGAAATTCTTTATTCATTATCAAAATTAGTTCCTAAATTAACTGCTGAAAGCTATGGCGATAGATTTTCAGACAATGAAATGGCTTTTAGCAAATTAGAGCAGGTAATGAGAATAATTGCCAATATTGCAGCTAAAATAGATTTTCTTGTTGAAGTAATTGAAGATAATGAAATAAAAGAGGAGCTTAATAAGATTTTAGCCAAGTATCAAAGACAGAGAGTTAAGGTAAATAATTTAAGAAAAGCATGGATAAGGGTTTATCAAGAGCGCGGCGGGTTTAAAAGGAGGAAATTAAACAAACAGGGTTAAATCCCGTTTTTCAAAATTAATAATTAAGCATTCTTAAGGCGCTGTTTTTAAACTTAAATTATCAATATCTTTTTGCATTCGGTCATGAGCTAATTTGTCCGCTTTAAATTCGGTTTCAATTACATCAAATCGTTTAGCTAAACCGTCAACAGAATTTAAAACTTTATTCATATCTTTTTTAGAGGCTAATCCATCTTTTAATTTTTCCTCTAATTCTTTGAGGTCATATTTAGAGGCTAATCCATCTTTTAATTTTTCCTCTAATTCTTTGAGGTCATATTTAGAGGCTAATCCATCTTTTAATTTTTCCTCTAATTCTTTGAGGTTTTCTTTTGTAGCTAATTGATTAAATTGTTTTGGCGTTATGGTCATGTTAATATTGTTATATTAACTCTTATTTTATAATATTAAAAAATTATGTCAAGCGTGAATAATCCTGCCTCGTCGGCAGACGGGGTAGTTTATAAAGATGATAAAGAGTATCCTGAATTGTTAAGGCAAATTGGCAAGGACGCGCCAAAGCAATTGTATTATAAAGGAAACTGGGATAATAAAAGAAGCTCATATTCTAAAATTTCTGAGCGCTTTACCCTAAAAGGCTCCGACGCGTCTCAGAAATTTCAGAATACTCGCTTTCAAAAACCTAGTATATTTGAAAATTGCTTGGCGGTGATAGGGAGCAGAAATTTAACTAATTACGGCAAGCAGGCAATAGAGCGATTAGTCGGGGAAATAGCTGTCAGGGGGATTACTATTGTTTCCGGTTTTATGTACGGAGGCGACGCAATAGCCCATAAGGCGGCAGTAGATGCGGGAGGCAGGACAATTGCTGTAATGCCTTGCGGGATTGATAAAATTCATCCTGAATATCAAGAAGATCTTTATAATGAGATTTTAGAGAATAACGGCTTGATAATTTCTGAATATGAAGGAGATATGCTGCCAGCGCTTTGGACTTATCCCCAAAGAAACAGAATTGTGGCTGGCTTGTCAAAAGCGCTTTTAATTGTGGAAGCGGGAGAAAAGAGCGGGTGTTTGATTACGGCTAATTGCGCCAAAAAGTTTAACAGAAAGATTTTTGTTGTTCCAGGGCCGATTACAAGCAGTGTTTCAAAGGGCTCTAATATGCTTATTAAGCAGGGGGCGGAAATGGTTTTGAGCGCAAAAGATGTTTTGGAGTATTTTCAAAAAAGAAGCTCGCATTTAGATTTTTTTGAGCGCTTTAGCCCAGAGGGCACCCCACGCGTCTCAAAAAAATCTAAATCGCTCGCTTCTAAAAAGCCCGACGCGTCTCAGAAAATTCAAAATCATCGCTCTAATCGTTTGCGCTCTTTCGAAAAAAAGATTCTTGAATTATTAGAAAGGGAGCCGCTGGGGATTGATGAGTTATCGCGCAATTTAGGAATATCCAGCTCTGAATTAGGAACAAAACTGTCAATGATGGAAATTAAAGATTTGATTAAATTAAGAGGAAATAAATATGGCATTAACTAAAATTCCATCGGTCTTATATTCCGGATTGGAAGCTCTGCCAGTGGATGTAGAAGTCAATGTGGCGTCCCGGGGCTTGCCTGGATTTGAAATTGTCGGCTTGCCCAGCAAGTCGGTAGATGAAAGCCGAGAAAGAGTTAAGGCCGCGATTATTAATTCCGGCATGGATTTTCCAGCTAAAAAAATTACAATAAATTTAGCCCCGGCTGACATTCCTAAGCAGGGCTCTTTTTACGATCTATCAATCGCTGTTGGGATTTTGTCCGCAATAATGGATTTTTCTATTCCAGAAAAATCGCTGTTTTTTGGCGAGCTTTCTTTTGACGGTTCTTTGCGGCACACCAAAGGCGCCTTTCTTTTAGCTTTATTTGCCAAAGAGCATGGCTTTAAAAATGTTTTTTTGCCCAAAGATTCAGCAAATGAAGCAGCTGTGTTTTCATTAATCAATGTTTATCCAGTAGAGCGCCTTTCTCAATTATTATCTCATTTGCTTAATCGCCAGAAGATTACTAAAGCAAAAGCGCGAAAATCAGATGATGTTAATTTGAGTGACAGCGAGTTTGACATGAGAGAGGTCTTAGGCCAAGAGCAGGCAAAAAGAGCTATGGAAATAGCAGCTGCGGGAGGGCATAACGCTATTATGGTTGGCAGTCCGGGCTCTGGCAAAACAATGCTGGCCCGGGCCTTGCCTGGAATTCTTCCTTTGCTGAGCGAGCAAGAGTCATTGGAAACAACCAAGATTTATTCTGTTAGCGGCAATATTCCTCCGGGCGCTTCAATAATTAAAAATCGCTCTTTTAGGTCTCCTCATCATTCTACTTCTTTAGCTGGCTTGATTGGAGGAGGAACTAATCCCCAGCCTGGGGAAATTACTTTAGCTCACAGAGGAGTGCTTTTTTTAGACGAGTTTAATGAATTCTCGCGTTCAATTTTAGAATCGCTTCGCCAGCCGTTAGAAGACGGCGTTGTGACTATTGCCCGGGCTAAAACAAGGACAAAATACCCAGCCAGATTTATTTTAATTGCTTCAGCTAATCCTTGTCCCTGCGGTTATCTGGATCATCCTAAAAAAGAGTGCGTTTGTTCTCCGCGAGAAATTAAAAGATACAGCAAGAAAATATCAGGACCTATTTTAGACAGGATAGACCTTCATATAAGAGCGCCTGTGGTTGATGTTGACGAGTTGTCTCAAGATAAAAGAGCTGTTAGGTTTTTAGAGGGTTCAAAAACCATTAGAGAACGGGTTTGCAAGGCGCGGGAAATCCAGCAGAAAAGATTTAAGAAAGATAAGGCAATTCATAGCAATGCTGAAATGAGGAATAAAGATATTAAAAAATATTGTTTTTTATCTAAGGAAGCGGAAAGAGTGCTTAAACAGGGGGCGAGCGCTTTTCAGCTTTCAGCACGATCTTATTTTAAGATGATAAAGATTGCCAGGACAATCGCTGATTTACAAGGAGCAGAATTGATAAGCGCTGCTCACATGGCCGAGGCCTTGCAGTACAGACAGTCGTAAGAGGCCGCGCCTATGACTGCTATGATTAAAAGCTTTACAAAAAGCGTTTATAGCGAGTATTCTAAAATTTATGAGCGCTTTACCCTAAAGGGCTCCGACGCGTCTCAAAAATTTCAGAATACTCGCTAAACGCTCATATAATTTTATGCGCAATAAAGATCAAGTTTGGAAAATAGGAGAGGCAGCGGCTAAAGAATATTTGGAGAATAAAGGATATCAGGTTATTGAGCAGAATTATCAGACAAGGTATGCTGAAATTGATTTGATTGTTAAAAAAAATAATGTTTTAATATTTGTAGAAGTGAGAACCAAAAGAAGCAGGGCTTTTGTTTCGCCGGAAGAATCAATTAAACAAAAGAAATTAAAAAAGCTTTATTGGAACGCGAATGCTTACGCGTCATTAAAAAAATGGAAAGGGCAATATAGGGTAGATGCCATATGCATTACTCTTAATCCGGATAATACTATTGATAAGTTTGAACATTATAAGAATATATAGTATAATTAAAATAAAAAAGGAGACCCGTCTTCGCTCGCTAAAATGAGCTATGACGAGGTAAATAAAAATATGCGAAAATTATGCAATTTTATTATTAAGTGTTCTATTTACGGGCTTGTTTTTTTAATGCCTTTGTTCTGGCTGCCCTGGACTGTTGAAGCGCATGAATTCAACAAGCAGTATTTATTGTTTTTTTTGACTGGCTTTGCTTTGCTGGCTTGGCTGGTTAAAATGATTGTTATTCAGAAGAAAATTATTTTCAGAAGAACGCCATTAGATATTTGGATTTTGATTTTTACAGCAATGATAATTTTAAGCGCTGTTTTTTCTGTTGATAAAATTGCTTCATGGATGGGTTCTTACAGCCGATTTTCCGATTCAGTTATTGGGATGCTGTGTATGGTTGCAATCTACTTTATTATTACCAATAATATTGCCAGATATAAAAAATGGGGATTATCAGTTGAGAAAATATCCCGGTTGTTTATCTTTTCCGCTTTTTTGGCAATTATAGCCGCTTTTTTATCTGTGTTTAATATTTGGAGCAAAATTCCAAATCTGCCCCAGATAATGTCTTTTAGGTCTTTTAATTCAACTAATGCGTCGCTTGAGGGAATGGCTGTTTTTTTAGCAATGGTTATCGGGTTTTTAACCGGCGACTTGCTTTTATACAAGCAGCGCATTGACAAGAAAAAGAAGCAAAAAAGAAGTTTTCGCGTTGATTTGATAATGAAAATAGTTGTGCTGATTTTGTCAATGTTTTTATTGTTAGTAATTAATTTTCAGCCAGCTTGGATTGTTTTGGGAATAGTAATGCTGTTTTTGCTGGTCATGGCTTTTTGGACGCGATTATTTAAAGACAGGGTTAATATTTTATTGCTGCCAATTATTTTATTGCTTATTTCAGGATTTTATGCGGGCGGGCTTTTTTCCAAAGTAGGGGGTTTGAATAATATTTCAACATTGAATAATGTTTTGCCCCAAGAACTTGTTTTAAGCAATGAATTATCCCGTTCTATTGCCTGGCAATCGCTTAAAAATGATCCGATTTTAGGCTCTGGCCCAGCCACTTTTTTGAATGATTTTGTTAAATTTAAGCCAGTCAGCTTTAATAACAGTAATTTTTGGAATATTAGATTTAACAGATCAGCTGGGAATATAACAGAGATGATTGGAACTGTTGGAATATTCGGAACTTTGTCTTATTTGTTGTTCGTCTTTATGTTTTTGTTAATTATGTCTTTGTCTTTGCAAAGATTAAGAAAACGTTATCAAAATGAAAGCTCAAAGTATGATGAATTGCGGGAAATTGTTTCTGTTTTGCCTTTCTTTTTAGCTTGGCTCGCTTTAGCAGCTGCTCAATTTGTTTATCATCAGAATACTGTTTTAGCTTTTTATTTCTGGCTTTTTACCGCTTTAGGAATTGTTGGCTGGCAGAAAATTGAATCAGCTCCTTATAAGCGGTTTAAGTTTTCCTTTAAAAAAGTGCCAGAAGTTGGATTGGTGATTAATGTTGTTCTTTTAATTCTTGTTTTTGTTTTGGTTGGATTGTTTTATTTGGCCGGCCAATTTTATTTGGCTGATGTTAAATTTAAGCAGTCAGTTGAGAAGAATGAAGAATTGGTTGGAAAAATGGAAAAGGTGGTTAATTTAAACAGATATCGCGAGAATTATCGCCGGGCTTTATCGCAGGCGTATTTAATCAGCGCTTGGGATGAGGCGAATAAATCTGAAAAAGAAAGGAATATCCAGCTTTTACAGGCATTATCATCTAGCTCTATTAATCAAGCGCGAACAGCAACTATGCTTAGTCCGAATTCAGTCTTTGCCTGGGAAAACTTAGGAGCTATTTATCGCGACTCTAGAGGATTAGTTGGCGGGACTTTCCCTTTTGCCTTGGAAGCGTTTGCCAAGGCGTCAGAATTAGAACCAGCCAATCCTTTTTTCTTTAGAGAGCGCTGTCGGATTAATTTAATTAGCGAAGAAAGGGACTGGGATGAAACAATTGGCCATTGCCAAAAAGCCATTGAATTAAAGTCCAATTATTTAGACGCGCATATTCAATTGGCTTTAGTTTTTGAAGAAAAGGGAGATTTAGAAAAAGCAGTTCAGCAAATGGAATCAATTTTGGAAAAATTAAGGGGAGTTAGTTTTCAGCGAGGTTCAGATTTAGCTAACGCAGCTGCTGAAATATATTTTCAGATGGGCCGGTTATACTTTAATTTAGATAGAATTGATGAAGCGATTCGCATGTTTGAACAAGCGGTGATTGTTAATCCTAATTACGCTAATACCCGTTATGCTTTAGGGTTGAGCTATATGTCCAAAGCAAGGAACAGCGACGCTTTAATTCAGTTCCAGATTGTTAATCAATTAATACCAGGCAATGAAAATGTTGAAGCAATGATTAAGCAGTTGACAGGTTCAGCGCAATAGCTGTAAGAGGCCGCGCGTTGAAAACTATGTCTCTAACGAGTATTCTAAAATTTATGAGCGCTTTACCCTAAAGGGCTTCGACGCGTCTCAAAAATTTCAGAATACTCGCTCTCGACACATAACTTCACTTGACGTTTTTTTGCGGTTGTGTATAATAACAACTAGTAAGTAGCTATCGCATAGCCAGTTATCTATTTTCTATTTTTTATAAACATTAGAATTAAATAAAGAAAAACCCCTTTCTAAACAAAAGGGGATGGTTTGTTTTTATGTTTCAATTACCTGATCTTATTGAAATACAAAAAAATTCGTATGAATGGTTTTGGCAAAAAGGATTAAGGGATCTTTTAGATGAAGCTTCGCCGATTACGCCGTGGGGAAGCCAGGATTTAGAACTATATTTTTTAGATTACCGCTTAGAAGAACCAAAATACAGCGAAGAAGAAACAAAGAGCCGCAATACTTCTTTTGAGGCCTCTTTGTATTGCCGCGTTAAATTAGTTGACAAGAAAAATAAGAAGGTAAGAGAGCAAGATGTTTTTTTAGGCGATTTTCCCTTAATGACGCAAAGAGGCACCTTTATTGTTAATGCTGTTGAAAGGGTTGTTATTTCTCAATTAATAAGATCAGCTGGAGTATTTTTTGCCTCTAAATTCTTAAAAGGCCAGCAGCTTTTTGGCGCTAAGATTATTCCTAACTGGGGCGCCTGGCTGGAATTTGAAACTGATTCAGATAAAGTTATCGGAGTAAGAATTGACCGCAAAAGAAAAGTTCCAGTAACTACTTTATTGCGGGTTTTTGCCAAGATGAGAGATGGCAAAGAATTAACAAGCAAGGAAATTAAAAAGCTTTTTGCTAAAATTAATAAAGGCGAGTTTGACTATATTGAAGCAACTCTTGAGAAAGACGCTTCTAAAACCTCAGGAGAGGCCTTTGTTGAAGTTTATAAACGAATTAGGCCGGGCGACTTAGCCACTGAAGACAATGCCCGGTCTTTTATTGAAACAATGCTTTCTTCAGAGCGGTATGATTTAAGCGAGGTTGGCCGATGGAAAATGAACCAGAGATTAAACAAGCAAGAGAAAGAAAAAAAATCCCGACGCAAGGTCGGGATCCCGACCAAAAAGGCGTCAGGAGAAGATAGAATTCTTAATTTTAATGATTTAGTTGGCATTATTGAAGAAATTATTCGCTTAAATAACGATCCTTTGGCTGTGTCAGATGATATTGATCATTTAGGCAACCGGCGGGTAAGATCCTTTGGAGAATTACTGCAGAATAAATTAAGAGTGGGAATGGCTCGGACTGAAAGAATTGTCCGGGATCGCATGTCAACATTTGACGTTCATGATGTAATGCCGGGACAATTGATTAATACCCGGCCTTTTATTGCTTCAGTTAAGGAGTTTTTTACTTCATCTCAATTAGCTCAATTTATGGATCAAAAAAATCCATTGGATGAACTGGAACATAAGCGGCGCTTATCAGCTATGGGACCAGGCGGATTAACCAGAGAGCGGGCTGGATTTGAAGTAAGAGACGTGCATTCAAGCCATTATGGGCGAATTTGCCCAATTGAAACGCCAGAAGGCCCTAATATTGGATTAATAGGGCATTTGGCTGGCCCTGCCCGATTAAATAAATACGGCTTTATTGAATCGCCTTACAGAAAAGTTGTTAAAGCCCGGCTGACTAATAAGATAGTTTATCTTAATGCTTTAGAAGAGGAGAAATACAATATTGCTCATGCTGGAGTGTCTATTGATAAGAAAGGCAATCTTTTAGATAGGGAAGTGGAATCAAGAGTGAAAGGACAGCCAAGTACAATTAAACGCTCTAAGATTGATTTTATTGATGTTTTGCCGCAGCAGGCAATTAGCATAGCTGCTTCTTTGATTCCATTTTTAGAGCATGATGACAGCAACCGGGCTCTAATGGGATCAAACATGCAAAGGCAAGCAGTAGCTTGCATTAAACCGCAAGCGCCAATAGTTGGCACTGGCTTTGAAGAAAAAACAGCTAGGGATTCCGGCCAATTAGCCATAGCTGAAGAAGATGGAATAATTGAAGAAGTAGATGCCAAGCATATTAAAGTTAAATCCAGGCGCAGTATTGGGACTAAAATTTATCCTCTTCGTTCTTTTGTCAGGACTAATCAATACACCTCTATTTGTCAAAAACCATTGGTTGAAAAAGGACAGCGAGTTAAAAAAGAAGATGTTTTGGCTGATGGAGCGGCTACTGATAGCGGGCAATTAGCTTTAGGACAGAATCTTTTAGTGGCATTTATGTCTTGGCGGGGAAGCAATTTTGAAGACGCTATTGTTCTTTCAGAAAAATTGGTTAAAGACGATCGTTTTACTTCTGTTCATATTGAAAGTTTTGCCTGTGATGTTAGGGAGACCAAATTAGGACCGGAAATAACTACGCCGGATATTCCTAATGTGGGCGAAGAGCGGCTCAAGGATTTAGATGAAGAAGGAATTATAAGGATTGGCGCTGAAGTAGGGCCCAATGATATTTTAGTTGGCAAGATTTCACCAAAAGGCGAAACAGACCTAACAGCTGAAGAACGATTGCTTCAGGCAATTTTTGGAGAGAAAGCGCGCGATGTTAAAGATACTTCTATGAGAATGGCTCATGGCAAGCGAGGCAGAATAGTGGGCATTCAGATATTTTCCCGCGATCAGGGAGATAAATTGCCTGCAGGAGTAATTAAAAGCATTCAAGTGGAAGTAGCTCAATTAAGAAAGATTTCAGTAGGCGATAAATTAGCCGGCCGCCATGGCAACAAAGGCGTAATTGCCAAGATTCTGCCTGAAGAAGATATGCCTTATTTAGCTGATGGAACGCCAGTTGATATTATTCTTAATCCTTTAGGAGTGGCTTCAAGGATGAATATCGGGCAGATTTTAGAAACCCATTTAGGCTGGGCAGCTCATACTTTGGGGTATCAGGCAATTAGCCCGGCCCTGGCTGGAGTTAAAGAAGAAGAAATTAAAAAAGAATTAAAAAGAGCTAATCTTCCAGAGACCGGCCAAGTTACCTTATACAGCGGGCGAAACGGAGAGCCGTTTGGACAGCCAATTACAGTTGGCTATACTTATATAATGAAACTGCTCCACTTAGTTGAAGATAAGATTCATATGCGCTCTGTGGGGCCGTATTCTTTAATTACTCAGCAGCCGCTTAGCGGAAAGGCCTTGTTTGGCGGACAGCGCTTTGGAGAAATGGAGGTTTGGGCTTTGGAAGGATATGGAGCGGCTCATTCTTTACAGGAAATGCTGACTGTTAAATCAGATGATATTGTTGGCCGGGCCAATACTTATGATGCGATTATCAGGGGCAGGAAAAACAAAAATCTTAATATTCCAGCTTCTTTTAATGTTTTAGTTAGCGAGCTTAAGGCGCTTGGGTTAGAAGTAAATTTATTAGATAAGTAAATTATGATAACGAAATCTAATGATTTTAAATCAATTCAATTGAAACTGGCTAGTCCAGAAAGCATTTTGAAGTGGTCGCGCGGAGAAGTAACTAAGCCGGAAACAATTAACTACCGAACTCAAAGAGCTGAAAAAGACGGTCTTTTTTGCGAGAAGATTTTTGGCACGGAAAAGGACTGGGAGTGTTATTGCGGCAAATACCGCCGCATCCGCTATAAAGGAGTGGTTTGCGACAAATGCGGCGTAGAAATAACCAGGTCAGACGTGCGGAGAGAAAGAATGGGACATATTAATTTAGCAGTGCCAGTTTCTCATATCTGGTTTTTGCGGGGCGTTCCTTCTAAAATAGGATTGGTTTTAGATCGTTCTATTCAGGATTTAGAAAGAGTTATCTATTTTGCCGGATATATTGTCACTAAAATCAATGAAGAAGAAAGAAAAAAAGTTATTGAGGAAATAAAGAAGGAATATAAGCAAAAGACAAAGGGCAAAAATGAAAAAGAGAAAAAAGCTTCCTTAAAAGAACAAAGAGACACTGCTGTTAAGGAAGTAAGGAGATTGTACTTGCATCAAATACTTTCAGAAATGGAATACCGCGATTATAGCTTGAAATACAGCCAGGTTTTTGAAGCAGGGACCGGGGCTGAAACCTTAAGAAATATTTTTGAAGAGATAAATTTGGAGGCCTTGGCCAAGGAATTGTCTGACCAAGCCAAGAACGCTCTTTTGACCGCTAAAAGAAAAATCTTAAAAAGATTAGGAATAATTGAAGGAATGATCCGTTCTAATATTAAGCCAGAATGGATGTTTTTGACGGCCCTGCCTGTTTTGCCGCCTGATTTAAGGCCAATGGTTCAATTGGAAGGAGGACGTTACGCTACTTCTGATGTTAATGATTTGTATCGGCGGGTTATTAACCGAAACAACCGATTAAAGCGGTTAATAGAATTAAACGCTCCAGAAGTTATTTGCCGCAATGAAAAAAGAATGCTTCAGGAAGCAGTTGACGCTTTGATTGACAATAGCAGCAGAAGGGGACAAGTAATGGTAGCAGCTTCAACCGGACAAAAAAGAGTGCTTAAATCATTGGCTGATATGTTAAAAGGCAAACAGGGAAGATTTAGGCAGAATCTTTTAGGCAAGCGAGTTGATTATTCGGGCAGGTCGGTTATTGTTGTTGGCCCAGAGTTAAAACTCCATCAATGCGGCTTGCCCAAGCACATGGCATTAGAGCTGTTTAAGCCGTTTGTTATTAATAAGTTAGTTGAAGGCGGTTTAGCTCATAATGTCAGGGGAGCAGGCCGTTTGATTGAAGAAGAAATAGATGAGGTTTGGAGTATTTTGGAAGAAGTTATAAAAGGCCGGTATGTTCTTTTAAATAGAGCGCCAACTTTGCATCGTCTGGGTATTCAGGCCTTTCAGCCGGTCTTAATTGAAGGAAAAGCCATTAGGATTCATCCTTTTGTTTGCCGCGCTTTTAATGCGGACTTTGACGGAGACCAAATGGCTGTTCATCTTCCTTTGAGCGATGAAGCTCAAGCAGAAGCCAAGGAAATAATGCTTTCAACAAAAAATCTTTTAAAGCCAGCTACAGGCGAGCCAGTAACCATTCCTACCCAAGATATGGTTTTAGGCTGTTATTGGATGACTAAAATTGAGGATGGATTAATTGGCCAGGGAAAAATTTTTACCAGCCCAGCCGAAGCTCTTTTAGCTAAGCATTTTAACAATGTTCATTTGAAAGCAAGGATTAAAGTGCGATTGAAGAATAGCAATGATTTGGTTGAGACCTCAGTAGGCCGGATAATTTTTAATGAACCGATTCCTTTAAAAATGGGCTTTATTAATAAGACAATGAAATCCAAGGATTTGCGCAAATTAATTTCTGAATTAATAGATAAATTCGGCATTAAAGAAACAGCTTTAATTTTAGATAAGATTAAAAGAATGGGCTTTAAATACGCTACTGCTTCAGGTATTAGCTGGGGAATGAGCGACTTAAAGGTTCCTTTAGAAAAGCAAGAGGTTCTTAAACAAGCCCATAAAGAAGTTGAGATAATTCAAAGCCAATACGATAACGGTCTTTTAGCTGATAGTGAAAGAAAATCAAGGGTTATTGAAGCTTGGCTTAGCGCTACTGATAAAATTGGCCGTTCTGCTCCAAAGGTTTTAGATAAGCAAGGTTCTGTTTTCGGTATTTTTGATTCAGGAGCCAGAGGGTCATTAGGCCAGCTAACTCAAATGACAGGCATGAAAGGCTTGGTTGTTAATCCGTCTGGCGAGATTATTGAATTGCCTATTAAGGGCTCTTATAAGGAAGGATTCAGCATTTTAGAATACTTTATTTCCACTCATGGCAGCAGAAAAGGCTTGGCTGATACTGCTTTGAAAACAGCTCAAGCTGGTTATCTGACTCGGCGCTTGGTGGATGTGTGCCAGGATGTAGTTGTTCGCGAAAAAGATTGCAAGGATAAAAAAGGAATTTATGTTTTTAGGGAAGATCAAGAAGATATGGGGAATTCTTTAGCTTCTCGGATTGTTGGAAGAGTAATATTGGAAAAGGCTGCCTTGGCAAAATCAGGCCAGCTTATTGATAAAGAAACAGCTCAAAAAATAGACGCAACAGGAATTGATAAAATAAAGTTAAGGTCAACAATCTCTTGCCAGACAATAGACGGCATCTGCCAAAAATGTTATGGCTATGATTTAGGCAGAAATGAATTGGTTAAATTAGGCGAGGCAGTCGGCATTGTTACAGCCCAAGCTATTGGAGAGCCAGCCACTCAATTGACTTTGAGAACTTTTCATATTGGCGGAGTTGCCGGATCTCAGGATATTACCCAGGGCTTGCCCCGGGTAGAAGAGATTTTTGAAGCAAGACTGCCTAAGGGCAGAGCTGTTATTTCAGAAGTTGACGGGCAGGTTAAAGGCATTGTTGAAAGAAACGGACAAAGGGTTGTTCAAATAGAGCTATCAGGGAAAACTAAAAAAAATAAGATAGCAGAGTATAGTTTTCCGTCAAGAATTGCCCTTAGAGTTGAAAAAGGAGATTTAGTCGGGAAAGGACAGCAAATAAGCGAAGGGCATATTGAATTAAAAGAGTTATTTAAAACAGCTGGAGAAGAAGCAGTTAGAAGGTATATTATCAGGGAAGTTCAAAAAATATATACTTTTGCCGGTGAAAATGTTAATGATAAGCATATTGAAATGATTATCCGGCAGATGTTCTCGCGTTTTAAAGTAATAGATCCGGGCTCTACCAAGTTATTAGCTGATGAAATAGTTGAACGAAATCGTTTTAATAAGGAAAATGCTAAGATAGCTGAATCCAAAAAAAAGGGCGCGCCAGCTACTGGTCAGCCATTGATATTAGGCGTTACTAAAGTTTCTTTAAGCACGGAAAGTTTTCTTTCAGCTGCTTCTTTCATAGAAACAACCAGGGTTTTAATTAATGCCGCTATTCAGGGCAAAGAAGACAAGCTTAAGGGATTGAAAGAAAATGTAATTATTGGTAAACTAATACCAGCAGGCACAGGGTATAAACAATAATTAAAGAGTATTATTTTTTTGAACGCTTTAAACTCATATTCTAAAATTTATGAGCGCTTTACCCTAAAGGGCTTTGACGCGTCTCAAAAATTTCAGAATATTCGCTTAAGGTCTGACATAATTAAGTAGTGACATTACGCGAAGCGGAAGGTTACGCTTAATAGGTCAGACCTTAGGTAAGCTTATGCCTAAGAAAAAACTTCTTAAAAAGAAAATAAAGGGCAAGGTAAAAACAAAGAAAAAGAAGCCGGCTCTTCATTCTGAAACTAAAAAAGGCATTTTAGTGGTGGTTTGTTTTACCTTGGCTTTGTTAAGCTTATTGAGTTTTTTTAATATAGCTGGAACTTGGGGCAGGTATTTTTTAAAAATCAGCAAATTGTTTTTTGGCAAAGGGTTTTTCCTTATTTCAATCAGCTTTGCTTTAGCTGGAATAGCTATTCTTGTTCCTCGCTTGGAAAGAGAAAAGAAAAGAAAGCCGGCTTACAAAACAATTGTTATTGGAATAATCCTTTTTATTTTCAGTATTTTAGGGGTATTTCATGTTTTTAGTTCAGGCGCTGGAGCTGGCGGCGGGTATTTAGGCCTAATTATTGGCTATCCTTTAATTACTTATCTGGGATTCTGGGCAAGTTTAATTGTTCTTTTTTCTTTTTTAGTAATTTCTATCTTAGTTACTTTTAATATTGCGCTTATTCCTGAAAAGAAACCTGAAAAGAAAGATGAAAAAGACATGCCTGTTTTAATTGAGG
>CAZQLH010000010.1:0-18186 GCA_964594155.1 uncultured Candidatus Saccharibacteria bacterium
ACTACAAACCCATTGGCGTCTTTTAGAATAACAGTATCAGAATTATTATCAAAAATATCAATGGATTTATTAAGAAAGATTCGCCATTCATCCTTAAGAAAATCTGCATCTTGATTATAGTCGTCATAACAACCGCCATAACTAAAATGCTCATTTAAAAAGTTAGTACACATGCTATTAAGAGTAGAACCTGAAGTTCCAGAAAAATTAGTAAGTTCACAATTATCTAAATTATCAATATATTCTTGGCATTCGCTGCCTAAATGATCATAAACTGATTCGCTCATATCAGGACAATTATTATCTAAAGATAAATGAAATTGAGATGATAAATCTAAATAGCCAGTACACTTATTATCCTGAAAACTTGTCCCAATCGGACTTAAGCTAACAGAAATAATGGCTTCATCATTAGAAGATAATTCAACATTAAAATCGTTGCTTTCAGAATAAGGATAAGTTAGTTTTTTAGCTGCCTTGGGAATAGTTATCGTGTCTTTGCTTGTTTTAATAGTCCAATTAGTAATATTAATTGTTTCATCGCTTTCATTTCTAAGAACTAAATAATCATTAAAACCGCCTTCATTTTCATAAACATTGCTTATCTCTACTTTCTGATAATATAAAGAAACGCCTATCTGAAAACTTAAAGAAGCTGGGCTAGGATCATAATATCCTTGTTCATTTTTAGCCCGAACATAAAAAGTATATGTTCCGCTTTGCTCTAAATCATATTCTTCAGTATAGTTTGAGCCCTGGTTTTGCCAGTCAGAATCATATCCTTTTAAATATGTTTCAAAATCCAAATCACTATTTTCTCCTAAAGGATTAGTCCCTGAATATTTGAAAAAAACTTCAGCTGTTTCCAAAGTTGCTCCAGCTGCCGGGCTTTCAAGAATAATTGTTTCTGGATACCTGTTTGGTTCTGACAAAGTTAAATCACTTCCTAAGTCAATATCTTCTAAATCATCTTGATCAATATCAAGAATATATTTCCAGCCAAAATCATTGCCTTCAAAAATATGCGGATTAGGAATCCAGCGGCGCTTGCCTAATTCAATTAAATATACTTTAGGGCCAGATCCTCTGACTAAGGATCCGTCTGGATAACCATCATATTGGCTCCAATCATCTCCTTGAACATAGGAATTTATCGCTGAATCAGAATATGTTTTAATATTCTGCCATTTGAATCTAAAATAATTAAAAGTTTCTGGATCAGGAATCCAATGCCTTGCTCCGTTTTCCAAAATATAAACTTCAGGGCCAGAACCCTTGATTAAATCAGCTTTGGGTAAATAAGCATAAGCAACCGCATTGCAAATCAGGCCTAAGCAAATTAGGATTAATATAGTAGAAATAATCTTTATCTTATCCACAGTTTGATTATACACCTTTTTTTATGGTATAATCAATAAGGATAAGTTAAAAAAACATGAATAATAAAACTACAAATATTTTAACTATTGGCCTTTTAATCTTAATGCTGGGATTGGCCTTTTTTAGCATCAAAAACAAAGCTAATACAATGGATGAATTAGCTCATACGCCAGCTGGCTATTCATATATCATTAAAAAAGACATGCGGCTTAATCCAGAACATCCGCCTTTATTAAAGGATTTAGCTGGATTATCTGTTTGGCTTGGCTCAAAAATAACTAAAACGCCGATTTATTTCCCTGATCATGTTAAATCCTGGCAAGAAGACTTGAATGGACAATGGGATTTTGGCCGAGAACTTTTGTTTAGGAATAATAATGACGCTGACAACATTATTTTCTTTGCCCGCTTGCCAATGCTTTTAATAATGCTGGTTCTTGGCTGGTATGTTTTTAGATGGGCTCGAGAAGCTTATGGAAACAAAGCTGGCTTATTAGCGCTTTTCTTTTATTCTCTCTCGCCTACTTTTTTAGCCCACAGCGGCTTGGTTACCACTGATGTTGGAGCTGCTGCAGCTTTTTTTATTGCTATTTATTATTTGGTTAAATGGCTTGAAAAACCAAATAGGAAAAATATGGTTATAGCTGGGCTGGTTTTTGGCTTGGCGCTTTTAACTAAATTCTCTTTAGTTCTGCTTATCCCTTATTTTATTTTTATAGTTTTTGTCTGGGCATTATTAAGGTCCGACCTTAAAAGTAGAGACCTTACTGATTTATCAGGAAGGTTCCGCTTTTTAGGTCGGACCTTGAAATTTGGTCTCGGTCTGGCTCTAATCGGCCTAATTGGCATGGCTTTGGTCTGGCCTGTTTACCAATTCCATACCTGGAATTATCCTGTGGAAAGGCAATTAGCAGACGCAGAAGCTAATCTTAAAACATATGGCGACAGATGGATGGCTGAACCGGTTATCTGGATGTCTGACAAGCCAATTCTTAGGCCTTATGGACAGTTTTTCACTGGATTGCTTATGGTTATCCAAAGAGCAGCCGGAGGCAATACCACTTATTTCTTAAACCAAATCTCAAACCAATCCTGGCCTTATTACTTCCCAATTGTTTTTCTAATTAAGGTTCCTCTTGCTTTTCTTATTCTAATCTTATTAGCAATTTCAAGATTAAATATTAAAACTGATTCTCAAAATCAAACATTGGTTAGATTAACTAAATTTTCTTTAATTTCCTTCTTAATACTTTATTGGTTTATTAGCGTTAGAAGCAATCTTAATATTGGCGTCAGGCATATTCTGCCGACTTTCCCAATTCTCTATGTTTTAGTTAGCGGGCAAATTGCTAAAGTATTAGAAAAAGATAAAAAATTTATTAAAATATTAGTTATCATATTATTGCTTTGGTATGGCTTTGGCGCAATCAATGCTTTTCCCAACTTTTTGTCATATTTCAATGAATTAATTGGCGGATCAAGCCAGGGCTACAAGTATGTAACTGATTCTAATCTGGACTGGGGCCAGGATTTAAAACAATTAGCCCAATATGTTAAAGAAAACAATATTGAAATGATATACATTGACTACTTTGGCGGTGATGATCTTGATTACCGATTTGGAGAAAAATATCAGCCATGGTGGGGCGATAGAAATCCAGATGACTTGCCTTCAAATGGATGGTTAGCTGTCTCAGCCACTCTTGCTCAAGGCGGCCGCGGCAAAGCTGTTCACGGATACAATAAAAAAACCGGCTATTATAATTGGTTAAATCAATATGAGCCGGTTAAGATTATTAATAATTCAATTTTTATCTATCAAATCCCTTAATTTGTAATACACCCTATCTTGTATTCTTAAATCAATATAATCCAAAAAAATAAAATCTTCTCTAATCTCTTTTTCTAAAACCGTTCCTAAAGCTTGTAATTGCAATTCAGCTGAATAAGACGGATTAAAATATATTTGATAATTATTAAGAGTTAATACTCTTAAATCTTCCAAAGAAATAATCTCAAAATCAACAATTTCTTTCAACCCATTATTAATGGATAAGATAAAATTAATTATTTCTGGAGAAGTTACCTGAGTTCTAAGATCAGCTGTTTGTTTTTGGGCGCTATAAATATTCAAAACCAAATTCCCTTTCATTAAAGGAGCTTTTCGGTAAATAATTCCTTGTTGGTCAATGTAAAAGCATTGATTAATTTTTTTTTCTATGAATTCTTGCGTACTAGTGGCTAATTCTTCTTCTTTCTCTATTTTACACCAAACGCCAATCTTTTCTCTTTCCCATATTTTAACTATTAAAATATTTGGCAGTTTTTTTTGGATAATTACTTCTTTGATTTCTGGAAATTTATCTAAAATATCATTTTTAATCTTTCTGCTTGAAATTAAAGCAATGCTTTTTTGAGGAACTACTCGCCAAAGTTTTTCTTGCAAATTATTTTCAACAATCTCCTTTATTTCTGCTGGCGCGTAATACAAAGGAATTTTATTTGATCTTACTTTGGTTTTTTCCACCCATAAAAAAGGCGACCAGATAAAAAAATAGATTAAGCCGGCTAACAAGCAAAAAAACAGCCCTCTAAAAAATATTTTCTTAAGGGCGTTTTTTTGTTTTCTTTTCTGACGGCGACTTATTTTCATTTTTTCCAAGTCAAGATAATCAAGATAAGGAACGTCCTTAAAATATACGTCCTTTGCAAAGGACGTATATTTTAAGGACGTTCCTTAGACTCAAATCTAAACGCGAGTTTATATCAACCAATTTTTTTTATACCACTCATGTATTTTTGTAAAACCTCTGGCACTGCAATTGTACCGTCTTTTTGCTGATAATTTTCAATAATAGCGATAATTATTCGGCCAATGGCGAATATGGTTCCATTCAGCATATGAACAAATTTAATTCCGTCTTTATTCTTATACCTGATATTAAGGCGTCGAGCTTGCCAATCAGCGCAATTGCTAGTTGAATGTGTTTCGCGATATTTATTCTGTCCTGGCAGCCAAGCTTCAATATCCCATTTTTTAGCTGCTGAATCTCCTAAATCGCCAGCGCAAATATCAATTACTTGATAAGGAATCTTTAATTCTTTCATTAATTTTTCTTCTAATTCCAAAAACATTTTATGCTCTTTTGGAGAATCCTCTGGTTTGCAAAAACTAAACATTTCTACCTTATCAAATTGATGCACTCTTAAAATTCCTTTGGTGTCCTTGCCATAAGCGCCAGCTTCTCTTCTAAAACATGATGAAAAGCCAACATATCTTTTAGGCAGATCTTTTTCTTGAAAAACTTCATCAATATGCATTGCTCCGATTGATTGTTCAGAAGTTCCTGCTAAATAAAGATTATCTTTTTCTAAATGATATACTTCATCAGCCCCTCTGTCTAAATAACCCATTCCTCTCATTGATCTGTCATTAAGCATCACTGGAGGAATAATTGGAGTAAATCCCTCTTTAACCAAAGATTCAAAAGCTAATTGAATTAAAGCAAATTCCAGTAAAGCAGCTCCTCCTTTAAGATATCCAAAGCGAGCTCCGCTTGCTTTAGCCGCTCTTTTAACATCAATAATATCTAATTTTTCAGCGATTTCTAAATAATCTTTTGGCTTAAAGTCAAACTTTGTTTTCTCGCCTTCTTGCCTTAAAACTTTATTCTCTTTTTCACTCTTTCCTTCTATTACATCATCTAAAGGCGGATTAGGAATCAATCTCATTATCTTTTCAAACTCCTCATCTGCTTTTTTTAATTCTGGCTCTAATTCTTTGATTTTTTTCTTTAATTCTTTTGCTTTTTCTATATCACCGTCTTTCTGGCTGCTAATCTTATTCTGTTCTGCTTTTAAATTTTCTGTTTTTTGCATTAATTCCCTTCTTTTTTTATCCACTTCTAAAAGAAGGTCAATATCGCAATCAACTTGTTTTTTCTGACAAGCATCTTTAATCTTGTCAGGATTTTCTCTAATAAATTTAATATCAAGCATATTTTTTTCCTAACTTAAGCGAATATTCTGAAATTTTTGAGACGCGTCAAAGCCCTTTAGGGTAAAGCGCTCATAAATTTTAGAATATGAGTTTAATAAATCATTATTTTGGTTTCATTAATGGAAATAGAATTGATTCTCTTAAGCTGCGCGCTTCTGTTAAAATAATTGCCAAGCGGTCCAGTCCTATGCCAAAGCCAGCAGCTGGAGGCATGCCGTATTCTAATGCTTCTAAAAAATCCTCATCTAATCTTTGGGCTTCTTCATTTCCTTTTTTATGCAATCTCTCCTGCTCTTCAAACGCTTCTCTTTGTTCTAAAGGATCGTTCTGTTCGGTAAAGGCCTTGATTAATTCTATTCCCTGAACAATTCCTTGAAGCGCTTGTCCTTTTTTACAAAGAGGAATATCTGGCAAATGCAAAACAAAAGTTGGCTTTTCAAGCTTGGCAAAGCTTTCTTTTTCATTGTCGTTTTTAACAATATCCTTATACTCAACTTGATCCCATTTCTTAGGAAAAATTTTAGGATCAATATGATGCATTAAATCCTCAATAAATTCCATTAGATCTTCCCAATCCCAATAAGCAACATAGCATTCTAACATGGTAAAATCAGGATTATGCTCCCTGTCCATGCCTTCATTTCTAAAGCATCGCCCTATTTCAAAAATCTTTTCAAAACCGCCTACTAATAATCTTTTTAAATACAATTCTGGAGCAATTCTTAAATACAAATCTATATTTAAAGCGTTAAGATGCGTTTTAAAAGGCCTGGCGCTGGCTCCCCCGTATAATGATTGCAAAATCGGAGTTTCCACTTCAATAAAATCATTATCATTCAAAAAATTTCTCATCTTGCTAATAATCTCGCTTCGTTTTTTAAAAATCTTTCTTGTCTCCTTATTCATTATTAAATCCAAATACCTTTTTCTGAATCTTTCTTCAACATCTTTTAATCCATGCCATTTTTCTGGCAAAGGCGCTAAGCTCTTGCTTAAAATCCGATAATCTTCCACTAAAAGGGTTTTTTCTCCTTTTTTTGTTAAAAAAAGCTTGCCTTTAGCTTCAATAAAATCTCCAATATCAAAGTTTTTCCGAAAAAAATCATATTTCTTATTGCCTAATTCGTCTTTTTTTAAATAAATCTGCAGCTTGCCTGATCCATCTTCAAGATGCGCAAAAGTAGAACCGCCATGTTCTCGAATAGTCCGCAATCGGCCAGCCAAAACCAGCTCTTTTTTATCTTTAGATAATTTATCAAATTCTTTAACTGCTTTATTGCAAGTAATGGTCCGGTTTGCTTTAACTGGATACGGATTAATCCCTGCTTTTTTAATATTTTCCAGTTTTTTTAAGCGTTCTTTTTTAATTTGTTTAATAATAGACATAATAACGAAACTATTTTATACTCATCACCTTATACTTCATCTTGCCATTGGGCGTCTCCACCTCAATTATATCACCAACCTGGCGTTCTAAAAAGGCCTGGCCAATTGGCGATTCATTGGAAATTTTTCCTTGAGCTGGATCAGCTTCCTGAAAGCCAACAATAACAAAAGTTTGTTTCTTTGGCCCAAAACGCCCATTAGTTAATTTTGTCTCAACAATTGATCCTATTTGTATTTTTTTTCGGCTTTTTCTAACCGGTTTAATTAAAATTGACTTTTTAACAACCTCTTTCAATTCCATAATCCTGCCTTCGTTAAAAGCCTGGGCTTCTTTAGCAGAAGAATATTCAGCATTTTCAGATAAATCACCCAATCCCTTAGCTTCTTCTAATCGCTTGGCTATTTCCTGTCTTTTGGTTGTTTCGCACTCTTTTAATTCCTCTTTTACTTTTTTTAAACCTTCTGAAGAAATATATTTCATATTTTTTTATTTATTTATTGATTAAAGTACCATTCTAAAGCTTGTTTGGCAACTGGGACTGCCGCGCTATGGCCTTGTCCGCCGCCTTCAACTAAAATCACAATAACAATTTCAGGATTATCATATGGAGCAAAGCCAATAAACCAGGCATGGGTTTCCCCTTTTGTTCCAAATTGAGCAGTGCCTGTCTTGCCAGCCGCCTTAACAGGCAAACCAGACAAAGCTCGGGCTGATCCGCTTAAAACAGCCTCACGCATGCCCTTTTGAACTATGGCTAAATTCTCTGGTTGGATAAAATTATCTCTAACGACTTCTGCAGATATATCTTCCTTTGTATCCTTATTTAAGTCAACAGTCTTATCAACTAATTGCGGTTTATACAAGACGCCATTATTGGCAATAGCAGCTGTTGCCATGGCCATTTGGATTGGCGTAACTAAAATATCTCCCTGGCCAATAGATAAATGATAAGTGTCTCCTAAATACCATTCCTCTTTCCACTGTTTGTCTGGAATAAGACCAGCTTCCTCATTAGGCAAATCTATTTGAGTAATTTCTCCCAAGCCAAAATCCTGAAGATAGCTTTTTATCCTGTCAGATCCTAATCCCTCAATCTTATCATAACCGCCGCCTAAAGCATAAAAAAAGGTATTGCATGACTCAGCAATAGCTTCAACAATATCAATCAGCCCGTGTGTTTTCCAGTCAGGAAAGTAATAAATAATTTCAGGATTATACTTATTAACAATGCTTATTCCTCCCTGGCAATTAATTGACTGGTCTGGCTTAATGATTTTTTCTTCCAGGGCAGCTGCGGCAATAAAGGGTTTGATAATTGAACCAGAAGGATATTGGCCGGCTAAAGCCCTGTTTAAAAAAGGCTGGTTAGAACTGCTTTCCAAAGATTTTAGATCTTCCTGGGAAATCCCCTGGGCAAAAAGATTATTATCAAAACCAGGCAAGCTAACCAAAGCCATAATGCCGCCGCTGTTGGGATTAACAGCCAAAGCAACTGCTTTTTTTTTCGTCTTTTCAAGAGATTGATAAAGCTTTTTCTGCAACCCCTGGTTAATAAAAAGAACTAAGCCATGGCCTGGCTGAGATGGCTTATTAGCTAATAGTTTCTGGGTCTTGCCAAGAGAATCCACTTCTATCTGTTCTTGGCCGGGCTGGCCTTTTAATATATCTTCATACTGATATTCCAATCCGCTCTTGCCAATCTGATCTCCTAAGGAATAATCAGAATGATTTGCTAAATCAGATCTGTCAACTTCTCCAGTATAACCTAAAATATGGGAAAAATACAATCCTGAAATATATTGGCGCTGGGTATTTTTTTCCATCCGTAATCCCGGCCAATTATTGACCAATGTTTCCAAAATTAAAGCCAGAGACCGCTCAATTCCTTTAATTAAAACTACTTGACTGATCTGCCCTTGGGCCTCTTCTATTTTCTCCCTAAACCCGCTTATTAATTCGTCATTGTATGGAGTTGATATGAATTCCTCTTGGTTTTCATTTCTAACAACAACACTGGCTATTTCCCTTAAAATCTTTTCCTGAACTAAAGATGGATTATCTAAAAAATCAACTACATTAACCGCTAAATCAAAGCTGGGGATATTGTAAACCAGGGACTGGCCAGAATAATCATAAATAATTCCCCGAGGCGCGGCAGTTGAATAAACTCTTAATCTGTTGCCTTGGGCTAAATCATAGTAATAGCTTCCTTTAACAATCTGAAGATAGCCAGCTCGAAAAAACAAGCCAAACAAGCAAACAATAATTAAAGAATAAAAAAGGATAAAATTGCGTCGCTTGATTGGATGTTCTAATTTGCCTTTTTCTTCTAAGGATTGGATTGCTTCAGCATCCAGAAAAATCTCTTCAGCTTCAATATCTTCTCTGGCTTTGTTTTTAATAAAATATTTTTTTAGCTCCATAAAGGAAAATAATAGCAATGATTAGATTATAGGACAGCTCAATGAATAAATGCTCTAAACTTAAAATCAAATCAACCTGAAATAACTTGGCTAAAACAATTAAAAGAATATTATAAACTAAGCTGCCTAAAATAATCAAGCTGATCATTACCCAAAAATTCTTGGTTGAAAAAACATTTCTGTTTAACCAGTCAATTAGACAAGCAGAGCCAATTAAGCCCAAGCTAATCAAGCCAAAAGGCAGGCTGGAAAATAATTCTATAAAAAAACCTGTTAAAACAATTATCCACCAAGTCCTTTGAAAAGTTTTTAAAATAACTAAAATTAAAACCAAGACTAAGATTAAATTAGGGTTAGTATTAAAAACAATTAAAAAAGGAATGGCAGATACCTGCAAAATAATTGCTAATAGAAAAATTAAAATGGCTAAAAAAGTTCTCATTATATTATTTAATCACAAAAACTTTTTCCAAATTATTAAAATCCGCTATTGGTTCAACTTCAGCTGTTTGCGACGTCTGAACATCCAAAGAAGCTACTTTTTGAATTTTTCCGATTAACAATCCAGGGGGAAATAATCCAGTTAAACCAGATGTAACTATTGTTTGGCCTTCTTTTATTTCCTCCCTCTGCGGCAGTAAATCAAGATTCAAGCTTAATCCTTGATTGCCTCTAATTAAGCCGGTTATGCTTGATTCTTGAATCAAAGCGTTAATCCTGCTATTAGGATCAAGAATTGACTGGGCTCTTGAAAAAGAATTAAAAACCTCAATTACTTGCCCAACTAAAATATTGCCTGCGACAATAACAACTGCTTTTTCCTTAACTCCATCTGCTTTGCCCTTATTAATCAAAAAGGATTTTCTTAAATTAGACGAATCCCAGCCAATAATATGGGTTAGGATAAGGGGTTTGTTTTCTGGCAAAGCCAATCCCATTTGTTGGCGCAGAAATTCATTCTCCCGAACAGCTTCTTTTAATTGAACATTTTGACTGATAAGCTCCTGGTTTTTTTGTTTAAGCCCAATATTTTCTTGATTAAGAAAATTCATTGAAAAAAGAAAATTAAAAAAACCATTAATTTTTAATGAATGCTGGTAAATAGTTTCCTGGCTAAAAGCTGTTAATCTTAAAACAATATCCTGAGGGACTTTTAACCAACCCTGAAAATTAAAAAAAATAAGGCCAAATATTATTAGTAAAGATAAAACTAAAGGATGACTAAAAATTTTCCTCATTAAAGATTATTCTATCATAAAAAACAAAAGTCTGATAGTAAAAAAACTATCAGACCCTTGTTTGTTTAAATTGACTTTAATAATTGCTTACATTGGCTTTTCTTCAGAAGAATCATCTGAAGATTCTGATGGTGTTTCAGTTGGAACAGGCGTTTCAGGCGCTTCTGGGGCTTTTGGCTCTTTAGGAGCGCTTGGCATATCTGTTCCGCTGTCTTCCTTGCCTGACCTCATCCAAAAGAATAAGCCAGCTATAACAATTAAGGCAATTATTATCCAAATCCACCACATAATTTTATCCTTTCTTTATTAATTATTTTTACTAAAGAATTTTCTATCTTGATTCTATCATAATTTTTTTAAAAAACAAAATAAATCTTCTGTGGATAAGTTAATAATATAAGTTATTTAAACTTATCCTTCACCACCAACCAGGGGAAAACAACTACTGCGTTAAAAGCGCGCTTTACTCGCCAGGGCTGAATAATCAAACGCCAGAGCCATTCTAATCCTAAAGCCTGAAAAAACTTTGGCGCCCGCTTAACTCTGCCGGAAATAAAATCAAAAGCGCCGCCTGCGCCAATTGCTAATTTAACTGACGGCATTTTTTTTAAATTCTGATTAATCCATTTTTCCTGCTTAGGCATTCCCAAAGCAACTAAAAGAATTTCCGGCTGAACCTGATTCACCCTATCTATAATCCCATATTTATCTTTGTAACCGTCTGCCCAGCCAATAATATTGTTGCCTAAAACATTTGCTGTTTTTTCAACCACTTGTTTTCTTCCGCCAAAAAGAAATATTTTTGAATATTTATCAGCTATTTCTTTTACTAATTCCACTCCTAAAATCTGCTCTTTTAACGGCTGGCCTGAAAATTTAGCTGCCCATAAAAGCCCTCTGCCGTCGCATAAAGATAAATCCGCCTTATTTATAATCCTGCGAAAATAACTGTCTTTATTCGCCTGAACTATAAAATTGGAATACAATAAAACAAAATAATGCTGTTTGTGATCTCCTAAAAAACCGTCTATTCTTTGAAAAACCTGGTCTTTAGTTAAATTATCAATTTTTACTCCGAGAATTTTTGTATTCATAACACTTCTAATTGTATCAGAATGAGAGTATAATGAAAATATGAATAAAAAAGAAACAGATATTCAAAAGATTGTTAATCATTACTTTCGCAGTAAAGGCTTAAGCTTGGATGAAATTAAAAAAGACGCCAAAAAAAGGAAAATAATATATTCAAGATACACTCGTCCGGCTAAACAGCTTTTAGAATTAGCTGGATCAGTAACAGAAGCTAAAAAAGCCATTACTAAAGTGGCTCGCTGGGCCAAATCAAGAAATCTAGACTATGCTATTGAAACTGTTTTTAAAAAATGGCTGGAATTAGACAGATTAAAGCCAAAAGAAATAGTTAAAAAGCCTTTTTTCCGAAACAATCCTATGATATGGTCAAGAAGCAGAAAAAAATGGTATGTGATTAGCCAAGATGACGAATGGAAAGAATTTGCTGGTGAAGAAAAAGACATTAAATGGAAGATTGTGAAATAATATGACATTATCTATCCAAATAGGCCAAAACAACTCAATTCTCCGGCAAAAAGCAAAAAAAGTCAAAAAAATTACGCCTCAAATTAAAAAGGCGGTTTTAGATATGATTGAAACAATTAAATCTGATGAAAATAGTATTGGGTTAGCCGCTCCTCAAATCAATCAATCTCTGCAAATCATTGTTTTTAAGTTAGAATTAGATAAAGCGCCTATTGCTTTAATAAATCCAGAAATCAAAAAAGCTTCCTGGAGAAAAGAAACAATAAATGAAAGCTGTTTAAGCTTGCCTGGTTTTTCTATGCCAGTTAAACGATCAAAAAAAATCACTGTTCAAGGATTAAACATTGATAATGAGTTGATTAAAATAAAGGCAGAAGGGTTTTTAGCCAGAGTTATTCAGCATGAAATTGATCATTTGAACGGAGTTTTAATTTGTGATAAAAAATCATGAATAGTTATAAAATCATCTTTATAGGAACTTCCCAATTTGCCGCGCCAGCATTAAAAAACTTAGTTGAAAACAACTATAATATCATCACGGTTATTACTGGGCTGGATAAACCCGCTCCCTCGCCTGTCAAACAAACTGCTTTAAAATACAATTTAAAGATTCTCCAGCCAGAAAAAATATCAGATATTGCTTTTGAAATATCAGATTTAAAACCAGATTTGATTATTACAGCTGCCTACGGGCAAATAATTCCAAAGAATATTTTAAATGCTCCTAAATTTGGCTGTCTTAATCTTCATCCTTCTCTTTTGCCTAAATACCGCGGTCCTTCGCCCATTCAAACAGCTATTCTTAATAATGATAAAACAACTGGTTTGACAATTATGCTTATGGATGAAAAAATGGACCACGGGCCAATTGTTTCCCAAACAGAAATCAAAATTGATGATCGCGATAACTGCCAAACTTTAGAAAAGAAACTATCTAAAAAAGCAGCTCTTTTTCTGATTAAAACCCTTCCTAAATATTTTCAAAATCAAATCAAGCCAAAACCCCAAGAAGAAGCAAAAGCCAGCTATACAAAGATGCTTGCCCGTGAAGACGGAAAAATTGATTGGAAGCAAACTGCCCGGGAAATTGAAAGAAAAGTCAGGGCTTTTTATCCCTGGCCTGGAACCTGGACTGAATTCAATGGAAAAAGAATAAAAATCTTAAAAGCCAAAGTTGTTAATAAAAAATTAGAATTAGAGCTTGTCCAGCCAGCTGGAAAAAAACCAATGACTGGAGAAGAATATTTTAGAGGAAATCCAATTAAATCTTAAAAAAATTATGTCATTTTCAATCGGCATTGTTGGCTTGCCCAATGTTGGCAAATCAACCCTTTTCAAAGCCCTAACCAAACAACCGGTTAATATCTCTAATTATCCGTTCTGCACTATTGATCCTAATGTTGGCATTGTCACTGTGCCTGACCAGCGCTTAAAAGCTATTGCCCAAGTTATCAAACCGGAAAAAATCACCCCCACAGTCATTGAATTTGTTGACATTGCCGGCTTGGTTAAAAACGCCCATCAAGGCGAGGGTTTAGGCAATCAGTTTTTAGCCCGCATCCGCGAAGTAGATGCTATCTGCCATGTGGTTAGGGATTTTATTGATGAAAAAATTGCTCATGTTGAAGGCCAGCCTAACCCTGAACGAGACATTGAAATCGTTAATCATGAATTAGCTATGAAAAACATTGAAGCAAAACCAACAGTTTATGTATTTAATGTTGATAAAAAAACTGACTCTATTGAGAATGGCTCCAATATATACTTAAACCTAAAGCGCGAAGCCGAGCTTTCAGAATTAAGCAAAAAAGAAATTCAAGAACTTGAACTACAGCCTTCTAAATTAAATCAATTAATAAAAACCTGTTATCAGGCCCTTGGCTTAATCACTTTCTACACAATTAAGGGCGGCAAAGAAACAAGAGCTCGAACCTTAAAAAGCAATTCTTCGGTTTTACAAGCTGGCAAAGCCGTTCATAGCGATTTTGAAGAAAAATTCATCAGAGCAGAAGTCATTAATTGGCAAAAATTAATTAAAGCTGACACTTGGCAAAAAGCCCGGGAAAAAGGCATTCTTCAAACACAGGGAAAAGAATATATTGTACAAGACGGCGATGTAATTGAGTTTAAGATTTAATAATATCTTGACCAGAGTTTTTTTTTCTGCTAATCTATATTAATGAATCAAGAAAATAAATCTTATCAATTAACCTGCTTATTTCCTTCTTCGCTTAATCAGGAAAAAATAGGCGCAATTGCTCAAAAGATAAAGCAATTAATTATAGCTGAAAAGGGATCTATTTCTGAAATAGAAGGCCGTTTAATTGAACCGATTAAAAAAAATCTATCTTATCCAATAAAAAAACACTTAGAAGCCTTTTACTGGAACTTAAACTTTCTTTTGTCTGTTCAAGCAATTAACAAACTGCGCCAACAATTAGATTCAGAGAAAAACATTATTCGCTATCTAATCAATGCTCAAGAAACAAAAACCGAAACTGTAAAAAAACGCATTTCTAAAAAACCCCTGGATGATATGGTTGATAAAATAGAGCCATTAGCAGACAAAGAACAAGCTCAAGAAAAAATTAGTTCTGATAAAAAAGAAAAAGTTAAAATAGAAGAATTAGATAAAAAATTAGAAGAAATCCTTAATCAATAAAAACTATGAATTTTAATAAAGCAATTGTTGTTGGTCGTTTAACCCGCGACCCAGAATCCAGAACCTTGCCTTCTGGACAGTCAGTTTCCTCTTTTGGTTTAGCCACTAACCGCGTTTGGACCGACCAAAGCGGAAACAAACAAGAAGCAGCTGAATTCCATAATATAGTTGCTTTTGGCAAATTAGCTGATATTTGTTCTAATTATCTTAGCAAAGGACGCTTAGTTTTAATTGAAGGCCGCATTCAAACCCGATCTTGGGAAGGCCAAGACGGCAATAAAAGATATAGGACAGAAATTGTTGTTGACAACATGCAAATGGGGCCAAGAAGCGGATCTTCTGAAGCTCCTCCAGCTCAAAAGGCTCCGATACAGGATCAAGATCCCGACCAAAAGAGCGTCGGGGAAATCCCGGTTATTGAAGCTGAAGAGCCAATTGACCACGCCGCGCAGGGTGAAAAAAAAGAAAAAGTTGATGTTAAAGACATACCTTTCTAAAAATTATGAAGTCTTGCTATTTTTGCCAGCAAAAAACTAAAGAAATTGATTTTCAAAACCCTGAATTGCTTAATAAATTTATCTCTGGACAAGCAAAAATCCTCCCTCCTAAACGAACTGGCGCTTGCGCCAAACATCAGAGAAAATTAGCTCAAGCAATAAAAAGAGCCCGTATCCTGGGCCTTTTACCGTTTGTAAGAAAATAATTTGAAAAAACGCGAATTAGAAACGAGCGTTTTAGATTTTTTTGAAACGCGTCGGAGCCCTTTAGGGTAAAGCGTTCAAAAAAAATCTAAATGCGAGTTAACTTAAATTACCTTCTTTATTTCCCTGATAATCTCCGTTACTAAACGGGGATTTTCTTTTAAATAAGCTTTAGCCGCTTCTAAGCCCTGGCCAAGTTTTTCATCCTTATAATTAAACCAAGCGCCAGACCTATTAACAGCGCCTAATTTCAATCCAGTATTCAAAATATCAGCTAAGCGAGAAATGCCCTCATTGTAAAAAATATCAAATTCAGTTTGTTGAAAAGGCGGCGCCACCTTGTTTTTAACTACCTTGGCTTTTACCCTATTGCCAATAATCTGATCCCCTTGTTTAATCTTTGCTGACCGCCGCAATTCCAAACGAACTGACGAATAAAACTTTAATGCCTTGCCTCCTGGTGTTTCTTCTGGATTGCCAAACATCACCCCTATTTTCATCCTTATCTGATTGACAAAAATAACTGTTGTTCCGCTTTTATGAACAATAGCAGTAAGCTTTCTAAGCGCCTGGCTCATTAAGCGGGCCTGCAGCCCAATATGCGTTTGCCCCATCTCTCCTTCAATCTCTGCCCTGGGAGTTAAAGCTGCCACTGAATCAACTACTGCAATATCAACCGCTCCTGATTTAACCAAGCTTTCTAAAATCTCCAATGCTTGTTCGCCAGTATCTGGCTGAGAAATCAATAAATCATTAACTTTAACGCCGATTTTTTTGGCGTATTCCGGGTCTAAAGCGTGTTCAGCGTCAATAAAGGCCGCTAAACCGCCTTTTTTCTGCGCTTGAGCAATTACATGAAGGGCTAAAGTGCTTTTTCCGCTTGACTCTAAGCCAAATACCTCAATGATTCTGCCTTTGGGCATGCCGCCAACCCCTAAAGCCATATCTAAAGAAATAGATCCAGTAGGAATAACATCAACATCAACTCGTTCCGCCTCTCCTAATTTCATAATTGAGCCATCGCCAAAACGGCCTTTGATTTGATCAACAGTATCCTCTAATATTTTAATCTTATCCTGTTTTTGTTCTTTTGCAGTTTTCTTTTTAGCCATAGCTCTCAATAATATATGTAATCGTTTTGGATTTTTTGAGACGCGTCGGAGCCCTTTAGGGTAAAGCGCGAAAAAAATTCAAAATGATTACTACAATCGCTAAATACTTTTAAATTTCTTCTTCTACTCCTTCATCAATATAAACATCTCTTGGCTTAGCCCCGTCAGCCGGGCCAACTACTCCATCTTCTTCTAAAATATCCAGCAATCTGGCTGCTCTGGCATAACCAACCCTTAAACGGCGCTGGAGCAAGGAAGCTGAGGCCTTTTTAGCCTGAATTACTACATTCTTAGCTTCTCCATATAATTCGTCATCTGCCTCTGAAATATCAAATCTGCCAGTTTTTATACCTTTAGGTCCTTGATCAGAAGTTACTTCTTCCTTGTAATCCGGCTCCTTAGCTTCCCTTAAATAGCCAGTTACTGTTTTAATTTCTTTATCAGAAATATATGATCCTTGAACCCGGCGCGGCTTAGCTGAATTGCCAGCCAAGAAAAGCATATCGCCATTGCCTAATAATTTTTCCGCTCCAGCCATATCTAAAATAGTCCGAGAATCAACCTGTGAAGCCACTTGAAAAGCCATTCGCGATGTGATATTGGCCTTAATCAATCCAGTAATTACTTCAACTGAAGGCCTTTGAGTAGAAACAACTAAATGAATGCCCACTGCCCTGGCCATCTGGGCTAATCTAACAATATTTGCCTCTACTTCTCGCCCGTTAGAAGCCATTAAATCAGCTAATTCATCAATCACAATCACCATATATGGCAAAAGTTCATTTTCATCTCCTAATTTAACCATCTTATTATACGAATCTACATCTCTTTTGCCTGTCTGTTGAAGAACTTCAAAACGCCTTTCCATCTCGCCAACTGCCCAGCGCAAAGCGCCAATAGCTTTGTCTGGCTGAACAATAACCGGAGAAAGCAAATGAGGAATTGACTCATAAGCTGTTAATTCTACCCTTTTAGGGTCTATCAAGATAAGCTTAAGATTATCAGGCGAAGCGCGGTAAAGCAAACTAACAATTAAATTATTCAAAGCAACGGTTTTGCCTGTTCCAGTAGCTCCAGACACTAATAAATGAGGCATCTGGCATAAATCAGCAAACATGGGGCTTCCAGCCACATCTCTTCCTAAAGCAAAGGTTAAACCAGAAGATGATTCCTGAAAAGTCGGCCTTTCTAAAAGCGAACGCAAACGAACCATAACTATTGATCGGTTAGGAATCTCTATTCCAACCAGAGATCGTCCTGGAATTGGCGCTTCTATTCTTAATGGATGAGCTGCTAAAGCCAGGGCTAAATCATTATGTAAAGATACAATTTTAGAAAGCTTTATTCCCTGAGCCGGCCTTAAAGTATATTGAGTGACTGTTGGTCCAACATTAACTTCAGCCATTTCCACCTCAATGCCGAAATTTTCCAAGGTGTGCTTGATAATATTGATATTTGCCTTAATATCGCCGCTAGTTGGCTGGCCTTTGTCTTTTTCTAAAAAATTAAGCGAAGGCATTTTAAAATCAGAAGTATCGCCTTTTAATGTTTTTTTCTGGCTTGTTAAAACAGGGATATCTTTATGGCCTAAAATGCTATCTTCGCGGCTTCTTTCCATTTCTTCTTTTGCTTTTCCTTTTAATTTCTGCAAAAACCCTGTTTTAACATCATCCTCAATTAAAACAGGCATGTCTTTTTCATCTTTCTTTTCAGGTTTCTTTTCAGG
>CAZQLH010000011.1:0-17465 GCA_964594155.1 uncultured Candidatus Saccharibacteria bacterium
ATCCAGACCCGGCGTATTATAGTCACGAGCCAGAATGTCAGGATACATCATCATAACGATGGGAATATCCATACCAGAAAGGATAAATCCTTCTGGCAGAGTTAACATCTGTTCCTGATTGGCGTTTATGGAAAATCCCTGCAATGGATTCGGAAAATGGATTCCCATTACCGGTCCCTGTTTCATCTTTTCAATGAGCTGGTCATGCCGGCTTCCGTCAACGATGTTGACCTTATTCGCCAGAGTGCCTTTGCGATGGTTGTAAAACTTCCGATCGCTAAAGGTTTTGATATAGCTGTTATTGACACCTGTCAGATACAACTCTAGTTCCGCGCCAAGATCATCGGTGACGAGCTTGGGCGAAATCACCGGCAACCAGACCCCATTGGCGATATTGGCGATTTGGGAGTTCTCCCGAATCAAAGCCAGTAAACGTTCGGTTTCCGTTTTGAGCTGTTCGGCGGTGATACCTGTGTCTATACTCAAACAACTGTGAAGTCGCATAATGCGATTAGCAAAGTCAACTTCCTCGTCCAGTTTGGGCTGATCTAGTCGGAATTTCCGATTGGCATCGCAAACGTTAGCTTGTAAACCTTCGGGAATCCGTCGACCGTGCTTGTCAAAGAATTTCTTGACGACCTCTTTAAATTCGGCCGAGACATCCCCAGCCAACAATCCTTTCGCGTTCTCTTCTCCAATAATGTTAATGAGCGCTTCAACCTGTCCTCTTGTCCAATCTGCATACTTGCTCGTTACTCGTCCCATGATTTCCTCCTTTCAAGCTAAAAGCCCGAAGTTTGAATTTTTCCTCTACCCGAGGACTGGGATTCTTCCATTCTGAAAGAATAATTTATTGTATCACAACATTACACAAAAGTCAAATATTATAGGGTAAAATATAGACAAATATCCACTATGTTATTATGAAAAAACAGAACGATAAAATAATCTCATATCAAATCCTGCACTATAAATTTTTGTGATACTGAGCTAAATATAGTATACTAAAACTAATGGATCAAAAAAAACAAAGAGATTTAAAAATAGCTTGCTTATTAACTTTTATTCTGATAATCTTATTTAGTTCCATTTTTGTTTATCAGCTAACTCATGTTCCTCCAAAAAAAATATCTTTGGAAACTAAAGAATTGGAAACTAAAGAAAATAAAATTCTAGCTTTGCCTTTAATAAAAAACTTTTCTAAAGAAAATCAATCAGAAATTAATATTTTAGCTTTAGGCAGGCCAGGCCAAGGCTATTCTGGACAAAACTTGACAGATACAATTCTTTTAATTCATTTAAAACCGCAAGAAAATAAAGCTATGTTAATTTCTTTACCCAGGGATTTATTAATCAAAATCCCTAATCGCGATTACTCAACTAAAATCAATGCCCTTTATAACATAACAGGCATTGAAGGGCTTAAAAGTAAAATAGAAGAAATTACTGGATTAACTATTGATCATTATATTCTAATTGATTTAGTAGTAACTGAAGAAATTATCAAATTAGTTGACGGCCTTAATGTTTTTGTTCCCCAGGATATTAATGATCCTTTTTTCCCTGGCAAGAATTATTCTTATCAAACATTTAACCTTTCAGCTGGCTGGCGATATTTAGACGGCCCAACCTCTCTTAAATATATACGAACCCGCTATACTTCGCCTAATGGCGACTTTGACCGAATGTCCCGCCAGCAACAAATCATTAATCTGCTTAAGAAAAAAGTTTTAGCTCTTAATCTTCTTTGGGATTTTCCAACTTATTTAAAAATCTTTAATTCTCTTAATGATCATATTGAAACTGATTTAGGAATATTAGAAATGAAATCACTTTGGCAAACAGTTAAAAATACTGATATTAACCAAATAAGCAATCTGGTTATTGATAAAAAAGAGACAAATCTATTAGTTGGCGGGCAAGTTATGCTTGGCAATAAAAAAGCTTCTGTTGTTTATCCTAAAACAGGCCAAGAAAATTATGAGGAAATAAGAAGCTTTATTAAAGAGTATATTAAATAAAAAGCGAGCGTTTTAGGTTTTTTTTGAGACGCGTCGGAGCCCTTTAGGGTAAAGCGCTCAAAAAAATCTAAATGCGAGCGATTATAGTAAATTATCATATGAAATTAATCATTGGCTTGGGAAATCCTGGAATTAAATATGAAAAAACCCGGCATAATCTTGGCTCTCGGGCCATTAATCAATTAGCTCAAGAAATAGGGATTGATAATTGGAAAGAAGAAAAAAAATTCAAGGCCTTAACAGCTCAAGTTAGCTTTAATGATCAAAAGATTATTCTGGCTAAACCAGAAACCTTTATGAATAATTCTGGTTCATCTGTTCAAGCTATTGCCAGTTATTACAAAATTCCATTCAAGGATATTATAATCATCCATGATGAAATTGATTTGCCTTTAGGAGAAATCAGAATTCAGAAAAGCCGCGGCTCAGCTGGCCACAAAGGCGTTCAATCAATTATTGATTATTTAGGAACCAATGATTTTATTAGAATAAGAATTGGCATTAAGGCAAAGAATAAAGAAATAGAAAACAATATAGAAACTGAAAAGTTTGTTCTCCAAAAATTTACTGATCAAGAAGAAAAGATTGTTCAAGCGACAATAAAAAGAGCCGCTCAAATGATTATAGCGACTTTGTAAATTAATCTTCACAAACCTGCCTAGAAGCGCTCTCGCCAAGCTTTTAGGAGGGATTAGCTTAGATATTGACCGCTTTCTAGACAGATTTATAGAGATTAAATAACGTCCATAGTATAATAAAATGACAAAAATTGTCAAGCCAAATCAAGCTAAATATTTCAATGCTTTTAATTTAATTAACGGTATTGGACCAATTACTTTTAAAAAATTGTTAAGCTATTTTCATTTGCTTGAGAATGCCTGGTCAGCTGATTTTAGTGAATTTAATCAAGCTGGATTAAGCCAATCGCTTGTTAATCAAATTAAAAAACAAAGATTAAAAATTAATCCTGATTGGGAAATGGAACGAATAAGCAAGGAAAAAATCAGCTTGATTACTGTTCAAGACAAAAATTATCCTAAACTGCTTAAAGAAATTTATGCTCCGCCTCCTCTTCTTTATATTAAAGGAAATATTGAGCCAAAAGATGATTTTAGCATTGGCATTGTTGGAACTAGAAAGCTTTCTCTTTATGGACGCCAAATTACTCCTCTGATTACCGCTGATCTAGCTCGGGCTGGCTTGACTATAGTTAGCGGGCTGGCTAAAGGAATTGACACTATTGCTCATCAAGCAGCAATTAAAACCAAAGGGCGAACTATTGCTGTTTTAGGTTCTGGCCTGGATAAAAAAAACATTTACCCGGCAATTAATAGGCGCTTAGCTGAAGAGATTAGCCAAAGTGGAGCAGTTATCAGTGAATACCCGATAGATACTGAACCATTGGCTCAGCATTTTCCTCAACGCAACCGAATTATCTCTGGTTTAAGCTTAGGTGTTTTAGTTATTGAAGCGCCGGAAAAAAGCGGCGCTTTAATTACAGCTAAAGACGCTTTGGAGCAAAATAGGGATGTTTTTGCCATTCCTGGACATATTCTTTCAAGTAATTCATTAGGGCCAAACAACCTTATTAAAATGGGGGCTAAATTAGTCAGTACCGCCAATGATATTATTGAAGAGCTTAATTTGCCATTAAAAACTTATTGAATAAAAGTTAGCATTTTAGTTTTTTTTGAGACGCGTCGGAGCCCTTTAGGGTAAAGCGCTCAAAAAAACTAAATGCGAGCGACTAAAGCAAATAATCATATGAAATTAATCATTGTTGAGTCACCAGTTAAATCAAAAACTCTGTCTAAGTTTTTAGACAAAGAATACAAAATATTGTCTTCTTATGGCCATATTCGCGACTTGCCTGTCAGAGAATTAGGCATTGATGTTGAGCATGATTTTAAACCTAAATACGTTATACCTGCTAAAGCCAAAAAAACAGTTAAAGAATTAAAAGAATCAGCTAAAAAAGCAGATTTAATCATTTTAGCTACTGACAAAGACAGGGAAGGAGAAGCCATTGCTTGGCATATTATTCACGCCTTAAAAGTTAATAAAGATTACCAGCGAATTGTCTTTCATGAAATAACAAAAAGGGCTGTTGTCAAAGCGTTAAAAAACCCGGGAAAGATTGATATGAATTTAGTTAATGCCCAGCAAGCTAGACGAATCTTAGACAGGTTAGTTGGTTACAAGTTATCGCCTTTTTTATGGAAAAAAGTAGTTAAAGGATTATCTGCTGGCCGCGTTCAATCAGTTGCTGTCAGGTTAATTATTGATAAAGAAAGAGAAATAAAAGCATTTAAACCAGAAGAATACTGGTCAGTAGAAGCAAAGCTTCGGCAAATCCGAAATCAGAAATCTCAAATAGAATTTATAGCTAAGTTAATTAAAAAAGACGGAAAAACAATTCCCAAACTGGGAATTAAAACCAAAAAAGAAGCGGATCAGATAATAAAAGAGCTTCAAGGAGCTGAATACAAGGTTGTAAATATTGAAAGCAAGGAAACTAAAAAACATCCCAGTCCGCCTTTTAAAACCAGCACTCTTCAACAAATAGCAGCCAGCAAATTCAGATTCTCAGCCAAACAAACAATGAGGTTGGCTCAACAGCTCTATGAAAGCGGCCGCATCACATATCATAGAACAGATTCTTTAAATCTTTCTGCTGAAGCATTAAAAAATGCCAGGGAATTTATTAAAAATGAATTTGGGGAAAAATATCTTTTAGATAAACCAAAAGCATATAAAACAAAATCTAAGGGAGCCCAGGAAGCGCATGAAGCTATTCGTCCAACTCGAGCTAGCCGCCATCCAGATCAAGTTAAAAAATACCTTGATAAAAAACAGTATAAGTTATATGACTTGATTTGGAAAAGGTTTATTGCTTCCCAGATGACGCCAGCTATTCTAAACGCAACTGCAATTGACATATCTGCAAAAAACTATCTTTTTCGCCTTAATGGCTCAACAATTAAATTTGACGGGTTTTTAAAAATCTATCCAATTAAACTCAAAGAAGTTGTTCTGCCTCTTTTAACTAAAGAAGAAATTTTAGAGCTAATCAAACTTATTTCTGAACAACATTTTACCAAGCCTCCGGCTCGTTATACTGAAGCATCTTTGATTAAAACATTGGAAGAATACGGCATTGGCCGGCCATCAACCTATGCTCTGATTATCAGCGCTATTCAAGAACGCGGTTATACAGAAAAGGACGAACAAAAAAGGTTTATTCCCACTGAAATCGGATTTATTGTTATTGATCTTCTTAAGGAACACTTTCCTAAAATTGTTGATGTTAAATTCACCGCTTATTTAGAAGAAGATCTAGACAAAATTGCCCGCGGCAAACAAAATTGGTTGAAAATACTTGAAGAATTTTATCAGCCTTTTCAAGAAAATCTTGATAAAAAATATGAGAAAGTTAAAAAAAAGAAACTTGAAGAACCAACTGATAAAATATGTCCTCTTTGCGGCAAAAACATGGTTATTAAACTGGGCAGATTCGGCAAATTCTACGCTTGTCCAGGCTTTCCTGAATGCAAACATACTGAACCAATAATCAATTCCACTAATGTTAAATGTCCTCAGTGTCAAAAAGGCGATATAATTGAAAGAAAAACCAAAAGAGGAAAAACATTCTATTCCTGTTCCCAGTATCCAAAATGCAAATTTGCTCTCTGGGACAAGCCAGTTAATGAAAAATGTTCAAAATGCGGATCGCTTTTAGTTGAAACAAAAAACAATAAAACTAAATGCAGCAATAAAGAATGTTCTAATAAAAATAATGCTTAATATTCAACAAATTATAGATGAGTTTAAGAAAAACCATCCTTTAGGAGAATCAGAAATTATTCTTAAAGCTTATCAATTCGCCTTAGATGCGCATCAAGGCCAGAAACGAAAATCTGGAGAAGATTATATTTACCACTGTCTTGATACAGCCGCTACTATAGCTAAATTAAAATTAGATGAAGAAACTATTGCCGCTGCCCTGCTTCACGATGTATTAGACGATACTAAAATTACTTCTAATAAATTAAAAAAAGAATTTGGAGAAAATATTCTTCAATTAGTCAAAGGAGTATGTAAGGTGGGTAAAATTAAATACCGGGGCAAAGAAAGAATGGTTGAAAATTTAAGAAAATTATTCTTAGCCATGGCTAAAGATATTCGGGTTATTCTTATTAAATTCGCTGATCGGCTCCATAATATGAAAACCCTTGATGTTCTTCCTAAAGAAAAACAAAGAAGAATTGCTTTGGAAACTTTAGATATTTACGCGCCATTGGCTTACCGCTTGGGTATTGGCGAATTAAAAGGACAATTAGAAGATTTTGCTTTTGCCTATGTTCATCCTAAAGAATATCAAGAAATTACCAAACAAATCAAAGACAGATACAGCCGCAGGAAAAAATATCTTCAAAAAACTATTCCCTTGGTAAAAAAAACCTTGGCTAAAAAAAACATTAGAGTAATTGAAATACATGCCCGAACCAAACGCGCTTATAGCTTGTACAAAAAACTTCTTAGATACAATATGGACTGGCATAAAATCTATGATTTAGTCGCTCTGCGAATTATTGTTCCAGATATTGAAAATTGTTACGCAGCTTTGGGAATCATCCATAAAAAATGGAAGCCGCTCATTGGCCGAATCAAAGACTATATTGCCATTCCAAAGCCCAATGGCTATCAATCTCTGCATACAACTGTTTTTTGCCAAGGAGGTAAAATTATCGAATTTCAAATCCGAACCCCGGAAATGCACCAAGAATCAGAATACGGAATTGCTGCTCATTGGCATTACAGCGAAGGCAGGGGTTTTAGAAATTACATTAAAAGAAAAATACTAAAACAGCCAGCAAAAAAAGATTTTGAAAAAGAACTTCTTTGGGTGCAACAGCTCCGGGAATGGCAAAAAGAAACTTTTACCTCGCCTCAAGAATTTATTGATTCCTTAAAAATTGATTTTCTTAAAGACCGCATCTTTGTTTTTACACCCAAGGGCGATGTTATTGATTTGCCTGAAGGAGCCACTCCTATAGATTTTGCCTATCAAATCCACAGTGATATTGGAGACCAATGCATTGGAGCTAAAATTGACGGAAAGCTTAGCTCTATATCTGAACCCCTTCAAAACGGCCAAATGATTGAAATTATGACACAGAAAAATAAAAAGCCAAATATGGATTGGCTTAAATTTGTTAAAACTAATCAAGCTAAAAATAGAATTAAAGCTTGGTATAGAAAAAACTAGCTATATTTTTAATAAATGTTTTGCCATCTTGTCTAATTCTTTTTGATTAACAAACTCAATATTTAAATAATTATTATCGCCTCTTTTAAAAATACTCACCCGGCGACCCAAGACCTTGCTAAGGTCTTTTTCTATTTTCTTGAAAAGTATGTTTTTTGGCCCAGCGCTTCTCGGCTTATTAGGCAAAGCTAATTTTCTGGCTCTTTCCTCTGTCTGCCGCACGCTTAAGCTGTTCTTAATAATAGCCCTAAAAAGAGGTAAATGAGCTTCTGGTCTGGCTAATAAAATAGCCCGTCCATGACCTTCGCTAATCCTATTATCAGACATTCCTTTTTGTATTTCCTTAGGCAAAGTTAAAAGGCGAAAAATATTGGTCACAGCTGTTCTGCTCTTGCCTATTTTCTCAGCAATGTCCTTGTGTCTTAAATTAAATTCTTCTTGAAGCTGTTTAAAAGCCAAAGCTGAATCAATAGGATTAAGATCTTCTCGCTGTAAATTTTCAACCAAAGCTATTTCCAATTTCTTCTTAGAAGAACTTCCTCGAATAACAACTGGCACATGAGGCAATCCAGCTATTTTAGACGCTTGCCATCTTCGTTCGCCAGCCACTAATTCGTATTCTACTTGCTGGCCCCGACTAGTTGATTTTTCTATTTTAGTCACAATCAACGGCTGAAGAACTCCATGTTCTATAATAGAATTAGCTAATTCTTTTAAGCTTTCTTTAGGCATTTCCTTGCGTGGCTGATGAGGATTAGGTTTAATTTTATTAACCTCAACATTAAAAATACTTTCCTTTTTTGCTCCAGCCCAATCAATTGACCTAGGCCGGTTTTTAACCAACCTGGTCATTTTAGATTGTTTTTTAGGAATAAGAGATTGAAGTCCTTTGCCTAATGATAATTTTGTCATAATATTTTATTTATCTAAATTAATAATTTCTTGAGCTAATTTCTGGTATGCCTTACCTCCTTTGGAATGCGGACGGTATTGGATAATAGGTTGGCCAAAGCTGGGCGCTTCAGCTAATTTAACACAACGAGGAATAATTGTATCAAAAACATGGTTTTCAAAATTTCTTATCATTTCTTTACGCACTTGGCGAGAAAGCCGATTCCGGCGATCATACATGGTTAATAAGGCGCCTTTAATCTTTATAGGGCTGTCTAAGTTATCCTGGACTAATTCAATTGTTCTTAAAAGCTGGCCTAATCCCTCTAAAGCATAGTATTCGCATTGAACTGGAATAATTACTTCGTCAGCTGCCACTAAGCCATTAACAGTTAAAAGACCTAAGCTAGGCGGACAATCAATTAAAATATAGTCGTAATTAGTTCTAATCCGACGAAGCAATTCATAAAGCTTAAATTCTCTATTGGACTGAGAAACCAATTCAATAGTTGCTCCAGCTAAATCAGGCGCTGCTGGCATAATATCATAGCCAAAAAAATTTGTCTTGCGAATAATCTCCTCTGGAAGAATACCGCCTACTAAAGAATGGTATAAATTCAAAGGAAGAGTTTGAAGATCAATGCCAAGTCCAGAAGTAGCATTTGCCTGCGGATCAGTGTCAACTAAAAGAACATACTTGCCTAAAGCAGCTAAGTAGGATCCTAAATTTATTCCAGTAGTTGTTTTGGACACCCCGCCTTTTTGGTTTACTAATCCCAAAATCCGAGCCATATGTTTTAATTTTATCTTCTAACAACAAAATGAGAAGAAAGAAATTTCTTAAAAATGAAGAACTAGAAGATATATATTTTGATTGCTAAATGTAATAATTAATGCTAAAATCTAGATATGATGACTAAATGGCATAAAAATCACGAACACTGTCAGGAATGCGGAACAACTAAAGAAAAATATCTTGCTAAGGGCAAATGCAAAAGGTGCTACGAAAGAATTAATATGGCAAAATGGGTCAAAAGAAAGACGCAAGGAATTTTTATTATGTGTACCAGATGTGGTAAAAAATGGCAAGCTAAACAATTAATTAGCAAATGGTATAATCCTCAATTATGTCTCTCTTGTAGTGGAATTATTAAAGCCGCACAAAAGAAAAAGAAAAATCAAATCGCAATCGAAAAAAAATTTAAAATGCCATTAAAAGAACTATTTAATGATCTTTATTATAAAAGGAAAATGACTGGTCTGGAAATTGTAAAATATTTAGGCATTTCTCCAGATCAAACTTATCGATGGGGCAATGAAATGGGAATAAAATTTCGTAATCCGCTTTTCAAAAAAGGTAATCAACTTTTTAAAGGATTAACACCTCATAATAAAGGAAGAACTTTAGAAGAATTATATGGCAAAGAAAAAGCTGATGAAATCAAAAACCATAATCGATTATATATGTCCATAGAAAGTAAAAAAAGATGGAGGCAAGGATTATATAAAAATTCTCGAATGGGAGCAGGAGCGGCTGGAAAAAGAAAAGATGTTGGATTTAAACGTTCAACCTGGGAAGCTAATATAGCAAGGATATTCCAGTATAAAAAGCAAAAGTTTAAATACGAACCAAAAATATTTCAATTAACAAAAAAGAATGGAGCTGTGACAACATTCACTCCTGATTTTAAAGTTAATAATTCATGGTGGGAAATAAAAGGATGGATGGATAAAAGAAGTTTAGAGAAAATTAAACTTTTTCTTCAACAATATCCGAATAAAAAACTAGTTATTGTTTGTAAATCCAAACAAAAACCAAAACTATCTAAAAAATATAAATATAAATATATTAATTACTTTCAGCTAGAAAAGAACTATAAACTTTCTATACCAAACTGGGAAACCTCACGAAATAATTTCAAAACTCACCCTGAAAAATTTAAATAAAATAAATCTGTTCTTAAATGTCATATTAATTATAACACAACAAAAACAAAATTGACAAGAACCAGATTTTAAGAGAGAATAAGAATAAGCCGGAGTGGCGAAACTGGTAAACGCGTGCGATTCAAAATCGCATGAGCTTTGCTCTTGTGGGTTCGAGTCCCACCTCCGGCACCAGCGAGAAAAAATCAACGATTTGTAGGTCGCCTCGCTTCGCTCAGTGGCTAATTCGTATTGAGTTTTATGCAAAAAATTAACTGGCTGTTTTAAGATAGTAAAACTAACTATAAAAGAAAATTTTAATGAAAGAAAAAATTAAAAAACACATATTTTCACCACTCTTTATTTCGAAAAATGCAGGAGTTATCTCAATAATTATTGTATTAGTATTTGGAATATGGAGTAACATTGGAGGAATTTGGTATAAATATTTTCTGAATTCCATTCTTGTTTTTATAGCAAGTATGTTTATAGGAACTACGCTTATTGAAGGGTTAACAAGAGGATTTTCTTATCTCTATCTCTTTAGGCTAAAAGGAGTATTAAAAGCTATAGGAATAAATATTCTCACTATCATTTTTTTCTTCTTCGCGTTTTTTATTTTAAAATTCGTTTTTGAGACCCCAATACAACTTATCTTATTCTTTATTGTGTATATTGTTTTAGCAATAGTAATAGCAATAGTTGATAAAAAATTTGAAATAGCAATTCAGAAAACAGAAGCACTTGAAAGTATGTCATATATCAATCCGAAAAAAATTCTGTGGTGCAAGACTTGTAAACATTTCGAAAAAATAAAAAACTATGAAGAAAAACTATCGTTATCAGAAAAAATAATTAAAGACTCTGAAATTCCTTGTAAAATACTAAACAAGACAAGGATATTATGGATAGATTATTTTCAAACAGAAAGCGGAGAGCGTGCTTTATATCCAAAGAATTGCCCGGAATGGATAAAAAAATAAATCTATAAAAGAAAAAATTAAGAAATAAAATAATTTACCGGCAAATCAATAAATTTTTCAAATCTCAAAATTTAGAAAGTCTTTTATCTCCGTCGCAGGCGACAAAATACGTTTAAATTACTTTCGATATACTATACCAACAAAACTAGCTTATAAGCCAGTTTTGTTATTTCAACATCTTCATTAAATCTTTTTTAGTTATAGGGCCGACTCTGGTAATTTTAGGATGTGAACTGGTTAAATCCAGAACAGTTGAAGGCGGGCTTGAAGGCAAATCGCCAGCATCTAAGATTAAATTCGGCCTTGGATACGCTTTATTAAAAACTTTAATAACCTCTGTTGAAGAAATTAAAGGAGATTCGCCAGAAAAATTAGCTGAAGTAACTGTAATTGGTTCTTCTAAGTTTTCCATTAATAATTGGGTAAACTCGCTATTTGGAATTCTTAAACCAACTGTTCTTTTATTAGCTGTTAAAACATCAGGAATAATTGGTTTTTTTTCTAAAATAACGGTTACCTGGCCAGGCCAAACTTGCTCTAATGCTTTTTCTGTTTTCTTGTCAATAAAAGCTATTTGCTTGGCCATTTCAATATCACGGACCATAATTGGCACTGGCTTAGTTTTAGGCCTTTTTTTAATTTTAAAAAGCCGATCAATATTGTACGGCTTTAAAGCGTTTACTCCTAATCCATAAACTGTATCTGTTGGATAAACAATACTTCCCCCTCTTTGAATAACTCCAGCTGCTATTTCAATAATTCTATAATCCAAATCTGATAAATTAAATCTAATAATTTCCATAAATTATACTACTAAATTAATTAACCGATTAGGAATATAGATAATTTTCTTTGGCTTTTTATTCTCTAGCCATTTTTTAATCTTTTCTTGGGATAAAGCTAATTCCTTAGCTTCTTTTTCAGAAATATCTTTCTGAACCTCTATTTTATCCCTTACTTTTCCATTAATCTGAATAATTAATTGCCAAGTTTTTTCTTGAATTAACTTTTTATCATATTGAGGCCATTTTTCTAAAGAAATGCTTTTCTTGTATCCAAGATCTTCCCATAGTTCTTCAGTAATATGCGGAGCAAAAGGAGCTAAAAGCTTTAAAAATGTATCAGTGTCTTTCTGAGATAAGCTCTTTTCTTGTTCCAACCAAGAATTAACAAATTCCATTAAACTAGCTATGGCTGTATTGAATTTCATAGCTTCTAAATCTTCTGTAACTTTTTTAATTGATTGATGCAATTTAGCAATTAATTCTTTGCTAGTGGTTTTAGATATTTTATCTTTATTATTAAACACCTGCCAAACTTTATTTAAAAAACGAAAACAGCCTTGAACGCCCTTGGTATTCCAACTAATCATCTGATCAAAAGGACCCATAAACATTTCATATGTTCGCAAAGTATCTGCGCCATATTTTGAAACCACATCATCTGGATTAATCACATTGCCAAAACTTTTGCTCATCTTGCGATTGTCTTCAGCTAAAACAACCCCATGCGAATAACGGCGCTGATATGGCTCTGATGTAGGAACTATCTTAATATCATACAAAAACTTATGCCAGAAGCGGGAATAAAGCAAATGAAGAGTAGTATGTTCCATTCCTCCATTATATAAATCAACTGGCAGCCAATATTTTAATTTTTTAGGATCAGCTAATTTTTTATCATTGCTTGGATCAATGTATCTTAAAAAATACCATGAAGAACCAGCCCAATTAGGCATAGTATCAGTTTCTCTTTTAGATGGTTCTTTGCATTTTGGACATTTAACATTAACCCAATCCTTAACATCTGCTAAAGGCGACTTGCCTGTATCAGTTGGCTTGTAGTTTTTTACATACGGAAGCTTAACTGGCAGATCTTTTTCTGGCACTGGCACAGCTTTGCATTTCTGACAATGAATTATTGGAATTGGCTCACCCCAATAATGCTGTCTTGAAAAAACCCAGTCTCTTAATTTATATTGAATCTTTTTTCTTCCAGATTTGTTTTTAATTAATAAGTCAGTAATCTTTTTAATTGCTTCTTGAGAAGATAATTTATTAAACTGATCAGAATTAATTAGTTTGCCATAATCTACATATGCTTCTTTGGAAATATTTCCTCCAGAAATTACTTCTCTAATTTCTAAATCATATTTCTTGGCAAATTGGTAATCTCTTTTATCATGGGCTGGAACAATCATTACTGCTCCGCCTCCATAAGTAGCAATAACATAATCACCAATCCAAATAGGTATTTTTTCCTGATTAACTGGATTTATGCAATAAGAGCCAGTAAAAACGCCTGTTTTTTCTTTGTCCAGTTGAGTTCTTTCAAATTCGCTTTTCTTTTCTGAGGCGCGAACATATTCTTTAACTTTCTTTTCATTTTCTTTAGTAGTTAGTTTTTTTAATAAAGGATGTTCTGGAGCTATAACCATGGCAGTTGTTCCAAAAAGAGTATCAGTTCTAGTGGTAAAAACCTTAATCTTTTCTGAAGAATCGCTTATTTTAAAATCTATTTCTGTTCCTTGGCTTTTGCCAATCCAATTAATCTGCTGAGTTTTAATTTTCTCAACATAATCAACTGTATCTAAATCTTTAATTAATCGATCAGCGTATTCAGTAATCTTTAACATCCATTGCTTTAATAGCTTCTTTTTAGTTTGCGCTCCGCAGCGTTCGCATTTGCCAGCAATCACCTCTTCATTAGCTAATCCAATCTTACAGCTTGGACACCAATTAATCGGCATTTCTGATTGATAAGCCAATCCTTTTTTAAAAAGCTGAATAAAGATCCATTGGGACCATTTATAGTATTTGGGATCAGTAGTATTTATTTCCCTAGACCAATCAAAAGAAAGGCCTAAAGAATCCATTTGTTTTTTAAAAATCTTAATATTCGTTTCAGTTACTTTTGCTGGATGAATGCCTGTTTTAATAGCGTAATTTTCCGTGGGCAGGCCAAAAGCATCCCAGCCCATAGGATAAAGCACATTATATCCTTGCATTCTTTTTTTACGGGCTAAAGCGTCTAAAGCGCTGTAACTGCGAACATGGCCCACGTGCAGTCCATCGCCAGAAGGATAGGGAAATTCCACCATAATATATTTCTTTGGCCTTTTATTAAAATCTCTAGCCTGATAAACATCTTGTTCTTTCCACTTTTTCTGCCACTTTTTTTCTATTTTCTTTGGACTATATTTAGGCATATTATGTTAAATATATCTTATCTGGGCCTTTTTTTCAAGTGAGTAAAATAGCTAAAGGCCGTGCCTTAAAACATACAGCCTTTGCAAAGGCTGTATGTTTTAAGGCACGGCCTTTCAATTATTCAAGGTTTATATTACAATTTTAGTATAAATAAAGATCTAGATAAATATGATGGATATAATAAAATCAAGTGAAAATTTCGCAAAAAAAGAATATGCAAAACATGACAAAAAACATCAATGGAATCATGTTGAAAGTGTTATAAATATTGCTTCGAAATTGGCCAAGTTTCATTCAGAAGTAGATTTAGAAATTTTAAAACTTGCAGTAATTTTTCATGATATCAGTTATGAGCAATACTAGACACACGTTGAAGAATCTATAAAAGTAGCCAAAAAATTTCTGAAAGAGCAGAATTATCCAGAAGATAAAATCAAGAAAGTTTTACAAGTCATGATTTCTCATTCCGGTTCTCATAGAAGAAAGCTCGGAGAAGCAAAACTAATTGAGGGAAAAATAATTTATGATTCTGATAAATTTCATCTTGCGAAAACAAAAGAGGGCTTTGAAAAATATTATAATAGATTTTATCTGGATGAAACTCGTAATTTATTGAAGAGATAAATTAAAAATCACTATTATCTAACAATAAAAAAAGGAATAAAAGTTTTTTAAATTATATACAATAACTAAATTATGATTCAAAAAATCAATGACAAGCTTTGCAATACTTGGATTGGACGCTTAATAAATCGTCTGATTATAACTTTTGAACTCAAAGTAATAAATTATTATCATGATAAAAAAGTCATGAGTTTTCTTAAAAAGATAATTAATGAAGATAAACCATTTTTATTAAAACCAAGTGAATTATTCTTAATTTATTCTTTTGCCCAAAATCAAACATATGTTAATGGAGATTATGCTGAAGTTGGCGTATTCAAAGGGACTACTGCAAAAGCAATTTGTGAAGTGAAAGAGAATAAACATTTACATTTGTTTGATACATTTGAGGGATTGCCACAGATTAACAAAATTGATAGTAAATTCAAGACAAAAATGTTTAAATCAGATTATCAAAGAGTAAAAGAAAAACTTGCAAAATATAAAAATGTGCATATTTATAAGGGAATATTTCCTGAAGCAGGAAGGCCCATTAAAGATAAGAAATTTGCTTTTGTTCATTTGGATGTAGACATATATCAAAGCACAAAAGATTGTCTTGAATTTTTTTATGACAAAATGTCTAAAAATGGAATAATAATTTCACATGACTATCATACACAAGGTGTAAAAAAAGCTTTTGATGATTTTTTTAAGAACAAACCTGAAAAGATTATTCAATTACCAATGTCGCAAGGAGGAAAATAAAATGTCAGAAAACAAATTCGCGGTTGGTCTCGGAATAATGGGCGCTCCGCAAGAATGGGGAGAAATTGTTGAGGAATACCCTGACGGGATAGTTATCAAAGATAAATATGGTCGGACATGGCCGTGGGAAGCCAAATTTACCAAAACCTTCTCCAGCAAGAAGAGTATGGAGCTTTTTGTCAACAAAACTGAAAACCGTCCAAGTATTCCTTTTTGAAAGTAAATAAAAGATTAAGACAAAACCAAGTCTTAATAAAAATAACTCCTCTTCGGAGTTATTTTACTTTCAATGTTTAATTATTTATATAAATCTCTATGTCTGCCTAAGGCAATAAAAACACACTCGTCTGGATCTATATACTTGTAAATCGCTCTTAAGTCTCCAGTGATATTAATACTTCGATAATCTAAATATTTTCCTTTAAGCGAATGGTTATTTAAAATTGAGTCAAATGGATTTCTAATAAATATTTCTAGTCTTTCTTTCGTCTTTTCTTGTTGTTTTTTGGTTAGCTTTTTATATTGTTTTTCAAAATTTTTATGGAATTTTACTTTCATAAAGAAGACAAATATTTTCTTAAATCTTTAACATTAGAAATAGAATGAGACAAATTTTTGTCTTTTTTAATATCTTTTTCTGCTTGGCCTAAAATATCTTCCAATTCCTTAGACATATGCGGGGTAGCGCTAAAATAAACACTTTTATTTCTAATAAACTGTTTAAGATAAGCATTAATAACTGCGCTTAAAGACAATCCTAATTCTTGGGCAATTTTTTTTGCATTTGTTTTAACTTTTTGATCTGCTTTAATGTTGATGACAGTTTTCATATAACTATAGTATATACAACGGTTATTACGTTGTCAAGACCTAAATCCCAAACAACTCTTTTGCATTCTTAGTTGTTTGTTCTGCTACTTGTTTAAATTTAATATTTTTAATTTCAGCTATTTTTTCTGCTACATATTTTACATATAGAGGTTCGTTTCTTTTTCCTCGATATGGCTCTGGAGTTAAATATGGCGCATCAGTTTCTAATAAGATCCTATCTAAGGGCGTATTTTTAATAACCTTGTCATAATCCCGCGAATAAGTAATTAATCCAGTAAATCCAATATATAGGCCTAATTCCAGGAATTTTTCTGCTTGCGACCAGCGTCCCATAAAACAATGAATTACTCCTTTTAACTGGCTATTACCAGCTCCTGGACAAGAAAGCTGACAACCCATACAACCAATTTGAAAATCATTTAAAATCTCTAATAAATCCTCATAAGCTTTACGACAATGAAGAACTACTGGCTTGTCTATTCTTCGAGCTAAATCTATTTGCTCTAAAAAAACCTCTTTTTGTTTTTTTTTGATTTTTTTATTGATATCATCTCCATAATCAAGCCCGATTTCACCCAGGGCTACTGCTTTAGGACTCTCTAATAATTTCATATATTTATCTTCATCAAACTTTTCAAAATCTCTTTTGATTATTTCTCCAGAAAATTCTTTTTCTCTGGCTCCTTCATAAGTATGCATTGGATGCAATCCAACAATCGCATAAACCCCTTCCTTGTATTTCTCAGCGTATTTAACAGCTCTTTGGCTAGTGCTGTGCTGCGCCCCTATATTAATCATCCAAACATTATTATCAAGAGTCCGGCGAATTATTTTGTCCCCGTCATCTTTAAAAGCGCTAAAATTAATATGCGCATGAGTATCAATTAATAATGGTTTGGACATATATGACATAATAGCTTATCCACATATTGTTTTCAAGTTAATATGATATAATGAAATTAAG
>CAZQLH010000012.1:0-13518 GCA_964594155.1 uncultured Candidatus Saccharibacteria bacterium
GCTAAGCGAGCGCCAAGCATTTCTTTGGCTTTAAAAAGATGATGTAAATAAGCGCGGGTAAAGTTTTGGCAAGTATAACAGGAACATTTTTTCATAATTGGCCTCTTATCCAGCTTATAACCCGCCTTAAAAATATTTATTTCGCCTTGATCAGTTAAAAAAGCGCCATGCCGGGCCAAGCGAGTTGGATAAACACAATCAAACAAATCAATTCCCCTTTTAACTGCTTCTTTAATATCATCTAAATAACCAACCCCTAATAAATGACGGGGCTTGTTTTTTGGCAGATAAGGAATAACCCAATCTAATGTTTTCTTCATTTCTCCTTTGCCAAAAGAACCGCCAATGCCAAAACCTTCAAAAGGCAATTTCCCGATAAACTGAGCGCTATCCTTTCTTAAATCTTCAAAAGGCCCGCCTTGAACAATGCCAAACAAAGCTTGGCTTTTAGACCTCTTAGCTTTTAAGCATCTTTGAGCCCATTGATGGGTTTTCTTCATAGATCTTTTGGTGTAATTATAACTTGCCAAAGGAGAAGTACACTCATCAAAAACAAAAATAATATCAGCGCCTAAATCTTCCTGAATTTTAATTGAACTTTCCGGAGTAAAACGATGCAAAGACCCGTCTAAATGAGAAGTAAAGTCAACGCCATTATTATCAATCTTAACTAATTTAGCTATCTGGGTTTTTGGTTTTTCTTGATAATTATCCTTAAGAATCTTACCAACTTTTTCTTCCAAAGCTGCGCCCAAGCTAAAAACCTGAAATCCGCCGCTATCAGTAACAATTGGACCAGGCCAATTCATAAATTGATGCAAGCCGCCAAGTTTTTTAATAACTTTATGGCCAGGCTGTAAATAAAGATGATAAGTATTGGCTAAAACCGCTTCAAAGCCAATTTTCTTGATATCTTCTGGAGTTAAGCTTTTAACTGTGGCTTTGGTTGCTACTGGTAAAAAAGCCGGGGTATGAATTACTCCATGCAAAGTTTTAATAAGCCCTAAACGGGCTTTTGACTTTGAATGCTTTTTAGTTATTTTAAAAAAATGAGACATTTCGAATATAGTATCCAGTTATGCCAAAGGCAACTGAAACATTTAAAGATTCTTTTTGGCCTAACATTGGCAGATGAATAATCTGGTCAGCTTTTTTTAAAACAGACGGAGAAACGCCTTTGATTTCATTGCCAATTACCAAAGCTAAGGGAAACTTAGGCTTAAATTTAATATATGGCAAACTTTTTTTTGTCTGTTCTAAAACAATTATTGAAACTTTTTCTTTTTTTAGCTTATCAATTATCCGCCAAGTTTGCCAATGATGTTCCCAAGGAATATTTTCTTCAGCGCCTAAGGCTGTTTTGGAAATCTTAGGATGAGGCGGCTGGCCGCAAATGCCTCCTAAAAATATCTTATCCACACCTAAAGCATCAGCTGTTCTAAAAACAGAGCCGATGTTTTCCAAACTGCGAATATTATCGCAAACCACATAAAATTTATTCATATTATAAAAAAATTAAGGGTTGCTGGTTTTTCAGCAACCCTATAATTACTCAAGATATCAAGGATCATGTTTTAATTATTTATCGCCGTTTTTCATGCGCTCTCGCTCCTGTTATCATATTAGGCGTTACTATTGACGATTGTTGTTTTTTAATAAAAGACCGAGTAAAAGAACAAATCTTAATCTCAGCCCCTATTTTCTGCAACACATCAATATATACGACTGCCCATCTTTTGTACTCTTCTGAAGAAATTTTTTCGCCAATCAAACCAGGCGACAAATTTCTTCTAAAATCATTAAAAATTTTTACAAAAGACGCTTGTGGATAAAAAGCCTTATAACGTCCGGTTTTAACCGCTCGCATTACTGCCTCTCTAAACTTCATTTCTATATCCATTCTTTTCCCTCCTTTTTATTTGATTAAAAATATTTTTAAATTACTTTTTTTACATAATAACAAATACCTACTTATTTGTCAAGGCCAAAGTTTTTTTGCTTCTGTCCAAATAGAATTATTGCCTCTAATCTCTTTATTCCAATACCACCACTCAACCCCCCATAAATAGGCCACATCAAAGCCAGTTTGGCGAGTATAATCAATTGCTTCCTTAAATCTTCTTAAATCCATTGACTTAGCTTGATCTCTAATAGCTGTCTCATAAATCATTCTTGGGCCCCAGGGCTCTGCTTGTAATTCAACAATAATAATCTTTTCTACATCTGTAAAACGCTTAACAAAATTAGCTCTCTTGTAATAAAAAACTGAAGGAATCGGATATTTAAAATGACCAATTCTATCATCCCAAACAATTCTATAAAGCGTTGTTCCTAAAATATCAGCTTTTCTGGCTGGCTTAGTCCAGCTGCTTAATTCTCCGCTAGCTGAAACAATAATCGGCCGCCTATTAAAATCTAATTTACGAACCAATGCAATTTCTTTATCTAAAAATTCCTCATCTAATTCAGGGCATTCGCCAAACCCCTTTAAAAACGGTTCATTTTCAATCTGCCAAGAAGTAATCGCCTTATTTCCTTGATAATGCTTAACTATTTCAGCAAGCATTAAAAGAATCTGTTCTTGCTGGTCTGGCTCATTTAATATTTGAGCCCATTCAGGAATATGACATTCAGGCCAACGAGGCAGTTTTCGGCCAATTGCTAAAATAACTTCAGCTCCCCTTTTATCTGCTTCTTTTATCTGCCAATCCAAATCTTCAAATAAATATTCATTATTTTTTGGTTCAATTCTCGGCCAGTAAGCAACCAACCTTAATTTTCTGACTCCCAAATCATCCAAAATAGCTAAATAAGATGATTGCCAATCAAGTCCCATATCTTCAGCCCAAATTTGGCTAAAAGTAACTCCAAAATCAACTTCTGGCGCTAATTCAGTTTGACCAGTGAATAAATAAATAACAATACCAATTAAACAAATAATAAGAAAAATAGCAAGAAAAATAAGAATGCGAGAAAAAGATTTCATAATTAAAAAACTAAAATACCCAAGCCAATACTAATAAATAAGATGGCAAGTATTTTTTTAATAACAACCTCTTGACTAATTTGTTCCCTGATAATCTCAGGAAATTTCTTAGAAAGAAAAAGCGCTATAATTAAAAGGAAAACATATTGAACGCCTTGAAGAGCGTTTATTAAAGCAACACTGCCTAAATATATAGCGTAATTTAGAAGAATAAAAGCTAAAGCTGATAAGCATTTATTAAAAACAGCTAATTCAACTGTTTTAAGCTTAATTGATTTTGATACTTGAAAAATAATCTTTCTAGTGTTAGGCCAAAAAAGCAAAAAACCAGCTCCAAGAATACCGCCAATTCTAATCCATACAAAACCATTAATAAATGATTGATTATTATAAATAAACTTAGTCAATACAAAAGAACCGGCAAAAAGCAAAGCAGATAGAATAGCTAAAGGCAATCTTTGGACAGTTCCAATTTTCTTTCTTGGCCAAAGCATAATCACTCCGCCTAAAACCAACAAAGAAAAAGCAATTAATTGATTAGCAGTTAGTCGCTCTCCTAAAAAAAGATAAGTTAAAATTAAAGTAAAAATAGGGACTGCCCCGCCAATAATAGGAGCAATTCTGGAAACTTCGCCTATTTGAATGGATTTATAAAAAAAGAGAACAGCTAAAACAAATAAGATGCCGGCTATAAAGCTAATGACAGTTTGTTCAATTGAAATAATATTAAAATCAAAAGGAATTAAAATTAAAGCAGCTAGACCGCTTAAAATGCCTATGTAAAAAGCATAAACGCTTGGCTCAAGCTTAGTCTGAGAAAGAAGAAATTTATCAATAATAAAAACAACAGCGTAAATAAGATAAGCAGTAATAGCGATTAATAGCCAGTTCATAGTTTTTATAATAAGCGAAGAAAATAAATTTAATCGCGTGCAGTTATTTAGAACGAGTGCTCTGGCTATTCCGAGACGCGTCGGAGCCCTTTAGGGTAAAGCGCGAGGAATAATCAGAGTACGAGTGATTAATTTGAAAAATTTAGTTTTCAGAGCTATATTCGATTCTCTTTACAAATTTTAGCGTATTCATAAGCGCTAGGACGGATTTTGCGTTCAAACGTCTTGTAATCAACTTCAACCAAGCCAAACCTAGGCCAAAATCCCTTATCCCATTCAAAATTATCCAATAAAGACCAATAAAAATACCCCCCTACATCAACACCCTCTTCAATTGCCTTATGAATCCAAATTAAATGATCTTTAATAAATTTAGCCCGCTTATTATCATCAGCATCAGCCAAGCCATTTTCAGTAATATAGATCGGCTTCTTATACTTCTTTAATCCCTTTAAAACATGATAAATCCCCTTTGGATATATTTCCCAGCCTAAATCAGAAACTGATTTATTCTTATTCCTAAACAAACGAGAATGAAAATAATATTGAAGACCAATAAAATCTTGCTGATCCTTTATTCTATTCAAAAAATATTTATTCCAGAAATAATCTGCAAAAGGAATATTTTCAAAATAAATATTGTTTTTAGCAATGCCAACCTGGCAATCCAAATCAATCAAATGCAATGATTTATAAGCTAACTGATGAGCTTTAATTAATTGATTAATTACCTTCTGATATTTAAAAATACTTTTCTTTTGCGGCGGCCAATTTCCTTTTAAATATGAATTTGAAGCATAAACATTCGGCTCATTTAAAGTAATCCAGAACTTAACTTCATTAAACAGATTCTCCCCAATTATTTTAACATAACGATCAAAATAATATGGCGTCTTAGGATTAAGCCAGCCGCCTTTTTGAGCCAGCCAAATAGGCAAAGGCCAGTGATACAAAGTAACAAATGGCTCAATATTTCTTTCTTTTAAAGCTAATAAGACCTGTCTGTAATGCTCAATTTCTTTTTGATCAATCCTGCTTTGTTTTGGCTCTATGCGCGACCATTCAATAGAAAAACGATGAGCATTATGATTCAAGGATTTAGCAATATCAAAATCTTCTTTAAAACGATGATAATGATCACAAGCCCGGCCAGAAATATAATTCCCTGTCCAAAGCATTTCTGGAAACTTTTCCTTTTGCCAAGATTGCCAATATTTTTCTGCTTTTTTAGCTAAATCTTCTGCGCTTCCTTTTTCCCACTCTGACCAATTATTAACATTGCCGCCTTCAATTTGATGGGCAGAAGCGGCTGCTCCCCAGAAAAAATTGTTTGGAAATTCTATCTTCATAACCTAGCCACTTAGAGACCGAGTCTCTAAGTTTTATATTTATCGCGGGGGTTCTTCATATTGCGTTGTGACTAAAACATCTTTAACAGCATCAACATCTTCTAAAACCATTCCTGCTCCGCGAACCACCGCAGTTAAAGGATCTTCAACTAATTTAACGGGCATTTCTGTTTGTTCGCTGATTAATTTATCCAAACCGCGCAACAAACTTCCGCCGCCAACTAAAAAGACGCCGCGGCGCATAATATCAGCCACTAATTCCGGCGGAGTTTCTTCAATTGTTCCTTTAATAGCATTAACCAAAGTTTTAATTGAACGGCTTAATGCCTTGCGAATTTGATCATTATTAACAGTTACTTCTTTAGGCAATCCAGTAACAATATCGCGGCCGCGCATTGTTGTTTCTATTAGCTCCTCTAAAGGATAAGCTGAACCAATTGCTAATTTAATATCTTCAGCTGTTTTCTCGCCTAAAAGAAGATTAAAATCCTCACGAGCATAATGAATAATATCTTCATTAAGTTTATCGCCAGCTGTTCGCAAGCTGCGGCTAACCACAATGCCGCCTAAGGAAATAACAGCTACTTCAGTAGTTCCGCCGCCAATATCAACAATCATATTGCCAGCTGCTTCTTGAATTGGAAGCCGTATGCCAATAGCCGCGGCCATTGGTTCTTCAATTAAGTAAACCTCTCTGGCGCCTGCGCTTCTGGTAGCGTCTTCAACCGCTCTTTTTTCCACTTCTGTTACTCCAGAAGGAATACCAACTACCACTCGCGGACGGGGTAAAATAGAAAAACTTTCCCGATGAACTTTATCAATAAAAAACTTAAGCATTTGCTCAGTCACCTCAAAATCAGAAACTACTCCAGCCACTAAAGGCCGAGAAGCAATAATATGGGCTGGAGTCCGGCCAACCATCTTCTTAGCTTCCTGGCCAATAGATAAAATCTGGCCAGTTTTGTCATTAATTGCTACCACAGACGGTTCATTAATGACAATGCCTTGTCCTTTGACATAAACTAAAGTATTGGCTGTTCCTAAATCAATTCCAACATCTTTTGAAAAAATTCCAAAAAAATTACTAAACATATTTATTTATCGCCCTCCAGTTCTTCAGCTATTTTCTCTATTTTAACTAATTTTGTTTCTTTGCTATCTCTCTTTTTAAACTCTATAGAATCTTGTTTAATTGTTTTTTTACTTACTACTAAACGATAAGGAATGCCAATTAAATCAGCATCAGCAAATTTTTCACCAGCTGATTTATCATCGCGATCATCGTAAAAAACTTCAATCTTATTTTCTAATAATTTATTATAAATATCTTCAGCTGTTTTTTTTGCTTCCAAATCTAATAAATGAACTTGATAAGGAGCCATTGATTTTGGCCAAATAATTCCTTTGTCATCATGATAAATCTCTACGATTGTTCCAAATATTCGACTTGGCCCCATGCCATAACAACCCATTTCAATACCATGCTTTTGTCCTTTTTTATCAGTATAAGAAAAATCAAAAGCCTTGGAAAAACGAGTGCCCAACTTAAAAATATTACCCACTTCAATAGCTTTTTCTTTCCGAAGATCCTTGTTTTTACAATCAGGACAAACTTTTTGTTCATCTATAATTTCTTGATTAACAGCTATTTTACAATTATCACAAATATAAATAGTGTCTTCTCCATTATCAGCTAACGTCTGAAACTCATGAGAATATTTTGAAAAATCACCGCCAGAAGAATAAGTTAAATAAGTAATTTCAGATAATCCGCATCTATTAAATACTTTAAAATAAGCGTCTTTAGTTATTTCATAAAATTCATCTAAATCTTTTTTATCAGCATGAAAAGAATACAAATCTTTCATAGAAAACTCACGCCCTCTTATTAATCCAGCCTTAGCTCTCAATTCATCCCTGAATTTACTTTGAATTTGATAAATAGAAATTGGCAATTCTTTGTAAGAAAACGTATGCTTTTGCACTAAAGGAGTAACAACTTCTTCATGAGTTGCTCCTAAGGCATACTCTCTTTTATTATTACCAACAACTTTAAAAAGAACGTCAAAATTATCCCAGCGACCTGTTTTTTGCCATACTTTTTTTGGAGTTAAAGCAGGCATTAAAATTTCCTGCCCGTGAATAGCATTCATTTCCTCGCGAACTATATCGCAAATCTTATTATGAACTCTTAATCCCAAAGGTAAAAATGAATAAATTCCAGCGCTAGATTTATCTATAAAACCAGCTTTAATTAAAGTTTGAGCATTAAAACTAGTTTCATCTTTAGGAGCTTGTTTAATAGTTTTAGTAAAAAGTTTTGACTGTCTCATATAAAATTATCTTAACATAAAAAAAACAACCTTAAAACACCCTGACAATATCCCGCCAGGTAACTGCAACCATTAATAAAATCAGAATAATAAAACCAGCTGTATGAGCAATTCTTTCAACTTTATGGCTTACAGGCGAACCTTTAATTTTTTCAATAATTAAGAAAAGCAATCTTCCGCCATCAAGCGCTGGAAAAGGCAAACTATTAATAATTGCTAAGTTAATATTCAGCAAAGCGGCTAATTGAAGAACATAAATAAAGCCAAGCTTAGTTGCCTGTCCAGTTAAGTCAAAAATACCAACTGGCCCGGCTATTTCCGCAGTTAATTGCCCTTTAGTGAATAATTCCCAAAAAAGACTGGCTAAGGCAACGACAATAAACCAAGTTAAACTAATTGTGCTAATAATTCCCTTATATATTGCTGAATACCAAGGATAGGAAATAATAGCAGTACGAGCTAAAGCAATGCCTAAAGGACCCTCATTTTCCGGATGTTCAATTCTAGGTCTTAAAGTTTTTTCCAAAACTTCATCACCTCTTTGAATAATTACTGTAATTTCTTGCCCCTTATAATCTCCTACAAAATTCTGAATATCTTCAATCTTATTTATCCCCAATCTTTGATCCTCAACTTTTAATTCCTTAATAGTATCTCCCATCTTAATCCCAGATTGTTCAGCTGGCGAATTATACGCTACTTGAGTTACTTGAACCTTAACATTATTAAGATTAGCTGTTTCATTATCTTCAATCATAGCTGGCAAGCCAAGCCAATAACCAAGACATAAAAGAAATGCAGCTAAGAGAAAATTCATCGCTACGCCAGCAATTAAAATCTTAGCCCTGGTTTTAATAGAATGATTATAAAAAGCTCTTTTATCCTTAGCATCGCTTTTTTCAGGCCTGTCTTCTCCAAAAATCCTGACAAATCCGCCTAAAGGCAAAAGATTTAAAGAATAAATTGTCTCGCCTCTCTTAATGCCAAAAATCCTTGGTGGAAAACCAAAGCCAAATTCCTCTACTTTAATTCCAGCTCGCTTAGCAAAAACAAAATGTCCCAACTCGTGGACAAAAATAAAAAGGCCTAATATTAAAATAAAAACAATAACTGTAAGCATATATTTAAATTTACACAGTCATAATTTCTTGTTCTTTTTTCTTTTTCATTTCATCAATCTTCTTGTTATACTCATCAATTATTTTTTGAAGCTCGTCTTTAGCTTTATACCTGTCATCTTCTGTAATCTCTTTATTTTTTTCCATCTCTTGAATTTCTCTCCAAGCTTCTTCCCTGCCCCGCCGAACACTAATCCGGCATTCTTCTATCTTTTCATTAAGAATCCTGACTAATTCTTTGCGCCGCTCCTCGCTTAAAGGAGGAATATTCAAACGAATAAAATCTTCTTCAGATGCCGGATTAATCCCTAGTTTTGACTCCCTGACAGCAGCTTCAATATTTGTAATAATTTCCTTGTCCCAAGGCCGAATAACTATTATACGCGGTTCTGGAACTTGAATAGCAGCTAATTCTTTTAAAGGCATATTTTGCCCGTAAGCATTCACTTCCAAGTTTTCTATCAAACTGGGAGTAGCCCGACCAACTTGTAAGCCAAGAAACTCGTTTTTAAGATAATCAATAGTTTTTTCAAGTTTTGGTTTAATTTTGTTGATTATTTCTTTATACATACTTTTGGGTTATTAAATTTAGTCCTTATGCATGCCAACATAAATCACATTAACATTATTTTGATCAATGGTAATTACTTTAACATTTCTTTTGCTGCTTAATTCATGAACTGTCCAATTTACTCCTTGATCTAAGCTGCGATATAGGATTTGGCCAGCGCCATAGTATAAATGATCTGTATTTTGCGGTTCAATAGCCAAGCTTAAAACTGGCTTTGATTCAGGCGGCATGACAATTTTTACCTCTTGCCAAGTTTGTCCGCCATTTTTTGAAGTTAAAATTCCATATTCTGAACCAGTATAAATAATATTTGGCCTTTTAGAATCAATAACAATTTTTTCTACTCTTTCTCCTTGCTGAAATTCTTCTAATTTTTCTTTAAATGATTGCCAATCAACGCCCTTATTAGCTGTTTTATAAACTCCATCTTCAAAAGCGCTCACATAAATAATCCTTGTATCCTGCGGATTAATAGCAATACCAGAAACAACATCATCAAACCATTTGATTATTTCCCAAGATTTGCCATAATCAGTACTTCTTAAAAATCCACCCTGAGCTGTGCCCATATAAATTACTGAAGAATCATAATTATCAATAGCTATGGCAAAAACAGCATATTTTTCTTCAGAAACAACATAAACTTCTTCCCAGGATTTTCCTCCATTCTGGCTTCGGAAAACTCGGCCTTTTTTATCTTGATAAACGCCAATATATATACGATTAGAATCTTTTGGATCAATTGCTATATCATAAACATTAGCTCGAGTAGAAAGAACATTATTCTCATCTTTTAATTGGTGCCAATATTCTCCTTGGGAAAAACTTTTGTAAATTCCATTATCGCGAGCGCCCATATAAACAACATCTGAATTATTAGGGTCAATTGCCACGCTTAAAATATCTAAAGAAGTTATAGAAATCTTTTTATCATTAATAGTTAATTGCTCCCATTGCTCTCCCATGTCTTTAGATTTATATAGCCCTCCATCATCAATCGTTCCTTGAAATATCCCTGGAGAATAAGCAAAAAAACCAACTATTAAAATAATAACTATGATAATAAGAATAATTAAAACATCTTTCATAATTCCAACATCAATACTTCTAAAGCTAATCTGGCATTTATGCTTGGATTAGATAAAAGCATGTCTGTTTCCTTAATTTTTTGAATAATTTGTTTTAACTTAAGCAAAGAATAACAATCTTTATACTTTTCTGTTTCTTGATAAAGAGTCAAATTAGAAGAACCAACAGTTAATAATAGCAAATCTCTAAACCAAAAAAGCCAGTAATTAAGAATCTGCCGGGCATTAGGCGCATCCTTGGCTATTTCTTCAATATACTGATAACGTTCATTAAGGTTAGCTCTTAATAGTTTTTCCAATTGATTGATAATTTTATCCTGCCTGGCTAATAATTCTGGATTTTTTGAATACTGAATAGCTAAACCAGGCCGGCCATTGGCTAAGCGGATAATACGTTTTTCAGGAACTGTCTTTAAAATTTCCTTGCTTGACACCGGTAAAAATTTAATGATCTGACAGCGAGAAACAATAGTTGGCAAAAGCAATTCAGGATTAGCTGTGACCAAAATTAAAACAGCTCGGCCTTTTGGCTCTTCCAAGGTTTTCAAAAGACAATTACCAGCTTCAGCTGTCATTCTTTCAGCCTGATTAATTAAAGCAATCTTATACTCGCTCTGATAAGCAGACAAACTCATTTGACGGCGAACCTTTCTTGCTTGTTCAATACTAATAGCTTTTTCTTTTTTAACTTCTTCTTTTTCTGAAACCTCTGGTTCAATAATTAAAATATCAGGATGAACTTCTTGATTAATCTCCTGCCCATTAAGCATTTTAATAAATTCCAAAGCAACAGTTTTCTTGCCTAAATGAGCTGTGCCAGTGAATAAATATGCATGAGCCAAGCGCTTATTCTGAACACTTTTTTTCAAAAAATTTAAAATACGCTGATGGCCAATAATCATAATTAAATTATATCACATTCCCTTATTTTTCTCCACAACTTCAATAACAAATTCCTTAATGCTTCTGTCAAATCTTTCTTGAGAAAACTTTTCAGATCTTTTTTTAATCAATAAAGGACTATAATTATCATAATTGAATAATAAGCGGCGAATCCCATCAGCTAAAGATTCTGTAGCTGGATCATTAAAGAATTCTCCGGTAATGCTTTCTAAAATTGTTTCTGTAGCCCCGCCTTTGCGAAAAGCAACAACAGGCTTGCCAAAGCTCATAGCTTCAACCGGGGTAATGCCAAAATCATCTTCACCTGGAAATATAAAGGCCTTGCAGTTTTGAAAATACTGCCTAATCACCTCATCTGATTGCCAGCCTAAAAACTTAATATTAACATGAGACATTTTCTGAAGCCGTTTTCTTTCTGGTCCTTCGCCGATAATAACCAAAGGCAATTCCAATTTATTAAAAGCATCAACTGCCAAATCAATCTTCTTATAAGGCGTAAGTTGAGAAACTATTAAGAAATAATCTTTATTGGGAACAATATTCAAATTTTGAAAATTAGATTCATTTAATGAAACTGGCGGATAAATTATTTTTGATTCTTGGTTGTAAAATTTCTTGATCCGCTGAGCTGTGCTTTTAGAATTAGCAATAAAATAATCAACTCGGTTAGCAGCTGACTTATCCCACATTCTGATATAATGCATCATTATTCGAATAGCTATATTGGTTAAAAACCCTTTTCTCTGTTCTTTAACATAAGAACTGTAAGCATCCCAGCCAAAACGCATAGGGCTGTGGCAATAGCATATATGGATAGCTTGAGGCCGGGTAATAATTCCTTTGACAAAACTGGTAGAAGAGGAAATTACTAAATCATAATCCCTTAAATCAAATGTCTCTGGAGCCATAGGAATAAAAGGCAAAAGATATTTCTGGCGCTTGCGCCAGAATTTAGGAAATTTCTGTAAAAAAGAAGTATTGATTTTAGTATTAGGAAAATACTGGCCCATCTTTTTTTCATCATAAAGCAAAGTAAAAATATCTGCCTTGGGAAAAATATCCCGCAAATTTAAAAAGACCCTTTCGGCCCCTCCAAAACGAATTAAATAATCATGTACTAAAGCTATTTTCATATTTTACTCTACTAATACTTTCAAAGTTTCCTGAGCGCATTTTTGCCAAGAAAATCTCTTTATATTCTCATATCCCTTATTTATCAAATCATTCCTTAATTCCTGATCGCTAATTATTTTATACATACTTTCAGCAATTTGCTCTGTATTTCTTGGCTCAACAAATACAGCTCCTTGACCAGCTATTTCTGGCATTGAAGAAATATTAGATGTTATTATTGGACATTTAACTGCCTGGGCTTCTAAAATCGGCATGCCAAAACCTTCATAAAAAGACGGTAAAACAAATATATCTGCATTATTCAATAATTCTGATTTTTCCTGTTCAGACACATAACCCTTTTTTATTATATCATTATTAAATCTCAAGCTTCCATACCCATAACCTCTTGGCCCAACTAAAACTAACTTATGCAAAACTTTATATCTCTTCTTAAACAAATTAAAGGCCTTGATTAATCCTTGAACATTTTTTTTTGTTTCTAAACGGCCAATGTATAAGATATATGGAAATTTTTCTTTTGATTTTTGATTTTTTTGTGATAATAAATTACTATCAAAACCATGATGAACCACTGTTATTTTCTCCGGCTGACCATTATACAAATCAATTAAATCTCTTTTAGTGGTTTCTGAAACAGCAATGATTTTACGAGCGTTTTTCAAGGCGTATTTAGTAATCCAGCGCAAATATCTTAAATGCTTCTTAGGATACATTTTTGGATAATATTCATATTCCAAGCCATGAATAGTTACTGCTGAATTCTTAGGACTAACCAAAGGAAGAACATGAACTGGAATAAAAAGAAGATCTGGTTTATTCAAAACCATTTCACTTGCTAACCTAACTTGCGTCCACATTGGCCAAGGCCATTTCAATTGCTTAATTTCAAAATTATCAGTTAAAGAAAATCCTTCAGAACTGACTCTTGGGTCTTGATATAAAATAAAGCGATGCTTTTTACTTTGCTTCAGCATCGTTAAGTGCTTAATTAACTGATATGTATATTCTTCTACGCCAGTCCGCGGCTGTTTAAAAGCCGCTGTAGCGTTAATCCCGATAATCATATTTTTTAACTAAAATTTTACTTTACCCTACCTCCTTGTTATAGCACTTCTCACAATAAACAATCTCTTTTCTATC
>CAZQLH010000013.1:0-3801 GCA_964594155.1 uncultured Candidatus Saccharibacteria bacterium
AAGCTATAGAATATTATCAGAAAATATTAGAAATTAATCCTGATAGCGAGGTGGCAAAACAAGGATTGGAAGATTTGTGAATTTTACTCCAAGTTATCCAAAGGAACGTCCTTAAAATATACGTCCTTATGCACAAGGACGTATATTTTAAGGACGTTCCTTATTATATCGTTCCTTATTATATATAAAAGTTATCCACAGATTTAGTTTTTTTTAATTCCTTTTTACTGGTGTAATGTAAAGAGGGATTTTTTTATTGAATAAATAAATAAAGGTCGAGATAAATAATAAAGGAATGAAAAATAAAAATATGCAGATAAAAAATAAAAAGCAAATAATTTCTATATCTCTAAGTGTTATTGTTTCTGTGTTTTTAGTTAGTTTAGCTGTTTATGCGGCAACAACTATTGGAAGTAATATTACAACTGGCGGCACTTTGTCTGTAACTGGAGCTGCTTCTTTTAGCACTGCTTCAACTACTGGTAATTTTTGGCTGGGCAACCAAACAGCTGATGATGATGACTATCTTTATATGGATGCTTCATCAACAGAATATCTAATGTGGGATGATTCAGCTAATGAATTTGTTTTTAGTAATGGCGTTAAGATGACTAGCGCTACCACTACTGACAGTTTGTATGTAACTGGATTAGCTTCTACTTCTAGCGCTGTTTATGTTGGTATGCTTTCAGCTGCTGGTGATGATTATCTTTATTTTGACGAAAGCGAAAGCTTAGAATCCTTAATGTGGGATGATAGTCCTGGTATGTTTACTGTTTCTGATGATTTGAATATTGCAGGAGTTGCTTCTTCCACTGAAGGTTTTAGATTAAATGATCATTTCATAATAGGTAGTACAGGTATTGCCACTACTACAGAAAACTTTAATATTGGCGATGGTAATTTAACTGCTACTTCTACTCTTGAAATCGGCGATACTGACACAGCTGGCTGTTTAAAGATTAGAGACGCTGACGCTGATGCTTGGACTTATTGTTATACAGATGCCGGCACAATGATTTGCGACACAGCTGATAATTGTAACAAGTAATTAGTTATTAATAGGAATAATTCTAAATTATATGAAAAAAATTGTTATTACAATTTTAGCTTTATTGTTCTTGCCGAGTATGGTTTTCGCGGTTAATGAAGTAACTTTTGATGGTGATACTAATATAGAAGTTGATGGTGTCACATTAGTGATTAAAGATAATTCAGTGGCAGATCAAGTGGTGGTTAATGCGAGTAATATTCAGTTTACTTTGTCATCTGGTTCTTCAGTAACGATTACTTCTTCAGATAAGAGAAATTTAAATAATACTTTAAATTTAAGCACTGCTTGTGAATCTTCTTATTCTGTTATTACCCTACCAGCTCAATCTTCATCTACAGTGGTAACAGTAACTGTTTCCGATGATATTTGTTCTACAAGTGGATCTACAGGAATAACTCCACCTTCTGGAGGCGGCGGCGGAACACCAGCTCCAAGCACTCCTTCTACTACTACTGGTCAAGTAACTGCTACGGCAAGCGGCGGTGGAGAAACTACTTTAACCACAGATGAAAATACTACAGCCAGTGTTGATTTACCAGCTAATGCAGTTAGCGCTTCAACTGATATTCAAATAAATAATAAAGCTAAAGATGAAGTAGCTGATTCTTCTCGTCCAGTTCCGAGCGGTAAAACTGTTGTTGGCGGTTATGTTTATGAATATACAGCTGTAGCTAATGGAGAACCAGTTAGCAGTTTTAATGAAACAATTACTATAAGCATTAGTTATACAGATGAACAAATTAGCGATTTAGAGGAAACAGACTTAAAGATTGTTTATTGGAGAGAAAGCGATTCTCAATGGGTTGTTTTATCAACTTTAGTTTTTGCTGATACTAATACTTTAACAGCTACTATTAATCACTTTACTTATTTTGCTATTTTTGGCGATGTAATTGGCGAAGAAGCAGAGGAAATGGAAGAAGAAACAACTACAGAAACAACAACTGTTAGTGAAGGCGATCTTATTCGCAATCCTAATGCTGAAGGCATGGCTCAATTTGACATTTATATTGTCAAAATGATCAATAACAAAAAGTTTAAGAGATTAATTCTTAGTCCTCATGTTTTTGAAAGCTATGAACACTTTGACAAGAATAGTAATGGCAGTCCTTGGGATGATGTAAAAGATGTATCCCAGTCTGTTATGAATGAATATACTAATTCTGATTTGGTTCGAGCTGTAGGAGATAGTAAAGTTTATAAGCTGGTTGCAACTGGTGATACTGGCACCAAGCAGTGGGTAAATATGACTGTTACACAGTTTGCTTCTCAAGGATATGATTCTAATTCTATTTATGAGATAAATGTTACTGACCGGAATGCTTATACAACTGGATCAGATATTACAGTTAGTGGATCAACTGATAGTGAAACTATTATTGTTAAGGTATCTACTTTAAGAGTAAGAAGTTTACCTTCTTTAGATGGAGAAATTCTAACTGAGGTTAGTGAAGGCGAAGTTTACGACTTACTTGATGAGCAAGATGGCTGGTATAAGATTACTGTTAATAGCGTTACAGGATGGTGTTATGGAGGAGATACAGGCGGTTACGCAGCTAAGCAATAAAGTTTAAAAGACTCTTTGTAAAGACAAAGCAATAAAAAAATCTTTAGTTTAACTAAAGAAGATTTGTTGTTATGTTTATATTTAAAATAGGTCGTTTAAGGCGGTCTATTTTATTTCAAGTATGTCTTTTTTGTTTCTTGAATCATTCTTTCTAAAGTAAATTCTTTTTCTACTTTTTGACGGGCTTTCTGTGTTATTTTCTTGGCTATTTTTGGATTATTAATAAGATAATTAATTTTTTCAGCTAATTCATGGCTGTTTTTTGGTTGGATTAATAGTCCGTTTTCTTGGTTAGCAATCATTTCTGGTATTCCGCCAACATTAGTGGCGATTACTGGTATTTCAGCAGTCATTGCTTCTAAAATAGTATATGGCAGACCTTCTTTAAGCGACGCTAAGATAAAAACATCAAAGGCCTTAAGATAAGAAGCGGCATTATCAATGAATTCAATCAGATGAATATTTTTAAGATTGTATTTTTTAATAATTTGTTCTATTTTTTCTTTATCTGGATTTTCTCCGCTGCCGATTAGAATAACATCTATTTCTCGATCTTTAATGTTTTTTATCGCTTTTAATAAATAGATTAATCCTTTGTTTTTTGTATATTCAGCTATTGTTCCGATAACAAAAGGAGAAACTTTGCCAATGAGTTTTTTCTGGGCTTTTTCCTGTGAAAGAAAAGAAACTTTTTCAATATCAATACCATTATGAATAACTGTTAATTTGCTTTTTTTACATATCTTATTTCTAATAGCTGTTCTTTTATCATATTCAGAAACACAGATTATTTTATCGTAAAACAAAGCTGTTAATTTACTTAAAAATGTAATTAGCTTTATCTGTGTTTTAGGCCTGTCTTCATTAAAAGCCCATCCATGCGCAGTGAAAATTAAGCGGATTTGCTTGCCAGACAGCAATTTATATACCCAGCCGGCTGAACCAACAATACCGCCAGCTTTAGAGCTGTTAACGTGGACAATATTTGGCTTTATTTGAAAAAGCAAACTTAATATTTCAAAAAAAACAAAAAAATCTTTAAGAGGATTAATGTTTCGTTGGAAGTTATTAATATTAAAATATGGAATTTGAGCTTTTTTTATTCTTTGAGCGAATTTTCCATGGCCGCCTGCAGCCACAGTTATTTCATATTCATCTGAAAGATTAAAGGACAAATCAA
>CAZQLH010000013.1:3901-6690 GCA_964594155.1 uncultured Candidatus Saccharibacteria bacterium
CCGCCTGCAGCCACAGTTATTTCATATTCATCTGAAAGATTAAAGGACAAATCAAAAACATACTTGGCAGCTCCGCCCCAAACGGATTTAGTAATGATGTATAGAATCCGCCTTTGCCGAGGCTTCGGCGGACAAGTTGATTTTTTAGCCATTTTTTAGTATATTATATCATATATGGTTAATAATCAAGAACCAAAGATTTTAATTTTTTCAACAGCATATTTGCCTTTAATTGGCGGAGCTGAAATAGCAATTGATGAAATCACTAAGAGATTGCCAGAATGGCAATTTGATTTGATTACAGCCAAAATCCAGCCGGGTTTAAAAAAAGAAGAAAAAATCAATAATGTTAATATTTATCGGATTGGCTTTGGAATGGATATTGATAAGTACTTTTTGCCGTTTTTAGGCCTTTGGAAAGCAAAACAATTGGAAAGGAAGAATAATTATAACTTAACTTGGTCAATTATGGCTTCTTATGGCGGTTTTTTAGGACTTAGATTTAAGAAGCGCAATTCTAAAAAACCATGGCTTTTAACTTTACAAGAAGGCGATTCACCAGAGTATATTTTAAAAAGAGCTGGTATATTTAAAAAATGGTTTTACCAAGTTTTTCAAAAAGCAGACTATTTTCAAGCAATTAGTATGTTTTTATACAAATGGGCTATGGATAATGGAGCTAAAAAAGGCGAAATAACGCCTAATGGAGTGGATGTTAAAAAGTTTAAAAATACTGGACCGAATCCAAAATTAAAATCAGATTTAGGCATAAAGAAGAACGAAAAAGTAATTTTAACTGTTTCGCGTTTAGTTAAGAAAAATGGAATAGATGATTTAATTAAAGCAGGACAATATTTAGATTTTCCATTCAAGATTTTAATTATTGGAAAAGGTTTAGATAAAGAAAAGCTTAAAAAATTAAGAAAAAAATTAGGACTTGAAGATAAGATTGTTTTCATAGGTCAGGTTAAATATGGCGAATTGCCAAAATATTACGCTTTGGCTGATATTTTTGTGAGGCCATCACTATCAGAAGGATTAGGTAATGTTTTTTTGGAAGCTATGGCTATTGGACTAGTAATAATTGGTACAAAAGTTGGCGGCATTCCAGATTTTTTAAAAGATGGAGAAACTGGCTTATTTTGCGAAGTCAGAAATCCAAAAAGTATTGCTGAGAAAATTAAAGAAATTTTAGGGGATGATAATCTAAAAGATAAATTAGCAAAAAATGGATTAAGATTAGTTAAAGAGAAATACAGTTGGGATAATATTGCTTCTAAAATGGAAAAAATTTATTTAAAACTTATTAATGAAAAATAAAAGAATTTTAATTTTAACCGGAGTTTTTTTAAAAGATGTTGGCGGTCCGCCTACTTTATTAAAAGCTCTTAATAAGGAGTTAATTGAATATGGTTATAAAATAACGGTTTTAACTTTTGGAAGCAGATCTGAAGCTAAAGGTTATCCTTATTCAATTAAAACAGTATCTAATAATTGGCCTTCTTTTTTAAAAAGTTTTATTTATCTAATTAAAGGATTAATTCTTGGTTTAAGATCAGATATTATATATAATCAAGACCTTTATACTCCTGGTTTTACTGGTTTAATTATTAAAAAGATTTTAAAAAAGAAATTAGTTACTAGATTTGTTGGTGATTCTGCTTGGGAAATTGCTTTAAATAAAGGAGAAACAACCGATGATATTATGGATTTTCAAATAAATAAATATTCTAGATTAATAGAAAGACGAAAGAAGACAAGAAAGAAAATATTAGAAAATTCAGATAAAGTTATTGTAGTTAGTTATTTTCTTAAGAAATTAGCCATGAAGATTGGCGTTTCAGAAGGTAGAATTAAGGTGATATATAATTCTATTGATTTTCTGGATACAGAAAATAGTTTAAAAGTTGATTTAAAAAAAGAATTAAATATTACTGGTAAAATTATTTTAACTAATGCTCGTTTGACTCCTTGGAAAGGAGTTGATATGTTAATTAAAATTATGCCTCAGCTTATTAAGAAATATGAAAATATTAAGTTTATTATCATTAGCGAAGGCCCAGAAAGAAAAAATTTAGAAAAATTGACTATTGATTTAGATGTAGAAGAGCATGTTTTTTTTGTAGGCAAGGTTAGTCGTGAATTAGTTGTGGAATATTTAAAAATATCAGATATATTTGTTTTGAATAGTAATTATGAAGGAATGTCCCATGTTCTTTTAGAATCTATGAAAGTAGGTACGCCAGTTATTACTACTAAAGCTGGCGGTAATCCAGAAACAATTAAAGATCCTTCGATAAACTCAGGACAGGCAACAGGTTTATTAGTTGATTATAATAATAAGGAGCAGTGGATAGATGCGATTAGCCAGATTATAGATAATCCAGATTTAGCCCAAAAATTAACTAATAATGCTAAAGAAGATTTAAAACGATTTAACTGGGATAATTTAGTTAAGAAAACAATAGAAGTTTTTCAAAGTTTGTAAAAATGAGAATTTTGTTGATTAATCCAATTTTTAATATTCCTAAAGAAAATTATGATAGCAGTATATCAGTTGGATTGCTCTGTCTTGCTTCGTATTTAGATGAAAAAGGGATTAAAGCGAAAATAATTGATGGAGCTAGGCAAAAAAATTATTTAGATTTAATTAAAAAAGAATTGCCTAAAGTTGATTTTGTTGGTATTTCTGTAATGACTACTCAAGTAGCGCCTGCTTTGGAAATTTCTAAAATAGTTAAGGATTTTAATAAGGATTTACCAGTTATTTGGGGCGGGCTTCATCCAAC
>CAZQLH010000013.1:6790-12114 GCA_964594155.1 uncultured Candidatus Saccharibacteria bacterium
AAGCCAATTAGATTTTGGGATGAAGATTTTTTCGTTGATAAAAAAAGAGCTATGGATATTATTCAAGGAATGATTGAAAAGAATTTAAATTTAAGTTGGGAAACTACTATTAGAGCTGATTATTTAGATGAAGCTTTTTTAAATAATAATTCAATGGCTGATTTAAATAAATCTGGATGTTATCTTTTATCTTTTGGAGCTGAATCAGGCTCTTCAAGAATTCTTAAGAAAATTAAAAAAGGCGTTACAATTGAACAGATTTTAAATTCAGCTAAGCGATGTTTAAAATATAAGATTATTCCTCAATATTCTTTTATGGTTGGTTTGCCTGGAGAAATTAGAAAAGACGCTAAACAAACAATTGAATTGATTGATAGGTTAGTTAAATTGAGTTCAAAAATTCAAATTTTAGGACCGCAGGCATTTAGGCCTTATCCTGGTTCAAGCTTATATGAAGAATGTTTGCTTTCTGGTTGGTCATCTCCGCAAACTTTAGAACAATGGGCTGAATTAATGGAAAACGAACTTAATTACCTTTCGCCTCAAAATTTTCCTTGGGTAAAAGATCCTGATTTTATTGAATCATTGGAAGCATATGTTAGGTTTGGCGCTCATACAATTAAAAGCGCTTTGGGTTCAACCATTAAATCAAATATGATTTTAAAATTATTTTTTGTTTTGTTATGTCAATTAAGATGGAGATTAAAATTTTTTAGCTTATCTTGGGATTATAAGATAGCTAAGAGATTTATTACAAAAACATGAGAGTTTTAATGATTAGCATTGATAGAACTTTATTAGGAACTGATTATAGTGGTGATGTTTTAGAACGTCATCAAAAGTATGCTGAACAAGCTGGACAATTGGATATTATTGTTTTTTCTAAATCTAAAAGTTTTAAGAAAAAAAAGATTAGCCCTCAATTAACTGTTTATTCAACAAATTCAAAAACTAAACTAAATTATGTTTTTAATGCCTATAATCTTGCCAAAGATATTTATTGGCCAGATAAATTTGATTTAATTGTTTGCCAGGATCCATTTTTAACTGGTTTAGCTGGCTGGTTAATTAAAAGAAGATTTAAAGCGCCATTGCTTATTCATTTTCATGGTGATTTTTGGGAGAATAAATATTGGCTTTGGGAAAGATGGTTTAATCCAGTTTTTCTTCTTCTAAGCAAGTTTTTAGTTAAAGGCGCAGATGGAATTAGAGTGGTTAGCTTAATCATTAAAGATAAATTAGTTAAAGATGGCGTAGATAAAAAGAAAATTAGAGTTATTCCTACCCCGGTTGATTTAGAAAGATTTGAGAATTTTGATGAAAAGAAAGTAAATAAGTTTAGAAAGAAGCATGATCCAGATAGAAAAGTAATTATTAATGTAGGCCGGCAAGATCCATCTAAAGATTACAAAACTTTATACAAAGCAATTAGCTTGGTTTATCAAGATTACAAAAAATTGGCTTTTTGGCAGGCTGGAAATAAAGATTATTTGCCTGAGAAAATAAAAGGAGATCAGAATTTAATTTTAACTAGCATAGGCAAGATTAAACAAGAAGAATTAGTTAATTATTATCATGCTTCAGATATTTATCTTTCTTCTTCAAAACATGAAAGCTTTGGCAAGGTTTTAATTGAAGCAATGGCTGCTGGATTGCCAGTAATAGCTACTAAAACAACTGGTTCCAAGGAAATTATTAAAGACGGGATTAATGGTTATTTAACGCCAATTGGCAATAGTGAAATATTAGCCAAAAAGATTTTATTTTTATTAAATAATCCAGATCAAGCAGAAAAAATAGGGCAGGCAGGAAGAAAAATGGTTAAAGGGAAATTTAATCAGCAGAAGATTATTAAAGAAATAATTAAATTTTGGCAGGATTTGACATGACTTCTTGGAATAAATTTTTTGAAGAAAAAATTAATGAGATCGCTAAAGAAAAAACTGTCTTAGATATTGGCGGAGGTTTTCGTTTTCAAAAAGGCTTGGATAAATACAAAGATTTATTTAAAGATGTTAATTATAAAACATTAGATATTGATTCTAAATACCAGCCTGATATTATTGGAGATATTCATAATCTTTCTATGAATAATGAATCAATTGACGCAATTATCTGTAAAGCTGTTTTAGAACATGTTTATGATCCTCAAAAAGCCGTTAATGAAATGTACCGAGTTTTAAAAAAACAGGGTAAGTGTTTGGTTTATGTTCCTTTTTTGTATCCTTATCATGGTGAAAAAGATGGTTATAAGGATTATTACCGTTATACTCAAGATGGGATTAGGTATTTATTTAGAAAATTTAGCTCAATTGAGATTTGTCCAGTCAGAGGCAATTTAGAAACAGTTATAAATTTAACTCCTTTAAGATATTTAAGAATTTTTAATTTTTTAGCAAGATTTCTAGATAGATTCTTTTCTAATAAACAAAATTCTGGTTATAATGTTTTTTTAATTAAATAATATAATTTATAAATAAATATATGAAAAAACTTTCAATTATTATTCCAGTTTATAATGAAAAAAATACAATTAAGAAGATTTTAGATTTAGTAGAACAAGTTCAATTAGATGAGATTGAAAAGGAAATTATTATTGTTGATGATTTTTCAATTGATGGTACGCGTGATGTTTTAAAAGATTTAGAAAATAAATATAAGATTTTTTATCATTCAGAAAACATGGGTAAAGGCTCAGCTTTAAGAACAGGTTTTAAACAGGTATCTGGAGATATGATAATTATTCAGGATTCTGATTTAGAATATGACCCGGAAGATTACAAGAAAGTTTTAAGGCCGATCATAGAAGATAAGGCAGATGTGGTTTATGGTTCAAGATTTGTTGGTTCAGATCCGCATAGGGTTTTGTTTTTCTGGCATTATATGGGCAATAAGTTTTTAACTTGGCTTTCTAATATACTGACTAATTTTACTTTAACTGACATGGAAACCTGTTATAAGGCGTTTAATCGACAGGCCTTGGATAAATTTAAAGACAAGCTTACATCTAAAAGATTTGGCATTGAACCAGAAATTACTGCTTTAATAGCAAAGAATAAATTTAGAATATATGAAGTAGGTATTTCATACTATGGTCGGACTTATGAAGAAGGTAAAAAGATTAATTGGAAAGACGGTGTAGCTGCGATTTATCATATTATTAAATTTAATTTATTTAGATAATGTTTTATTTATTAGAAGGTGTTTTATCAAAATGGCGATACATTAAAGTGTCGGACATAGTTAAAAAGAGAAAGGCTATTTTAGAAATCGGTTGTGGTCAAAAGGCTTCTTTTTTGAGGTCTCTAACTAATTTATCAGATAAAAAACTTATTGGCATAGAACCTCGACTTAATCAGAAATGTCTTAAGCTTGGCAACCTTACTTTAATTAAAGAAGATCTGACTGACAAAATTAATTTAACTGATAATTCAGTTGATTGTGTGATTATGTTAGCTGTTTTAGAGCATTTGGGTTATCCTCAAGAAATTATTAATGAAATTTATAGGATTTTAAAGCCCAGAGGAGTAATGTGTTTAACAGCGCCAACTTCTTCAGCAAAGGAGATTATTGAATTATTAGGTTTTTTAAGATTAATAGATCCTCAAATGGTTGCTCAACATAAGAGATATTTTAATAAGAATATTTTAGAAGATATGGCTCAACAAGCTGGTTTTAATAAGACTGAGCATCGTTATTTTCAGTTGGGTCTTAATAATTTTTTTATTGCTTATAAATAACTATGAGAAAAATTTCAACCTTTATTAAATCTCCATATTTTATAATTTTTGTTTTAGGGATAGTTAATTTATCAATCGCTTTTTTCTTTGTAAAACAACCATTAAATATATCTGGCGACTCTTTATCTTATTTCAATGCGATGAAATTTTTACAAGACCAGGAATATGATACTCAATTTGAGGGTCCAAACACCGAAATTGTCCTTAAGGCTAGAATTTTAACTACTCCTTTGATGCTTTATGGTTCTATTTTTTTTGGTAAAATTATTGGAAATGAAAATGACGGTATGCTTTTGATAAATATTATTTTTTATTTTTTGATAATTTTCGTTTTTTACAAGTTAACCCATGTGATTTATAAAGATCATATTATTTCGTTAGTGGGTTCAGTTATGTTTTTGACTAATTACTGTATGTTTAATTATGGGACTACTTATCGAACAGATATTGGTGGTTGGTTTTTCTTTTTATTAGGTACTTTTTTTGCGGTTAAATATTATCAGAGTCAATTACGAGATAATAAGTTGATGGTTTATTCGGTTTTATCAGCTGCAGTTGGCGTTTTATTCAAAGAATACGGTTCTTTAGGATTAATTTCTTTAGGTTTTTTGATTTTGCTTTCTAATATTGTTTTTTGGGAAAAAATTAAGAAAATATTTAAAGCAGGAATCTTATTTTCTATTATTCCAGGTATTTATTATTTGTTTTTCTATTTAAAATTTGATTATTCGTATTTTCATTGGTATAGTTATGCTTTTGGCGAAATAATCAACAATCCAGCCGCACCAGACATTAACTGGAGTATTTTGTTGTTGGCAAAAGTTTTAGGCTGGTTATTCTTAGCTGGCTGGCCTATTTTTGCTTGGGGGCTTTATCAGGAGTATAAGAATTTGGATAAGCAGAGAGTCAAGATTTTATTGGCTATTCTGCCAGCTTCATTGTCTTTTTTAGCTTGGCCTGCTCTTACCCAGCGCATCGCTTTTATTTTTGTACCTTGGTTGGCTATGATTTCAGGTTATGGATTATCTAAGATAAAGAATAGATATATTATTATCTTTATTTTACTTATTTACGCTTCAATTAATTATTTAACCAGACCTTGGTTATTATCAATAATTAATCTATGAAATTATTAATGATTACAAGAAAAGTAGATTGGAAAGATGCTTCACCAGCTGGCTTTACTTATACTTGGGTTAAAAAGATTGGAGAAAAATTAGAAAAACTGTATGTGATTACTTGGCAGGAAAGTGGTCGAGGGGATTTGCCAGAGAATATTGAAATAGTATCTTTGTCTAGAAGTAAATGGTTAAAAATATTTTCTATTCAAATAAAGTTATGGAAGATATTATCAAAAGTTGATGGAGTTTTTTGCCATCAGAATCCAGAATATACGATTTTATCCGCACTTTTTGCAAAATTATTTAGAAAAAAAATAGTTAGTTGGCATACTCATGGAACAGTCAATTGGAAACTAAAATTAGTAAATCTATTAACTGATAAAATCTTAACTGCTTCAGAAAAAAGTTGTCGATTAAAAAACAGGGAGAAAATTGAAGTAGTTGGGCATGGAATAGATATAGA
>CAZQLH010000014.1:0-10948 GCA_964594155.1 uncultured Candidatus Saccharibacteria bacterium
AGTAATCTTACATATAGAATTAGGTTAGAAAAAACATATTTATAGTATGTCAGCTGCATATGATGAGATACATAGGTAACACTCTAAATATCAAGAAATATGCAAAAAGTGATTGATAAAGAGAATGTTATCTACTATGATAGAACAACAATTAAGCTAATTTACGAATCAGGCTATCATTTAACAAATGACCTGCTTCCGTTCTATCATATGCTTTCATACTTTAAAAAATATGACAATCTGTCAAAGGAGGCCAAACAAAGATTAAAATGGATGGATTACTACCGCAAATGCGGAAATGCCAGTCTAACCTGCCGCCATTTCGACATATCAAGAAAAACATTCTACAAGTGGCATAAAAGATACGATCCAAATAACCTATTCACCTTAGAAGATCAATCTAGAGAACCTATTAACAAAAGACAGAGAGAAATCACATCAGAACAAGAAATGAGAGTTGTTCAATTAAGAAAAAAGCATATCTGCTACAGCAAGATTAAGCTATCTAAGATTTATCTGCGAGAATATGGAGAACCTATCTCTTCATGGAAAATACAAAAGGTTATTGAAAAATACAGGCTTTATCCTAATCCTAAGAAAACAGCTAGAACTACGCATAAACGCTTAAACGCGGTTAAAAGGAAAAGAATCACTGAGTTAAAGAAGAAGCCTAAAAATGGATTCCTTGTCTGCTTAGACGCTATTGAGTTAAGATGTAACAATCTTAAAAGATATATCTTTACTGGTATTGATTCTTTTTCCAAGGTTGCTTTTGCTAGAATGTACAGACATGCTAATTCCTACAATGCAGCTGATTTTCTTAATAGGTTAATGTATTTAACAGATGGCAAGATAGAGAACATTCAAACTGACAATGGGTCTGAATTTGAGAAGCATTTTAGACATTCATGCAACAAGCTTAGTCTTAATAGATACCATAGCCGTCCAAGGACTCCTAAAGACAATCCAGTTAATGAACGATTCAATAGAACCTTGCAAGAAGAATTTGTTAATCTTGGCAATTTCACTCCTGATGTTATACAATTTAATAGAAATCTAACTGAATGGTTGATTGAATACAACTTCTATCGACCTCATGATTCATTAAACAACGAAACACCGATAAAAATTACTAAAGTGTCACCTATGTACCCGTCAGGTACAAGTATTTGTATTAATTTATTTTTTATGGTAGAATTAAAAAATAGATGAAAGGAGAATAAAACTATGATTAAAAAAATTGAATCTCCAGAAAAAGAAAATAAGGCGAAAATAGTAAAATCAGCTGAAGAACAACCAGATGAGGTTAAAGAAAGCTTGGAAATAACAAAAAAAGAAAAAACCAGAAAAACAAAAGAAAAAATTAAGAAAGAAGAATCAAAGAAATTTGAAGCTCCAGAAAAAACTGCAGAATTGACTAAAGAACAAAAGGAACAGATTTTAGTTAATCTTCGGGAAGAATTTGCCCGGATAGATATAGACGCAGAAAAATTTGTTAAAGCGAATAAAAAATTGCCTAAAGAAGTGTCTAAAGGTGATTTTAAAAATTATAAAGAAATTAAAGAAACGTATTTAGGTGAATTAAAGACAATTCGGGAAGAAATGTTTAGCGAAATTTCTGAAGATGATAGTAAATCAGCAAAAGAAAGAATGGATGAAATTGTCAAAGTAACTATTATTGAAGAAGCTAATAAACTATATGATCAGAAAATGGATTTGAAATTAGAAGCTAAAGGAGAGCCATCTAAAATAGAAAAAATGAAGAATTTTGCCGGCAAGGTAGTTGAAAAGTATCGGAAAATGCCTTTGCGTAAAAAGCTCTTATTATCAGCTGGCTTAATGACTGGCGGAGTTGCAGCTGGCGCAGTTGGCGGAGCTACTGGAGCAGCCTTAGCTACTGGTTTAGTGACTGGCAGATGGCTCCAAAGAACTTTAGGCGGAGCCGCTACAGCATTTGGTTTGGAAGGATTAATTAAAAGAAGTCAAGAAAAGAAAATAGAGAAAGAAACATTAGCTGAATTAACTGATAAATTACAGGAGAGTATTAAAAACAACGATAAAAAATTAGACGAAAAATTATTAAAATTAGAAGGCAGTAAGAAAAAGCAAAAATATTATCGTTATGTTTTAGCTGGCACAATGGGTGTTTTGATTGGATCTGGATTAGTAGGTAAAGCATTGCAGAATGTAGTTGGAGGTATTTGGAGCGGTGAAGAAGTAGAAAAAATGGTTACTAGAACTGAAGCGCAAGTAAAAAAACCAACAATAATAGAAGATTTTGACAAAGCAGCAGATACGCCATATAAATTTGAAGCTCCAGTTAAAGGAGCCGAAGTTTTAACTGAAGCACAAGCAGAAAGCTATATTGAAACAGTTAAAAAAGGCGATTCAGTTTGGAAATTAGCTGAACGGCAATTAGCAGAGCATTATAAAGAGAAATTTACTGAATTAGATGAAGCTAGAAAAACATATTTAATTGACGCAATTAAAGATAAAATAGCAGCAGACCCGACAAAATTCGGCTTAGAGAATGTTGATAAATTAAAGGTTGGTCAAGAAATTGATTTTTCCAAAGCTTTTGAAGACAGTGATGGGATATTTGAAAAAGCTGACGCATTAAAGCAAGCTGCTTTAGAAAATATTGAAAAGAATAATAAAATATTAGAAGAATGGGTTAAAGAACATCCTAAAGAACAATTGACTTCAGGAAAAGTGGATGAGATTTTAATGGGTGAAGAAGTAACAGTTGAAGCAGTTGCAGAAGCGCCAATATCAACAAATGAAGCAAATGTGATAAAATTAGTTGGGCTTGAACCAAAGGATTATGCAACAATCCAAAATCAACAAGTAGGCAAATATCTTGATGATTTTGATAAAGAAGAATGGAAAATTTTTGGCGGAAAAAAAACAAGTCATTTCAAATTAGCTTCATTTATTGAAAGCTTAAAGCCAGGAGAATATGTTAAAAAAATGACTATTAGTCAATTTTTGAAAAAATTTGGAGGAATTATTTAATTAAAAGGAGAAAAAACAATGGATAAAAAAACAATTCAACAAAATCTTATTCAAGAACTTGGTTTGGGCGATTTACCAGAAGACAAGCAAGTAGAACTTTTAACTACTATGACTGAGTCAGTCTTGAAAAGAATAACCATTCAGATATTAGAGCAATTATCTGAAGAAGAGAAAAAAGAATTTGACCAAGTGCGGGAAACAGCTGACCCAGATAAAATCACTGGATTTTTAAGGGAAAAGATTGAAAATTATGATGAAATGGCTGAAAATACAGTTAAAGAGTTTAAAGAAGAAATGAAAAATACGGTTAAGGATTTGGAGGAGGGGTTATAGCTTTAAGGACTAATTCTAAGGAACGTCCTAAAAAATGCGTCCTTGCTTTCAGCAAGAAGCGCATTTTTCTATGACGTTCCTTGAAATTAACCCAAGGACAGTCATAGAAAATGATGTTCTTGGAACAAGGACGTCATTTTTAGGACTGTCCTTATTTAATTATTCTTTTCCATTTGTCCCCTTTTTGTTTTTATGTTAAAATTAGAATATGACTGAAGAACAAATACAAGACAATACTAAGGATATAAATCGCCAGAATCAGATTAAAATGCTTTGCGATTTGGCTTTTGAAAAAGGCATTGATTCTGCTGTTGAAGAAGCAAGAAAATTAGACAGTCCGTATCTATTAGACGAATTCCATGATAAATTAGTTGATGAATTGCGTGAAAAGCTGATAGAAAAGGGAAAGCTGGAGAAGATATAGAAATTAAAGACTTTAACGCATAAGGAACGTCCTTAAAACATACGTCCTTGTGCACAAGGACGTATGTTTTAAGGACGTTCCTTTAATCACTATGACTTTTAATCAAATTCTTTTATTGATTACTTTTTTGTTGATTCTAAGCATTGCTGGAATAGGCGCTTTAGTTTTTGTTAGTGGCCGTAGAGCAAGTGGTAAAATAACCAGGGCTTTGAATATGAGCCTTTTTTTAATTACTTTGCCTAAGAAAATCAAAAGAGAAGAAGGAGAAGCGCCTAAGGATGAAAAGGATATTATTTCAGTAATGGAACAGCTTTACAGTAGTTTAAGCAATATCAGAGAAACAAAAGGCATTTTCATATACGGCCAACCCCATTTAACCTTTGAAATAGCCACTCCATATATTGGTGAAGAAATATCCTTCTATATGTCCATACCTTCTCGCTATGCAGAGGTAATTGAAAAGCAGATTCATGGATTTTATCCCGAAGCATCTATTGAAAAAATTGAAGATTATAATATTTTTAATCCAGATGGCCAAGTATCAGGCTCTTATTTAAAACTAAGCAAAGGCTATTCCTTGCCTTTTAAAACCTATCAGAATTTAGAAACAGACCCTCTTAATGAAATTACTAATACCTTAAGCAAATTAGAAGAAGAAGGAGAAGGCGCAGCAATACAAATTCTTATTCGTCCAATATCCAGACAATGGTCTCAGCTTGGCTTAAAAATCGCTCAAGAAATGCAAAAAGGCAAGAAGTATGAATTTGCTAAGATGAAAGCTGAACAGGGCTGGTTAAGAAAAGGTTTATCTCAAAAGAAAGACCAAGCTTTAGAAATTAAGGACAAGCCAGTAATTACTCCTTTGCAAGAAGAAACAATTAAAGCTCTTGAAGGAAAAGCAAGCAAGATTGGCTTTGAAACCAATATCAGATTATTAGTTTCAGCTAAGGATCAAAATAGAGCTGATCAATTGTTAAATCATTTAGAAAGCGCTTTTGTTCAATTTTCTTCTCCTAATTTAAATAGCTTAAAATCTTTTAAAGTTAAAAAGCGAAGCTTAAAAAAATTAATCTATTATTTTTCCTTCAGGCTATTTAATCCTAAGCAAAAAACTATTTTAAATACTGAAGAATTAACTAGTATTTTTCATTTTCCAACAGCTACTATTGAAACGCCCAAAGTTAAATTCTTAAAAGCAGAACCAGCTGCTCCGCCAGCTCATTTGCCAAAACAAGGAATAATCTTAGGAAAGAATCTTTATCGGGGCATTGAAACAGTAGTGCGTTCAGAAAAAAATGATCGGCGCCGCCATCTTTATGTGGTTGGCCAAACAGGAACAGGAAAATCAGTTTTTCTGCGCAATATGATTATTCAAGATATTAAAGCTGGACATGGAGTGGGCGTATTAGATCCTCATGGAGATATTGATAAGATTTTGGGATTAATTCCTAAAGAAAGAGCTGAAGATGTAATTTTAGTTGATCCAGCTGATTTAGAACGTCCAATGGCCCTTAATATGCTGGATTATGATCCAGATTATCCAGAGCAAAAAACATTTGCAGTTAATGAATTAATGAATATTTTTGATAAGCTTTATGATTTAAAGCAGACTGGCGGGCCAATGTTTGAACAATATACTAGAAATGCGCTTTTGCTTTTAATGGACGATCCAACAGAGAGATTCACCTTAATGGAAGTTCCTAAGGTTTTAGCTGATAAAGAATTTAGAGATGGTCTTTTAATTAAATGCCAGAATATGGTAGTTAAGGATTTTTGGGAAAAAGAAGCTGAAAAAGCCGGAGGAGAAGCAGCTTTGAGTAATATAGTTCCATATATTACTTCTAAATTTAATGTTTTTATTGCTAATGACTATATGAGGCCGATTATTGGCCAGTCAGAAAGCTCTATTAATTTCAGGCAGATTATTGATGAGCAAAAGATTCTTTTAGTTAATTTAAGCAAGGGAAGATTAGGCGATATTAATAGCTCCTTATTAGGCCTAATTATCACTGGTAAACTGTTAATGGCTGCTTTTTCAAGAGTTGATATGCCAGAAGAAGAAAGAAAGGATTTCTATCTATATATGGATGAATTTCAGAATTTTTCTACTGATAGTATTGCAACAATTCTTTCAGAAGCAAGGAAATACAGATTATGTTTAACAGTTGGACATCAATTCATTGGACAATTAACTGATGAAATTAGAGAAGCTGTTTTTGGAAATGTCGGTTCAGTGGTTAGTTTTCGTACTGGAGCTGAAGATGCTGAGTTTTTAGTAAAACAATTTGAACCAATTTTCAATACTAATGATTTAATTAATATTGATAATTTTAACGCTCATATTAAGCTAATGATTAATAATCAAACCTCAAAGCCTTTTAATTTGGCTACTTATCCTCCTGAAGAGGAAAATCCAGAGATTGTTGATGCGATTAAAGAGATTTCCCGCCTTAAATATGGCCGGGATAAGAAATTAGTGGAAGAAGAAATTTCTAAGCGCTGGCAGCAGTAAATTGATTAACACTCTTTAATTTCTTCGCGCTTTACCCTAAAGGGCTCCGACGCGTCTCAGAAATTATAGAGTGTTAATCAATACGCGGTCTCAATTTAATAAAATGACTATTTACCAAGTATTTATTAAAGATCTTTTCTTAGATGTTTTTTGGGAGCTTTTTTATTTCCCAATTTGGTGGTATACCAGGGGATTAAAAAAGACAGCTGTTTTTTGCTGGCAGAGAATTAAAACTGGCTGGCAGGCTTTAGCTTTGTCAATTTTTTTAACCAAGTTTTTTAAGCCAATGTATGGACAGCATGGCTGGGATGCCTATGTTCTTAGCTTATTTGCCCGTTTTTGGCAAATGCTCTGGCGTTTTTCCCTAATAGCTGTCTGGGCTGCTATTTGGCTGCTTGTTTTATCCCTTTGGATAATTTTGCCAATTTTTATTATAATTTTTATCGTCATCGGATGACGTTAAATATATTATGAATTTTGTATTTAATCCACATCTTAATCTTTTAAGAATTGGCCAGAGAAAACTAAGAGTATTTTTAAGCTGGCTAATTTTTATTCTCTTAGCTTTATTTGGCCTTTATGGAATTTATTCTTTTAATAATTCTAATATATTTTATTTCTCTTTATTAACAGACATGTTTCTTTTTTATCTTTGGCAGAGAAGAAAGGAAAAGATTAGAAAAATCGGGAAAAAAGAAGATAATAAGGAACAGATAGAAGTTTCTTTGTTTTTAGACAAAATAGCCCAAGAATCATTAGAAAAAGCCTGGCTGCTTTGTTATAGGAAGAGAAATAGTTTTTTAAGGCCAATTCATCTTTTTGCTGTTTTAGTTAAAAGAAGAGATTTTAAGAAAATCTTAAAACGCTTGAATTGCCAGCCTGAGCAGGTAATAGAAAAGACAAAAAAAATCTTAGACAGCTCTTCTTTTTTTCCAGAATCAGAAAAAGGTTTTAATATTTTAAACTTAGACATGGCTTCTGATTTTAAAAAAATATTCATTGATGCTTATGAACTTTGTTTAAAAGAGCGTAAAGGCCAAATCAGCTATTTAGATATTCTTTTGGTATTAAGCCGGCAAAAGAATTTAGTGGGAATGATTTTTGATGAATTTGGCATTAGTCCCGTAGAAATTAAAAGAGCTGTTCAATGGGCTAAATTAGAAGAGGAAATCAAAAAAGCAGAGAGATCTTTTTTCTGGAGGCGGATTTTTAAGCCCAAAGGCAAGTTAGACAGGACTATGACAGCCGCGCTAACCCCGCTTTTAGATAAAATTAGCCATGATTTGACTCTTTTAGCCAGACAGGGACGATTTGAAATGGTTTTAGGCAGGGAAAAAGAAATTGAAAGGATTTTTAACTTTTTTAGCTCTGGAGAAGCAAGGGTAATTTTAGTTGGCCAGAGCGCTATTGGCAAAAAAGCTATCTTGAAGAAAATCGCCCAAATGATGGTTCAAGAAAAAGTTCCCAAGTTTTTACAGGACAAGAGATTGATTCAATTGGATGTTAGCAGCTTGGTTAGTTTAAGCAAAGCTAAGGAAAGAGGCGAAGAATATTTAAAAAGGGCTTTATTTGAAGTTGCTCGGGCCGGCAATATTGTCTTGGTTATTGAAAATCTTGACAGCTTGGCTGGTTTGAAAAGCCAGGACAGCGGTTTGGATTTTTCAGAAATCTTAGCGTCGGTTTTAGAAGAAGACAATTTCTTTTTTATTGGAACTGTTTCTACAGAAGGTTTTTCTTCCAAGATTGAAGGAAAGATTTTAGGCAGGGTCTTGAACAAGATTGAAATAGTTCTTCCTTCAAGAGATTTGATTTGGGAAATTCTAATTAGCAAGATATTTGTTATTGAGCGAAAATTAAAGGTTCTTTTTTCAGTTGACGCTCTAAAACAGGCAATAGATTCGGCTGACCGATATATTTACGGCAAATCCTTAACAGCCAAAGCCATGGATTTATTAGCTGAGGCAGCTTACTATATTAGAAGCAGAAAAGAAAGTAATTTAGTTGAAGAAAAAGATATTATTGAACTGGTATCCCAAAAAACAAATGTTCCCTTGGGACAAGTTCAGGAAACAGAAAAAGAAAAGCTGCTTCAATTAGAAAAATTAATTCATCAGAGATTGATTAATCAGGAAGAAGCAGTGGAAGCAGTGGCTTCAGCTTTAAGACGAAGCAGGATTGAGTTAAAAGGACGCAAGAAAACAGTTGCTAATTTTCTTTTTATCGGGCCAACTGGGGTAGGCAAGACAGAATTGGCTAAAACCTTGGCCCAGATCTATTTTGGCGATGAAAAAAGAATGATTCGCTTGGATATGTCTGAATACCAGGAAAAGCGCGGATTAAGAAGATTAATTGGCTTGCGAACTGATGCTGGATTAGAAAAAGGCTATTTAACCGAAGCAGTTAAGCGCCAGCCATATTCGCTTTTGCTTTTGGATGAAATAGAAAAAGCTCATCCTGATATTCTTAATTTGTTTTTACAGGTAATGGATGACGGGAGATTAACAGACGCGTCTGGAGAAACAATAAATTTCACTAATATTATTTTAATCGCCACTTCTAATGCTGGAACCCATTTTATTCAAGAGAAAATTCGTGAAGGAGTTGCTTATCAGGAAATTGATAAACAATTGAAAGACAGTGTTTTATTAGAACATTTTAGGCCGGAATTTATGAACCGTTTTGATAAAATCGTTCTCTTTAAATCATTATCTATGGAGAATATGATTAAGATTGCCAGTTTATTCCTTAAATCCATTAGGCATGGATTAGAAAAAAAGGGAGTTGGCTTTGAAGCGGAAAGAGAAGCAGTTGAAGAATTGGCTCAGGCTGGTTATGATCCTTTATACGGGGCTCGGCCTTTGAAAAGAGTGATTCAGGATAAAGTGGAAAGCGATTTGGCTAAATTATTCTTAGAAGATAAAATCAAACGCCGCGATAAATTAATTTTAAAGAAAGGATTGGCTTTTGAAATAAAAAAAGCCCCAAAGATTTAATATGTTTAATCAAAAAACCCAGCAATTTATTTTTCAATTCAGCAGATTTGTAGTTATTGGCTTTATGAATACAGCCATTGATTTTGCTGTTTTGAACTTTTTGATGTGGCTGTTCACAATTTACAGCGGAAAATGGCTGATTTTGCTTAATATGGTTTCTTTTACTGTGGCAGTAGTTAACAGCTATTTCTGGAACAAATTATGGGTTTTTAAAGACAGGGAAGAATCTGAAACAGGAAAGAAGTTTTCTCAATTTATACTTATTACCTTGATTGGAATGGCAATTAACAGCAGTATTGTTTTTGGAATAGCTACATATATTCCAGCGTTCTTTGGATTAAGCAAAGAACTTTGGGCTAATTTAGCCAAGGCAGCTGCCACTGGCGTTTCATTGTTTTGGAACTTTATCGGGTATAAGTTTATTGTTTTTAAGAAATAAATATGTCAAATAATCTCGTTCTCTATCGCAAATACCGCCCTCAAAGCTTTTTTGATATTATTGGCCAGGAACATGTTGTTAAAACTCTGACCAATGCTTTGAAATTGGATAAAGTAGCTCACGCTTATTTATTCACTGGGCCTCGCGGAACAGGAAAAACAACAATTGCCCGTCTTTTGGCCAAAGCGGTTAATTGCGAAAAAAGAAAGGATTCTGAGCCTTGTAATAAGTGTTTAGCTTGCGATGAAATATCTCAGGGAAAATCCCTGGATTTAATTGAAATTGACGCGGCTTCCAACCGGGGGATTGATGAAATCAGAGAATTAAGAGATGGAATTAAATTCAGCCCTAATCAGCTTAAATACAAGGTTTTTATCATTGACGAGGTGCATCAGCTTACAGGCCCGGCATTTAACGCTTTGCTTAAAACATTAGAAGAGCCTCCAGCCCACGCTATATTTATCTTGGCTACCACAGAAATTCATAAAGTTCCCCAAACAATTATTTCCCGCTGTCAGAAGTTTGATTTTCACAAACTGACTTTGGAAAAGATTGTTCAGCGCTTGGATTGGATCGCTAAACAGGAAAAATTAAATATTGAAAAACCAGCCTTAGAATTAATCGCTCTTAATGCTGATGGCTCAATTCGCGATGGCGAAAGCTTATTAGGGCAGATTATGTCATTAGAAGATAAAAAGATTACTTTAGAAGAAGTTCAGACAATTTTAGGCGTTACTGATATTAAATCGGTTCAGGATTTAGTTAAATACTTAACAGAAAAAAATAATAGCAAGGCAATTTCACATATTAATCAAGTAGCTAGCCAAGGATATGATTTAATTCAATTTACTAAGTCCTTAATCAGTTATTTAAGAAAAATGATGATTTTAAAAATTAATCCTGATTTAGTGAAATTAGCAGCTGCAGAATTGACTAAAGAACAAATAGATGTCATAATCAAGCAAGGAGAAAAGTTTTCACATCAAGATTTAATTAAAACAATTCACTTCTTTATTAAAGCGGGAAATGAAATAAAGAAAAGTGATTTTCAACAACTTCCTTTAGAATTAGCTATTGTGGAATGTTGTGAGAATTAATTGGGGAGTAGCCAAGCGGTAAGGCACAGGGTTTTGATCCCTGGATGCGCAGGTTCGAATCCTGCCTCCCCAGCATTAAGGTATATTTTGCTGATATTGGCCAGAGCGGGGTAATTGGCGTAACGATTGTTTGGG
>CAZQLH010000015.1:0-5836 GCA_964594155.1 uncultured Candidatus Saccharibacteria bacterium
GTCCAATTTGTTGTGGAGGATTTTAAAAATATATAATGAACAAACATAAAAAACTTGTCTTTAGTTTAATTCTGATTCTTTTAATCAGTTCTTCGGGGGTTTTTATTTTTGGAGCAAAAGATGCTCAAGCAGTAGGAGATTTTCTTGGCATTGATGATGCTCTTGGAGCATTGCTTGGAGATTTCCTTATAATGATTCAGGAATTAATTGGCAAGATTATTGTTTGGTTTGTTGGTTTAGCTACAGGATTTCTTCACTATAAATCTTTACAAAATTCAAGTATAGTTGAACTTGGCTGGAAAACTCTTCGCGATCTTGTTAATATGTTTTTTGTTTTAGCTCTTTTAATTATTGCTCTTGCCACTATTTTAAGAGTAGAAACCTATGGCATGAAATCTCTCTTGCCAAAGTTAATTGGTATAGCTCTTTTAATTAATTTTAGCTTAGTTATGGCTGGAGCTGTTATTGATTTTTCCGGCGTTCTAACTAATTTCTTTCTTGAAAATGAAAGTAATTTTTTTATAAATATAGCTGATTCAATGAAGTTGCCTAAAATAATGGTTAGCAGCACTCAAGGCGGAACTTCAAATGAGTTTACTTGTATTGATAATACAGAAATGACAGAAATAATTTCAATTGTTACAGATTGTGCTACAACTACATGCAGTGGTGTTTGCACGCCGTCGTCTGTCAACAGAACAGATTGGAGTAAAATTCAAGGAGATAGATATTGGAAAGTTATTCTTGCTTTGATTTTATCTATAGCTTTTACCACAATAGCCGCTTTTGTTTTTGGCGCTTTAGCATTTCTCTTATTAATCCGGCTTATTATCATCTGGTTCTTGTTAATTTTAGTGCCTCTGGCTGCTTTTTTCTGGATATTGCCAGCTACTAAAGGTATGGCTACTCAATGGTTAAATAATTTTATTAAATGGGTTTTCTTTGCTCCGGCAGTTACTTTTTTTATCTGGCTAAGCGTTAAATCTTGGACAAAATTTATTGCTGGACAAGTTTCTCTTCCTGGGGGAGAAATTATTACAGGCACGAAAACAGTAGTCACAGATGAAATTGTTCAAGATGCAGTTTTGCCAAGAATAATGGATATGACTAATCTAGTTCCATTTATTTTAACCTGTGGCATGCTTATTGGTTCTTTAATTATTGCTCAAAAATTAGGTGTTTACGGAGCTCAAGGAACAATTGATTTAGGAAAATCAATAAGTAAAGGAACAGGCAAATGGGTCGGCCAAAGAGCTCAACAATGGACCGCGCCAGCAGTAGGAGAAATGGGCGAAAAACTTCAAAAAACATGGGTTGGCAAAGCGCTAATATTAAAACACGCAGTTAGACCTTTGCGAGGATTTCAAGAGCAAGAAAGAGCTACATTTGACGAAGCTGAAAAGAAGTATAAAAATTATACTAGTGATAATCTTAAATCACAGTTTGGAGCAGTTGATCCTCGACATAAGGCAGCTATCGCTAAAATCTTAGCTGGACGAGGCGACTTTGAAAAAAATGATGAACTTGGATTTACTGACAAAAGCATAGAAGAATCGCTGAAATTAACCCAAAGATATGGAAAACAAGGAGATATTCTTAAAGCCAGACCTGATTTAGCAGAAAATCAAGAAGCTATTAAAAAAGTGGTTTCTGGAATGAAGTCAGCTGACATGGAAAAAATACAATCAGAGGCATTAACACCTGAAGTTATAAGCGCAATAGAAGAACAACTAAAAGACGGTGGAAAGTGGAATAACTCTCATTTAGCTGAAGTATCAAAAACAAATCCAGCCTTAAAGATTGAAATACAGAAAATTGTTAGTAATCCTAATAAAAGAGCTAATTTACGCGATGATGTAAAAACATATCTTAAGAGCGATGCTGGTAAAGCTGTTTTTGGAGATACTGAACCAAGAATTATAACATAATTAAAAACTATGCCTACTCCATCACAAATGAAAAAAGCGCAAGAAATTACAGATCCTTTAATTAAACAAAGGTATCTTAAATATCTTCAATTGCCTCAAGATTTACGCCAGATAATGTTTACTGAAGAAACAGCTGACAAAATATATGAAGTAGGAGAAAATAATAATCTTAATGAAAATCAGCTTTGGTGGGCTTCGCACACAGCTGGCATGATCATATTAGGAGAAACTAATATTGTTGATTTTGTTAAAACCTTACAGGAAAAATGTAAATTAACAGAAGAACTAGCCCGTCAATTAGCCCGTGATATTAATCACGCTATATTCTTGCCAAATAAAGAAAGTTTAAAGAAAATTCATAAAGTTCCACAATGGCCTAGAGAAGATGAAACAAAAGAACCGCAAACAAGCCCGCAAATTGAAGGTAATGTGGTAGACTTAAAAGGACAATAAGTAAATTCAAACATATATGCAATTTAATGTTCCACAATTTATTGATATAGAGGACAAAATAATTGGCCCATTAACCCTAAAACAGTTTCTGTTTTTAGTGGCTGGAGCTGGTTTGCTTTTTGTATTGTGGCTTTTTCTCAATTTAGGCGCCTTTATTATCCTATCTATTCCAGTAGTTGTTTTTTTCGGAGGTTTGGCTTTTTACCGGCCTTATGGGCGTCCTTTTGTTTCTCTAGTTGGCTCATGGATTAAATACATTAGCAAGCCAAGACTATATCTATGGAAAAAAGAAAGAAATAAATAAAATTATGACTCAAAAATTAGACGCTGCTTCAATTCAAAAACATTTAGAAATTAAAGAAATCAAGGATGATGTTGTTGTTTTAAAAAACAAAGGATTAAGAGCTGTTTTAATGGCTACTAGCTTGAATTTTGCCCTTAAATCTAGTGAAGAACAAAATGCTATTATTTACCGCTATCAAGAATTTCTTAATTCCCTTGATTTTCCCACTCAGATTATGATTGCCTCCCGCAAATTTGACATCGCTCCATATATCCAAGCATTAGAACAAAAACAATCTCAGCAAGAAAATGAGCTTTTAAGGATTCAAACCTCTGAATATATTGATTTTGTCAAAGGACTTACTGAAATGGCTAATATTATGACTGAATCATTTTATATCGTCATTCCTTATAATCCATTTATGGCTAAAAAAACAGGTTTATTTGACAAGCTATTAGGCAAAAAAGATGAATCAGAAACCAAAGAACAGGCATTTCAGGAATTAAAAAATAATCTTTGGCAAAGAGTAGAATTTGTTGTAGTTGGCCTTCAAAGCATGGGTATCAAATCAATTCCTTTAAAAACAGAGGAATTGGTTGAACTTTTTTATAAACTATACAATCCAAGCGCCAAGGAAGACCCAGAACTCCAAAGAGCTAAACAAATGAGAAATCAGTAACTAAATCACAATAAATAACAATGTCTTTATTTAAAAAAAACAATCAAGAAAAAATAGAAGGATTAGATCAAGGAAATGATTTAATTGATTTAATTGCCCCAGCTGGTCTGAAAATTGATTCCAAGCATTTGCAAATAGGGGAGAAATATGCCCGGACTATTTTTATTTTCACCTATCCTAGAACTTTAACTTCTGGATGGCTTTCGCCAATTATTACCCTTGACCAGGAAATGGATATTTCTTTATTTATCCATCCAGCTGAAAGCAGTACTATTCTAAAAGGATTAACCAAAAAAACAGCTCAAATCCAGTCGCAAATGTCTTTGCAGGCAGAAAAAGGAAAGGTTCGCAGCCCTAAGCTTGAAGCAGCCCTGCGAAATGTTGAAGAACTTCGAGACAAGCTCCAGCAAGGATCTGAACGATTCTTTAAATTCGGCCTGTATATTACTTTTTTTGGCGAAACACCCAAGCAACTGGATGAAATTGAAAGTAAAGTAAGAGCTCTTTTAGAAAATCAAATGGTTTATGCTAAGCCAGCTGTTTTTCAGCAGGAACAGGGCTTTATTTCCACGCTTCCTTTAGGATCAGACAAGCTTTCAATTCATAATAATTTTGACACTGCTTCTCTTTCTTCAACTTTTCCCTTTATTTCATCTGATTTAAGCGACAACAAAGGAATACTCTATGGCATTAATCAGCACAATAATTCCCTAGTTCTTTTTGACCGCTTTAGTTTAGAGAACGCAAATATGGTTGTCTTTGCTAAATCAGGTTCGGGAAAATCGTATTCCGTTAAATTAGAAGTTTTGCGCTCTTTAATGCAGGATACTGAAGTTATTATTATTGATCCAGAAAAAGAGTATAAGTATTTGGCTGATACAGTTGATGGGACATTTATGGATATATCGCTTACTTCGCCTAATCATTTAAATCCTTTTGATTTGCCTGTGCCTGGGCCAGATGAAAATCCATCTGATGTTTTAAGAAATAATATTATTAACTTAGTCGGCTTATTAAGAATGATGTTAGGAGGATTAACGCCTGAAGAAGACGCTATTATTGACAAAGCGCTTACTGAAACCTATGCAGCCAAAGATATTACCTCAGAATCAGATTTTAGCAATATTACTCCGCCTCTAATGCAAGATCTCTATTCTGTGCTTAAAGGAATGACTGGAGCAGAAAGCTTAACTACGCGATTAGATAAATTTGTAAGTGGCAGTTATTCTGGGTTCTTTAACCAGCCAACTAATGTTGAATTAAATAAAAAATTAGTTGTTTTCAGTATTCGCGATATGGAAAAAGAATTAAGGCCTTTAGCTATGTATGTAATTTTGCGATATATTTGGAATATTATCCGTTCTGAAAAGAAAAAAAGATTAATGGTAGTTGATGAAGCTTGGGTAATGATGGAAGATGAAGATGCAGCTTCTTTCCTTTTTGGCATCGCTAAAAGATGCCGTAAGTACTATTTAGGATTAACAACTATTACTCAAGATATTTCTGATTTTATGAGATCTAGATACGGCAAGCCAATTGTAACCAACTCTTCGCTTCAACTCTTATTAAAACAATCTCCGGCTTCAGCTGATATAATACAAGAAACATTTAATCTAACTGACAGGGAAAAACATACTCTTTTAGAAAGCTCTGTTGGTGAAGGTATTTTCTTTGCTGGACTTAAACACGTAGCTATCAGAGTAGTAGCTTCATACACTGAAGATCAGGTTATTACTTCTGATCCAGCGCAATTAGCAGAAATAGAACAGGCTAAACAGGATTTAGCTGAAAAAGAATCTACTGAAACTTCTATTAAAACAGAAATGCCTGAAATAGAAAAAACAAAAGAAGAAGTAAAAGAAACTAAAATACCAGAAGAAAAACCAGTAACTGAAACACCAAATGAATCTACGCCTCCTGCTAAGCCAGAAGTGCCAGAAAAAGAATTAAAAGACACAGCCTATTAATTTTAACTATGCCTCAATATTTAGCCCAACTTAATCAAGATAGATTTAAAGATAAAAACAAGAAAAAGAAAAAGAAGAAATCAAAAATAACTCAACCAGATACTGAAATTACTGATGCTGAATTTATGATAATTGGTTTTGTAGCAATTATTAGCGATGCAGGTGATTGGATAGGATTAGATTTGCTTTCTTTCCATATGATTGATTTAATTACTTCTGGCATTCTTGGTTTTTGGTGTTTAATGCGATTACGCCAATTCCCAACAGCTAGATTTGGAGGAACAATATTAATAGAATTAATCCCTGGATTAGGAGATTTATCGCCCACTTGGACCATCTTTATTTTCAGCCTCTACGCCAAACAAAAAGGATTAGCCCAATTAACAAAATGACTAAAATTAAAAAAATAAATTACTATCTATTGATTGCTATTTTCTGCTTATTTCTTTTTCCAATCCAAAGCCAAGCTGCAATAAATAGCGTTACTTTAACTTGGTCAACTGATACTTATATCCCCCTTGATTAC
>CAZQLH010000015.1:5936-9367 GCA_964594155.1 uncultured Candidatus Saccharibacteria bacterium
AATAAATAGCGTTACTTTAACTTGGTCAACTGATACTTATATCCCCCTTGATTACCAAGGCAAAGCCCTGCCTAGCCGAGGAAGCATGATTGAAGTAGTGGCTAATATTGATTCTAAAAATATTAATCCTCAAGAATTATTCTATAATTGGTTTCTTGACGACCATATTCAAAAAGGTAATTCTGGGCAAGGAAAACAAGTTTTTAAATTTAATATTGGAGAAAGAAATAAGAAAAGATCAGTAAAAGCAGATATTAGCAACCTAGAAAAAACTTTTTCTGTTTCATCTTCTTATCTTATGTTAAAACCCCAAGAACCAGAAATTATCTTAAAAACAAAAGCATGGACTTTAACTTCTGATCAAACAGCAGTATTTACTGCTCAGCCATATTTCTTTAATATTAATAGTATCAATGATTTAAAATATAAATGGAGCTTAGCAGGAAGCATAGCTGAACAAGATAGTGATAGAAATCCTAATGTTTTTACTCTAAAAATCGGCAAATTAGTTAAATCAATAAAACAAAAATTAAGTCTTTGGGTGGAGAATATAAATTATCCGCTTCAAAGAACTCAAACTGCAGTTGATATAAACCTTGTCCCGTAGAATTACGGGATCAATTCCATGAAAAAAACTTTTATCATAATATTATTAATCTTTTGCTCCTTATTTGCTGTTCATTTTGCTTTAGCTGACTACAAATTGGAAGTTGGTTTGCCTAGTGTAGCAAAGGGGACAAAAGTAGGTTTAGTTCAATACATTAATTATCTTTATCTTTTTGGCTTAAGCTTAGTTGGCATAGCTGCTCTAGGCTCTTTAGTTATAGGAGGTTTTATGTATATGTTATCTGATACAGTTACTACTAAGGAAAAAGCTAGAGAATATATCAGCGGAGCTATCTACGGCCTAATTTTAGCCTTAGCCGCTTATTTAATCCTTAATACTATTAATCCAGATTTAGTTAATTGGTCAATAATTTTACCATAAAAATATGACTCCAAAAAAAATACTTATCATTTTAATAATCATCCTGTTAATTGTTATTAGCATCTTAATAGGTTATAATTTTTTTCTTAAAAAAGACCTGCCTATCAATACAAAAGACACATCAGGTATATTTCCTCAATCAGACAGCGCTTCGCCACCCACAAAAACAGGAGCCTCTTTAAGCGGCCAAATCAAACCTATTTCCCAAGAACCAGTTTTAGGAATGATTATTGACGGCATTAAAGTAAGGTATTATTCAGCTAATAATGGCAATGTTTTTGAATCTAATCTTGATGGTTCTGGATTAACTAGAATATCTTCTGTAGTTCTAACTGGATTAGTTAAAATTATTTGGTCGCCAGACAAAAACAAAACCATTGCTATTTTCAACGATAATGAACAAATAAAAAAGTATTTTTATGATTTTAATACGCAAATTAATACTTCTTTAGATAAAAATATTCGCTGGGTAGCTTGGTCTCCTGCTGGCCATAAAATTGCTTATCAATACTATGATCCTCAAAATAAGGATAATAATATTAGCGTGGCTGAACCAGATGGCTCTCAATGGAATAATATTTTTAACACAAGAATGAAAAACCTAATTGTTGAATGGCCTAATTCAGAGCTTGTCTCCATCAGAACCAAGCCAAGCGGATTAGCCCAAAGCGTTATTTACACAATTAATTTAACTGATAATAAGTTTAAGAAAATATTGGATGAAACTTATGGATTTACTGTTCTCTGGTCTCCTTTAGGAGATAAGCTGCTTTTTTCAGAAACTGACAGCCAAGGTAAAAATCTTAAATTAAAAATAGCTGATTTAAAACAATCAACTATCAAAGAATTAAGCTTAGCTACTTTGCCTGAAAAATGCGTTTGGAGCCAAGATAATAGAACTATTTTTTGCGCCATACCAAAAGATATTTCTGATTTAGCTACTTTGCCTGATGATTATTACAAAAGAACAGTTTCATTTAATGATGATTTCTGGAGAATGAATTTAGATACTGAAGAAATATTAAAAATCTTTGAATCAAAAAACGAACAAGCAACTGCTTATAATGCCAAAGAATTACTTCTACCTCCTTTAGAAAACTATCTTCTCTTTATTAATCAAAAAGATAATCTAATTTATAGCTTAGAGCTGTAATTAGCCAAAAAACAACTGATAGATCATTTTTCCAATAAGTAGTATCAATCAAGCCGTGAATTAAGATATATATCATTACACACATCAAAATAGAACCTAAAATTTGTTTAGGTTTTATTTTTTTAAAAAAAACTATTAACAGATAGATAAAACCAATTAATCCAAGCAAACCAGCTTGAAGCCAGAAAGCCAGAAAAAGATTATGCGGTTGAGGCACAGCCCATTCTAAATATGACTGGGCTTGATAATCTAAATAATATTTTTGAAACATGCCAGGACCAATCCCCGCTAAAGGATGGTCTTTTATTATCTCCCAGCTGCTCTGATAGATTATTAAACGGGATTTTAAAGAAGGATAAGAAAAATCAAGCAAGCTTTGGAATTTCTGGCCAGGAATTTGAATAATAAAAAATAAAACAAATATTAAAAGAAAAATACTTATTATCCTAAAATTTCTTTGTTTAAAAACAAGAAAAACTAAAGCGCCTAACAAGCCCAGCCAAGCTCCGTAAGAATAGGTTAAATAAATTACAAAAGCTAATAATAAATAACCGATAATTAATAAAAATTTTAAAGATTTTTTTTGAACAAGAAAATACAAATAAAATGATAAAATCAAAATAGGGGACAAATACATTGCCAAATGATTAGGAGAAAGATAAAAAGCGCGCAACCTGCCGTCATAAGTAAGATCATTATCAAGCCAGTAAAAAAGAGCTATTAAAGAAACTCCGATTCCAGATAAAAATAAGGAAATAAGCATGTTTTTAATCTGTTCTTTAGTTTTAAGCTCGCTAATCAGAATAAGAAAAAATAATAAAGGAGCAACAAACCATGATTTCCAAATACCAGCGCTAATTTCAAGATTACTTGAAAACAAAGTAGAAATAGTTACTCCAAAAAAAATCAAAAAAACAGGATAAAAACTAGAGGTCGTGCCTTGAAAAGAAATATTTTGTTTTTTTAAAACAATATTAATCAACCAAAAAACAAATAAATAAACAATTAACAATTCTAAAAGATTAGTCGGAACCCAGCCAATCTTAAAACGAACCAAATAAAAAGGCAGAGATAAAACTACCAAATAAATCCCAAGCTGGGTTATTTTTTTTAATATTAATAATTTCCAATCTCTAAATAATGTTGACATAAATCTTATTATATGTTATATATTTAATAATTAAATCAGTTCTTTTATAAATTATAAACCATTGGAGGTGTGAAATGAACGCAAAAATTGCAATTAAGCTTATTGAAACCAACAAACTCAACACTGATCAAATGCTGGAT
>CAZQLH010000016.1:0-8149 GCA_964594155.1 uncultured Candidatus Saccharibacteria bacterium
AATCAACTTATGAAATTTACCCATCTCCACGTTCACAGCCATTATTCCCTTTTAGACGGTCTAACAAAAATAGACCGGCTTTTAGATGTTTGCCAGGAATTAAAAATGCCGTCAATCGCTTTGACTGACCATGGGTCAATGTATGGCTTAGTTGAATTCTATAAAAAAGCGAAAAAAAGAGGCATCAGGCCAATTCTGGGAAATGAAGCATATATTGCTCCTAATGGCATGCTTCAAAAACGGCCTAATATTGATAACAAGCGCTACCATTTGGTTCTTTTGGTTAAAAATGAACAAGGTTATCGCAATTTAATCAAATTAACCACTAAATCATACTTAAAAGGATTCTATTATAAGCCAAGGATTGATAAAGAATTGCTTAGAAAACATTCTCAAGGATTAATCGGCCTTTCTGCCTGCGTATCTGGCGAAATTCCCGCGATGATTATTGCTGGCAAAATAGAAGAAGCTGAGAAATCAGCTCTGGAATACAAAAAAATATTTGGTCCGGGCAATTTCTATTTAGAAATCCAGCATCATCCAAATTTCTTAGAACAAAAAACAGCTAATGAGGCCTTAATTAAAATTAGCCAGAAACATAATATTCCCTTGGTAGCCACCAATGATGTTCACTATGTCAAACCTGAAGATTCTGAAGCCCAAGATGTTCTAATGAGCATCCAAACTGATAAAAAATTAGATGATAAATATCGTTTGACAATGAAAGACAATGATTTTTCTCTCCGTCCGATTGAACAAATGATTAAAGATTTTAAAGATATGCCAGAAGCAATTGAAAATACGCAGAAAATCGTTGAACAATGTAATTTTAAACTTGAATTAGGAAAAATACATTTGCCTCATTTTGAAGTTCCTAACGGCAAAACCCCTGATAAATATTTAAAAGAATTATGCGAACAAGGATTAAAAAAACGCCAGTTTGAAAAATCTCCTCAAGAGGTATTAGAACGGCTTAATTATGAATTAAACGTAATTAAAGAAACTGGCTTTTCTTCCTACTTCCTTATAGTCCAGGACTTTGTCAACTGGGCAAAGTCTAAAAATATTGTAGTAGGCCCAGGACGCGGAAGCGCGGCTGGATCTATAATCTCATATCTTATTGGCGTTACTGATGTTGATCCTTTGAAATATAACTTGCTTTTTGAAAGATTCATGAATCCTGAACGAATTTCTATGCCAGATATTGATTTGGATTTTGCTGATAATAGGCGTGATGAAGTAATTGAATATGTAGCTCAGAAATATGGACGGAATCATGTTGCCCAAATCATTACTTTTGGAACAATGGCTGCGCGCGCAGCAATCCGCGATGTTGGCAGAGCTCTTGATTATTCATATAATTTCTGCGACCAAATAGCTAAAATGATTCCTTTTGGCTCAAGCTTAGAAAAAGCTGTCAATGAATCACAAGAACTGCATCAAACCTATGAAACAGATGAAAACGCCAAGCGTTTGATTGATATGGCCATGAAATTAGAAGGAGTGGCTCGTCATGCTTCCACTCATGCCTGCGGAGTGGTAATAACCAAAGAACCTCTTGAACACAGCGTTCCTTGCCAATACCCGACTCAAAATGACGAAACAATCGTTACCCAATATGAAATGCATTCTATTGAAGACTTAGGCCTTTTAAAAATAGATCTGCTTGGATTAAAAACTTTAACTATTATTCAAAACACTCTTAATCAAATTGAAGAATTAACCAAGCAAAAAATTGATATAAGCAGTTTGCCTTTGGATGATCAAAAAACTATTCAATTATTCCAACAAGCCAACACAACCTCTGTATTCCAATTAGAATCAAACGGAATGAAAAGATACCTTAAAGACCTTAAGCCAACTCAATTTGAAGATATTACTGCTATGAATGCTCTTTATCGTCCTGGTCCTATAGAATTTATCCCTGAATTTATCGCGCGCAAACATGGCCGCAAAGAAGTTAAATACCTTCATCCAAAACTCAAATCAATCTTAGAAAATACCTATGGAATAATGATTTTCCAGGAACAATTGATGCGCATTGCCCGCGACTTAGCCGGATTTACTTTATCTGAAGCTGATGTTCTTAGAAAAGCAGTTGGTAAAAAGATTAAAAAGCTTTTAGACGAACAAAAAGAAAAAATGATTGAAGGAATGATTAATAATGAAATTGAACCAAAAATAGCTAAAAGAATCTGGCAAACAATTGAACCTTTTGCCCTTTACGGATTCAATAAAGCCCATGCCACTTGCTATGCTTTAATCGGCTATCAAACTGCCTATCTTAAAGCTCACTTCCCAACTGAATTTATGGCTTCTTCAATGACCGCTGATCAAAATGATATTGAAAGAATCGCTTTTTTAGTTGATGAATGCAAGCAAATGGGCATTCAAGTGCTTCCGCCTAATATCAATGAAAGTGAACAGAATTTCAGCAAAGCTAGTGAAAAAACAATACATTTTGGCCTAAAAGCAATAAAAAATGTTGGTCACAATATAGTTAAAAGCATTGTTGATGAAAGAAAACAGAATGGATCCTTTAAATCAATCGCTGATTTTATTGAACGGGTGGATTCTAAGGATCTTAATAAAAAATCGTTAGAAAGCTTGATTAAATGCGGGGCTTTAGATAATCTTGGCGAAAGAAACCAGCTTCTATCTTCTACAGATCAACTGCTTAATTTGTCCCGAGAAACCCAAAAAGCTAAACAAAGCGGCCAGGAAAGCTTATTCAGCCAAACAGAAACAAGTATTCCTTCTTTAAGATTAAATCAAACTGCCCCAGCTGAAAAAAAAGATCGTTTAAGCTGGGAAAAAGAACTGCTCGGACTATATATCTCTGAACACCCTCTTCAAAATCATCAGGATTATTTAGCTAAACTTACTTCTCCTTGTCAAAGTATTTCTAGAAAACAAATTGGCCATAAAATAAAGATAGGAGGAATAATTAACAAAATCCAAAAAATTAATACCAGAACTGGCCAGCCCATGCTTTTTGTAGAAATAGAAGATATGACCGGCAGAATAGAAACCCTTGTTTTCCCTAACACTCTTGAAAAAACAGCCACTTCTTGGCAGGAAGAAAAAATTGTCTTAATCAGCGGCCGTTTAAGCGATCGAGATAATAACTTGAAAATCATTTGTGACAGTGTTAAAGTGTTAGAATAATGCCTAAATCAAACAAACTTGAAATCCTTCGTCATTCCACAGCCCATGTTTTAGCTTTGACTGCGCAAAAACTCTATTCCAAGACCAAATTTGGAATTGGCAGGGTTATTGAAAACGGCTTTTATTACGATTTTGATTTTTCTTCTTCTCTATCCCCTGAAGACCTGCCTAAGATAGAAAAAGAAATGAAAAAAATTATTAAAGCTGATTTAAAGTTTGAAAAAAAACAAGTTTCAAAAAAAGAAGCAAAAAAAATATTCAAGAATCAGCCATATAAGCTTGAACTGATAAAAGATCTTAATAAAATAACTATTTACAAATTAGGCGACTTTACAGACCTTTGCCAAGGCCCTCATCTTAAATCAGCCAAAGAAATTAAATTTGACGCTTTTAAACTGACTTCTTTAGCTGGCGCTTACTGGAAAGGCGATGAAAAAAACAAAATGCTCCAAAGGGTTTATGGAGTTGCCTTTGAAAACAAAAAAGAACTGGATACTTATCTCAAACAGCAAGCTGAAGCTGAAAAAAGAGACCATCGGAAAATTGGGAAAGAATTAGATTTATTTGTTTTTTCAGATTTAGTTGGCCCAGGATTGCCTTTATTCACCTCTAAAGGCGTAATTATAATTGAGGAATTAAAAAAGCATATTGAATCAGTCTGCAGAAATTACGGATTTGAAAAAGTAATGACCCCTCATTTAGCAAGAATAAAGTTATTTGAACTATCAGGTCATGCTGAAAAATTTGGTGAAGAATTATTTAAGGTTGTCTCAAAACGTGGACACAAATTTGCCATTAGACCAGTTCTATGCCCTCATCAAACTCAAATTTACGCTTCTCGTATGCGTTCCTATCGCGACCTGCCAATCAGATATATGGAATCAGAAAAACAATACCGAGCTGAAAAATCAGGAGAAGTTGGCGGACTTAATAGAGTTTATGCAATTACAATTGAAGATGGTCACTCCTTTTGCAGGATTGATCAAATAAAAGAAGAAATTAAAATTATGGTTAACATAATTAAGGATTTCTATAAAGCTCTTGGTCTTTGGGATAATCATTGGGTATCTTTATCATTAAGAGATCCAAATCACCCTGAAAAATATATAGGAGAGCCAAAAGATTGGGATAAATGTGAAAAAATATTAGCTGAAGTTGCTAAAGAAATGAAATTAGACGCTAAAAAAATGGAAGGAGAAGCTGCTTTATATGGACCAAAACTTGATTTTATGTTTAAAGATTCTTTAGGTAAAGAAATACAAATTCCTACTATCCAATTAGATTTTGTTACGCCAAAACGTTTTGATCTAAAATACACAGATGAAAAAGGCAAAGAAACACATCCTGTTATAATACATCGCGCAGTACTCGGATCCTATGAAAGATTCTTAGCATTATTAATTGAACATTATGCCGGGGCTTTTCCTGTTTGGCTCTCGCCAATCCAAACCCAAATCATTCCAGTTAGCCAGAAATTCAATAAGTACGGCGAACAAATAAATAAACAATTTAAAGAAGAAAATATCCGGGTTGAAATAAACGACAATGATGACACCTTGGGCAAAAAAATCCGCGAAGGCGAACTGCAAAAAATTCCTTATCTTTTAATTATTGGCGCAAAAGAGCAAAAATCAAATTCAGTCGCAGTCAGACATAGAAAAAAGGGCGATCTTGGCCCTATGAAAATAAATAGATTTATTGAAAAGATTAAGGAGGAAGTTAAAGGCAAAAGTTAAACGTTCCTTTACTTAGTTAAAATTCTCGGACCCTTCTCAGTCACAGCAACAGTATGCTCAAAATGAGCTGATAAGCTATTATCAATTGTTTGATAGCAAAGATTGCCGCCTTTTAGGCATTTTTTAATTCCTGGATTGCCTATTACTGCCATTGGCTCAATAGCTAAAACCATGCCTGGCTTTAGTATTTCCCCTTTATGTCTTTGGCCAAAATTAAGCACTTCTGGCTCTTGCTGGAGCTGTTTGCCAATTCCATGCCCGCAAAGATCCTTTATTACCTGAAAACCCTGATCCTCAATATGTTTTTGAATAGCATGGCCAATATCACCTAATGTTTTGCCTGGTTTTACCCGGCCAATGCCCCTTTTAAGGGCTTTTTTTGTTGCTCTAATCAATCTATTAACTTCTGGATCAATAGCGCCAATAGGAACAGTAAATGCCATATCTGAATAAAATCCCTTATAAATAATACCTAAATCCAAACTTAAAATATCGCCTTGTTTTAATTCCCTGTCTAAAGGTATAGCATGAACAATTTGTTCATTAAGAGATGCGCATAAAACAGCTGGAAATCCTTTGTATCCTTTAAAAGCTGATTTAACTCCGTATTTAAAAATAAGCTCTTGAGCGAGCTTATCTAATTGATTAGTAGTCAATCCTGGCTCAACTTTATCTTTTAACTCTCGCATAATCTTAGCCAAGATTTTTCCTGCTTTTGCCATTATTTCAATTTCTTGCGGAGTTTTAATAGAAATCATAATACTTTTTTAATATCCTGATAAACATCTTCAATTGATCTCTCGCCATTAATTCTAATTAATCTCTTTTGTTTTTCATAGTAATCAACTACTGGCTCAACATCCATCTTATAATAATCCAAACGGGCTTTAATCGCCTCTAAGTTATCATCAGCCCGGCGCCGTTTAGTTAATCTATTAAAAGCTTCTTTATGAGAAATATCTAATAAAATAATCTTAACATTTGACCATTCATACCAATTAAAAGCATCATCCATTAATTTTGCCTCAAGCAAGGCGCGAGGACTGCCGTCAATAATTAATCCTCTCAAGTTTTTTTCCTTCTTAATTTCTCTTATCTTCTTACTCCAAGCCTGAACCATTAGAAAAGTCGGCGCTAACTCCCCTTTATTCAAAACCTTTCTTAATTTCTTTCCAGAAAAATCATTCTTTTTGGCTCTGGCTCTTAATAAATTGCCGCTGCTTGAATAATCAAAAGGAAACTCTTTTTGAAGAAGCTTGGCCTGAGTTCCCTTGCCAGACCCGGAACGGCCGAATAAGATAATAATTTTTGGCTGTTTTTTGGACATATTAAAAATTATTTCTTTAAATTTAATAAATCTTTTTTAGAAATACCAGCTTGTTTTAAAATACTCATTATTGTTCCTTTTGGCAAGTCTCGTCTTTTAAACGGAACAGTAACCCTTCTCTTAGTAATTGAGTGATAGAAAATAAAATGACTTCCTGTAGAATGATCTTTTTCAAATCCTTTTTCTTTTAAAATCTTGATCAATTTCCTGGAAGTCAAAACAGATAATTTAACCATTAAGTTACTATTATTTATGTGTATATAAGCTTTCTTTTTAGAATTGATGTTTCTAAATCAACAGAAGTAATAAAATTATCTTCATCGCTTGGAATAGGTTCATTATGTTTTTTTAAGCTAACTAAATAACCCTTAATAGCGTCTTTAGCCATCTTTCTTGCTTCTTTTAAATCCTTGCCATAGCTAATACAACCAGGCAAACTGGGAACAGTAACTGTAAATCCACCTTTTGGTTCTGGCCGAAGAATAATATTATAAGATAATTTTTTGCTCATTATTATTTATTTTACTCTTTTTAAAATTTTTGTCAAATCAATCTAAAATCCTTCGTAATCCCTAATAGTCAATTGAGAATTAATCTCGCGAATTGTTTCCAAAACAACTGAAACAACAATTAAAAGAGCTGTTCCGCCAACCACAAATCCAAAAGCAGTAATACCAGTCATGCCCTGAACAATAGAAGGTAAAACAGCAATCGTTCCCAAAAAGATGGCTCCAAAAAGCAATACCCGATTAAGAATAAAGTATAAAAAATCAGAAGTGGATTTGCCTGGCCTAATTCCAGGAACAAAGCCGCCCATCTTTTGCAAATTATTAGCTACATTCTTAGGATCAAAAGTAACAGCAGTATAAAAATATGTAAAAAGAACAACTAAAGCAAAATACATAATTCCGTAAAACCAAGAATTTTGAAAAAGACGGCCAATCCATTGGGCAAAATTAGCCAGCCAGCCAATGCTGGAAGCGCCTAAAAAACTAGCCATCATGCCGGGAAAAAGCATAACTGATAAAGCAAAAATAATTGGGATAACGCCTGCTGGATTAACGCTCAAAGGCAAATAAGTGGAAACCCCGCCATAAACTTTATTCCCTCGAACCCGCTTAGCATAAGAAATAGGAATATTGCGCCGACCTTCAGTAATAACAACAACACTTGCTGTAATAATCAAAGCAACAACAAAAAAAGCAATATATGAAGGAATCTTAGAAACATCATAAGTAACAACTAATTCTTTAATAGATAAAGGAACACTAGCAACAATACCGGCAAAAATCAACAAGGAAACGCCATTGCCAATGCCTTTTTCAGAAATTAACTCTCCTAACCACATTAAAAATACAGCCCCAGCTGTAATTACCAAAATAGAGGTAGCCCATTGAAAAGCAGAAAAGGAAGCTAAAATACCTTGCCGGCTCAAAAGCATTAACATGCTATAAGATTGTAAAACAGCCAAAGGCACTGTTAATATCCGGCTATACTGATTAAATTTCTGCCTGCCTGCTTCTCCTTCTTCCTTATAAAGCGCTTCTAATTGGGGAAAAATCATTGTTAAAAGCTGCATAATAATCGTAGCTGTAATAAACGGGCCCAAGCCAAGCATAATAATTGATAAATTGCTCATTGCTCCGCCAGTAAAAACATTTAAAAGGCCGAATAACTGATTATTAGAAAAAAACTGCTTTAATCGCTCAGTATCAATTCCTGGCACTGGAATATTAGCTGCAATTCGAAAAACAACTAAAATCATAAACACAAAAATTATTTTTTTGCGCAATTCTTTGATTTTAAAGATTTGAATAATTTTATTAAACCACTTCATGGTAATTCAAGGCCGGACTTTAAATAAATATTCTGAAATTTTTGAGACGCGTCGGAGCCCTTTAGGGTAAAGCGCTCATAA
>CAZQLH010000017.1:0-5892 GCA_964594155.1 uncultured Candidatus Saccharibacteria bacterium
CTAAGCGTATTTGTCAGCTACAATGGAAGCGGCAAATGATTCTGGCTTTATTTTGGCTCTAAAACCATTGCCTCTGACCATGCCAACCACTTCCTTAATCATTTCTCTGGTAGGACCTTTTTGCCCTACATCAATATGAATCTGAAAATCATAATCAGGTTGTTGATCTGGTTTTAATGAAGATTCTAATTGTCCAAGAATATCTTGAGCTGTTTGCAAAGAAAGAGTTACTTCTTGGTAAATCCTGTCGCGAATAGTATGAAAAGTCTTATTCCCATTTGTTTTTTTCCAGAAATAACGGCCGCCTCGGCCAACCCGGCAAACAATAATAGCTGTGACAAAATCAGCGCGCTTATCGCCGTTTGAATCAGTTCCCACAATTAACCGATATTTACGCTGGGAATCTTGGCCAACATAGCTGGAAATTTCCTTGGCTACTTTAGCCAATTGCATTCGTCCTTGAGTAGGACTGCGGAAAATATCTTTCTGTTTCATTACTTCTAATATACTCTTTTATTTGTCCTTTGGCAAGCCCTCTATTCTCCTTTAATCACAGCTAAAGGCGTAACCCGGGCTACTTTTTTTGACAAACCAGCCTTATGAACTACATCTATCACGCCATCAATATCTTTATAAGCGATTGGCGCTTCTTCAGCAATACCCCTTAAGGAACGGCATTTAACAATAATTCCCTTTTCTTTTAATTTTCTGATTACTTCTGGTCCGGAAATTTGCCTAGCAGCTGCTTTTCGCGACATAGCCCGTCCAGCGCCATGCGAGGTTGAAAAAAAACTTTCTTCTCCTTGTTCAGTCCCGACTAAAACATAGGAAGCAGCGCCCATTGAACCAGGAATTAAAACTGGCTGGCCAGTTTTTTGGTATTTCTCTGGAATTTCTGAATGATTAGGCGGAAAAGCCCGGGTTGCTCCTTTGCGATGAATAGCTAATTCAACTTCCTTTCCATTAATATTATATTTCTCTATTTTAATAATATTATGAGCTACATCATAAAGGGAAAACAAGTTTGAATTTTTCTCGCCTAATACAGATCTCCAAGCTTTTCTGACAAAATGAGCAATCATTTGCCGATTAGCCCAGGCATAATTAGCCGCAGCAGCGCTAGCAGCTAATCCTCTCTGGCCTTCTGGCGAATTAAAAGGAACACAAGCAAATTCTCTATCTGGCACTTGTATCTTGTACTTCTTCATTAAACCAATGAATTCTTTAATATAGTCAGTGGCTACTTGATGGCCTAATCCTCTAGAGCCGCTATGAATCATAATAATTATTTGGTCTTTGAATAAGCCAAAAGTTTGGGCAATTTCTGGATCAAAGATTTTATCTACTTTTTGAACTTCTATAAAATGATTTCCAGATCCAAGAGTGCCTACTTGGCTTCGTCCTCTATTTTTAGCCCGTTCTGAAACAACAGAAGCATCAGCTTGTTCCATTCTTCCTTCTGATTCACAATTCTCAACATCTTCTGGCTGGCCATATCCTTTTTCAACCAAGTATTCAGCTCCACCCTGTAAAATCCTATTTATTTGCTCAATTGAAAGTTTAATTTTTCTTCCCCTGCCTAAACCAGAAGGAACTTGTTTTTGAATCTGATCAGTTAGTTTTTCTAAATAAGGCTTGATATCTTTTTCAAAATATTCTGATTTAAGCAATTTCATTCCGCAATTAATATCATAGCCCTGCATTCCAGGAGAAATAATGCCTTTAGAAGCTTTAATAGCAGCTACTCCGCCGATTGGGCTGGCATAACCCTCATGGCAATCAGGCATTGCTAAACCGTATTTCTGAATTCCAGGCAAGCAAGATAAATTAACTAACTGATCTAAAGATCTGTCTTGTAAAATATGTTCCAGCATTTTCTCTGAAGTATAGACCCGGGCTGGCGCGCGCATATCATTCCTAAAGTTCTTAGGAATTTCCCATAAATATTCACTGATTTTAATAAAATCTTTCTTAGTCATATCTCTATTTTATAAAATAAATAATTTCATAAACAGCGCCGAGAACAAAGAATAAAATCAATAAATAAACTAAAAAATTAGGTATTTTCAAACTATAAGCTGGTTTTTGGTCTCCTTTGGTTTTAGCTTTAAGATAGGAAAGAATAATAAGGATTACATCTATTCCTAAAAAAACTCCGCCAGTTAAGCTAATTACCGCGATAAAATTCTTAAAGCCGAAAATAAAGAGAGCTAAAGGAATAAAGCAAGCTAAAAACCAAGAAAGATTCTTATTTATTTCCAAATCATACCAAAAAATCTTTTTCAGGGTTAAGCCAATAGTTAAAAAAGAAGTAAAAACAGTTAAAAGGCCGAAAATCAAAGCCAAAGCAACAATGCTATTGCCTAGAACATTTTTTAAGCCAATAATAGCTTCTGGAGAAGTGTTTAATCCAGTAATGCCTGTGATCAGAAAAATGAAAAAAAGATAAGTAAGCGCTGAAATCAAAATTCCTAAAATAATTACCTTTTTTAATTTTTTAGGATTACTGCTTAATATCTCTTTAATCTCTGGGATAACAGAAGTTCCAGCTAAAGAAAAAAGCACTGCTCCATATGGTAAAAAAATATATTTAAAATCAAAATTAAACAAATGCCCTATATTAATCAAAGGAAATCCTTGATAAAAAACAATTCCCAGAATGACAAAAAATAAAACTAAAAGAAATAATTCTGCCTTGGCAATGCTTTTAACGCCTAAGTAAATTAAAAGCGCGCCAAAAGAGAAAAAGATAAGAGTGTAAATAAAACTGCTGCCGCTGAAAATTGGGGATAAAAGAGAAAATAGAAATTCTCCGCCAACGATTAAATAAGCCAAAAGAGCTCCGGTTAAGCCAAACCCATTGGAAACAAAAGCGATTTTTTTTGCTTTTGAACCTAAATACTTTTCAGCATAGCCAGGCAAGCGATGAAGCTCTTTGGTTCGCAAAGCCACTTCGCTGTAAATCAAGCTGATTAAAATCATAACTGCTCCTAAAATGAGAAAATAAAAAAGCATTGTTAAAATGCCTATTTGAGCAGTAATATAGGGCAAACTAAAAAGACCTACTCCAATAATAGTCCCAATTAAAACAGCTAGAGCCTGAAATAATTTATTATTCATAAAAAGACCTTAATAACTAGGCAAATAACCTTGGCTCATTAGCCAACGGGATAAATAAATAAAGATAATTCCCCAAACAATAGACAAGCCTAGAATAATTCTGGATTCTTTTTTAAGTTCTGGTTCAGTCCAGAAAGCAACACCCAATATTATTCCTGAAAATATTGGGTTAAGCAAAGCAATAGTAATACCCATGTAAAACCATTTTTTACGGGAAGTTAAACTAATCTTTTTCTCATTCATTAGTTATTTCACCTCCTCCCATTAAATGCAAATGAAGATGGTCAATAATCTGACCGCCGCCTCGGCCAACATGAAAAACCAAACGATAACCCTTGGCATCTATTCCTTGTTCTTGAGCTAATTTCTTAGATAAAAAAATCATCTCGCTGATTAAATTCTTATCATCTTCTTCAAGATGATTGATTGATTCAATGTGTTTTTTAGAAGTAATTAAAAAATGAACCTGCGTTTGCGGATTAATATCCTTAAAAACAATTATATTCTTATCCTCATAAACAATATCAGCTTTTTGTTGGTGATTGGCTATTTTACAAAAAATACAATCCATGTATTTATGATTTAATTTTTTTCTTTATTTCTTTAACCACTCTGGACAAAGGAACAATTTTTTGGCTGCCAGTTTCCATATTCCGGATAATAATTGATTCTTCTAATGCTTCTCTTTGGCCTAAAATTAAAGCAAACTTAGCTTGAAGCTTATTAGCCATTTTCAATTGCGATTTAATGGTATTCTTACTAAAAGAACTAGACGTTTCTAAATTAGACTGCCGAAGCTCTTCAAACAATCTTAGAGATTTCTTTTTTCCTAACTCGCCTAATTGAACTAAAAAAATTAAAGGTTTTTTTCTTGGAGTGATTTTAATTTCTCTTTCTTTAATAAGATTAACCATTCTGTCCAAACCCACAGCAAAACCAACTGCTGGCGTATCTTGACCGCCTAAAAGTTTTACCAATCCATCATATCTGCCGCCGCCAGACAAAGCAATTTGACGACTATCTTCTTCTTCTGGCCAAATCTCAAAAACTGTTTTGGTATAATAATCTAATCCCCTTACTAAACAAGGATTAAGCATATAAGGAATTTCCAACTCATCCAAAAACTCCAAAACGTTCTTAAAATGACTTTTACAGTTGTCGCATAAACTATCAATAATCTGGGGCGCTTCTTTGGCTAATTGACAACAAACATCTTCTTTGCAGTCCAACAATCTCAAAGGATTGTATTGAAACCGCCTTTGGCAATTAGAACAAAAATCTCTTTTTCTGTTTCGATAATAACGCACTAATTTTTTACGGTAATTTGGCCGACATTTAGGACAACCAACACTATTAATCTGGGTAGTTAATTTTTTAAGGCCTAATTTTTTACTAATGGAAAAAAACAATTGGATCAATTGAGCGTCTAAAACTGGATCTTTCTCGCCAATCACTTCAAAGTTAGCCTGATAGGATTGCCTATATCGTCCCTTTTGAGGCCTTTCATAGCGGAAAATAGGGCCGATGCTATATAGCTTTACTGGATGCGGCAAGCTAGACAACCCGCCTTCTAAATATGCCCTCATAACGCCAGGGGTAAATTCTGGACGCAAGCTTAATTTATCCCTTCCTTTGGTTGTCAGATTAAACATTTCCTTTTCAACAATATCAGTATAAGCGCCTGTGCTTTTGGCAAATAAATCTCTTTGTTCAAGAATAGGCGTATCTATCCGTTTAAAACCATAAGATCCAGCTACTCTCACTATAACTGACCTGACTTTTTCCCAATATATTTGTTCTTCAGGTAAAATATCCCTCATTCCTCTGGGAACTTGAAATTTACTTTTTGATTTTTTAGACATAAATAAAATAAATTAAAATACTGTAAATGCGTCAAATGGCCAGGCCCTTACCCAAACCTTGCCAATAATATATTCTTTAGCCAGCGCTCCCCATTGACGGGAATCAGAGCTGGCTTGACGATTATCCCCTAAGACAAAATATTCATTCTCACCTAGTTTGACGAAAATATTTCCTTGAGTAAAAATCCCTTCAAACAGATAAGATTCATCTAAAACCGCTCCTTGAGGAAAATCAATGCTGTAAATAGTCACCTGGCCATTCTTAACTTCAACTGTTTCATTAGGCAGGCCAATGATTCTTTTAATATAATATTGGGAAGGATCCTGGGGGTATTTAAAAACAATTACATCTTCCCGCATTGGATTTTCAAAACGATAACTAATTTCATTAATAACTAAATACTGGCCACTATCAAAACTAGGCTGCATAGAAGCGCCTTTAACAAAAAATGGCTGAATTAAATAATAGCGGATGGGAATAATAATGGCTAAAGAAATAACCACTATTTTAACAACTTCCCAGATGAAAACAAGTATCTTTTTCATAATGATTTAAGTTTATCCTGTTTTCCAAAAAAAATCAAATCTAAAAAGAAAAACGAGGCGCAATCCTGAATTTATTAAAGGATCACACCTCGTATTTTTGAAAATTCGGCCGAGAACCAAGAATCAAAATTCCTAGTCCAAAAGCCAAAAAGCAAAAGACCAATGACCACACTACCCAAGAAACAGCAAACCGCCAGAGAAGTAGTCATCAACGTAGGCCAAATCGTCCGTGATGTCGAAGAAAAGCCTGTCGTCAGAAGCCCTGAAATAGAGCGAATAGTCGGCGGACTGCCAGGAAAGAGCGGCCATATCCAGACCCGGCGTATTATAGTCACGAGCCAGAATGTCAGGATACATCATCATA
>CAZQLH010000018.1:0-3305 GCA_964594155.1 uncultured Candidatus Saccharibacteria bacterium
GTATATTTTGCTGATATTGGCCAGAGCGGGGTAATTGGCGTAACGATTGTTTGGGGAGTATTTAGCGGGCCGCCTCATAATAGAAAATTAGTAGAGTGGGACCAGGTATATGATGATGTTGATTTTGATTGGTCAATTAGCGGAGAAGCAGGAAAGATGGACTTTGAGAATATAGCTACTCACGAACTTGGTCATAGTATTGGTTTAGATGATCTTTACGAAGGCGCATGTTCAGAAGAGACAATGTATGGCTATGCTGGTTACGGCGAGACAAAAAAAAGAAGCCTTGAAGCCGGGGATATTATCGGAGTTAAAAAACTATACAGTTCTAATTAATTATATAAAAATAAAATAACCATGATTAAAAAATTTATATTTTTTTCTTTTATCTTTGTTTTTTCTCTAAGCTTGTTTTCTTTGCCAATTTTGGCAGAGGAAGCAGAAATCACAGCTGAAGAATTAGACATAGAAGAACCAGGAGTTGTTTCTTGGCTTAAGGACGTGTTTGACAGCGTTCAAATGTTAGTTATCCGCAACCCAATTAAAAAGTCGGAAATAGAATTAAGAAAAGCTAATCGCCAATTAGTTAAAGCCAGAAAAACAGTTCAAGATAATCCTAATGATGAAAAGCTTCAGGATAAATTAGATAAAATTAATGAGAAGTATAAAAGATCAATAGAAAGGATTAACAACCGAGTTGAAGAATTTAAGCAAGAGAATCCCGAAGTGCCTAAATTAAAAAGCTTTTTAGATAAATATGCTCATCAGCAATTACTCCATCAGGAAATTTTAAAGAAATTAGAAGAAAAAGTCCCAGAAAGAGCAATGGAAAAAATCAGAGAAAATCGACAAGAGCATTTGCAAAAATTTGGACAAGTAATGAATAAGCTGCAGAATAAAGAAGAATTCAAAGAACAGTTAAAGCAAGGAATAGAAAATGGAGAAGAAAGAATTGAACATAGAGTTAGGCAGATGGAAATTATAGATGAATTAGGCGAAACAGCAGCTCCAGAAGTCAGAGAAAGAGTTATGGAAATAAAACAAGAAAGAAAAGAGGTTTTTCAGGAATTAAGATCTAAACAGCGAGAAATTAGAAACACAAGATAATTTTTATGCATCATAAGGTTTTTATTATTATCCTTAATTGGAATAATTGGCCAGATGTTTTAGAGTGCTTAGAATCATTAAAAGACAATGACTACCCAAATTATCAGGTAGTCATTGTTGATAATGGTTCTAAAATTAGACCAGAGTTGCCCAGTTCTGATATTAAAATAATCTATAATCAGGAGAATTTAGGATTTTCTGGCGGTAATAATGTCGGCATTAAATACGCCTTGGAAAATAATGCTGATTATGTTTTGCTTCTTAATGATGATACTGTTGTTAGCAGGGATTTTTTAAGCAAATTGGTTGAAATAGGGGAAAGCAATGAAAACATTGGATTAATCGGCCCTAAAATATATTTTTATGAAAATAAAAACAAAATCTGGTCAGCTGGAGGCAAGATTAATTGGCTGTATAATAAAGGGGAAATGATAGGGCATAATCAAGAAGATAACGGGCAATATGACTCGCCTAAAGTTAAAGAAACAGAGTTTTTAACCGGTTGTTGCGTTTTGGTTAAAAAACAAGCTATAGAAAAGATTGGCCTGATGCCTGAAGAGTATTTTTTGTATTATGAAGACACTGATTGGTCATTAAAGGCGCGTAAAAACGGCTTTAAGTGTGTTTTTATCCCAGACGCTCAAATCTGGCACAAGGGATCTCAAAGCAGTATATCTGGTTCTCCTTCATATATCTATTATCATATTAGAAATGGATTAATTATGGCTCAAAAATACGCGCCTTGGCATATTAAGCCAATAGTTTATTTAGATTCTTTTTGGCGTATTATTAAGCAATTAATTAAAATAGTTTTTATGCCTAAGAAAAGAATCTGGGCTAAGCATATTTTATTAGGCATAAAAGATTTTTATTTTAATAAAACAGGCAAGATAAATTTATGATTATTGGCATTGAAGCTTTTAGCTTAGAAGGCCAGCGAACAGGAGTTGGCCGGGTTTTGATTAATATTCTTCAGCAATGGAATAATTTTGATTTGCCGGAAAGCTTAAAATTTATTCTCTATTTTAAGCAAGAAATTCCAGACGATCTAGGATTAAAAAAGCCAAATTTTGAGTTTAAGCTGCTAAACACCAAGAGTAATGCTTTATTCAGGCATTATTCTTTGTGTAAAGAAGCAACAAAAGACAAGTTAAATATTCTGTTTTGCCCGGATTATGTCGCGCCGATTTTGTATAGAGGAAAAATAGCTTTAATCTTGCATGATATTATTTACGAGACACATCCAGAATTATATAATTGGCCAAGTTTTTGGGATAAAATCCTGCTTAAAAAATTATCCAAAATATCTGCTCAAAGAGCTGAAATTATTTTTACTCCTTCAGAATTCAGCCGTGAAGAAGTAATTAAACATTACAAAATTAATCCAGATAAGGTTTTAACAACATTATTAGCAGCTGATGACGACTTTAAGCCAATTAATGACCAGGAAAAATTAGATAAAATTAAAAAGAAATATCAAATCAAAGATAAATTTATTCTTCATATTGGTTCAATTTTTAATCGGCGCCATCTATTAGAAGCAATTAGGGCTTTTAAAAAAGTTTCCCAAAAATTGCCTAATTACCAGTTTTTAATTATTGGAGTTAATTACGCTGATATTTCTAAACAAGAACTTAACCAAGAAAAAATCTTGCATTATGATTATTTATCTGGACGAGATTTAGCAGTTTTATACAATGCAGCTGATTTATTAGTTTATCTTTCTGATTATGAAGGATTTGGCTTGCCAGTTTTAGAGTCAATAGCTTGCGGAACACCAGTAGTAACGAGCAACAAAGCGTCTATTCCAGAGGTAGCAGGCGATTCAGCAATCTATATTCAAGATAATTCAGATATTAATGAAATCTCAAATGGGATTTATAAAGGGCTGATTGATAAAGAATTGCGGGATGATTTAATTAAAGAAGGATTAGAACAAGCTAAGAAGTTTTCATGGGAAAAATGCGCAAAACAAATGCTTGACGCTTTGATAATGTAAAAGTGTAAGAGGCCGTGCCTTAAAAAATACAGCCTTTGCAAAGGCTGTATTTTTTAAGGCACGGCCTCTGAATATCTTGATTATTTTAGTTTATTATTATAAGATAACATTACAATTAAATATTATTCCGGGGTGGCGCAGCGGTAGCGCAGTTGACTGTTAATCAATTGGTCGTCGGTTCGAATCCGACCCCCGGAGC
>CAZQLH010000019.1:0-3118 GCA_964594155.1 uncultured Candidatus Saccharibacteria bacterium
TTATCATCAGGGCCCCGATGCCTTAGAGAATCAGTCATTCTTCTTAAAATCTCTTTATTACCTTGACCTAAATAACCAGTAATCCCGCACATAAAATTATTCCTTTGCAAAATGAAATTCAATTTCTTCAAACCCTCCTACCCAAAAACACCAAATTCTAGAACAACAAGCTGGACAAATATTAGCTAAAAAATCTAAAATCCAACTGATAATTCTTAAAGGATAATATAAAATTGTGAAAATTTCTTTTTTTAAATAAGGCTGAGCAAACCATCTTAATCTCATTTTTTCTAGCTTGTATTTTACGCCTACATAACCGCCTTTAAATTCTGAATTAAAATAATAAGGTAAAGTAATATCAAACCCCCTTTTATGATCCGGATGAGAAAATCCCCGACTAAAATGAGGAACTCTAACAATTAACTTTCCTTTTGGCTTTAAAATTCGATGCAGTTCTTTCATTACTTTAATTGGATCATCTAAATGTTCTAATACATGATCTGCTTCAATTAAAGAAAAACTATTATCTTTAAAAGGATAAGGAAATTGATTTAAGTCATGAAAAATATCTGCTTGTGCATCTGGATAAATATCTAAATTAACATATCCTTGCTTAGGAAATTGACCACAGCCTAAATTTAATTTATCTTGATGTTTCATTTTAATTAAAATTTATTTTCTCTTTAATAGAATAAATTTTCCTATCTTGCGACTCATGATAAGTCCGCATAATCATTTCTGCTAATAAGCCAATTAAGACAAACATTATACCGATAACAAAAAACAAAACAACTAGAACTGGTAAAGGTGTTTCAATAAAAGTCTTTCCACCCCAATACTTATAATAAACCATGCCCAAAAAAGTCAAAACACTGGCTATTATTGAAAAAATACCTAATCTGCCAAAAAAATAAATTGGCTTGGTAGAATAACCGCTTAAAAATTTAATTACAGTTAAATCAAGAAGTACTCTTCCGATTCTATTTAAACCATATTTAGATTGGCCATATTTTCTTGGCCTAAAATTAACTTCCACTTCAATTAATTTAGCTCCCTGCCAATAAGCTAAAATTGCCAAGAAACGATGCATTTCGCCATACAATTGAACTCCTTCTAAAACCTCTTTGCGATAAGCCCTTAAACTGCAACCAAGGTCATTTAACTTAACTCCGCTAATTTTAGAAGTCAGCCAATTAGCCACTTTTGAAGTTAAGTATCGAGTAAATAATTTATCTTTCCAGCGATCCTTACGCCAACCAGAAACAATATCATAGCCCTGATCAATCTTTCCTAAAAGCTTTGGAATATCATTGGGATCATTTTCTAAATCAGAATCCATAATTACAATTACTTCGCCTTTAGAATTATTTAAGCCAGCTGCCCAGGCTGCTGTCTGGCCAAAATTTCTTCTAAATTTAATGATCTTCCAATTATCTTTATCCTTAACTAAATCTTTTAAAATATTATAACTATTATCAATTGAGCCATCATCAATAAAAATCACTTCAAATGATTTATTTAAAGAAGGTAAAATTAAATTAAGCTCTTTAATTAAAAGAGGCAGATTCTTTTCTTCGTTATAAAATGGAATGATTAATGATAAATACGGCATATTATTTTAACTTATAAATCTCTACATCTGGACCTAAGACTCTTTCTTTTAATCTTTGATGGACAAACATCGTATTAATTTGCTCACTTGGATCAAAAGGAGAACCTTTAAACTTCTTAATTAATTCGCCTTTTTCAATTAATTTTTCGCCTAAATAAGCAAAACGACGGCCAGTAAAAGAATCAACTACGTAATATTCAAACTCCCTTATATTCTCAGGCAAAACTTGTATTAAATCAAGAGGCCAAACACAATAACTATTTGGAAAAGCGCGATTCATCATTACATAATCTCTACTTCTTAAACTCATATTTCTTGTCTGTTGCTGTTGATTTATGCATTTTTGATCTCTAATCAAAGAAAATTCCCAAGAATTAGTAATAATCTTTGATCCAGCTGGAATATTACTTTCCAGCCATTCTTTAGCTAAATTCCTAGTATCATCCTGGGTAAGTATCTTATCAAAAACAATAGCGTTTTTTAAAGGAAGGAATATAATTATCAAAGCTATTAAGCCAACTGCTAATTTTGATCTAATTTTCAAAAATTCAATTATCTGATCAAATCCATAACCAGCCACGATAGTTAAAATTGGCAAGAATAATAAGATATATCTCGGCTCAAAATGAAGTAGGAAATAATATAAAAAAGGAGCAGTTATTGGAATCAAAGATAAAAGAAAAAACTTTTTCTTATCTTTAAAAAATAAGAAAAGATAACCGAATAAAGATGAAATAAAAATAAAAGTGGCTAGATAAAAAAGAGTTCTCAAAATTTGTCCTAAAACATCTAAAAATCCTATTAAGCTTTTGGCTAAAGTAGTAGTTGAATCCTCGCCTAAAGCAATCCGTTCAAATTCCTGAGGATAAACTAAAATAGCTAATCCAGAAACAAGCAAGGAAATTAAAATCAACAACCATAATCTTTTATTAAATAATCTTTGTTTTAAAGAAAACTTAGTGAATAAAATATGAGCTAAAACAGCTATTAGTCCATACAAAGCAAAGATATAATCAACAAAAAAAGCTAAACCTGTCAATAAACCGACTAAAGCATAATTCTTTGTTTTAGGATTTTTCAATATTGGCAGAGTAAAATAAATGATTAAAAGACCGAAAAAAATGCCGAGGTTCCAATGTTTAGAAAAATGGCCTTGATGAATCGGCAAAAAACTAACACTATATAACAATGCTGCTATTAATCCAGCTCTTTTAGAAAATATTTCTTTAGTGATTAGATAAATTAACCAAACTGCTGCAGTAGCAAAAAAAACATTAATAATCCTAGCAATTAGAAAGAACATTGAAGGATCCATAATAAATAAATCTCTTAATTCAGATATACAAGCAAAATTACCTGTTAAATAAACAAAGATTGTATAAGGAGCAAAAAAAATCAGATAAACCCAAGGTATTAAAGTAGGATAATACAAAAGACGAAAAACATCTGGTTCTAAAACCGGAAAAATATTTTGCTGATAAATCATTTTCAAAGCGCCGCCAACTA
>CAZQLH010000020.1:0-1661 GCA_964594155.1 uncultured Candidatus Saccharibacteria bacterium
AAAAGTAAAATCTTTTAATTCATTAGTGATCCATTTGGCAACTGGAAGACCAAACCCTTTCTTAGGCCTATTAATAATATTCTTAGGCAATTTATCTTTCATTAATTGTTTTAAAGCATATTTGGTTGTCCAACCATTTAACTTTAGATTATAAGGCAGGGAATTAATAAACTCCACCAAGCGATAATCCATAAAAGGAGCTCTTGCTTCTAAAGAAGCAAACATTGAAGCCCGATCCGCTTTAACTAAAATATCATCAGATAAATATTGTTTTAAATAAAGATAAATCATTCTATTATCCAATGATTCTTTTTTAGTTTGTTCAATAAATTGATTTGTTTCTGAAAAACTTTGATCAAAATTAATAGCTATTTCTGGTAAGAATAGATTTTGGTTTTCTTGAGGAGTAAAAGCTCCCAACCAAATCTGATTCTGAATTTCTAAAGGATAATCATATCCAGAAAGCGTTTTCTTTAACTTAAAATCAAAACTAAAATTATCATGAGAAACAGGTAAAAGATTAGCTGTTCTTTTTATAGCTTCTCTGAATAATCTTGGCAAATAACGATATGACTTAGCAAATCTTAAAGCTTGAAATGTTGGATAGCCAGCTAATAATTCATCTCCTCCATCTCCACCTAAAGCAACAGTTACATTCTTGCGAGTGAATTTAGATAATAAATAAGTTGGAATAATTGAAGCATCAGCAAATGGCTCATCATTAATTTCAGCTATATCATCTATTAATCCTAATAAATCTGCTGGACTGCAATTCTGATGATAGTGTTCAGTATCTAAAAACTTAGCTGCTTGATTGGCATAATTTGATTCATCAAATGATTTATCTTCAAAACCAATAGAAAATGTTTTAATTTTTTGATTGGAATTTTTCTGAGCATAATATGCAATAGTTGAAGAATCAATCCCGCCTGATAAAAATATACCTAAAGGCACATCAGAAATTAATCTTTTTTTTACTGAATCCTCTAATAATTCTTCAAATTTAGTTAAATAATCTTTTTGATTCTCTAATTGATTAAATTGAATATTCCAATAAGGAGATTTTTTTAATTGATTGTTTTGATAAGTTAAAAAATGCCCTGGCTCTAATTTATTAATCCCTTTAATTATTGTTTGAGGCATAGGAACATATTCGTAAATCAAATACTTATTCAAGCTATTGAAATCAATTTCTTTTTTAATTAAAGGATGATGAAATAATGATTTTAGTTCTGATCCAAAAACTAAAGTATTATTCACTAAAGAATAATAAAGTGGCTTCTGTCCCATTCTGTCCCGAGCTAAAATCAACTTCTTTTCTCTTTCATCCCAAAGAGCCAAAGCAAACATTCCATTTAATTCTTTTAGAAAATCCTCGCCTTTTTCTTCATAAAGATGAACCATTACCTCAGTATCTGTTTGAGTAGAAAATTTATGCCCTTGATTAATCAATCTTTCTCTTAATTCCTGAAAATTATATATCTCGCCATTAAAAATCAATTGAATTGTCTTATCTTCATTAGCAATTGGCTGATGTCCTGTTTCTAAATCAATAATACTTAAACGGCGATGACCTAATCCAGTATTTTCATTAAAATAAAAGCCCTTATCATCAGGGCCCCGATGCCTTAGAGAATCAGTCATTCTTCTTAAAATCTCTT